>RDXB01000072.1 GCA_004292515.1 Oscillatoriales cyanobacterium
TTGGTGGCGACTCCGATCGGGAATTTAGAAGACATCAGCTATCGGGCGGTGCGAGTGTTGCGGGAAGTGAGTGCGATCGCCGCTGAAGACACGCGCCACACGGGCAAGCTGCTGGCCCACTTCCAAATCACCACGCCCCAACTGAGCTACCACGAGCACAACCAACACAAGCGCATTCCCGAAATTGTGGCGCGGCTGCAACAGGGCCAATCGATCGCCCTGGTCAGTGATGCGGGCACGCCGGCCATTTCCGATCCCGGTGTGCCCTTGGTGGCGGCCTGTGGGGCGGCGGGCTTGCCGATCGTGCCGGTTCCGGGGGCCTGCGCGGCGATCGCCGGGTTGATTGGATCGGGTTTGCCGAGCGATCGCTTTTGTTTTGAGGGTTTTTTGCCTGCTAAGGGTCGGGAACGGCGCGATCGGCTAGCGACTTTGGCCCAGGAACCGCGCACGGCCCTGCTCTATGAAGCGCCCCACCGATTGCGCGAAACCTTGCGGGACTTGGCCCAGCAATGCGGGATTGATCGCCCAATCACGATCGCCCGTGAACTGACCAAACGCTATGAGCAATTTTGGCGAGGCACGTTGGCCGAGGCGATCGCCACCTGGACGGACGACAACCCCGCTTGTCCGATCAAGGGCGAATTTGTGCTGATTTTGGGTGGGGCAATGGCGACTGATGCGGCCGCCACGGAAACGGAGATCATCGCGGCCTTGCAGGAGTCGATCGCCCGGGGCCTGAGTCGATCAGCGGCCAGTCGCGAGGTGGCTACCCGGTTTGGTTGGCCAAAGCGATCGGTTTATGAGTTGTCGTTAACCCTTACTGAATCGGCTGAATCGTGAGCAACCGGTAGCCAGCCGATCAAACCAATCAAACAGCCCATAAAAAACTGGGCCGCCACAAGCAGCCCAGCTTTGATTGATCCAAACCCATTGGGGGTGGTCAGGGAATCGATGCGATCGCTCCGTCTCCCTAAGACTCCATGGCGATCGCCGGAGCCACCAAGGGTTTTGCACTCGGCATCAGCCCGATCGGCTTCGTTTCCCGACCGGCCAAGGTGGGCACCGCATCCCGCAGGCGCGCCGTGAGCTGCACCGTCGTTGAGTCATAGATCTGGGTCAACAGCTTGGGATAGAAACCAATTCCCACAATCGGAATCAGCAGACAGGCAATAATGAACACCTCGCGTGGCTCCGCGTCGATCAGCGCCTCGTGGGACACCAATTCCTGATTTTCCGGGCCGTAGAAGATTTCTCGCAGCATCGACAGCAGGTAAACCGGCGTGAGAATCACCCCGACTGCCGCCAAAAAGACCACGATCACCTTAAAGGGCAGCGAATAGGCATCACTGTTCGCAAAGCCCAGGAATACCGTCAGTTCCGCCACAAAGCCGCTCATCCCCGGCAAAGCCAGCGAGGCCAGCGAGCAAGCTGTGAACATCGAGAAAATCTTGGGCATCTTTTGGCCCACACCGCCCATTTCGTCCAACATCAGGGTGTGGGTGCGATCGTAGGTGGCCCCCACCAAGAAGAACAGGCTGGCCCCAATCAACCCGTGGGACACCATTTGCATCATCGCGCCGCTCATGCCCAAGTCCGTGAAGGAACCCAGCCCAATCAGCACGAAGCCCATGTGGGAAATCGAGGAATAGGCAATTTTGCGTTTCAGGTTCCGTTGGGCAAAGGAGGTGAGCGCCGCATAGACAATGTTCACCACCCCCAAAATCACCAGCACGGGCGCAAAGGTGGCGTGGGCTTCCGGCAGCATCCCGGCATTCATCCGCACGAGGGCATAGCCGCCCATTTTCAGCAGGATGCCCGCTAGCAGCATGTGAACCGGCGCGGTGGCTTCCCCGTGGGCATCGGGCAGCCAGGTATGCAATGGGAAAATCGGCAGCTTGACGGCGTAAGCAATGAAAAACCCGCCGTAGAGCAGTAATTGCAGCGTGTGGCCATAGTTTTTGGCGGCCAGCTCGCGCATATCAAAGGTGACGGTATCGCCGTAGAAGGCCATCGCCAGGGCGGCAACCAAAATAAACAGCGATCCGCCGGCGGTGTAGAGAATGAACTTCGTGGCGGCGTAGAGGCGTTTTTTGCCGCCCCAAATCGACAGCAGCAGGTAAACCGGAATCAGCTCTAGTTCCCAAACCAAGAAGAACAACAGCAGATCCTGCACGGCAAAGACGGCGATTTGACCGCCGTACATGGCCAACAGCAGGAAGTAGAACAGTTTGGGTTTGAGGGTGACGGGCCAGGAGGCCAGGACGGCCAAGGTGGTGATGAAGCCCGTCATCAAAATCAGGGGCATGGAGAGGCCGTCTGCGCCCACTGACCATTTCAGCCCCAGTTCGGGAACCCAGGTGTAGCTTTCGACCAGTTGCAGTTCGGGGTTGCCAAAGTCGTACTGGGTGCAAAAGGCATACACCAATAAGATGAAGTCAATGAGTCCTACTCCCAACGCAAACCAGCGCACGGTTTTGCCGTCTTTGTCGGGCAACAGGGGCACGATCAGGGCGGCGACGATGGGGAGGAGAATGGAGGTCGTCAGCCAGGGAAAGTTCATAAGTCTTGCGTCTCGCGGTGCGATCGCGACTTGGCACTGCGGTGATGAAACGTCGATAAAAGCGTTGATTGGTGATGGTTTTAGCCTTCACTGCTGACAGTGTAAGCAATGGGATCGATCCCGTGGCGATCGCTTAATACTTTGGTTACAAAGCACTTTAATTTCTTTAAAGTTCCGTTGCATTTTGGGCAAGGTTGTTGATATTTTGCTAGCCGTTTTGCTGATCGATTGCTGTTGCTAAAAACGGCGGATCAATTGCGATCGCAGCATGGGTTCGGCTTATGAGGGCGCTTAAAAAATATCTTTTGGCAAGGGCCAAGCACCAATCGTCGTGGGGGCAGGATGCTCAAGCCCCTTGTCTGCGTCGATCTCCGGGGCGGACAGCCGAGCAATTTTGGCTGTTCAGATATCTTCTTAGCGATCAGGCTAGCGATCGGGAGGGCGATTGGGGCAAGCACTGTTGGGCAAGAGTTTGTTCCAGGTTTCGGTGTTGACTTGGCCGCTGGGGTCGAGGCTGGTGGCTTCTTGGAACGATTGCACGGCGTTGGCGAGGTCGGTGCTGTAGCTACCATCGATCGGGCCTTGGTAGAAACCCAGCAGCAGCAGGATGCTTTGGAGGCGGCGCACGTCGTTGCCGTTGTCGCCGGGGCTGAGGTCGGGGCGATCGGGTCGGTTGCAGGGCTGGGCCAGGGCGGGGGCGATCGGGCTAAAGATTCCCCAACCGATCGCGGTGACGAGGAGAATCAAGAGGGATTGAGGCTGGCAGGGGCGATCGGTGGTCATCGGCGGTCAAACGGTGGGGTAAAGGCTGTCAGGACACATCTGTGATCCATCCTAAAGTGGAGCCTTGGTGATGGTGGCGGAGTCAAACAAGCCGTTGATTAACCCCAACACTGGCAAGCCCCAACACTGGCAAGCCCCAACACTGTGATGATGAGGGAATGGTGATGAGGGAAGACCGAGGAATGGGGATGGCACAGGCACAACGGGCGATCGCATTGCCAGTGGGATTACACAGCCGCTTTGAAGGGGCGCTGCTCGGGTTGTTGGCGGTGTTGTATGGGTTCGATCGCCTGTCGGAGCGCGATCGCCACAACTTGGACGCAGCGGCCGACCTGGCCCTGAATTTGGCGGAGGGGTTGGGTCAGAGCCAGGCGATCGCGCAGGTGGCGTTGCCGGTGTCTTGGGCTGACCTGGCCACTTGGGGAGCCGAGCGTCAGGCGATCGCCCTGTTGCCGGCCCTGTTGCGCTGGTTCGATCGCCCCGCTGAGTTGGCGGTCTTGCTTCAGGAACAGGGATTGACCTTGACGGAGCCATTGGCCTTGGGAGCCCTGGCCGTAGCCCGATCGCTGGTGGCTGACCCTAACTCGATCGCCGCTGTTTGGGCCAAACCCTTGCCCACGAGTTGGGGTGATTGGCCCCTGAGTGGCGCGATCGGGGGCGCAATTTCCCCAGGCGCTAGAGCCGAGGGTCTTGCCCCCATAGTGGCGCTGCAAGGGGCGATCGCAGGCGGTGGCCGGTGGTCGGCCGCCGTGAGCTATGGGCGGCAGCGATCGCCCAGTGCGGCCCTGTGGGCGGGTTTGTTGGTGGGCGCTTTGGGTGGAGTGGCGGCAATTCCAGCGGCGATCGGGGCAGCAATTCCAAGCGTGCTGGGCGATCGGGCCATAGCAGCAGCAGCGGCCCTGGCCGGCGGCTGGGCTGGGCGACGGCCGGCCATAGGCTCTCAACAGGCGAGGGCCGTGGGGATACACCTTGCCATTAGTCCACCCCAACAATGACTTAAAAATCCCGGACTTAAAAATCCCGGACTTAAAAATCCCGCCCATAGCGAGTTGATTTTCCTTCAAGCATTTGCCGAAAACTGTACCAGCCCGCATCACTAATCACCCGTGATAGCTTGCGGTTTTTAACCATCCCTAACACGTTCAAATCCTCTTGCATCAATCAAGACCTTCACCCTAAATCCCTCTCCCAAGTCGGTCGAGGGACTTGTAGATCCGAAACGAGATCGCTGAAAACCTCAAGTTCTGGCTCCCCTTCGCCCATCTTGGGAGCAGGGGTTGGGGGATGAGGGGCTGCTGGCCGATTCACGCAAGAGGTCTAATCGCTTTTGGGCGCGTCGCAACCGCTTAAGGAATTTAGCCAGCGGCTTGGGACTCAGCACCTTTTCACCCGTAGACAGGGTGGCAAATGTGGTCAGTCCTAGATCGATGCCAACGCCATCGTTAATTGCCTTTAGGGTGACTGGATCAACTTCGCATACGAATGATGCAAAATAGCGATTCGCTGCATCTTTGATGATCGTGACTGACGATGGATGGGATGGCAGATCCCAAGACCATTTCACTCGCACACAACTGATTTTGGCTAGGTAAACCGAATTGGGCTTGACATTATTTGTGAAGTGAATAGATTGAGCTGATTGCTTCTTTTTGAACTTCGGAAATCCAGCCTGATGCTCCTTTCGTGTACCTTTCAAACTTTTGAAGAAATGACGAAAAGCCAGGTGAACATCTTGCAGTGATTGCACTAACGGTATGGATATAACTTTCGATAGCCACGCGCGTTCAATCATTAAATTAGCTCTGGTGATTACTCGCTTTTGTAGTTCGGTGTCGTTTATTTTATTCCCCTACTCGCAGAGTTCTTGACGCAAATGAATTGCATCGTTGTAGACAACAAGAGCGCAACTAAATGTCTTCATCAGCATCAATCTTTGCGGGCGATTGGGATGGATTCAATAGCGAAGTTGTGCTTTTATAACTAACATTATATAATGGTGCTAATCGAAAAAGCCGTCCTATAAAGAGCGGGGCTTGTACCCGTTTTTAGGTCACTCCAGCGATCAGTTCGGGAGGATGGTAAGGGGCTGTGGTAGATACGAATCCCTGCTGTTTGACCATCTTGATCGCAAAAACCAGATAATTTAGGCACAATTTCGCCAAATCTGAGTCATCTCAGCCATTTCTCTACCGCTGCAATGGGCGAAGCGATCGCCCTGGGATCACCGCTAATCTCACCCAATCGGGGGAGGGATCACAATTGAACCTCAGTGGTTCCACTGAATCAAGGTCGTTCTGGAGGCGATCGCCCTTGACTGGCTGGGATGGGGGTCTAGATGTTGCCAAAATTTGGTGATCTCAGCCCCCGGCCGAACATCACAGCATGGGTGGCGATCGACAAAACTCACGGGTCGGCACCACGGTCAAATCCCTAGGGTGCTACGAGGCAGGCGCGGCGGGGATCAAGCTCGGGGAACTGGAAAATCCAGAAGCGATGATGGGCGATCGAGGATAGCTGACCGTGATCAAACCGGAGAATTGGGGTGGGTGATAAGCTTCAGAAACCACCCTAGGATCCAAGCACAGCCGGAGATGACCGATCGCCAAAGCCCCTGAACCGCTAGAGGTCTATTTCCATCAACCCATGCCTGATCAACCCATGCCTGATCAATCCAAGATCGATCAATCCAAGATCGATCACATTCGGGAAATGGAGCGATGATTGCATTACTCGATCGAACTTCGTTAAGTTATCAACGACTGGCTTGAGGGGTTTGGTTCTGGGATGGGGTTCATTGACATGCTTCGAGAACATGTTCTGAGAAAATGCTTTGGAGAAATGTTCTGAGGAAATGCTTCGGGAAAACTTGCTTGAGGAATACAGACTTTAACGATTCTTTGCAAATGATGCTTAGTTCAATTGAGTCAATGTCTTGAATACCGCTTGGGGGATGTCTGAGAGGATGTCTGAAAAGCCAAAATTGATACTCTGTATGCCTCGGTGATCGACGTAGACAAGGAGCTTGAGTATCCTGCCCCCCACGACTATTGGTGCTTGGCCCGGGCCACAAGATACTTCTCAGACATCCTCTTAGCTGTTCAAAAGCTAGCGATCTAACCTTCAGCGATCGATCTTCAATCTTCAGCAATCAATCTAAAGATTAATCACGGGTGTGAACAGTGTGGAAGCAAACCTTTGTCAGCGCGACTTATTTCGCACGCTAGGGACGCAATGAAAGCGTCAGAATTTTTGCCCCGACTGGATCGCGAACCCAGCGATCGCGACTCGGGTGCTGAGGACTTGGGATCGGACTCTGCGGTGGATGATCCTGCAACACGACTAGAACCGCCACCCCGGCAAGAGCTGCGATCGCCCAGGGCTAGGGTGACTGAGCGATCGAGCCAGCGCTGGCGACGCAACTGGCTGGGATTCAGGCGCATCAGTCGCTATTGGGCGATCGGTCGCAAGCGGCTGACGGGTGTTCTCTGTCGCAACCTTGAACAGCTCTGCTGCCAGGCCAATGGCCAGCCCTGTGCCAATCGCAAAAAGTCCCCGAGTCAGCGTCTCAAGACCTTTCTGACATCCCTGGTGGCCGTTGTGGTGTTGACGGCGGCCATCGGCCAGCCCTGGCTTAATCAGCCCCGATATGGCATTGGGACGATCGCCCCTCAAGACCTGATTGCTCCCTACGATGCCCAGGTGGTGGATCAACTCACCACCCGTAGTCGTCGAGAGGCGGCACGCACGGGCATTGCACCGGCCTTAAAAATCGATCGCACCGCCAGCCAACAGGTGACGGCGGAGTTGCAACGCCGCCTAGAGCGGGGTGACGAGTTACGGCAGGTGGCCGGCTTGTTTCCCTACCTCGATCGCCGCATCCTACCTGTGGATCTCCAGCAAACGGCCCGCACCCTTGACGACCTCAGTTGGGAAAAGGTGTTGCGGCAGTTGGGAGCGGATATGCAGCCCAATCCAGCGGCGGAGACTGCCTCAGGTCGATCGATTACCCCTCAATCAACTACCCCTCAATCAACTACCCCTCGATCGGTTGCCCTTCGATCGATTACCCCTCGATCGACGACTACTGCGACTAAGCCCGCGCCAGTGGCCTTCAAGTCGAGCAATGACGCGGCATTTTTGGCCCAAAAGTGGGTGTCAGAAGCTCTCTTTGCCTATCGATCGCGGGAGGGCAATGCGGCCTTGGTTCAGGTGCTGACGAAAATTGAAGCGGCGCGCGATCGCTACGAAACCGCCCGCGCCCTCATGCAGGACATTGGCCCCCAAGACTACACCGTTGATTTGTTCTTGCTGGATGAGGCCACGTGGCGCTTAACCAAAGTCACCACCCTCCAGGCGATCGATCGCATTTTGATCCATGGCTTGCCGCCGGGGTTGCAACCCGATGTGATCGCCCAGATTGTCGATTTGCATGTGGATTTGGCCGTGCCCTTGGCGGGGCGCGCATTGGCCAACCAATTGCTGCTGAGGGTGATGGATCGACCAACGCTGGTTGACGATCTCGATCGCACCCGGATGCTCGCTGAACAAGCGGCTGAAAGCGTTCCTGAATCGATTGTCTCGCGCCGGGCCGGTGAGCCGATTGTGCGCCAAGGGGAACGGATTGATGCCGGCCAGTTTGCCCTACTCGATCGCTATGATCTCAGCTATCGCAACGCCAACTGGGCAGCAATTTGGCGCATTGGCGGCTGGGTGGCCTTAGCCGTAGCAATGTTTTGGCAAATTGAACGGCGGTTTTATCAGCGGCTGCGGCTGCGAGATGGGCTGTTGTTGCTGTTGCTGGCGGTCAGCACCCCTCTGCTGCTAAATGCGGCCATGGCTTGGCCCTGGGTCAGCCCCAGCATGATTGCCAACCTCTCGGCCGTGGGATTGTTGGCGGGTAGCTTCTACGGGTCATTGATCGGTATGTCATTGGTGGGTCTCTTGGGGCTGTTGTTGCCCTTAGGCACGGCCAGCAGTGGGTCAGAAATTTTGATTAGTGCCGTGGGGGGACTAGTGGCAGCGGCCTGGTCCGGCCGGGCGCGATCGCGTGAGGAGTTGGCCCTGTTGGGGGGTGGCGTGGCGATCGCCCAGGGGGGTTGCTACCTCATCACTAACCTCATTGCCAGTGCAGCGGCCGAATCCGTATGGCTGGCGGTGTTGGGAGTGGCAGCACTCTGTGGGCTGTCGGGGCTGTTGTGGGCGATCGTGGCGATCGGGGTTAGTCCTTACCTAGAGCACCTGTTCGATTTGGTTACGCCCATTCGACTGGTGGAACTCGCCAACCCCAACCGCCCCCTGCTGAAGCGCTTGGCCGCCGAGGCCCCCGGCACGTTTCAGCACACCCTGTTTGTGGCCAGCTTGGCCGAGGCCGCTGCCCGCGCCGTGGGTTGCAACGTGGAGCTAGTGCGGGCTGGCACGCTCTACCACGACATTGGCAAGCTCCATCGCCCCCAAGGGTTCATCGAAAACCAAATGGGTGGCCCCAACCTTCACGACCAGTTAGCCGATCCATGGCTGAGTGCCGACATTGTGAAAAAGCATGTGAGCGAAGGCCTGGTGATGGCTCGGCGGGCGCGACTGCCCAAGGCGGTGCAAGCCTTTATTCCCGAGCACCAAGGCACGATGCTGATTGCCTATTTTTACTACCAAGCCAAGCAGGAACGAGAGGAACAGCTAGCACAGACCGATCGCGCCCTGGCAGGTTCCCAAGCCGATCGCCTGACCTGTGATCTCGACGATCGACCGATCCAAGAGGCGGATTTTCGCTATCCCGGCCCCATTCCCCAGTCGCGGGAAACGGGCATTGTGATGTTAGCGGACTCCTGTGAAGCAGCCTTGCGATCGCTGGAAAACGCCACCTACGAAGCGGCCTTGACCCTGGTGAAGCGGATTTTACGCGCCCGCTTGCAAGATGACCAATTGGCGCGATCGGGCCTGACCAATGATGAGCTGCACCGGATTGCCGAAGTGTTTGTGGCCGTGTGGCAACAGTTCAACCACAAGCGCATTGCCTACCCCAAGGCGGCGTTGAACATGGTGGGATCGGCAGTTGCGGGTTCAGGGGGCGATCGCCCGTCGCAGCGAACCAGTGATGCTTGTGTGAAACCACCTGGTGCTTACTAGCGATCGATCCCCCTCAGGGCGATCGCCCAATCCCCAATCCCCAATCCCCAATCCCCAATCCCCAGAAATCCCCGGCAATCCATCCAGCAATCCATAACAAATTCCCAGCGCTCCATGGTGGCCGGCTACTGCGGTGTAGTCGGTGATCAATTCACTCGATCGCTGCACCCAGTCGATCGCTGGGATCTGGCCCACCAGCCAACAACCACAATCAACAACCCTTGAAGGGATGACATGAGGGACTGCATAAGTTGGGTAATGTTGCAGTAGTCCTAAACAGCAAGTAGTCGGCACTGAGCTGTCACGATCAAGTCAATTCCATTTTGGTTGGTTCGTTATGGCGCGGACAATCAACGGTGAAGCAGCTCCGCGATCCACTAACTCATTGACCATACTCACCGATCGCCATCTAACCGCCCATGAATCCAATTGCCAACAAATCCAACCGCTACAAATCTGGGGATATTTGGGCTGTTTTAAGAATGCATAATGCCTGAACTGATTGACTGACTATAGATCATGATCGTAGGTTAATTTGAGGCTTATAACCAAGCAGCAGCAAGGATTACAGGGATTGAGTTAGGTTGTGCAGCGCTCCAACCAGCCCACGGCAGCATCAGGCTCACGAGTATTTTTGGTAATCAACCCGGCTCCTGTGGAAACAGGCATTTCAGACACGAACACCATGGAACTTGGTCAACCGATGGATCGTGGTGAACCCATGAATGGTGGTAAAAAACCTATGAAATCAACACAATGAAAGGTGATGCAACACAATGGAAGGTGACAAAAGTTACCGAGTGTTTTTTTCACGTGATGCTTGCGAGCGCGATGCCTGCAAACACGATGCCTGAAAACACGATGCCTGCAAGCGCTGGGATGTGATGGGGTTGGGTGTTTGGGTGGGCTGGGTGGGTGTGGTGAACTGCCACGGCTCCATTCCGGCGATCGTGAATGGCTTGAGGTGTTTGTAGCGAACGGGGATTGAACCGATCGGTGAGTGAAATAACCTCTAATAGAACGTCTGATCAGCAGTCTCAAGCGCAATCTTCCTATCGATCGATTGCCCTTCATTGGTGGTTGGTGTTGCCGGTGGCGGCCCAAGTGTTGGGGGCGATCGGGGCGATCAGTTGGCTGTCCTGGTATCACCACCGGCAAACCGCCGCAACGATGGGACATCAACTGCGCCAGGAAACCAGCCTGCGCATCAGTGAATATCTGACCTATCGCCTGAGCGCCCCGCGTCATGTGGTGCAACTGATGGCGATGGATAGCCAGACGGGGCGGGTGAATTGGCGCGATCGCCGTGATCGCGAACGCCGGCTAATTGATTACTTCACGGCGATGAATGGCGCGGTGGATAACCTGGCCTACGGCGATCGCAACGGAGAGTTTACGGCGGTGGAACTGTCCCCCGACCTCCAATCACGTCACCTGCAAATCGTAGACCCCAAAACCACCGCTGGCCGGATGCAGGGATTCTGGTTAGATCCCAAAACGGCCCAACGCACCCCCCTGAACCAAGCGCCCCGCAACGCTTTTGACCCCCGATCGCGCCCTTGGTATCGCAGCGCCTTGGCAGCGGGAACCTTGACCTGGAATCCGGTGTTTCCCCTGCATGTGAATCCCCAAGTGCTGGCCTTGCCCATCAGCCAACCCCTGCGCGATCGCCAAGGTCAAGTGGTGGGAGTCGTTACGTCGCGCTTGTACCTCTTGGCCTTGAGCCAGTTTTTGACGCAGTTGCCGATCGGGCGATCGGGTTTAGCCTTTGTGATGGAGCGCAATGGCCATTTGATTGCCACTTCCGCACAGCAATCCCTGTTTCGCCAGGCCCAAGG
Organism: Oscillatoriales cyanobacterium; assembly: GCA_004292515.1. Classification (GTDB taxonomy): domain Bacteria; phylum Cyanobacteriota; class Cyanobacteriia; order CACIAM-69d; family CACIAM-69d; genus CACIAM-69d. The sequence continues at coordinate 11,305 of RDXB01000072.1, forward strand.
GCCCAAGGGCGCACTCAACCGGCTGAGGGCCGAAGAAGCAACCAACCCGGCCATTCGGGCCGCCGCGCACTACCTGCGCCGATCGCCACCGGTCAACCGACCCACCTCGAACGCGCCGATCGCCAGGGGGTCATTCCCTCCAAACTGGGACACCCCTGCACAACCTCAGCAAGAATTCGTGGTTGCCACCGATCAGGGCAGCTACCTCGGGCAAGTCACCGACATCCGCCAGCCGGGACTTGATTGGCAGTTAGTGGTGCTCATTCCCGAGCGCGACTTGCAGTACTTTAGCCAATCTCAGTTGCGGGCCATTTTGGGAGTGGGGGGCTTCATGTTGGTAGGAGTGATTGCGGGCGGTGGGTGGATTGTGCGCCGCCTCTCCCGACCGATTCAGCGGCTGGTTCAGGCCGCCGAGTCCGTTGCGGCGGGCAACTGGCACAATCGCGTTCCCCGATCGCCCATCCGCGAACTCGATCGCCTCACGGCCACCTTCAACCGCACGATCGAGCAATTAGCCCAATCATTTCAAACCCTGGCTTACCAAGCGGGTCATGATCCCCTCACCGGCTTACCCAATCGGCACAGTTTTCTGCAAGCAATCACCGACTGCCTGACCCTACACGCTGATAGCAGCCATTTCCAGGGCGCAATTCTCTTTCTAGATCTCGACGACTTCAAGTGGATCAACGACTCCCTGGGCCATTGGGCCGGAGACCAGTTGTTGCAACTGGTGGCAGAACAACTCCAAGCACAACTCTCGCCAGACCAACTGCTCGGCCACTTTGGGGGCGATGAATTCGCCATTTTGCTGCCCACCGTCCCGCCCGGTGATGGTGGCAAAGCCTGTGCCACGCGGTTGCAAGCCACCCTCAGCCAGCCTTTTAACCTGGGCGGGGTAGAAGCCTTCACACGAGCCAGCATCGGCATCACCCAAATTGATCCCAACTTTGAGCCAGAAGCGCTGCTGCGTCAGGCTGAAATTGCCCTCTATGCAGCCAAGCAACGCGGCAAATGTGCCTACGTGTGGTTTAGCCCCAATATGCATGCCCAAGTGGTGGCCCATTTCCAGTTGGCTTCGGACTTGCAGCGGGCCTTAGCTCGCGGTGAGTTGCTGTTGCACTATCAACCCATTTTGGTGTTGAGCAACCAGCAAATTCGCGGTTTTGAGGCGCTGATGCGCTGGCACCATCCCCAGCGGGGTTCCGTGTCGCCATCGGAGTTTGTGCCGATCGCTGAAGAAACCGGCATCATCATCGAGCTGGGGTGGTGGGCCCTACGGGAAGCCTGCCAACAGTTGCAAAGTTGGCGCGATCGCTACGATTGGTGTGCCGATACTGTCATGGCCGTCAACTGCTCCATTCGACAGCTATCGGTTCCCAATTTCGTGGCGCGGGTTGAGGAGATTTTGCAAGAAACTGGCTTGCCCGCCTCCTTGCTAGCGCTGGAAATTACCGAGAGCCTGTTGCTGAACCTGTCACCGGAGCTGCGATCGACCCTCGATCGCCTAGCCATTTTGGGGGTGCGGTGGATGATTGATGACTTTGGCACGGGCTATTCGTCCCTGAGCTATTTGCATCAACTGCCCCTCTTTGGCCTCAAAATCGATCGCTCTTTTATTCACAGTTTCGATCGCCAAGAACGCGCCCGCACCATTGTGGCCGCCATTGTCCATCTAGGCTCTCAGTTGGGCCTGCAAACCACCGCTGAAGGCGTAGAAACGATCGCCAGCATCCATCTGTTGCAACAAATGGGCTGCGACGCGGTGCAAGGCTTTTTCTACTCGCCACCCACGGCCCCGGCGACCCTCGAAAACTGGATGGTGGCTTGGCAGCAACGGTTGCAACCCCCACGCCCCAAACCCCACTTGACCTTGGTTCACGCTCACGGCCCCTCCCAACCCGCGCACAGTGCCTCAACCAGCGATCGAGCCGCCCAGGGTGGGGCAGCCCCAGAAATCGGGCCGGAGATCGGGCCGGAGATCGGGCCAGAAATCGCGCCAGAAATCGGGCCGGAGCTTGAGAGGGATGCCCATGCGCTCCTCCCCCACGCGGTGGATTGCTCCCCGGAATTAGAACCCAACGCAGCTAATTCTGAGCGCCAATCTCCCGAAAATAACGGTCAAGGGGATGAACCCAAAACCAAAACCCCAGCTACCAACCGTACCTTGATTGAAACCATTAACCGCGCACTTCACTATGTTGCGGAGCGCCCCGACCCAATCGACCAAGCCTGACGAATTTAGGATTGGGGTTAGCTAGGTTGGGGTTACAGCCTTTACCTCCCCGGATAATGATTGGTACATCAGCTCGCCGATGCTGTGAGGCTGTTAGTCGGTGGGCATTGCCCGCCCTACAGGCTGTAACTAGGTTGGGGTTAACTAGGCTGGGGCTAATCAACAGTTAACTGGGACTGACGGCCCGGGCGATCGCATAGAACAAGGGGGCGATCGCCAGGGCTGGCAAAAACGATCCAACCCGAATCCGCGTCACCTCCAACAAATTCAGGCCAATCGCCATGATCGCCAGCCCCCCAACGCCGGTCAGAGCCAAGACCTGTGGATCGGTGGCCGGGCTAGGGATCACCTGTGCCAGGAAGCCGGCCGCCAGGGATAGGCTCCCTTGATAAGCCCCTAAGGGCAGCACCGAAAAGGCCACGCCCAACCCCGAGCTGCCGGCCAAGGCGATCGCCGCCAAGCCGTCCATCGTGGCTTTCAAGACCAAAATCCGATCGTCCCCAGTCAGGCCATTGTTCAGGCAACCAACCAGCGCCATCGGCCCCACACAAAACAGCAAACTGGCGGCCACAAAGCCTTCGGTAAATTGCCCATCGCCGCGCACCCGGGCCTTGAGCCAATTGCCCAAGGATTGCAAGCGATCCTCGATCGCCAGCCACTCGCCCAGCAAGCCACCGGCCACCAGCGACACCAACCCCAGCACCACCCCATCGATCGCAATCCCCTGCAAACGGCTGAGGCTTTGGGCCATTTGCATCCCCACCACCAGCACAATCAGCGCCACGCCTTGGGTGACAATTTGCAGCATCGCTTTCGACCAATGGTTTCGCAGCAGCAGGCCCAAGCCGCTACCGGCGAGGATTGTGGCGATGTTGACCAGCGTGCCACTGAAAGGGTTAAAGGCTGTCATGGGTGATCGGAGCGCGTTGAGCAGGAATCAACCATGGTAGACGGGTTAGGTGACTTGGGGGGCGGCGCGATCGGGCATGGAGCTGGTTAATGGGCGATCGGGTAGGGGCATACCGCCGTACGCCCTCCAACCGGGTCGATCGGTTGAAACCAATTGGTTTGCAGAGATCTTGCGTATCGGAGAGCGCATGGCGATGCGCCCCTACGGTTCGGGCGGGGGGGTGAGTTCTTGCAGGAGGAATTGGATAAGGGGGTGGTTGGAGAGGTCGGCGGCGCGATCGGCTTGATCGATCGCTAGTCCCGTCAGCGCTGCCCATCGTTTGACTTGGAGGCAAGACTTGGAGGCAAGACTTGGAGGCAAGACTTGGAGGCGGCACTTGGAGGCAAGACTTGGGGTGAGGGTCGAGATGAATGCAAGAGGTCTAATCGCCCATTCAGCCCCCAACCCAACCAAACATCATGGGTAGGGAAATCCGAAATTTCAGATCACGGGGCGATCGCGCTAGCCTAGGGCCGTCCCAATTCTCTACACCAACCAGCCGTTTCCTATGAGCAGCGTGCTAAAGAAAGGCAATATCACGGTTCACACCGAAAATATTTTTCCGATTATCAAAAAGTGGCTCTACTCGGAGCATGAAATCTTTCTGCGGGAGTTGATTTCCAACGCCGTCGATGCGATTTCTAAGCTGCGGGCGATCGCCATGATGGGCGAAACCAGCGCCGATGTGGGCAACCCAAAAATCACGATCGCAATTGACAAAGACAACAAAACACTCTCGATTACCGACACCGGCATCGGCATGACCGCCGAGGAAATCGAGAAATATATCAACCAAGTTGCCTTCTCCAGCGCTGAAGAATTCGTTGAGAAATTCAAGAATTCTGATCAGAACATCATCGGTCACTTTGGCTTGGGTTTCTATTCGGCGTTCATGGTCTCCAGCACCGTGGCGATCGATACCCTGTCCTACCAAGAGGGCGCACAGGCCGTTCACTGGACTTGCGACGGTTCCACAGAATTTGAAATCGACACGAGCGATCGCACCGATCGCGGCACAACGATTACCCTCACTCTGCTCGATGAAGAAGCCGAGTATTTAGAAGAAGCACGAATTCGCGGTTTGGTGAAGAAGTTCTGCGACTTCATGCCCTACCCGATCGAGCTGAACGGGGAGCAAATCAACCGCCAAAAAGCCCCTTGGAAAGAGTCGCCCAGCAACCTGACCAAGGAAGACTACCTAGAGTTTTATCGCTACCTCTATCCCTTCCAAGATGAGCCGCTGTTGTGGATTCATCTGAACACCGACTATCCCTTTGTGATTAACGGGATTCTCTATTTTCCGAAACTGAAGCCGGACGTTGACCCCACCAAGGGCGACATCAAACTATTCTGCAATCAGGTGTTTGTCAGCGATAACTGCGAAGAAGTTATCCCCAAATTCCTGTTGCCCCTGCGCGGCGTAATCGACAGCACCGACATTCCCTTGAACGTGTCGCGCAGCTATTTGCAAGCCGATCGCACCGTTCGCCAAATTGCCAACTACATCGCCAAGAAAGTCGGCGATCAACTGAAGGATCTCTACCGCAGCGACAAGCCCGAATACATTCGTTGCTGGCAAGATCTGGGCACGTTTGTTAAGTTTGGTTCCTTGAACGATGACAAGTTCAAGAAGCAAGTGGAAGAGATTTTGATCTATCGCACCACGGCAGAACTGGGCAGCAGCAGTGACGCGGTGCAGGTGGAAGTACAAACGGAAGAGGGTGATGCTTGGTCGAACCCCGCCGACACCCAAGAAGCCAAGGATGCCAACGGGTTCTACTACACGACCCTGAAGGAATACCTGGAGCGGAACCAGGAAAAACACGAAAACCGCGTGTTCTATTGCACCGATCCGGCTTCGCAAGCTACCTATGTGGAATTGCACAAGAGCCAGGGTCTAGAAGTGTTGTTTCTCGACTCATTTATCGACACCCACTTTGTCAGTTTCCTGGAGCGGGAATATTCCGAGGTGAAGTTCTCGCGGGTGGATTCGGAAATCGATGAAGCGCTGCTGGATTCCTCTAAGAAAGAGGCGGAAATTGTTGACCCCAACACCAACGAAACCCGCAGCGATCGAATCAAGAAGCTGTTTGAAGAAGCCCTGGGCAAACCGAGCGTCACGGTGCGCGTGGAAGCCCTGAAAGCGGAAGAATCTGCGCCGCCCGCGATGGTCTTGTTGCCGGAAGCGATGCGCCGGATTCAGGACATGACGGCGATGTTTGAGGGCAAGGCCGCCAGCTTCCCTGACACCCATGTATTGCTGGTGAATTCGTCGCACCCGCTGGTGGAAAACCTGCTGAATGTGAGTGGCGGTTCGATCGCCCTGGCCGATGGCAGCCAATCGCCCGCTTCGGAACTGGGCAAGATGCTTTGCAATCACATCTACGACTTGGCGTTGATGGCCCAAAAGGGTTTTGATGCGGAGGGGATGAAGTCCTTTGTGTCGCGATCGAACCAAGTGCTGACCCAACTGACGAAGCAATAGATTCGGTTTCTCGTCAGACCAATCACCCCTGCGATCGACTAGTGCGATCGCGGGGGTTTTTGATCGAGCATCAACGAATCAACATTTGCGGAGGGCGCAAGGCGTTGCGCCCCTACCCAAAAATCATTTTTTGTGGGCTTGAATTGTCATTGGTTTTCACAATTTTCCATCACAAATTTCGAGAGCCAGTAGGGTGGGCATTGCCCACCACTCCCACAAAGACGGAATCGACTTTAAGACCCTGATTCCTGATTTTAGATGCGATTGCGTTGCTTGAGAATGGTAGTTTTTGGTGGGCATTGCCTACCCTACCCTACGGCTACGGCTCTTCGAGAAAAAATTAAAGAAATTAGATTAATCGCTGGAACTCCAGCCTGAATCGCTACTGGAATCGCTGCTGGAATAGTCGCTAGAACTGTCACTAGAACTCCAGCCGGAATCACTACTGGAGTAATCACTGGAACTGCTGGAATAATCACTCGAACTATCGCTGGAATAGTCGCTGGAACTCCAGCCTGAATCACTGCCGGAATCGCTGCTGGCATAATCACTAGAAGTGTCGGATTCGATCACCCCACCACTCTCGATTGCCGCTTCCACCGCATCAAAGATCGTTTCAAAATTGCCCGACTCCGCCGCGATCGGCTCCGGTTCAGTGGTTTTCTCCTCAACCCAATCCCGAACCTGGTCGCCAGCCGCCTCGGCCAACTCCTCGATCGCCTCATTCACCACAATCTCAGCCACCTCACCCACCTGATCCGGCGTGAGGGGCAACGCATCGATCGCCTGTTGCCAACCATTGCCCGATCGACTCGAACCGTTGGGGGACGATGAGGAACGGCGATTGGCCGATCGCCGCCAGAGCAGCCACACCAACACCGCCAGCGCGATCGCCCCGCCACCGACGGCCGCCACCAGCGAGATCGATTGTCCCGTCATGGCGATGGTGGTGGGGCCGATCAGCCCAATCACCGCTGCCTTGTGTGTCTTGCCCGTCAACCCTTGGTTGAGATCCATCTCGCCCTCCCAGCCCCAAACCGATCGCCTCCATCATGGGCGATCAATGCCGCAATCATCCAGGGAGCCAGGGCCTAGGCCGAAACCGTCACCCACTCGCCCCGATCGCTCGACTCGTGGGCCAAGTCCATCAACCGTTGGGAGGCGATGCCCTCTTTCAGGGATGGGGCGATCGCCTGGCCGCGATCGATCCCCTGCACCCAACCATCCACAATCCGCAACACCGCCGCCATCCGCCCATCGTCGTAGGCCTTGGGAAAGGCCAGGCGATCGGGAATCTCCACCGGCTGCAAGGGCTGACCCGCCGGGGCGTAGCTGAGTTGGAAGCCGTGGATATAGTCCGTTTGGTGGTTGCTGCCCAGGATCAACGTGCCCTGGTCGCCATAGACCTCCACCCAATGGCCGCGCCCTTGATAGGTGGTGGAACTCAGGCACACTTGCACAGGCGTACCGTCCGCCAGTTCCAGAAAAATTTGGCAAATATCGTCGGAGTCCACGGGTTTTAGTTCGCCGCTGCTGGGGTCGGGGCGCTCGGCCACCGAAGTCACCAAATTGGCCAACACCCGCTGCACCGGCCCAAACAGCCAGTGGATATAGTCGAAGGTGTGGGAGCCGATCGCCCCGAGTGCACCGCCGCCACTCGATCGCTGGGCATACCAATTCCAAGGACGACTAGCATCGGCCCGGCTGGATGCCATCCAGTCAATTTTGATCAGGCGCTTTTGGCCCACCCCCCCTTCGGCCAGCAGTTCCGCCATTCGTTGCCAGGCCGGGACGGTGCGAAATTCAAAATCCACCGCCACAATCGAACCAGTGCGATCGGCGATCGCCTGCAACGCTTCAGCCTCTTGCACCGTCAGGGTCACTGGCTTTTCCAGTAACAAATGCTTGCCCGCCTCCAGCACCGTTTGGGCCATGCTGTAGTGCAAAAACGGTGGCGTAGAAATGGCCACCGCCTGCACCTCCGGCAGGGCCACCATTTCCTCAAAACTGTCGAGGGCGTAGGGAATCTGGTGTTGTTGGGCGATCGCCTGGGCCTTGGTTGCGTCGCGGTGATAGAGGGCGATCGGCTGGGTGCGATGGTGCTGTTGCAACACCGGCAAATGAATTTTTTGGCCAAAGCCCGTCCCAGCGATCGCCACGCCCAGAGTCTTGTCCACAGTCACCATTTGCCCACATCCTCACTCGTCGTCGTGATCAGCACCGGGACAGCGATCGGCGCAACGGCCCAATGCCGCGCCCGAACGCCACGCCCAGTTGGATTCATGATCATCCCCCAAGTTGCTGGGCGATCGATCCTACTTCAACAAATCTGAAGCCACGATCATCGTGCCGATGCCCGCATCCGTGAAAATTTCTAGCAACAGGGCATGGGGAATCCGCCCATCGATGATGTGGGCTGCCCGCACCCCCTGGGCAAGCGATCGCACACAACAGTTCACCTTCGGAATCATGCCACCGCCCACAATTCCCTGGGCAATCAGTTCCCGTGCCTCTTGGATGTCTACCTTGGGAATCAGGGTGGCGGGATCTTTGTAGTCGCGCAACACGCCCGCCGTATCTGTCAGCAAAATCATCTTGGCGGCCCCCAGAGCTGCGGCCAGCTCTCCGGCCACCGTGTCGGCGTTGATGTTGTAGGCCTGGCCATCCGAGTCGGCAGCCACACTGGAAATCACCGGGATGTAGCCCTTTTCCAGTAGGGGTTCCAGCACATCAATATTGACTGAGTTCACCTCGCCCACAAAGCCAATTTCTTCGCGATTGCCCTTTTGGCGAGCGGTGATCAGGTTGCCATCTTTGCCACAAAGCCCGATCGCCATGCCGCCCGCTTGGTTCATCAGCGCCACCAGCTCTTTGTTCACCCGTCCCACCAACACCATCTCCACCACGTCCATCGTGTCGGCATCGGTGACACGCAGCCCGTCCCGGAACTGAGGTTCAATGTTCAGCTTGCCCAGCCAGTTGTTAATTTCGGGGCCGCCGCCGTGTACGATCACCGGCCGCAAACCCACACAGGACATGAAGACTACATCGCGAATCACCTTGTCTTTGAGCGTGTCGTCTTTCATGGCAGCCCCGCCGTATTTCACCACAACGGTGCGACCCGCTAGTTGCTGAATGTAGGGCAGGGCTTCGCTCAGAACGCGCACGCGGGTGGCTTCAGCTTTGCTGATGTATTCGCTTTCGTTGGCCATGGTCAGTGAGGGAGTCATATCTGGGTTGGATCATACGCGCCGCGCGGGGCGATCGCAGTGACGAGATGCACTGAAATGGGAACCAACCTTGCGTGCCGATCGCAGGGCTGGCGACAGGGCGATCGACATGAAGATCAACAACAGAACCGCTCTTTATCTCAACTCAGCGCTTAGAACGGTAACGAGGACTACGCGATCGCCCCTGTCCTGTGCCCCCATCTTTTGATCGATCGCCCGATCGCCATGAGCAAACAAATGCAATGGACCCTGAGCCTCATCGCCCTGGCCATCGGAGTCGTGCGCTGTGCGGCAATGGATGTGAACCAAGTGGCTCAAGCGGGTGGCTCATCCGTTCTCAGCGACTGGCAAACTGTGATCGATCAGTCTTCCGCCCTCAGCAGCGAAGTGGCGATCGTGTTGCAACGCTTGAACCGCAGCCCCAGCGACATCACCTGCACCGGCCAGCGTCTAGGCTACAACTTCGATCCGCTGGCAGGCTATCGCGTTGCACCCGTGGATTGCTGGCTTGAGGGCTGGATCTTACATTTGGAGGCGGAGAACTTTGCGAATCGGCTAGATGGCACAGCTTTGCCTTTGATGGGGTTTCCCGATCGCCCCCAACCGGAGCGATCGGCTTTTGTGGGTGTGAGCTATAAACTCAAGTCCTGGCGCTGGTCTCCGGCAACCTTAAACGATTAGCGAAACAACTACAGTCTTTACCTCAAACGATTGGTACATCCGATCGCAGGTGCCATGAAGCTGTTAGTCGGTGGGCATTGCCCACCCTACAGGCTGCTTCCAAAATGGGCAAAGGAGCGGGGGGATGAGAGCGATTGAGGCTTTGTGTAAGGCCTGTCTTGTGCAAGGCCTGTCTTGTGTAATGCCTATCTTGTGTAAGGCCTATCTTGTGCAAGACCTGTTTAATGATGCACCGCCCGATCGCAGAGGTCTTGGTAGGGACAAAAGCCACAAGCCCGATCGCTCGGTGTGGGGGCAAAATCACCCGATCGAATCCGCTGGGCCACCGCGATCGCCTGGGGTTCCAGCGCCGCCAGTTGGTCGCGATCGAACCAAGTCAAGGGCTGGTCGGGATGCCGCAAATAGGCCAGCGCCGCCCGATCGCCCCCCAGCGCCGCCGCGTAGGCCCACAGTTGCAAGCCATGCTCCTCCGGCACCCGATCGCGATCGGTTTTGAAATCCACAATCCCCGCCGCCCCGACCCAATCGGCAATCCCGTTTAGCCGCAACACCCCACCATCGGGCAGCACCAGATCATAAGTGACCGGCACTTCATAGCGACCTGTGGGATCATCACGCAGGATCCCATAGGCCGGCTCCGTCCAAACCCGGTTGGCCAGGGCCAGGGCTTCAGCGATCGCCTCCGGATCGAGGGTGTCGTCATGGGCCGCGAGGGCCGCCGCGTCGGTGATCTGCCGCTCGATCGCCCGGTGCACCAAGGTTCCCACCCGGCGCGATCGGGCCGGTTTGTCGCCAGCGGGCGGGCGATCGTCCACAATTCGCCACTCAAATCGCCGGGGACAACGGGCATATTCACTGAGGGCCGTGACCGGCAGCTCATCCAGCCCCGAGGACACGCGCCCCCAAAGCAAATCCAGCAAGGGAGTGTCCGAGGCCGGTTTGGCCGTTGGCGGGATCGGCGCGGCGGGGCGATCGGCTGGGGTGAGCGGGTTGATCGCCACTCGATCGATCGGCCAGCCCCGTTCTTGAGCCACCGATCGCACCAATTCCCAAGCCCGAAACCGTTCTGATGCAGGCTCTTCCGGGTCGTCGGGGTCATCGATCGTTTCGGCCTGCTTGGCACTCAGGTTGGCGCTCAACAACAGCCGATCGCGCGATCGGGTCAGGGCCACATAAAACAGCCGCCGCGACTCGTCCCGCTCCGCCCGGCGATTTTCCGACTGCAACAACTTCAGCAGGGCCGGGGTTTGCCACTCGCGATCGACCGGATCGCGCCACCGAAAAGCCACGCCCAGCTCGGCACTAAACAGCAAATCACTGGTGCGGCCGCCCTCACGCTCGGTCAACAAATCCGGCAACACCACCAGGGGCCATTCCAACCCCTTGGAGGCATGGATCGTCATCAGGTCGATCGCATCGCCCGCCTCCAGGGGCGATCGCCCAAAGAAATCCTGAACCGTGCCGGGTTTGGCGCGGCGGGCCGTTTCGATCCGTCGCAGTCGCCGCACCGTGCCGAAGGTGTCGCCCGCGCCCCGCTCCAACCCGGCGATCAAGTCTGCAAAGTCCCGCCAGTCCCGTTGCCGCCGATCGCCATCGGGCAAATTGGCGATCGTGGCGCTGTAGCCCGTGGCCCGATCGGCGCGGTGCAACAGCTCCGACGGGGCCATGCGCCGACAGTCGCCCCGCCATTGCCGCAACCGGTCCCAAGCCCGCTGCAACCCAGCCCGATCGTCCGGCTCCAGGGCGGCCAAGGCCCGATCGTCCTCCATCAGCGACTCCCAAGCGGCCCACCAGTCCGGCGGCCGGCGATTGACCGGGGCGGGCGCATCCTCGGTGGGAGTCGGTTCCGGCGGAAACCGGCGGGAAATCGACCAGAGCGCCCGATCGCTCACGGCAAACCAGGGACTCCGCAACAAGGTCACCAGAGCGGCGCTGTCCTGGCGATCGGCCAGCACTCGCAACAGGGCCGCCGCGTCTTGGGCTTCCCGCGTATCCAACAAATCCCCCGAACAGAGGTTCACCGGCAACCCCGCCGCCGTCAGCTCCCGAGCCATCAGCCCCAGCAGCTTGTGACTGCGCCCCAAAATCGCCATGTCCCGATAGGCGATCGGGCGCGGTTGGCGGCTGGGCTTGTCAAACACCTGCACCCCCGTTTCTACCCAATGGCGCAACCGTTGGGCGATCGCTTGGGCTTCGGCCACCCGCCGGGCCACGGCGTTTTGGTCTGGATCACTGGCGGCCACTTCCAGCAAGGTCAGGGGGCGATCGATCTCCGGTTCGGTGCGATCGGCTTGCAAGGGTTGGTGGAGTTCTTTCAACAGCGGTTCACAGAGCTGATTGCAATCCGCCACCAAATTTTGATGGGTGCGAAAACTTTGGGACAAACTCACCTGATTGCCCTCAGCTTCCAGGCGTTTGCACCAGTCGTAAAACAGCCCCACTTCTGCCCGCCGAAATCGATAAATGGACTGTTTACCATCGCCCACGATCGTCATTTTGGCGCGATCGTGTTTCAGATAGGTCAGTAGCTCGCTTTGGACAGGGTTGGTATCCTGAAATTCATCAACCAAAAAGGCTTGCCATCGTCGTCGGTAATAGGCTTGCACCTCTGGCAGTTTCATGGCTGCGAGGGCATACCATTCCAGATCGCTAAAGTCCATCAATCGAGCTTGTTTCTTGGCTTCATCCAGACTCGATCGCACCTGTTGATAAGCCTCATAGACCACCGACAATTTGGCTTCAAAGGCATCATCAACTTCATTCCAAACCGTCGTAATCGTTCCGGCTTCACAGTGATCTTGAATCAGCGATCGCGCCACTTTTAATGCTGATCGCACTTCATCCAAAATTTCAGCCGATGGCCAATTTTTCTTTTGTCCACGACTTTTAAAGCTGATAGCCTTGACCCAAGATGTCCAATGTTCAACCTCTTGATCGGCTTCGATCAGTTCCATCAACTCCAACAGCTTCACCCGATTTTCTTCGGCGGCATCCCCGGGACGGCCTGCACAGCCTGCCAAAATATCTTTGGTGGCCATCCAGCGATCGGAACTGATGAGGTCATTGAGGGCGGTCTGTCGCCATTGTTGGATTTTGGTTTTGCGGAAGTCGGTATTGGTTTGAATGGCATGGCTGGCGGTGTAGCGATCGTCAATTAAATGCTCTAGAACTTGCCGCAAAGTCGAGTAGGGAATCTTTTCATAAAACGCCTGGGGCAACCGATCCATCAGCAAATCTAGTTGCTCTTTTTTCCAGAGCATGGCTTCCCATTCTTCTTGAATCACAAAGTTGGGTGACAAGCCCAAATGATGCGATTGTTCTCGACAAATTTGCCCCGCTAAAGCATGGAAGGTGCTGACCGGAGCGGCTTCCAAATCGGCTAACACATCACAACCGGGCCAGCGATCGAAGAGGGTTTGAAAGGCGATCGGATTTTGTTGGAGCTGAGTGCTGAGGTCTTGGCGAATGCGCGATCGCAACTCTTCGGCGGCCTTGCGGGTAAAGGTAACGGCGACCAGTTCGAGGGGCGACAGGCCAAACTCGGTTAAATGATAGAGATACCGCGCCGAGAGCATGTGGGTTTTGCCGGTGCCGGCCCCGGCCAGGACGGCGACGCTGTGGGGGGCTTGGGCGGCTTGTTGTTGGTCGGCGGTCAGCATGGCGGCAAGGGTGGGGCGGCGATCGTTGTTCGATTCTCACCTGTGTTCATTGGTGATGACAAGCAGCGCTGGGGTTTACAAGCACCGC
>RDXB01000004.1 GCA_004292515.1 Oscillatoriales cyanobacterium
GTCTAGTTCTGCTGGAGTCAGCGCCACATCGGCTGCGGCAATGTTTTGTTCCAAGTAGGTGCGACGTTTGGTGCCTGGAATCGGCACGATGTCTTCGCCCTGGGCTAATACCCAAGCCAGCGCCAACTGTCCAGCTTTGATGCCCTTAGCGGCGGCCATTTGCTCGATTTGCTCGACGAGTTGTAGATTTTGCTGGAGATTGTCGCCTTGAAAGCGAGGATAGCGTTGCGATCGATAGTCTCCTTCAGATAGCGTGTCGAAGCTCTTGATTTTGCCTGTGAGAAACCCGCGCCCCAGAGGACTGTAAGGCACAAACCCAATCCCTAGTTCTCGACAGGTGGGCAAAATCTCGGCTTCTGGTTCCCGACTCCAGAGCGAATATTCCGTTTGGAGTGCGGAAATCGGATGCACTGCATGGGCGCGGCGGATGGTGTCGCTGGCGGCTTCGGAAAGGCCGAGGTAGCGAACTTTTCCGGCTTGGACGAGCTGCGCCATGGCGCCTACGGTTTCTTCGATCGGAGTGTTGGGATCGACTCGATGCTGGTAGTAAAGGTCGATCGCGTCTACGCCCAGACGCTTGAGACTGGCATCACAACAAGAGCGGACGTATTCGGGTTTGCCATTGACACCTAGAAAGCTGCCGTCACTACCGCGCACGTTGCCAAACTTGGTAGCGATAATCACTCGATCGCGACAGTCTTTAATCGCTTTGCCCACTAATTCTTCATTGTTACCGATACCGTAGATATCAGCGGTGTCGAGCCAAGTCACGCCTAGCTCTAATGCACGGTGAATGGTGGCGATCGATTCTGATTCATCGGCGAGCCCGTAGAACTCGGACATCCCCATGCAGCCGAGTCCTAACTCTGAGACTACTAATCCTTGATTGCCCAGTTTTCGTTGTTTCATGTTCGTTTCAACTAGCTTGTAGCTCGATTAATGTTTGTGTCCCAGCAGCATCGCTAATCCGAAGCGCTATCACCACACCGTTTGAGTTTTGTCCGGTTAAAACTTCGGTTGTTGACATACTCCCCGGCGTGAACGCACGGGGATTCTTGACACTTCACGGAGATGTGCCACAAGTGGTCTTACCTTCTCTCTGTGTCCGAAAGCGAGTCGTGGCAATGCCCTATCCCGACTTGATTTATACAGCGGTTCCCGCTGTTATGAGGTACAGTAGCAGCAATTAGCAAACCAATTTCTTAAATGTTTAGGGTTCATTAACTTGAGAGCAACTGCAATGAT
>RDXB01000073.1 GCA_004292515.1 Oscillatoriales cyanobacterium
GTGATGCACGAGCGTAATGCTCACAACTTCCCGCTCGACTTGGCTGCTGGCGAAGCTGCTCCTGTGGCTCTGCAAGCACCTGCAATCAACGGTTAATTCCGAAGACTGCGAAGCCGGCTGGGTCTGGGTTTAACTCAAGCAACGGTTTAGGCTGATAAGACGGGGGTGATCTAAGCGATCGCCCCCGCTTGTTTTTGGGGATGGTTTTGGCTTGCCGATCGCCCAGACTCGACCGTTATGCTAGGGGCACTGCTTAGACCGCTGGTGCGAAGTCGTTGCGAAGTCGTTGCGAAGTCGTTGCGGGATCAGGGCTGGATCGGGGCTGGATCGGGGCTGGATCGCCCGGATCAAACCCGATCGCCGCGAAAAGCTCGATGACACCCCTGACTAAGGGGATGAGGGAGCCTGATTAAGCTGTTCTGTTGAGTTTCGATCGCCCATGGTTGCTTCTCCTCCGCCCGAGTCTGAGTCCAGTGTTCTGCCTGATGGAGCCGTTGATCCTGGGGCTGGGCTGCCTGTTCAGCCTTGGGTCAAAATTGCTGTCTTAGCCCTACTGGGATCGATGGCGATCGCTGCGGTTCCGGGCTATGGTCGCTTGGCCTGGCGCTGGCAACAGGATCAAGCACCGGCCCAACTCAAGACCCTGCGACAACTGCCCCAGCGGGGTTTAGCCCTGCCTGGTTGGCAAAGCGGCCCCGCCAGTCGCCGAAGTCTGGGTGGTGAAACCTGGCTGTGGCAACCGATCGAACGGCCCAGACCCGATCGCCCTGATCAACGCGATCGGGTGGTGGTGTTGGTGATGCCGATGAAGCAGGGGCGCGATCGGCCCCAAGTGGAGTGGAGCGCCCTCGACTCGGGCAACTGGCTGGGTAATGGTTTGCAAACCGACTCTGAGCGCACCATCACCGTGACACCGCCGATGGGCCAACCGTTTCGGATGCGGCTGTTGCGATTGTGGACTCAGGACAGCAAAACCTATTTTCTTGCGTCTTGGTATGCCTGGCCCAATGGCGGAGATCCAGAACCGAGCCAGTGGTTTTGGCGCGATCGCCTCGCCCAGTGGCAGCAGCAGCACTTGCCCTGGGTTGCCACCAGCCTGCTCTTGCCCGCCGACAAGCCCCTCGACGAGCTTGACGCGACCTACGAAAGTCGTCTCAGTCAACTGGCGGCCACCGTCCAAGCAACCCTGTTGACTGGCCCCCTTGCCACCCCCTCCCCTGCTCCCCGCCGCTAGTTTCTGCCATGGCCCGCCGCAACGCTGCTTTTGCTTCCACTGCCCTGTATTCCACCGCGATCGCCCTACCGTTGGTGGTGTTGGGCCTTGGGCGGCCCCTGCCAGTGATTGCCCAAATTGCCCAAAGCACCAGCCCCACGTCACCCCCCAGTTTGCCAGCCCCAGCTGATCGCCCATTGCCAACGCAACCGGTGATCGATCCGGCGGGCCCTCCCCAAGGGTTACCCCTGGGAGCACCGGGGCCAGTCCCACCCACCGGTCAGGGCACTCCCAACGGCCCCCTGTGGCTGCCGGGGCAACCCATTCCCGAATGGCCCGAGTCCCTGACTGCACCCCCCGCCGAATGGCGTGTTTATCGCCTATCGGCCTACGACACGATCGCCATTCAAGTCCAGGGTTTTCCTGAGCTGAACACCTCCACGATCGTCAATGGCCAGGGCCAGATTTCGGTTCCCCTGCTCGGCATGATCAACGCCGAAGGGCTGACCATTGCTGAACTGCGCGACTACCTCCAAAAGGGCTACAACCGCTACCTTGTAGACCCGATCGTCACCACTGGGGTGATCACCCCGGTGAATCCCGACGTAGTGGTTACAGGCGAAGTGCTCAAACCCGGCTTCTATCGCGTCAGCCCCTTTGACACGGTGGTCACAGCGTTATTTTCGGCGGGGGGCGCAACGGACTGGGCTGACCTACGATCGATCAAAATTCGCCGTCAACTGCCCGATGGTTCAACCATCGAAAAAAGCATCAACCTGTTGTCCCTCCTGGTGGAAGGGGCATCCGAGCCACGTATTTACCTGCAAGATGGTGACGCGATCGTCGTGCCCCGCCGCGAATCAGGCATTGATCCGGGCTACGACATCGACCTACTCTCACGTAGCAATGTGGCTCGCTCCACCATTCGGATTCGGATAGTGAACTATGCCGGCCGCGGTGGCTTAACAACCGCATCCTTACCCAACGGCAGCACATTTATTGATGCCCTCAGTGGCGTATCCCTAGACACAGCTCGCTTGCGAAAAATTGCCCTAATTCGCTTCGATCCTGAGCAAGGCAAGCCCGTGACGCGAATCCTAGATGGCAAAGCGGCGTTTATGGGCGATCCAGCCCAAAATCCGCCCTTACGCGACAATGACGTAATTGTGGTGAACCGCAACCTGATTGCCCGAATTTCCTACGCGCTCAATACCTTTACCCAACCCTTCCGGGATATTTTGGGCTTCTTGTTGTTTTTCCAGCAACTCGACGAGGCTGCGACATCTCTGTTTGGTACGGACGGACAAACACAAAATGGCAACAGCAACAGCAATAACGACTAATTCGGACTGCTTAATCCTAGCCTCATCTTTGTTAGAAGATGTCTGAAAAGCCCCAGTTAATCATCTGGATACCCTGTTTTTGTTAGAAGATGTCTGAAAAGCCCCAGTTAATCATCTGGATACCCCATTGCTCGATGGAAATAAGAGAATTAGGAGGCATCGTCATTTGCGGACAAGTTGACGGGCAAATTGAAATGGTTGATTTTTTATGTGATTTTCCATGCTCCAATGGTCGTAACAAGGGGCTTAAGCCCCTTGTCTCCCACAATCTCGGCACAATCTCGGCATAATCTCGGCACGGCAAAGCCAGGGTTTCAGACCATTTGACAATACCCCCTAAGCTCCTTACTGCTATGACCATCATGATCTCGGCACAATCTCGGCATAATCTCGGCACGGCAAAGCCAGGGTTTCAGACCATTTGACAATACCCCCTAAGCTCCTTACTGCTATGACCATTGGTGCTTGCTTTTTGCCGCAAGATACTTTTCAGATATAGCCTTTGCCTCAAATGGTTGGTACATCAGATCGCAAATGCTATGAAGTTAATCGGTGGGCAATACCCACCCTACAGGCTTGCAATTCAGATCTTGTAAGTTAACTATCTATCTAGTCGCAGAAATAAAGAATTTTGGTGAATATAGGATTTATTCAACTCTTGTTAGTTGCCATGGTCACTATAGGATATTCACCGCAAAACAGCCCTAGCGATCGTACCTAGGTCAATGAGCAACTCCTATCCTGATTCATAAGATTTTTTAGTGGTGATCGTAGCGCTGAATACAAGATCATGATTCTAAATCCTGTAAGCTGGTTCAGTTTGCCACGTCTTTTGGTTACTGGTTGCCAGTAATGGTTGCAAGTGTTAGAGACCCTATGAAGGAATGGCTTCCTGGGATCATCGCGTCACCATGCCGATCGAGTCAGCAGTTGCATCTTGCCCTACTACCCTACTCCCAACACAGCCCGTGACATTTCCCCAAACTATTCATAAAGACTGCCAGCTAGCACCGCCACAATACTCTGGCTAGTCCTTGAATTCGCCATCATAGTTATGCTGAATTCTGCGCCGATGTTCTTCTTGCTTTCAGTGGCCTCGTGCCGACTCAAGGCTGGCTGAAAAAATAGGCTTCAAGGGTCAAAATCAGCGCTGATGGTAATTCGTATCGGTCTGCGATCGACCCCACTGCTAGAAATTTCCAGAGGATTGTTCTGATTAGGCTGGCAATGCCTGATTTGGCTGCGGGTTTGTCGGCTGGAATTGCCGCTGTTTTGGTTCCCTAGAATGCTGGTCTTGGGAAGAAAATTAGGTTCCCAATATAGATCCTGTAGATCCTAGTCCGCTATTCGCTTGGGAACGGGAAGGGAGGAGGATCAATTAATCGCCTCTCGAATGCTTTAGATTGCTTCCTGAATGATGAATAGGCATCGTTGGAGCCTGTGACTGCTGAAGTGCATATTTCTCAAAGAATTCCTGACATGATGGTAACTGTTGTGATGAGATGAATGGTGATGCTGACAGTGGCTTGTGGTTGCTGTCGTGAATCGAAATTTGAGCATTGAATTTCGTGTTGTGGAACACGATTTTTGGATGAACTGATTCCTGCAAAGCCCCGGAAGACAGTGAAACACTTTTCCAGCCTTAATCTAAAACAATTGGTGCAACCTAGAGCCGGTGCTATGAAGCAGTTAGTTGGTGGGCATTTCCCACCCTACAAGCTACTGTGCTTATGAAATAGAGCGAAGGCTTTAATTGTCCGGGGGATGCCAAATCAGGCTGGAATAAAGGCTAAGAACAATAGTATTCTCCCTTTTTGCTCATTGCTTGCCAGGGGTGCTGATATGTTCAAGGGTCAAGCACAGGGCGTTTCTCTCCATCAGCTAACTGCCTCATGAGACATCGGGTTTTTGAGCTACTACTCATTCTCAAAGCAACTAGGCTCTCGTCGATCGGGGCGCAGATGTTGCTGTGGACAATGCTGGGTATTCTGTCAACCCTTGGCATTATGACGGCTGTGACTTACAGCTTGCTCAAAAATCAGTCGATCAATGAAATTCAAAAAACCCTCACGATCGAAGCCCAAAAACTCGAAAGTGATATTCAGCAGGTTGAAGGGTTTGCGAATAACTTTGGTGTGGCGATTCGAGAAATTGATCGGTTGTTGCCGATCGATCAGCAAAATGCGCAGGGCGATCGCGTTTACCAAGACCTTATTTTGGAGTTTCTCAAGCAACGGCCACGCTTAGTGGATGGGCTAGGAATCCAAAAGCACCTCAGGCATTCTCAGGGCAATCATCATATTCTGTCTTATACCTACTATTCTGCGATCAAGCTTAACCAGCAACAAGCTACTGATCATCTGGAACTGTCAGCCCAAACTGCCCCTCAACAATCAGCTAATTCAGTCACGAATGTTGCTCCTTTTAAGGTGGTTAAGCGCCTGTCGCCGCCATATTTTTCGAGTCATCCAGCGATCGCTTACAACACCATCAACGATCGCGATCGCCCCTCCCTGTTGTCTGCCAGAGGGACTGATTCCAGCACTGAAAGTATGAAAAGTGCTAAAAGCAAGCCAACTTCGCAGCTTGTGACAAAGCCACGTTTATTTCAATGGCTAGAGCCCTATAACTGGAATCAACAGGTTTTAGTGACCCTATTAACCCCTGTGGATAATCAGACTAAAACAATCAGTCAAACTATTGTTGATATTGATATTACAGACTTGGGACGGCGACTCAATCACTCTGTGATTGGAGATGATGGCTATTTTATTTTGTTGAGTAATGACGGACAGGTTTTGGGTCTGTCTTCTAATTTTGATGACTTGTCGCAACCAGTGAGCTATCAACAACTGACCCTGCGAGCAACCTGGACAAAAATGCAAAAATCTCGCGAAGGTTTACACACAACTATTGGTGAGTTTTTGGCTTACCGTCCCATTGCTGGAACTGATTGGATGATTGTGGCAATTGTGCCACGCCAGCGGTTATTTACGCCTTTACTGCAAACGGCTCTTGGTACGAGTTTGATTGCTAGCTTGGTCTTACTCTGTAGCATTTGGGCGTTTATTTATCGCCTAAATCAACGCCTCAAACCGATGATTGCGGGTTGCCAACAATTGGTTTATCGAAGCAAATCGGCTTTACTGGCGAGTGGGATTGCGATCGCTGGAGCGGGTGACTCAGTGGCTCAGTTTTCAGCCCGCTCCAGTACTAATATTCGTCAACCGGAAGCAGAAAGCACAGAAAATAAGGATGATGCTAATCCTTTGCTGATTGCTGAAAGGACGCTTAGTTACCCTGAGCCGACAAGTTATCCAACTTTTGCTTCGGTGACGAACTCGCAATCTACTCAACCCAAATCTGATCAAAAAATGGCGATCGCCATCCCCCAAAAATTACCAGATCCGACCTTTGGACTCGATGAGTTGGATATGCTGCAAGCTGCCTTTCAGGTAATGTATCAACAGCTTGAAACCTCTTTAGGGTCGCTGCAAGAAACACTCAACCAACTCAAAGATACGCAACTGCAAGTGATTCAGAGTGAAAAAATGGCAACGGTGGGTCAAATGCTGGCAGGTGTAGCCCATGAAATTAATAATCCGATCAGTTTTCTATCGGGTAATGTGGAACACCTCAGTTACTATGTGAGTGATCTCAATAAAATTATTCGCGGCTACCAAAATTATTGTCCAGATGTCCCCGCCGATTTTCAAGAATTCCTGACTGATCTTGATCCTGATTTTCTATTAGAGGATCTCGATAAAATGGTGCGATCAATGCGCCTGGGTTCGGAGCGAGTGCGTGAAATTGTGCGATCGCTGCGGAGTTTTTCGCGATCGGGCGACAGCGATTTTCGGATTGCAGACCTGCATGAAGGACTCGATAGCACGTTGGTTATCCTGAACCATCGACTCAAAGCTTCAACAGAGCGACCTGAAATCCAAGTTATGAAGGATTACGGTGAGCTTCCCCTGGTCGAATGTTGTTTGGGACCGCTTAATCAGGTGTTTATGAACCTGTTGAGTAATGCGATCGACGCGATCGAAGAGGCCCAGGCGGGCTGGTCATTTGAGGAAATTTGTCATCAGCCCGGTGTGATTCGGATTCAAACTCGTGTCATTGATGCTCGTGTCATTCGGATTCTAATTGCTGACAATGGCAATGGTATTCCTGAACAGTTAAAAGGCCAGATTTTTAAGTCCTTTGTCACCTCAAAGCCTGTTGGCAAGGGTACAGGATTGGGGCTGTCGATTAGCTACCAAGTGGTGCATCAAACCCATCAAGGCCGGCTGTGGTTTGACTCCCAAGCAGGTCGTGGGACTGCTTTTCATATTGAAATTCCTATCCACCAAGAAACCGCTGCCACTGCCCAGCAATCTGTGGCGGTTTCGGGCTAAAGCATTGGGCGAGACCTACTTGGTTGAGCACGACTGTGTTGTGGCCTCATCATGCGATCGCTCCATGACTTTATATCGGTCGATCGCCCTGAATTTGAATCTGAATCTGAATCCTGAATGCAGCCTTTACCTCAAACGATTGATTGGTAGATCGGATCGCAGATACTATGAAGCTGGTAGTTGGTAGGCATTGCCCACCCTACAGGCTGAATTTGAATTTGAATCTGAATTTGAATCCTGAATATCTCTGGATGTCTCTAAATATCTAAATATCTAAATATCTGAATCCTGAATGCCTGACCCTGAAGTGGTGACCAGTGGTGATTGCCTGCCTGGTGGATTCCCGAATCGGGCTTTGGGTCTAGGACTGCGATGACGACCGCCCGCGATCGCCCCACCCAATCTTGCTTAGTGCTGTGATGGTTTTGGCTTGCCGCCCCATGCCCGCGCGGCAAATCCGCCATCCCATGTCCCGCCATGCCCTGGTCAGTGGCTCTCGTGTGGACAGAAATTTGCAGATTTTAGATCGGACAGTACTCTAAAGAACCGTCGCGATCGCCCATCACATGTCTACAATATGGGGTTGTTTTATTGCAACTCCGAGCAAAATACATGGGTCGCGCCAAGAAAGTGGTCCTCGCCTATTCCGGCGGTGTGGATACCTCTGTTTGTATTCCCTACCTGATGCAGGAATGGGGCGTTGAAGAAGTCATTACCCTGGCCGCCGATTTGGGGCAAGGCGATGAACTGGGGCCGATCAAACAAAAAGCCCTTGACTCGGGTGCAAGTGTGTCATTGGTCGCTGACCTGCGCGCCGAGTTTGTGAAGGACTACGCCTTTCCGGCACTGCGGGCTAATGCGCTCTACGAAAACCGCTATCCTCTTTCAACGGCCCTCGCTCGCCCGCTGATTGCCAAGGCCTTGGTAGAAGCTGCTGCCGAATATGGTGCGGACGCAGTGGCTCACGGTTGCACCGGCAAGGGTAACGACCAAGTACGCTTCGACGTGGCGATCGCTGCCCTCGATCCCAAAATCAAGGTGTTGGCTCCGGCCCGCGAGTGGGGCTATAGCCGTGAGGAAACGATCGCCTACGGTGAAAAATTCGGTATTCCTGCCCCCGTTAAGAAAAAATCGCCCTTCAGCATCGATCGCAACCTCCTCGGTCGCAGCATCGAAGCCGGCCCCCTCGAAGATCCTTGGACGGAGGCCCCGGAAGAAATCTATCTGATGACCAAGGCGATCGCCGACACCCCCGACGCACCCGACTATGTAGACATCGGCTTTGAAGCGGGTACGCCCGTCACCCTCGATGGCCGCAGCCTCGACTCGATCGCCCTGATCGAAGAGCTGAACACCCGCGTGGGCAACCACGGCATCGGCCGAATCGACATGGTGGAAAACCGCTTGGTCGGCATCAAGTCGCGTGAAATCTATGAAGTGCCTGCCCTGTCGGTGCTGATCGCGGCTCACCGTGACCTGGAAAGCTTGACCCTCACGGCTGACGTGAGCCACTACAAGCGCGGCATTGAAGAAACCTACAGCCAACTGATCTACAACGGTTTGTGGTACAGCCCCCTGAAGGCCGCCCTCGATGGGTTCATCAACGAAACCCAAAAACGGGTTACGGGCACGGTGCGGGTCAAGTTGTTCAAGGGCAATGCGGCGGTTGTTGGTCGCAAGTCTGACCTGAGCCTTTACACACCGGAACTGGCGACCTACGGTTCCGATGATGAGTTTGACCACAAGGCTGCGGAAGGCTTCATCTATGTGTGGGGCTTGCCGACGCGCGTTTGGTCGGAAAAACTTCGTCAAGGCTAATCAGTTCAGGTTGACGAGACTCAATGATTGGGATTGTGGTCAACGCTGACGACAATCTCTGTTTCTAGAAAAGCGATCGTCTAGGCGATCGCTTTTTTCGTTGTCTTAGTTTTTGGTTTTTGGGTTTGGGTAGTTAACAGTTAACTTTTAAGCGCTAGATGGTGATATCAGTCCAGCAACAATTCTAGCGATCGCCCGCGATCGGCTTCCTAAACTTCCCTAAACCCGCAATTGGGTAATGGCGATCGCACCGCCAAAGCAAACAGCCACATCGGTTCCCGGTTTTTGAGGGCGACCACCGTAGGTTCCATTGTACTGATAGCCCTCCCCGGTGCGCCGATAGATTGGGGGAACCGGGTCACAGGATGGCTCACAAAACACGATTTCGGGATCGGGGGAGCCAGGGTCGAGATGCGGGAAATTCACATTCCAAAAACTGCCGGGTTCCCAGGGGCGATCGAGCAGCAACGGCAACACCCGCACCGCCTGCTGAGTTGCCCAGTCCCACTCAATTTCCAGGGGCCGCCGAATGTAGTGCGACAGGGCGATCGCCCGTCGGCCTTGCAGCGTTGCTTCCCGCACCGCCGCCACCGTGCCCGAGTTATAGACATCCGTGCCTAAGTTGCCGCCCGCGTTGATCCCCGACATCACTAGGCTCACCTCAGGAACCAGCTCACTGACCGCCAACCGCACACAGTCGGCCGGCGTACCCGCCACCGAAAACCCGCGATCGCGCTGTTGCACTACCAACAAGCAATGGTTATTAATCTGGTGACCGCAGCCCGACTGTTCGCCAGCGGGCGCAACCCACTGCACTTGTTCCAACTGCAATTCCGTCACGGCGCGATCGAGCGCAGCAATCCCCGGCGCATCGTACCCGTCATCATTCGTCAGCACCAAAACCTGCGCCATAAGTCCTCAGCGATCGCGAACAGGTTTCTATTGTTCCACCGACGGGACTGCCAAGACACGCACAGTCCACTCCCAGACCAGGGGTTTCAACCCCTTGCCCCCACCACCGGGCGATCGAGTTGCCACAATCGATCGAGTAAAATTCAGTCAAGCGCAGACTCATCATCACGCCAGTCATTCACCGGGAAACCTCCGCCTCAACCGTCAAAACACAATGGCCCGAGATTTATTCCACGATGTGGTTAAAACAGCTTTAATCACAGATGGATAGACAATTACCAATGATCCTCTGTTTCTAAAAGTTGGTGGAGTCGACTTCTTTATTGACCTCGGTGCAGAAAAGTTACTTGCCGCTGAACGCGATGATCGCAAAATCGCAATCGAAATTAAGAGTTTTATCAATACTTCTAGTATTGCCGATTTTCATCTTGCGATTGGACAATTTATTAATTATCGAGTTGCACTAGAAGTCTTTGATCCGCAGCGAGAACTATTTTTGGCAATTCCTAATGCTGCCTATGAAACCTTTTTCCAAAAGACTTTTCCACAAATTGTAATTGAAAAATATCAGCTTAGTTTCTTTGTTTATGATATTGAAAACGAGGTGATTGTCCAATGGAAGCCTTAAACGTAGACACAGAGAGGCTGCAAGCCTATCGCACTGCGATCAAGCATCTTTTGACAGACTATGCAGCCTATACGCCATCCTATGGTGACATTGAAATTCAAACCCTGTTTGACGGTGAACATGACCACTACCAAGTTCTAGCGATCGGCTGGCACAACAAACAGAGAATTTATGGCTGCTCAATTCACCTCGATCTAAAACAGGGAAAAGTTTGGATTCAGGCCAACAATACTGAGCTGGATATTGCTCAGGCATTGGTTGAACAAGGTATTCCTAAAGATGACATTGTGATTGGGTTTCAGCCGCCTTATTTACGCCGGTTTTCAGGCTATGCGATCTCCTGAAAACTAAGGAATCCAAACTTAACCATTTAATTCCGCAAGGGCAGCGGTTTGGGCGGCCATGAGGTCGCGGATGCCAGTTTCAGCTAAGTCCAGCAGCGCATTCAGTTGCGATCGGCTGTAGCTGCCCGATTCCGCCGTGCCCTGCACTTCAATTAAGTTACCTTCACTGTTCATCACCACGTTGAAGTCCACATCGGCGGCCAAATCTTCGGGATAGTTCAAATCCAGGTAGGCCGCCCCTTCGATTAGCCCCACAGACACGGCGGCCACGGGCGAGACGATCGGCAACGTTGCCAACTCCCCAGCGGCCACGAGCGATCGCAACGCATCCACCAGCGCCACATAGCAGCCCGTGATCGCCGTGGTGCGCGTGCCCGCATCGGCCTGCAACACGTCCGCATCGATCGCCAACGTCCGGTCGCCCAAACCCTGCAAATCCACCGCCGCCCGCAAGCTGCGCCCAATCAACCGCTGAATTTCTTGGGTGCGCCCAGACAGCTTGAAGGTTTCCCGCGACTGGCGATCGGGCGTGGCCCCCGGCATCATCCGATATTCCGCCGTCAGCCAGCCCTGCCCCGAATTCGCCAGCCAGCGCGGCACACCGGACTGCACGGACACGGTGCAAATCACCTGCGTGTCACCGCAACAGGCCAGCACTGACCCGGCGGAATATTTGGTGAAATTTCGCTGAAACCGAACGGGGCGAAGCTGGTCGGGCGATCGACCATCGGGACGTTGCCAGGGCATGGTGACGGATGTGAAAGACTAACCATCGATCGTACCGGCCCCGTCAAGGGGGCGATCGGGTGGCGGCGCAACTCACTCTAGGTCGTTCTCAAAAACCGGCGGCGGTCATTTGGCGGACGGTGGTGAGGGCGGAATAGCTCGTGCCCGCTGTGCCTTCGCCCGGGTGAGTGGAGTCGCCCACCAGCCAAAGACCCGGAACTGGCGTGCGATTGCCGATCGCGAAGGGGCCAAAGGTCGAAACCCGCATTCCCAGACCGCCCACGTAGCCGAATTTGCGGCCCGTGAAGTCTTCAAAGGTGCGTGGGGTGGCGGCTTCGCAATGGACGATCGCCTCCGGGTTGAGGTGGAAATAACGACCTAGCTTCTCGATCGCCTCTTCGGTGTAGCGGGTTTTCAGGGCTTCGTATTCTGCCCGATCGCGGCAACGATACCAGGGTTGCGGATCGACAAAGGAGGACGCGGTGATCGTCGCCATGCCGGCCGGGGCACGCCCATCGCCCTCGCGACTAACCGACACAAACAGCGAGTTGTTTTCGCCCACGGGGCCGTCCCAGTCGTAGAGGAATTGCAGGTGGGGCGGGCAGTCGGCGGGCAAGGCGGCGCGATCGACCCCCAAATAGACCACGAATGCGCCCGAGGGTTCCGGCAGTTTTTCGGCGCGCGATCGATAGAAATCCGTGGCTAGGCGATCGAACCAGGGGCGATCGCTCGGCCAATCCACCATCTCAATTAAGTTCTGGATCGGCACATTGGCCACCACCGCCGCCGCCGGTTCAATCCAAGTCTCATCGGTTTTTAGGTTCCGCACCACCACCCCCGTTGTCTGGCCGTTTTCGGTGATGATCCGCTCGACCCGATGGCGCATCTGGAGCTGACCCCCATCCCGAGTTAGCGATTCCAACAGGCGATCGCTCAACACCTGCATACTGCCCTCCAGGTGGGACAGCCCAAAGGGTTCCTGGGACAGCCCCAGCGCCGTTGCTGCATAAAGCAGCGCCGTTTCGTCCGCCCCCACCTGGGAATAGAGCTTCAGTTGCATATCCAAAAAAGTTTTCAGGCGGCGATCGCCCGCCAAGCCCAGCCGCTGCAACAGGTCGCCCACCGTCGAAAAAGCGTGGGGAGCCGTCAGCAAGGTGCTGGGTTTCACCGCCTTCAGCAGTTGCACCACATCCCAAGCATTTCCCGGCGGCAACACCGGATCGCCCGCCTGAAACTCCCAGCTATAGCGAAACAAATCCGCCAGCAACCGCCAAAAGGGTTCGCTACCGGGAAATTGCCGCTGTCGCTCGGCCCGCCAGCGATCGGGGTCGCGCCACACGGAAATCGGCTCCGTTTCCCCCGGCAAAAACACCGCACAGGCCGGATCGCAGGGTGTGGCGGCCGGCAGCTCGACCCCCAATTCGCCGAAAATCCGGTGATGGATGCCGCCCGGTTCCAGCCCTGCCACCTGGGTCGCCCCCACTTCAAAGGTGAAACCCCGCCGCCGAAAGGTGGATGCACAGCCCCCCGGCACGATCGCCAGGTCAAACACCTTCACCGATCGCCCCCGCCGTGCCAGCAGGGCCGCCGTGGTCAGGCCGCCAATTCCTGCCCCAATTACCACGATCGGGCGGCTTGCATCAGTTGCGGTGGTTTGGGTCATAGGACAGCAGGCCAGGCTGAGTGATGGAATTTGTAAACTTTTGTAAATTATCACTCATCAGCAACGATTGGTGGCGCGTCAACTGAAGGTGGGGTGATTAGCAATGTCGCACCAATTCCCCAAGTGCTTTGCCAATCCCGCTTTGCGATCCGTTTAGTTCATTTTGCTCAAATTCTGTTTTTCCTAGGATGGCAGATGGCAGACCGTTCGATGCGATCAATGGCTTCTAGAATATCTAGCAACTTTTCTCGATCGCTTCTCATAGGAAAATGGCTTCATCTAAAACTCGTTGACGAATTCGGTTGCGGAGTCCTTTTGCGGTGACGATATCTACGCGGCAGCCTAAGAGGTTTTGTAATTCCATCAACAGGCCGCCCCAGTCGAGCAAACTGCAACCCTGTTCCATATCTACTAAAAAATCAATGTCACTTTTGGGATCGGATTCCTGTCGAGCTACAGAACCAAAAATTCGCACATTACGAGCACCATACTGGGTTGCTAACTGCAAGATGGCATCCCGTTTTGCTTGTGGTTTTGCCTCAAGGGTGATGCATTGAGCGTCTTGGGTCATGGTTGCTTGGCTCTATTCGTGGACTGGCGCGATCGGGTGAGGGGCGATCGGCTCTAGGCTCCTTGGTCGGGGGCGCTAAGTTTTAGGAATTGACGAGGCTGTACTGGCCGAGTTCTAGGGAAATGCCGTTGAGGCGATCGTCGCCGGGACGATAGGACAGGATTTCGATGCCAATGGGTTCTTGGGTGTCGCTATCTTTAAACAAGATGATGTCGTCGCCAAGGTTGGTGGCGATTTGATTCAGGCGGGGAGCTTGCCAAAAGATGGTGAGCAGTTCTGTTTCGGGTTCATAAAAGACTCTTACTTGGGCCATAGTTTTTCTCCTGTTTTGATGGCATCGGTTTGATAGGCTGTAATCAAATAACCGTCTCCATTCAAGCGTCGGGCGACTGCGACTAGCCATCGCCTTGCTTTGAGAGTTCGATAGAAGAGTAGGACGTTGATATCGCGTTGACTTTGGTAGATAACATCGGGATGATTGAGGGTCTCTTGAATTTCAGTTTCGTAGCAGGCGATGTCTGGATGCTTAATCAGTAGGGTTTGCCAATAGCTTTCGGTTGTGCGCACCGTAAATCCCAAGGGTGTAAAAATAGTAAATTTAGCGTTTGATTCCATGTTTTAACAGTTAGTTCTATATTTCACAAACAACAAGTAGGGTGGGCAATGCCCACCACTATTGAGCCGAAAGGGTATCCATCCTCAAAACAACGATCGCCTCTTCTCGCAGTGCGATCAGATTGCTTTAGCGATGGGCTATGGGCGTAGGTGGGCATTGCCACTTATGAAGACTGATTCACGACAGCTTACTTATTTCGTTATCCAGCGTGTTTTTGGGTGCTGGGTACTCCTTGCACATCCGTAATCGGTAAATCAAGGGCAATTGAAATTTGCTGATCAGTTAATCCCATCGATCGCAATCGATTCACAGCTTCCAGCTTGGCTATTGTTTGCCCGCGCTGAAAATCTTGAGACTCACTTTCTTCAGCACAGGCATGAACTGACCCTGCTGTATTGTTATCCCCAATATTAATAATTGAGTTATAAATCATACCTTTCCGCAGGAGAACTGTTTTCAAGTTATTCTTGCTGACTTCCTCTTGGAAAACATCTGACAGAATTTTCCACAGCTCATATCCAGTATCTTTTGCATAGCCTTCCGTACAGTTCAAGGCTTGAGCAATTTCACTATACTTCTGTCGATTGAGAACGCCTTCAATCACACCCAACTGCACATCATCTAGGTGCTGCCCCGTGCGATCCACAACCAAATTATCCAGAAAGCACAGCACCTTCTGAATATCCATAAATCTCACTTCTCCAGAGCTTCAGCTAGAACCAATCATATCTGACTTTTTTCGCCTCGGCATCTCCAGAGCGATCAAAAAAAGCAATACATGACTTTTTCCGACTTTTTTCGGCTATGCAATCTCAATAGGCGCTCTCTATCATCATTGCAGTGACATCCCAATCACAAAGCAATAACTCCATGAACAACTTGCAAGTCGCACTCGATCGGAAGTCTTATCCCTTGATGATGCACCTCAGCATCAGCCCGAAATTGAGTGATCTGGCCGACGAACAAGCCACCTATAACCCAGCAACTCAAACCTCTAACTTCTCTGCTATGAGCGGTTCTTGGTGCAATGTGAGTAGCTCTACTGATCGTGTGTTTACTGCTAATGATGATGACTCACAGGAAGATGACTAGTTCCTAATTTGAAACACTAGATTGCGAGAATCTCGCTGTGGCAGCCTATAGCCTCAACCTAACTATAGGCTGTCTTTGCATTTTCCGAATATGAAGCTCAAGACTCATGGTAGACACTTTAATTGTTACGTCCAAAGATGATATTCATACAGACGCAGTTATTCAGGCTTTAGCAAGCAGCAAGCTAAATCCAATTCGTCTAAACTCAGAAAGCTTTATTCAACAAAGTCAATATGCTTACTCTTGGGATCAAACTGGACAGCTATCTCAAGAGCATTTGACTCTTTTGGATTCATTGAGAGAAATTCAAGATCTAGGAGTCATTTGGTGGCGAAAGCCTAACGACTTTCAACCCTTTTCAGATGTGCAAGATCCTTGGGCGATCAAATATTGTCAGCAGGAAACAGAGTCACTAGTTTTTTCGTTGCCGGGTCTCTTTCCAAAAGCACAGTGGGTTAACAATTACTACAATATTCGGATTCCTTCTCATCGAATCAATCAGATTCCGGTTGCCAAGAATCTAGGAATTTTGATTCCACCCACCATTGTCACCAACTCCTATGAGTCTGCTTGCGACTTTGTGCAGTTGCATCAAGATTGCATTATTAAGCCCATGCGCTATTCCGGGTTTCTGCATCAAGATCAACAATATGGCTGCTATACCCGATTGATTGATCTAGAAATTCTCCAGGGCTTGAAAGATAGCATTCGGCTTGCACCAGTTTTCATTCAAAAGCGGATTCACAAAAAAGCAGAATATCGAGTCACCCTAATCGGTGAAAAGCATTTTGTTTGCCGAATTGAGGCTGAAGGGATTCACGATCAAGATGTTCAATTGGATTGGCGAGTCACAGACCCAGATAAATTGACTCACTGTCCTGACGCACTACCTGATGACTACATCCAAAAACTCTATGGAATGCTGAAAGTCTTTGGACTAAATTTTGGAGCATTTGACATCATCCGAGATGCCGATGATCAACTCTATTTCATTGAGCTGAATCCCAATGGCCAGTGGTATTGGATTGAGCTTTTGACGGGATTGCCGATGGTTCAGGCGATGGTTGAACTGCTTGAGCAACTGGCCGATCGCTACATCAGTCTCTAGCCAACCCTCAGCAAAGCGCAACAACCACCACGATCGCGCTCGATCCCATGCCGCAAAATCCCGGTGATCGGGCGATCGCAAAGTTGGCCGGGGGCCGTAGCATGAAAGGGTGAGTCTTTTTCCTTCGCCGCTGGTTTCATTGCAGTCGGGGTGCTGGTTCAAGCTGATCTGTGGCGCGAGTTTCCAGCACCTGCCGGCCATTCGGACTCTGGCCCTGGTCTATGGGTTGGCGGGGGCCGATTGTGTCGATGTGGCTGCCGACCCAGCGGTGATCGCCGCTGCCCGATCGGGCTTGGACGTGGTTCGATCGCGCACTGGCCGATCGCCCTGGTTGATGGTCAGCCTGAACGATGGCGAAGATCCCCATTTTCGGAAAGCCCAGTTTGACCCGGCCCTGTGCCCCGCCGATTGCCCTCGACCCTGCGAGCGGGTTTGTCCCACGGGCGCGATCGACCCACGCGGTGTCACCGAAAGCCTCTGCTATGGCTGCGGCCGCTGTTTAAATATTTGTCCGCTGGATTTGATTGGGGCGAGATCCTATGTATCCACCCCCAGCGCGATCGCTTCGGTGGTGTTACCCCTGGGTGTGGAGGCGATCGAGATCCACACGGTTCCGGGTCGCTATGATGATTTTGCGCGGCTGTGGCGATCGGTGGAACCCCACCTCGATCGGCTGAAGCTGGTGGCGGTCAGTTGTCCCGATGGCCCAACTTTGGCAGATTACTTGCGATCGCTCTACGACCTGATGGCTCCCGGCTTGCGAGCAGCCGGTTGCGCCCTGATTTGGCAGACAGACGGGCGGCCCATGAGTGGCGACATTGGCGCAGGGGCCACGCGGGCGGCGATCGCCCTGGGCCAAAAAGTCTTGCAATTGCGACTTCCCGGCTTTGTGCAGTTGGCCGGCGGCACGAACGATCGCACCGTGCCCAAGCTGCGAGCTTTGGATCTGTTGGGGCCCGATCGCTTGGCCGGCGTGGCCTATGGCAGCTATGCCCGATCGCACCTAAAACCCGTGACCGATCGGCTAGAGGCGCTGGAGTTGACCGCCGGTTGCACCGTGCCGATCGAAACCCAACCGGAATTACTGGCCGCAGCCCTGGAATTGGCTCAACCCTTGTTCGCGCCCTTGAAATCTCCCCACGCTCCGATTTCGCTGGCAGCACTACCGCCCTAGGATGGCAGTGCTGCCTTGCTCCGAGTTCGACTGGCCACGCCCTTTTGCTGTTAATGCTCCTATCGCGATGCTTTCCGATACTGGCGATCGTCCTGTGAATTTGCAAACCGCCCAAACCATTCAACAAGGAACTGACGTGGCAGCAATGGCTGATTCCGCTGGCGCACTGGCTACCGGCCGCGAGGCGATCGATCTGGGCCGCACTCGCAGCACCGATGATCTGAGCCAACTGTTGGGTATTTTGCCGCCCCATTTGCGGAAAGTTTTAGAACATCATGCGGATTTGAATCAGTTGGTAGAAGTCGTGATGGACTTTGGGCGGTTGCCCGAGGCCCGGTTCCCCGGCGCAAGGACGGAAGCCCTCAGCGACAAAACCGTGACCCGCGACGATTTGGACTATGCGATCGCCCGGGTTGGGCATTTTGGCGGCGACAACCGGGCGGGCATTGAGCAAACCCTGCACCGGATCAGTGCGATCCGCAACCGCCGGGGCGAGACGATCGGCCTCACCTGCCGGGTCGGGCGGGCCGTGTTTGGCACGATCGCCACGATTCGCGACTTGGTGGAAAGTGGCAAGTCGATTTTGATGTTGGGGCGGCCCGGCGTGGGCAAAACCACGGCCCTGCGGGAAATTGCCCGCGTGTTGGCCGATGAGTTGCAAAAGCGCGTGGTGATTATCGACACCTCCAACGAAATTGCGGGTGATGGAGATGTGCCCCACCCAGCGATCGGCCGATCGCGCCGAATGCAAGTGGCCGAGCCAGAGCTGCAGCACAAGGTGATGATCGAAGCCGTGGAAAACCATATGCCCGAAGTGATCGTGATCGACGAAATCGGCACGGAACTGGAAGCCCTGGCGGCCCGGACGATCGCCGAGCGGGGCGTGCAACTGGTGGGCACGGCCCACGGCAACCAGTTGGCCAACTTGATCAAAAACCCGACGCTGTCGGATTTGGTCGGGGGGATTCAGTCCGTCACCCTAGGCGACGAAGAGGCCCGGCGGCGCGGCTCCCAAAAAACCGTCCTGGAACGCAAGGCCCCGCCCACCTTTGAAGTCGCTGTGGAAATGCAGGAGCGCAGCCGCTGGGTGGTACACGACGATGTGGCCACCACGGTGGATTCCCTGTTGCGCGGGCGGATTCCCGAGCGGCAGGTGCGGACGATTAGCGACACGGGCAAGGTGACGATTACCCACGAGCTGCCGGAAGCGGATGCAGCGGGGCCCGATCGCTCCCTGGCTCCGGCCGGGCGCAACGGGGGCCCCAGCAAGGGCGATCGGGGCTGGCGATCGAGCGGGCAAATGACCCCCGTGCCGCCCAACCGCCGGGCCGTCGTGCCCCTAGGCGCAGATGTCACGCCCCACGAGACCTTTACCCAACTGCTCGATCGCCAGGACTATCACAGCCCCCGACTGCTAGACGAAACGGACGACCTGAAGCAAAACGGCTATCTGTATGTCTACCCCTACGCCGTCAGCCGTCACCAGTTGGAGCAGGCGATTCGGTTGCTGAATCTGCCGGTGATTTTGACCAAGGAACTGGACACGGCCGATGCGGTGCTGGCCCTGCGGACGCATTTAAAAAATCACACCAAGCTGCGCCACCTGGCCAAAACCCGCCAACTGCCGATCTACATCCTGAAGTCCAACAGCACAGCTCACATTGCCCGCACCCTGCGCCGAATCCTGAAGCTAGACGACGAGGGGGGCGAGCTGGAGCCGGTGGATCTGCGCTTGTTTGCAGATAACAATGCCAGTGATGATGAGCTAGAAGCCCTAGAAGAAGCGCGGCTGGCGGTGGAAAACATCGTGTTGCCCAAGGGCCAGCCAGTGGAACTGTTGCCGCGATCGGGTCGGGTGCGCAAGATGCAACACGAGCTGATCGAGCATTACAAGCTGACTTCCACCAGCTTTGGCGAGGAACCGAATCGCCGGCTGCGGATCTTCCCGGCCTAGGGGCGATCGACCCCACGGGCTGTGGCGTGGGGTCGATCAATCCCAGTCCTCCCCTTGTGAGGATATCTAAAAAGTCACAATTGGCACTCTGTACGCCTCATCAATCACCGCAGACAAGGGGCTGATTAGCCTCCAGCACCACACGACCCTCATCGGTTTTGAAGGGGTTATGCACCTCGCCCGGTGGTCGGCTGGCATAGTGCCCCGCTGCCAGCCAGCAATCAAAGGCTGCATCGTAGAGCTGGCCGCTGATGATCAACACCTCTTCGGGATCAGGGTGGCGTTGGCTGCCCAGGGCGATCGCGTTGGCTTCGGGATAGAAGCCAGGCGCGGATATTCGCCGGTTTCTGGGTCGATGCTCAGGGTCAAGCAGGGTCAAGGCTGCAACTTGCCCATCTAGCGCGGCGATCGCCGTCCAATCTCCCGCGCGATCGGCGGCTAATGGATTCTAGTCAGTAGCCGTGGTTTTGGGCATGGCGACGACTAGGGACTAGGGGTGTTTAGGGCTTGTAGCTTGCGGGTGAAGTAGCTTTCGCGGTGTTGCAGTTGCTTGGCGAGGATCACCGCTTGTTCGTAGGCCACCCGTGCCCGATCGCGCTGATTCACACTGACAAACAAATCTCCCAACTTTTCGTAGGTGTCCATCATCCCGTAGCCATCGGCAGACTCCCGCGCTAGCTCTAGCAGGCTGATGTAGAGGCTGGCCCGCAGGTCGGCTTGGTTGGCAAAGGTGGGGCGGTTGGCATAGAGGTTGGCCAGGCGATCGAGGGCTTCGCGGGCCACGCCCAATTGCTTCAGGCGGCGGGCCGTGGCGGCGGTTTCGCGATATTGAAACACGGCTTCTTCGATGCGATCGGCCCGATCGAAGCTGTTGGCCAACTCGCTCATGAGCGGTGGAATCGCCCGCAGAATCCCCAATTCTTGGTAGACCCCCAACAGATCTCGCTGCACGGCAATCAGGTTTTCCCATTGGCGCGATCGCCCATAGAGCATCCCCAACTCCCGTAGGTAGCGCACCTCCGCTTGGCGATGGAGCGGAATGGTTGGCTCTGTGCCGGGTGCGGGTGGCGTGATGACCCAGCGGCCGGCGGCAATCTTGGCCCGCTCGATCGCCAGCAGTTCCCGGTAAGCCTCGGCGGCCGCGTCATCGGCAAACATTCCCGATCGCAACTGGGCAATCCCTCCCAACAGCCGCTCGATTTGGGCTTCGTCATTGGCTTCCCGAGCGATCAGCAACCGTGGCTCCAACACTGCCAGGGCCAGCTTGGGCGCGCGCACTCGGTAATAGGCCAAGCCCAAAGCCTCCAGTCGCTCTGGTTCCTGGGGAATCGGCAGGGGTTGCTCTTCGGCCAGGACGGGTTTGGGGCCCGTTTGACCGGCTTGGATCGCTTTGAGGCGATCGGTAATCACGCGGGTTTCTTCCACGCCGCCTTCGCGCCAGGCCAGCTCGCCCACCCGCCCCAGGGCCGTCAGTTCTTCAAAGACTCCCAAAAAGCGCCGCAACCGTAGCTCTCGGTTCCAAATCGCGAAGGCATCGAGGGTTTTGCCAGCCCGCAGAGTCGCCGCCGCTTGCAGGTTCAGCTCATCGAGGGCCAGCCGCAGCTGATCGCGCTCCGTGGGCGATAGTTCCCGCTGCATGGGGAATTCCGGCAGCAGTGGATCGGGCCCGAGCAACTCCAACGGGCTGGGCGGGAATTCATCGACGGCGGGCCGCTGGAAAATGTCAAAGATTGGCAGCCGATCGAGAAAGGGCAACTGAGCTGCTACTCGATCAACTGATCCAACCGCAACCAGGGCGATCGCCCCCAAACGCAGGCTCCATCGCAGCGATCGCCGCCAAATTGTCGGAAGGGATGCGGGGAAGGAGGTCATGGGCGATCGTCGTCGCGGGGACGGAAACGGACGGGCAGGGTGACGGCTAATCCAGCCAATCAATAGTAGTGCTACTGTACCGCAAGGTTTTGCGCTGGTTAGACGATGGCTGTGCTGTCTCGCTCCCCTGACCCCGATCGCCCCAACCGGGTAGATGCGCTGCTGACCCTGCGCGGTTTGGCTTGTTTGGCCGTGGTGGTGGCCCACTGTGCGCCGCCCCGAGCCAGTTGGCAATGGGGGGCGATCGACCTCAGTTGGTTGCTGTTTGCGCCGGGTGGGGTGGCGGTGCGGGTGTTTTTTGGCCTATCGGGCTACCTGATGGGCAAGGGATTTTATACGGGCCGCTACCGGTGCGATCGCCCCGGCATCGGTCGCTATTTGCAAAACCGCGCCACCCGGATCTTGCCGCTCTACTACGCTGCTGTGTTGCTGTCGGCGATCGCTGCTTATCCCCACAGTTTGCAGCCCGAAAATTGGCATTATTTGGGGCGACTGTTGACGTTTACCTATGAGCATTCACTGCCGATCGCCTTTAATGCGCCCCTTTGGTCTCTTTCAACTGAAGTGCAGTTCTATGCGATTGTGCCGTTGGTGTTTTGGCTGAGTCGGCGATTTTTGAAAACGGGGCGATCAGTGTGGCGGGCGATGGCGATCGTTGCGATCGGGCTGGCGGCCTATCGGCTGGGTATGTTTGAGCTGATCCAATGGTTGCGGGGCAGCACCGAAAACAACCCGGACTTTATTCGCTACATCTACACCCTGATGCCCGCCAACCTCGATGCGTTTCTGGTGGGCTTTTGGCTGAATCCCCTGTTGCAAACCCAAACTGCAACCCAATCTCCGGCGATCGCCTCACCGACTGATTGGGGGGCAAGATGCTCAAGCCCTTTGTCTGGTCGTGGTTGGGGATGGCCGACCCAACGGGCGATCGCGATCACCCTGATGATCGGACTGTATCTGATCTGTGCGGCTTGGAAATATCAAGGGAGCGATTGGGTGTTGCTGGTCGCGCCCACCCTGACGGTTTTGGTCACGGGCTGGTTTATCGCTGCCTTTGAGGGCGATCGCTACCTCAGCTCCAGCCACAACCGGCCCCTGAGTCGATCGACCCTGCGCCAAAATCCCCGCCGCGCCTGGGAAATCCTCGGGGTGCTGTCCTTCGGTATTTATGTGTGGCATTACCCGCTCTTGCACCTGATCGGCCCCGCGATCGCCGCCCAAGCCGCTGCCCAATCCCTCAGCCCGATCGCCACCTATGGTTTGCGACTCGCGGCCGTGCTCGGTGGGTCGATCGGCCTCGCTGGTTTAACCTATTGGGCGATCGAGCGGCCAGCCATGGCTTGGCGGCGGCGACCATAACAAACTAGCCCCCAGTTGCCACCCTGGATGCACCCAAAAGCCGTCCACTATACTTCGAGAACAACCAACTCCCCCACAACTCGATCGGTCTGGGCTTTGATCAATGGACAACATCATCAATCATCGCTATCAAGTTGTCCGCTCCCTGGGGAAAGGCGGCATGGGAGAAGCCTTCCTCGCCAAAGATATTCATACCCCTTCCCAGCGCCCCTGCGTTGTCAAATATCTCCAGCCCCAAGCCACCGATCCCGAAGTTCTCAAAGTGATCCAAGAACGCTTCCAAAGAGAAGCCTTCACCCTCGAAGATTTGGGCAAAGGCTGTGCCCAAATCCCCACACTTCACGCCTACTTTCCCCATGAAGATAGCTATTGCTTAGTTCAAGAATGGGTTGACGGTCAAGACATTCAAAAAACCATATCTCAGCAGGGAACTTTATCCGAAGCCGCCGTTTTACCCATCTTTGAATCCCTGCTAAATACTCTGGATTATGTCCATAACAAAGGGATTATTCATCGAGACATTAAACCTGAAAATGTGATGTTACCCCAGGATGGTGGCCAACCCGTACTGATTGACTTTGGAGCAGTACGGGAGCTGATGAGCAAAGATTTTAGCCATCGCACATCCCAGCAATCGATCACCATCGGCACACCAGGATTTATGCCCCCGGAACAGGCCGCCGGTCGCCCCACCTACAGCAGCGATCTCTACAGCCTCGGCTTAACCTGCATTTATATGTTGACCGGGCGATCGCCCCAAGAGCTGACCTCCGACCAACGAACGGGCCAAATCTATTGGCGACAATATGCCCCCCAGGTCAGCAATGACCTTGCCAACTTGCTCGACCAGGCGATCGCCCCCGACCAACATCGCCGCTTCCAAACCGCTCAGGATCTGTTGCGGGCCATGCGATCCAAGGGACTGATCAAGCCAGATCAGCCATCGTCATCCAACCCTGAAAATCCGCTCAAGTTCCCGTGGCCTCAGCTCTCAGCCGATGCCTGGTTTAAAGTGATCACCCTCAGTGGAATCCTTGGCGGGCTGATCCTGCTCGCCATTGCCCTGCTGACCCGGTCGCCCAGCCCTGAGCCAATAGCCAACCCCCCCGAGATCGCCCCCAGCTCCTCCGTCACTCCCACCATTCCGATCGCCCCACCAGTGACTCCCACCGTCGCGATCGTCCCTCAATCCCCGATCGTCCCCATCTCCAGCTACAGCCCCAGTCCATCTCCCGAACCCCCAGCCCCGGAGCCTGAACCCACCCCCGAACCCCCAGCGCCCGAATCCCCAGCACCCGAACCTGAACCCACCCCCGAACTATCCGATGAATCGACCAGCCAAGCCACCACCGCCGAACAAGTCAAACAATGGGCATTTCCCAAAGCCGAATGCGGCGATTCCAACCCCCCAGGCATATTTCACCGGGTCTACATCAATCGCACAGACCAAGCAACCCTAAACTACATTCGCCAAAATTACTGCAACGATGCACTGCTCCGAGAAGCCCTATCCGTGATTCAGGTCGCCTCTTTTCGGAATCGTGAGGCAGCCAAAGTCTTTGTCCAAGACGTGATCGATCAAGACCCCAAAATCAACAACGCCACCATCAGCGATCCCATCTTCGT
>RDXB01000015.1 GCA_004292515.1 Oscillatoriales cyanobacterium
CGGGTGATTGAGCTGCCAACGAGTCGGGTGATTGAGCTGCCAACGAGTCGGGTGATTGAGCTGCCAACGAGTCGGGTGATTGAGCTGCCAACGAGTCGGATGATTGAGCTGCCAACGAGTCGGGTGATTGAGCTGCCAACGAGTCGGATGATTGAGCTGCCAACAAGTCTGACGCATTGGCATCTAGCAAATTCAGATCAGCCTTTCGCAACACAATGATGCAAGGAAACGTGTCCGCATCGCGAAAAATCGGCGCGTGCCCAAAATCGATAATTTGCTCAAAAATTGTTTGTTCCGCAAAGAACTTGCGCAGCGGTTCCCCATAGCCCGATCGCAACCATTTATTGGTGACAATGTAGGACAAAACACCGCCCGGTTTCAGCAAAGTCACCCCGCGTTCGTAGAAATAAACGTAGAGATCCGCCACCCCGTCATAACAGGCATAATGACTTTGCAAATAGGGCTTGAAGGGCGATAGCAACTCCTGGCGCACATAGGGCGGATTGCCCAACACCACATCAAAGCCCCCATCCGCCATCACCCCCGGAAACGCCGCCACCCAATCAAACGCGCGATCGTCAAAACCAGAATCATCAATAATCGAATTGCCCGCCTTGATGTTGTCATCGAGATTCGTCAAGGCTTGTCCTCGTTCCGCCGTTTGTAGCCACAGGGAAAGCTTCGTAATTTCCACCGACTCAAAGGACAAATCAACCCCATAGAGATTTTGATTGAGGATCGCTTTATTCAGATCAAAAATCTCCCGCATCCCGCCTTGCAAAGCCGCAATTTCGGAGTTGACCTTTTCATATTGCCGCGCCAAAAAGTTAAACGCCGCAATCAAAAACGCCCCCGACCCACAAGCCGGATCGAGAATCCGAATTGTTTTCAGTTCCTCGCGCCAAGCCTTGAGATAAGCCAGCTCGGCGGTTTGGCGTTGCTTGGTGTTGCGATCGGGAATTGCATCCACTTGCAGCCGATCGCGCAGGGCCACCGATCGCCGCGCCAAATAGCCACCCAGCGCCGCTTCCACCATGTATTGCGTCACCCAAGTGGGCGTATAAAAAACACCTTGGGTTTTGCGTTTTCCCTGTTTGATGTTGTAGGTTTCACCAGCGGCCAGCGATCGCAACTCTTCGAGATCCGTCACCGATTGCTCAAAAATCCGCCCCAACACATCCACCGACACTTCCGTATCAAAATCATAGGTCGCCAAATCCTTCAGCTTTTTGCAGAGCCAATCGGGCACATCCAGCGATTCATCCACCAGGCGATCGGGCTTGAATAATCCACCGTTGTAGCCGGGAATGGGGGGATCATCATGGCCCCGATCGACCCACCGAAAAATCGCTTTGAACCGCTGCCAAATCGTCGATTGATTGTAAATATCGACAAAATCATGGGCTTTTTGGATCGTCTTTTTGGGCAACAATCCCCGATCTTCGCAAAAGGCCACGAACAGGATCCGATCCAGAATTTTTTGCGATGCTTCAATAAAAGCCGCCTGTTGATTCGCCCAATCGGCCGCATAGCGCCCCTTAAAAAACTGCACGAGCTGTTGGCGAACGTCTTTATAATCTTGGTAGAGCTGTTCGGTAATGGCGGCTTCCGCTTCGTTGGAATCCACCAGCAACCGATCAATCCGAGACTTGGCCTGTGGATCGGCGATCGGCGGCAAAAAATTATCGCGACAAAGCAGGAAATAAAAAACTTTGAATTGCTCAAAATCCAGCAAATCTGCTAGAAAAAATTGCTCGCAACAGGCAGGCGTTTTGGTGGTGTGGTAGAGCCGCAGTTCGCGATAGTTGGAGACAATCACCCACCCACAACCGGCCGTGTAGTTTGCATAGCGCCAGCCCTGTTCCACGGGCGATTCGCGGCCCGTGCCTCGGCTGTCGAGATCGGTTTTGGTTCCCTTCAGTTCGATCGGGGCGATCGTCCGACCTGCTAGCTTTTGGTGCTGACCGCTGCCCGCAATGGCCGAAAACAAGCCGATCGCCGCATCCGCAAATCCGCCGCCGCCGTCGATGTGTTTTTCGGGGTGCAATTCCCAGGTTTCGCCCCGCCCGCCAACGATGCTGCGATAGCCCAAGGCATCCCGAAAAACATCATTGAGAAAGTCCCCATGCAGGGAGGTTTCTTTAATGGATTTCAGGGAATTCGTTTGCAGGGTTTTGGCCCATTGGATCACTTTTTGATGGCGATCGGCTAAGTCCTCTGGAAACGAGTGCTGTTGCACAGCCGATCGCAACGTTTTCAGATGAAACAAAGCGGGAAAGGTCGATCGCATCCTACCCAGATCTCCGATATATGCCCTTGCTATTTTCCAGCATAGACACCACACTGCCTTGACTCAAGCATTTCACCAGTCGCTTGATCCGCCAGTCTAGGAGCGCTATTAGCCAGTAGTAGAAAAACCAGACTAATACAGTGGGTCAATTGTGCGAAATTAACCTGTGCGAAATTAACCTGTGCGAAATTAACCGTGTTAGACAAGGGGCTTTAGGGCCTGTCATCCAATGCCCAAAACGCTAATTCTTGCGTTGCGAGATCGTGGGGGACAAGGGGCTTAAGCCCCTTGTTACGACCATTGAGGCGTGGGGAGCAGGGGCTGAGGGCCTGTCATTAATTAGCCTGAAACCCTGACCACCGTTAGCGGATCGCGGGGGACAAGGGGCTTAAGCCCCTTGTTACAACCATTGAGGCGTGGGAAATCGACGATTTCAGACTCAGTTGTGGAAAATGATGACACCCCCTAAGCCCCTTATTTAGGGCGGCGAGATCGTGGGCAGCAAGGGGCTTAAGCCCCTTGTTGAGGGCGGCGAGATCGTGGGGGACAAGGGGCTTAAGCCCCTTGTTTAGGGCGGTTGGGCTAGGAAAATGAATTATTTCAACCCCGATCAATCGAATCTGATGACAAGCCCTCAGCAACTGGCCAGACATCCCCATGCAAGGCTGAGAAGCCGAATTTGAGCCTGCGGGGCCAAATGAGCGGCCAAATAAAAACGCCAGCGGAAAACTTCCCGCTGGCGTAATTTTATGAACCCGTTGCTTAGACCGCTTCGAGTTCGTCTTCAAAAAACCAAGTTGACAAACCACCCGTAAACTCAACGACAACGCCAACGCCGCTGCCGTCAACCATTTTGTATTCCTTAACCGTACCGACCGGATTTTGTTTAATTTTTTCAACCATCGCGGTGGACATGCGATCGCGAATCCGGCGCACTTTGACGCGCTGACCTAGCTCAATCACCACTGGAACCGTCTCTAGTAAACTGAATCCACAGCTAATAAGCCTACTGCATTTTGACCCGATCGCCGCGTTCGATAGATTGGGGCGATCGCGGGTCACCCTCGTTGTGGCCTAATCAACCAGATCGCCGCTGGCGGTGCTGCGATGGCGCTCCATGATCCGCTTTTCGGGATCGATACCTTCAAACGTGGGCGGCAACCAAACCCGGGCCAGCAAAATCAGGGTCAACACCAACAAAAATCCGCCCGTCGCCAACAGCTGCTGCCAAGGCACTTCCAGCACACCCCGCACGATCGACTCTCGCAACACGGAGACGATCGCCACTTCCACCGCCACCCCGATCGACACGCGCTGTTCTTGCAGATAAATAATCAGCAACCGAAACAGCTCCACCAAAATCAACACCGACAGAATATCCGCCGTAATCAGGTGAAAGTTGGGCGGCTCTAGCAGGGACACAAACACGCCCCGCAGTTGCACCACCATCACCCCAAACAAGCCGAGGCACAGGGACACGGCGATCGCATCTTGCACCCGTTCCAGCACCCAGACCAGGCGCGATCGAAACCCGCTAGACTCCGTGAGGCGATCGCTCGCAGGCAACAACTGCACAGTAGGCAACCGACGCGACGAGGTTGGAGAAAGGTTCATGGCGGGGTCTCCTGATTGCGGCTTACTGATCTTATTTTTATTAGGTTGAGCTTATAAATCAACCGTCAAATGATTTGCATTAATTATATTGACAGATCTACCCAGACCCTAAAGGCCAAGGTTCATCCCGATCGCGTAGTTTGATCTGTGGCTATTCTCCGTAGCTATTCACGGCTGTTCACCTTTCTTCCCCCGCCCCTATGCTCGCCAAACGGATTGTTCCCTGTCTCGATGTCAAAGCCGGTCGCGTTGTTAAGGGCGTGAACTTTGTGAATCTGCAAGACGCGGGCGATCCGGTGGAGCTGGCCAGGGCCTACGATCGCGCCGGGGCTGATGAGCTGGTGTTTTTGGACATCACGGCCACCCACGAAGATCGCGGGATTATTTTTGATGTGGTTTACCAAACCGCCGAGCAGGTGTTTATTCCCCTGACCGTGGGCGGCGGGATCAGCGACTTAGAAACGATTAAAAAACTGTTACGGGCCGGAGCCGACAAAATTAGCATCAACTCCTCGGCCGTGCGCGATCCAGACTTGATCGATCGCGCCAGTGCCCGGTTTGGCAATCAATGCATTGTGGTGGCGATCGATGCCCGCCGCCGGCCCGGAACTGGCGAAAACAGCATTCCCAGCGCTTGGGATGTGTATGTGCGGGGTGGCCGGGAAAATACGGGATTGGATGCGATCGCCTGGGCCGAAGAGGTGGTGCGGCGTGGCGCGGGCGAGCTGCTCGTGACCAGCATGGATGCGGACGGAACCCAGGCGGGCTATGACCTGGAACTGACGCGGACGATCGCCGATCGCATGGGCGTGCCGGTGATTGCCTCCGGGGGCGCGGGCAACTGCCAACATATCCGCGAAGCCCTGACGGAGGGCAAGGCTGAGGCGGCCCTGCTGGCTTCCCTGTTGCACTACGGCCAGTTGAGCATTGACGAGATTAAGACCGATTTGCAGCGAGCGGGTTTGCCGGTGCGCTATTGAGGGGCGATTGGCCAGAGGATTGCTGCAATTGCCACACTTCTGTAGAAAACATTAGGAAAGAGGCAGCAGTCGATCGCTTGTCAATATTCGCTTTACAATATGTAAACACTCGTTCATAAACTGTGATCCCTCATCTATCCATGGTTGTCGTTCTGCTGCTGGCGATCGCCCTAGTAG
This sequence comes from Oscillatoriales cyanobacterium, assembly GCA_004292515.1. Classification (GTDB taxonomy): domain Bacteria; phylum Cyanobacteriota; class Cyanobacteriia; order CACIAM-69d; family CACIAM-69d; genus CACIAM-69d. Next base: position 5,062 of record RDXB01000015.1, read on the forward strand.
CTTGGTCTCTGCACCTGATGCAGCAGGCCCTCAGCAACAAAGAGTTTTCGCTGATGTTGGCTGGAACCCTTGTTGCTTCGGCAGCAGCAGCCCTGGTGGTGGTTTACTTCCTGGGCAACAGCTCGCTGCGCTACTTGCTGTCGGTCGATCGAAATGCTTACACCACTTACAACGCACCGGTTACGGCAAGTGAGTCCTTCGCGAGTGTGCGCCAA
>RDXB01000016.1 GCA_004292515.1 Oscillatoriales cyanobacterium
ATGACGGGAAATGACGGGAAATGGTGACACCCCCGAACCCTAGCTATGCAGACAGCCTGTTGATTAACCTCTGAGGGCAGCGTATTGGGACTCGGCGATTTTGCCAGCCAGGAACAGGGTTTCGGCAATTTCATCCAGGGTTAGCACCGCGTGCGATCGATAGCCCTTGGCGGCCAGACGTTCCTTGGCCCCGGTGTTGTGGTCAATAAAGACCACCAAATCTGTTACCTGGAGGCCCACCGATTCCAGCTTGCCGATCCCCTCGATCGCACTTTTGCCCGAAATCAAGATGTCATCAACCACCACCACCCGTTCACCGGGCTGAAAGTTGCCCTCCACCACCCGTTGTGTGCCGTGGGCCTTCACTTCCTTGCGCGGGAAAATCATCGGTCGGTTTAGATGTAGCGCCAAGCCGGTGGCCGTGGGCAGGGAGCCGTAGGGAATCCCGGCTAGGCGATCGAATGGCAAGGGCGCGACCCGCTCCGCATAGGCCAACAGGATTTGGTGAAACACTTGCGGATTGGAAATGATCTGCCGCAAGTCCACGTAGTAGGGGAAGGTGGCTCCCGAAGCCTGCACATAGTCGCCAAACAGGATGCAACCCAGGTCGAATAATTGCAGGATTAGGTTGCGGTGCAGTTCCTGGCTGGCATGGGTGGGCGCGGTTCTGGCTTCGATGGCGATGGGGGGGCGATCGCTCGGTTGGGGCAACCAAACGGGACAGGCCTCGGCGATCGAGCCAATTACGTCCTGTTGGGCGGCGGCCAGGCGATCGCGCAGGTGTTGAATTTGCTGGCGGGGTTGGGGGTGGCTGAGGGCGGCTCGGGGAATCAGGATAATGGGGCTGTCGCCTTCGGGGGTGAGGCCCGCTTGCAGGGTTTGGCGCAGGTTGGCATCGAGGCGATCGCCCGTGGTTGAGTCCAAATCGCGGCTGTAGTCGGCGTTTTGTAGGCCCGCGCCCGACCAAGCCCCCCGCAACAAAATCGGCGCTTCTGGGGCCACGGCCCGCAGTTTGCTCAAAATCTCCGGGTCAGCGGCTTCCAGCTCCAACCCCATTTGCCCCGGAATCCCCCAGGTTTGCACTTCCCGGGCCAAACTCAGGTAGCGCGGTTCGGCGTTGGGGGCGGGGTCTTGCAGGGTGCGGGCGGATGGATTTTCGGTGTAGCAAAGGGCAAAGACGGTGCGATCGGCTTGCAGCAAAAAGGGCGCGGCATGGTCTTGGCCCGAGAAGGGGACGATCGTGATTGCATCCACCTGCCAGCGATCGAAGGCGGTGCGGGCCAAGAGGCCGCTGTTGATCCAGTCGGCGTGTTTGGCATCCAAAATCGTGGGAATTTCTGGGGGAATGGCCGCGTGCAACAGATCTTCGAGCAGGGCAATTCCAGCGGCCCCAAACAGCAGGTAGGGATCGATCGCCACTTTGTAGGCACAAACCAGATCGGCGGTTTGGGCCACGATGTCGTGCAGCCAGTCGCCCAACGCGGCCAAGGTGCGATCGGGATCGGGATGGGTCGCCGATTCCAGAAAGGCAGGATTCGGGTCGAGGCTCAAACACAGCCAACTGCCGTGCTGCTGGGCAGCTCGGTGTAATTTATCGATGAATGTCATAGGGCAAGGGGTCATGAACCGCCGGGGCGATCGAGCGGCGCGCTAAAGTCTCTCATTAACTAGTCTGAAACAGTCTGAAAAATTAGCCTGAAACCCTGATTCCACCGTGACGAGATCGTGGGGAGCAAGGGGCTTAAGCCCCTTGTTACAACGATTGAGGCATGGGAAATCGACAATTTCAAATGAAACCCTGATTCCACCGTGACGAGATCGTGGGGAGCAAGGGGCTTAAGCCCCTTGTTACAACGATTGAGGCATGGAAAATCGACAATTTCAAACTCATTCTGAGCCAGGATGACACTCCCTAAAGTCGATCAAATGGCGATTGAATATCAGAATTGATCAGCTATTGATCAGCGATCGCGCTGTTGGGTTATTTCCCAAAAGGACAACGGGCGAGACCGAATTTTAATCAGCTCCGTAAATTTCCTCCGTCGCTTGCCATACGGACAGAATGCACCAGAGCGTTGGGGGGATGGAGTAGGATAGGGGCAATTTTTCGGTTTAACGACGGCAACGCGCGGCCTAGCCTTCGGCGCTCGGTGCGCCGCCAATCCTCACCCTGCGGGGCATTTTGTCGATGGAGTACTGTGAGTTTTTGCTGCAAAAGGAGGGCGATCGGGCTTGGTTGCCCCTAGAATCGCCCAGCGTGGAAGTGCTGGAAGGGCGCTATCGTCTCATTGCGCGATCGAGCTATCCCGACACCGCAGTAGAAATTCAAGTGGGTTATCAGCCCGATCAGGAGCTGATTCCCGGTTCCCAGCGCACCCAAGTGCGATCGGCCCAAACCAACAACAATGGCCTGGTGGTGGTGATTCCGTTCACGACCCTGAAGCCGGGCCAGTGGTTGTTTAGCTGCGAGCGGGCCGAGGTCACTGAAACCGGCATTGGCTGGCGCTATGCGGTGACGTTGCAGGTGTTGGCCGTGGAGGCCGAAGACTGGGTGGATGTGGTTCCGCAGCCGGCCGCTGATGGGGCCGAGGCGATCGCCTCCCTCGATCAGCCCGTGGAGCCGGTAGCCACGACCAGCAGCGCCTTGGCCGACGACGACGACGACAGCACCAGCGCGATCGCCGATTGGCCCGCACCGAAGACCGACCCAGAACCGGCCGCCGCGATCGCCCCAAACCCCAACGGCAGCGCCCCGGCCACGGCCGATCGCCCCATTCCCAACCCGCAACCAACACCCAGCCCCCAAACCATTCCCCTGCCAGCGCTGCAACCGACAGAACCCTTCACGCCCCCGATCGAGCGGTTGATTCAGGTAGGAGACGATCGCCTGTTGCGCATTGCCGATCGCCTGTTGCAACAGATGGTGGAGTCGCCGGAACCCAGCCCCGAAGAGGCGATCGACTGGGCCGCCCAAGTGGCTCAACTGCCCCCCTTGCAATTGCGGCTCGATCGCACCACCTACATCACCGCCTGGGGCGAAAGCCTCACCCTCCAAGGCAACTTGGAACCGGCCAAGCCCGACAGCGCCCCGGCGATCGCCCAACTGCCCCCCACCTTGGAATGGCGCGTCACCCTGCGCGATCCAAACAGCCAACGGGTTTTGGTGCGCTTGCGACAACCGATCACCGCCTCCCGCTGGCAGCGATCGGGCGAGAGCGCCTTGCCGGGCCAGTTTGCTTGCAGCGTGGAGTTGCCGATCGAAGCCAACACCTTTTTAATGTTGGGCGAACTGGCGCTCTATCCCGATGGATTACCCAATGCTGCACCCCTGACGGTGCAATCCTTTGCGGTGGCGGCCGATGCGGATGCGCTGTTGAAGGCGATCGAACCCAACTTCCGCCCCGAACAATGCACCGATGCGGATCGCACCAGCGCCGTCTTGCCCGAAGCACCCCTGCCCTTCCGCCCCACCATAAACAGAGGGCTAAACCTCGACCTGCTGAACTTTGTGCAACCAACTGCGGGAAAAGCCCCCCAGCCCACTGCCATTCAGCAATCCTTGCCCGATGCGATGCCCGATGCGATCGCCAATGCACTTCCCGGGCCAACGTTGGATCCTCTGTTGTTGAAAGGGTTACAGGGGTTGCCATCCCAACTACCCCAGTCTGTCCCACCCAGCCCAACGGCTGACCCGATCGAGCCGCCATCCCGCGAGCCGTCCTTGTTTGATGCGCTGCCCTTGGGCGATCGGTTTCGATCGCGCCTCACGGCCTTTGCCGAAGATACGGATCTGCTGGCTTGGATGCGGGCGCGGGGCGATGGGATTGCGCCGGCCCCGGAAGCGCCCGACCCCGACGCAGACTGGACGGCCGGGGAAGTGCTGATGGACGATGTGATTCCGGTGTTGGGTCAGTCGATTCCGCGATCGGAACCGCCGCCCAGCGATGCGGTGTTGCCAGCAACGGCCTTCATTCCCACGCCAGAACTAGAATTGTTGACCCATCCGCTGGTGGCAGAAGGCATGGCCACGGTGCGGTTGCGCGTGCGGGAAGTTCCCTCGCGGTTGTGTGTCAAGGTCTGGACGAGCGATCGCCAAACCCGGCAAATTTTGGAGCCGCCGCGCTGGGTGTTGGAGTTGCAACCGAACGGCTTGGGCGAGCTAGAAGCCCGGGTGACGCTTTCAGTGCCTTCAATGGTGGCGGAGTTGAGCATCGAAGCCGTGACCCTGGAGCTGGCAACCCGCCGCGAGAGCCGCAAAACAGAGCTGGTAGCGCCGGTCTTGCCACCCGATGCCCACAGCGATCGCCCCGAACTCGACCCCCTAGCGATCAACACCCTCTTCGAGGCCCTATCACCCTCCCGCTGGGATTAAAAATCCGAATCGATTGGGCAGAAAATCTGGTTCATCGTTTCCAACCTTCGTGTGGGAATGCGATCGGGATGCGCCCCGTCCCCGTCAATCTCGTGAACTACGACACAGAGCATCTGATCCACAATGGCAACAGTCGGCTTCTACGATTTGCTAGCTAATATTCAAAAGCGACCCAGCATGTATTTAGGAAATTCCTCGATTTTAGGATTGCGAACATTCTTAGCTGGCTATTGCTTTGGTCGTCGCCAAGCAGGGGTTGCTGAAACAATTGAAGAGAAAGAATTTTCCGGATTTCAACCCTGGATTCAGGCGCGATTTGGCATCACTTCGCATCAGAATTGGGATCGGATTACTTTATTTTTCTCTCAAAGCGAGGAAGCGGCATTAGGAACATTTTTCCAATTACTGGCTGAGTTTCGACAAGAGCAACAAGGCACCAGAAACGCCGATACCCAAGCACACCTCGATCGTGCATCAGCCTAGCTTTCAATTAGGCGGTGCATGGGAGATGAACCCAAATTTTTGTGCCTTCTTGGGCGTATTCCCATGCACCCTACGGCTACCGGTCGTTACTGGGGAAATTTGGCGGGGCGATCGGCATTCGGGGTGGGGCGGTTTTCCAGAGGAGTTCGATTTCGTCGGGGGTGAGTTGATAGGCGGCGTTCACCAAGTCCGATAGTCTTTGTTCCCGTTGCAAAATGGTGGCGTTGCGTTGGCGAATTGGGGTGGCATAGTCGGCGTAGGCTAGGTCGATCGCCTTGACTTGTTTCGGGCCGATCGCGGTTCCTTTGGGGCAGCGTTTTTTCAGTTCGGCGCGAAATTCGTCGAGGCTGAGTTGGGCAAAGTCGGCGAGTTTCTGGCCGGGTTTTTCGATGTTGAATTCAAAGGCGAGCCAACCCATGCTTCTCGGCGGATCGGTTCGGCCGGCGGGGCGATCGGTAAAGAAACTACATCTTGACCAAATAGTCTGAGAGCCTCATCTTTACCATGTTGTAAGTTTCTCCACATAAATGACCAGAGAATTGGAGAATTTAGAACTGAAATGAGGTATTGATTGCTGACCGGAATAAAGTACGAAGTATTGAGGAGATAGAGATTATTTCTGTCAAAGGAAAATTGAGATCGCCACATAATGTCAGTATTGACAATTTTAGGATGCTCAAAGAACTTCCAGTAATCAACACTATCTTGAATTTCATACCATTTGTAACTTCCTGACTTCCTTCCTTGCCATTTTTTAGATTCGGTGCTTTTCCAATCACGAGGGCATGGCTCTAAGCTTTTTTGATATTGTTGAAGATGCCTCAATATGCCAGGATACAATTCGATTTCAATTCCTCTGCGTGCAAAAATAATCCATTGATTTTGAATACTAGGATGCCAACGCTTAATATCTTGCCCTTTAGCTATAGGCTTGATGATTTCTGAGCATTTGGGATCTTCAGCGATCAGTTTTTGGCGCGTTTGATCGTCAATCAAAAAGGCTTCATTAAAACCCGTTTTGATGCCGGGTTTGGTTCCTGCAAAATCGACGAGGGGAACGCCGACGCTGCGGATTTTTTGCATCAGCGCATCGACTTGCGGATTTTCCAGACTCCAGGCCGCCGCAGACAGGCGCGATCGGGGAATTTCATAGCCCTCCCGCTCCACAAATTGCGCCAAATTCAGATTCTCTAGCTGCTCCCGAGGAACCGCACAAACCGTCACCATTTGAGACTCATTCTGC
>RDXB01000074.1 GCA_004292515.1 Oscillatoriales cyanobacterium
GCCGGGGCGATCGTCTTTGGCATCAGTACCGACGATGCCAAGGCCCACCAAAAATTCTCAACCAAGTTCGAGTTGCCCTTCCCGCTCCTATGCGATCGCGATGGCGAGGTGGCTGCGGCCTATGGCAGCTACGGCCCCAAGAAATTCATGGGCAAGGAATATATCGGGGTCTTTCGGCATACGTTTGTGATTGACCCGGACGGACGGATCGAGCGGATCTATCGCAAGGTCAAGCCCGAACTCCATGCCGCCGAAGTACTGCATGATCTGGTATCACCCTAGGCAGGACTGACACCCATGAGTGGTTTTCGCCCGTTTGCGCAAATCTGGCGATATGTCAAAACTGTAATGGGCGTTATTTTTCGTCACCCCTTGGTTGGCGTGACGCTCATTCCAGTTTTGCCAGATGGCCGGCTGGTTCTGGTCAAACGGCGCGATAATGGACTTTGGTCGCTTCCCGGTGGCTTAATCGACTGGGGTGATAGCCTCCCTAGTACTATTAGTCGCGAGTTATCAGAGGAAACCGGATTAACACTAGTCCGGATTGGGCGATTGGTCGGGGTGTATTCGTCTTTCAATCGCGATCCAAGGGTGCATTCGGTCGCTGTCGCAGTCGAAATTGAAGTCTCGGGTACTATGGCACCCACAGACAATCTAGAGATTGCTGAAATCGGCGCGTTTGCATCGAGTTCGCTACTGGGGATGCAGTTAGCACACGATCATGCGGAACAACTTCAGGATTATCTCAGGGGCCGAACCGTTGTGGACTGAACCGGTTTCGGCGGCTCGGGTGGTGCGCAATGCTCGGATGCGTCTATCGCTCGGGGAATGGTTTTGGCGAGAGGCGGGCGGTGGTTCCTCAGTGGTGGCCTGCCTGCATGGACTGGGCCAGGATAGTGGCCAGTGGCAACCCCTCTTGGAATGTTTGGGCAAGTCTTGCCACTGCATTGCGCCGGACTGGCCGGGGGTGGGTGGATCGGCGCGATCGCGGGCTGATTCCTTGCCGGTGTTGATGGCGGGGCTAGATGAATGGCTAGATGCTTTGCGGGTCGATCGCCTATGGCTGCTAGGGGCTGACTTGGGGGCTTGGCTAGCGATTCGTTACGCGCTCTATCGGCCCCAACGGGTGTTGGGCGTGGTGTTGGTGGCCCCGGAAGCGGCGCTTCAGGGGAGATCACCCCTGAAGCCTTGGCCATGGATGCATTCCCAGCGCCGAGCACCGCGCCCAACGGCCTATCCGTTTTTGACAAGGGCCGATCGCTCGGCCAAGCCGGAACAATCCACAACCTTGGCGACGATTCAGTCCGATGCCATGCAGCCGGATTCCCTAGCGGGTTTGAGCTGTCCGGTGTGGACGTTACGCGGCACGACCGAGTCGGCCGAGCCGGTTGCGGGTGGGCGATCAACCCCCAGCCCCCATGCGGAATGGCTAGCCAAGACAAGGCAAGCCTTTGTACCCGCAACCGGCAGTCAGTGGTTGCAGGATTCGCCAGCGGCGGTGGCCAAGGCGATCGAGCGCACCATGATTGATCCCCGGTTTCCGGTGTTGCAGCTTGACCTATAGGCTGCTAGAGTGGCTGCCCCGTTCATTGGCCTATTAAGCGAATAGGCAACTTGCTGCATGGAGGATTTGAAACGGCTGCTGGAAGCAGTGGCTGCGGGCCAAGTTGCGCCCGACCAGGCTATGCATACCCTCAAAGGCTCTGGCTTTTTTGCCGTTGAGGGCTTTGCGAAGGTGGATTGGCAGCGAGAACGCCGCACGGGGTTTCCAGAAGTGATTTGGGGCCAGGGTAAGACCCCGGAACAAATCGCGGCGATCGCCCTGGCCATGCGCGATCGTGGGGCCTCGGTGATCATGGCCACGCGAGTCGATCAGCCGGCCTACGATCAGATCGCCAAGATTATGCCGGATTTGTACTATCACCCCTTGGCGCGGATCTGTGCTTGGCAGTCACCCGAGTCCCTGCGCCGTCAGCCCCGACCCGGAACGATCGCCCTAGTGTCAGCGGGCACGGCAGACTTACCCGTGGCCGAAGAAGCGGCAATCACGGCGGAGTTGATGGGCTGCCGGGTCGATCGGTTGTGGGATGTGGGTATTGCGGGCATTCATCGCCTGTTTGCCCATCGCGATCGCCTGTCACAAGCCGATGTGTTGATTGTGGTGGCGGGCATGGAGGGGGCGCTGCCCAGCGTAGTAGCGGGCTTGGTGGATGTGCCGGTGGTGGCCGTACCGACCAGCGTGGGCTATGGAGCCAGCTTTGATGGCCTTGCGCCCCTGCTGACCATGCTCAATTCCTGTGCAGCGGGCGTGGGCGTGGTCAACATTGACAATGGCTTCGGGGCCGCGATTCTGGCTGGTCAGATTCTCCGCACGGCGGCACGCATTCCCACCAGTAGAGACTGACACAAACACCATAGCGCTGGCTGCTAGTCAGCTAGTCAGCGAGAGAATTAGTCAGCGAGAGAATATGGTCGATCGCGGCAGTTGAGATTGTCCGCGCAACGGATGAGGGATCTTGCCCCTAGCCACGGCGCAATGACTAGGGGCAGCGGGCCCGATCCTCATTGATGCGGGTTTGGAGTTTGGGGGTAATACCTGTGGTGGCGGTTTGCCAGAGCCGATCGAACTCGCGCTGAAACAGGGTGGCGACTGTCCCCTGTTGCACCAGCAGCAAGGTTTCGTCGTTGTTGGTGTCGGCGGCGGCTGACCAGTTGTGGGAGCCGGTGATTACGGTTTGGCCATCGACGATCGCGAATTTGTGGTGCAACAGGTCGCCGGGGGGCAAGTCCGGCGCGCCCACGGTGGTGATCGGTGGATTCCAAGGGCGCTGGCCCGGTTCCACTTGGCAGTTGTTGCGCCGCAGGGTCACGCCCAGCAGATCCAGCGCTTCGCTGTAGTCCCGCAGCAAAAAGCTGGGATCGATGAGCACCCGCACTTGGGAGCCTTGGCGGTGACTCCGTTCGAGGGCATCGGCGATCGCCTGCTCCGAAAACACAAACAGGGCCGCATCGATCGAGCGCTTGGCCTGCCCAACCTGCTGGGTGATCGTGCCATTGGTGCGTTGCTCAAAGGGCACTTGTTTTTTCAGGGGCGAAAACTGGACGGCGATGGTGCTGTTGCCCACTTGGGTCGATCGCAGGGGGCGGACGGGCTTTTGGGCCCCAAATAAGCTGTTAGGTTGACCGCCGGGCCCATCGCCCCACATCAGGTTGAACTCCTCTAGCAACCAGTCGGCGACTACGGGGCTGTCGATCGTCAGTAAGTTGTTGGGATTGCCGCGACTAGCGGGGCGGGCCATGTCGCCATGCACATCGCTGAGGGTGAAGTTGGCGGAGGCAATGATCGATCGCTGACCATCAACCACAATGAATTTGTGATGCATCAGCCCCGTACCCTTCGTGCCGTCGGCGGTGTCATCAAGCCAGGGCACCCCTGCGCGATCAAGCATCACCAGGGCATCGGTTTGCAGCACCTCGGCTTCCGTGACTAGGCCATTGCCGTCGCGATCGCCCAGCCGCCAATAGTCCTGAATGCGCGATCGCTCCCGCTCATCCATGGCCGCCAGCTCTGTGGGGCTGTAGTCACTCCAGGGGCGGCTGTTGTTGTTATCCACAATCACCCGGACTTTCACACCGGCTTGGTGGCGATCGACCAAGGCGGCGGCCACGGCCGGCAACCGCAGCTCAAATGCGGCCAGCTCCACGGTCGATCGGGCGCTTCGGATCAGCTCAACCAACTTGGCTTCTAGGTCATTCCCGGGGCGATCGAACTGCCGATAGGGATCGCGATATTGAGCCGCTTGGTTTTGATTAAAAAAAGCTTGTACCGGGCCACTTTGGGCGATCGGGGTGGGCTTGGGAGCCGGATCTCCAGCCTTGCCCTGGGGAGACTGGGCGGCGGGCGGCGGTAAGGTGCTGCCTTGGAATTGTGGCCCCTTGGCCGCGCAACCAATCAGGGCGATCGCCCCCAACAGTCCCGCCCAACCAACGATCCATCCGCGATTTCGGCCGCGATTTCGGCCGCGATTTCGGCCGCGATTTCGGTTCATAGCAACACCATTCGCACGAATCCGAACGCCATCCAAATTCCAGCCTAGAAGTAGCCCAGTCGGTCAATTGCAGGAGGGGCAGTAGTCCAGTAGGTTGGGTTGAGGAATGAAACCCAACACCAGCAAGCGTTGCATGGATTGCGTTGGGTTTCGCAAGCTCAACCCAACCTACGGCTACTACGGCTACGGCTCAGACCACCAATGGGCTAGGGATGTGGATTGGGACGCTTACTTATGGGCAGCCACGCAAGTCGCCACCAGTGCCGCCACCTTGTCGGCCTCTTGCCAACCCAAAATCTCCGTCACTTTCTTTTCCAGGTTCTTGTAAGTGCGGAAGAATTCAGCGATTTCTTCGAGGCGGTGCGGGTGAATATCCGCTAAAGAATTCACGCCAGCATAGCGGGGATCAGCGGCCGGCACACAGAGGATCTTCTCGTCGCGATCGCCCCCGTCTACCATTTCCAAAAAGCCGATCGGGCGAGCCGCAATCACACAGCCGGGGAACGTCGGCTCATCCATAATCACCATGCCATCGAGGGGGTCGCCGTCATCGGCCAGGGTGTTGGGGATGAAACCATAGTCAAACGGGTAGCGCACCGATGCAAACAGCACGCGATCGAGCGCGAAGGCTTGCATATCCTTGTCAAACTCGTACTTGTTCTTGCTGCCGCCGGGAATTTCCACCAGCACGTTGACAATGCCGGGTTTGGGTTGGGCGGGAATGCGCGACAAATCCATGGTTGAGGCTCGCTCCTAAAAACTTGCTTGCACCAAAACGAATCGCGCCGCACGTTGTGCTTGAAGGTGCAGGCCAGGTCAGGCACGGGTTGGGGCGACCCGTTTGGCCCTCCAATAATTGCACGGAGAGCGGCCGCTGGGCTAGCAACCGTTGATCAACCCCGATCGATCGCCCCCAGTCTAGCGATCGGGTCTTGGTGTGGGCCGGGTTGATGTGGGCCGCGTCGCGATCGATCTAACTCCCCCCACCGGGCCGGGCGCATTGCTGTGGGCCAGCGGATCTACTACCCTGCGGCTCCACTACCCTGCAGCTCTACCTGCTAAATTTTGGCCAATTCAATCGGATTTGTAGGGCGATCGGGGGCGTGATTGTGCTGCTATGGTGGCTGAATTGGGGGTCGATCGCCCTCTTGCTGGGGGCGCAACTGAAACGTTACCCTAGCTCGACTGCGGCCTTAAGTTCATTGGTAGATCAGTACGGAATCGAATCGAAATTTCATTAAAATTAGTTCAGAATTTACTCCCTATATATTTGCATTCCTCACGTTTGAATCGGTTGAAATTGGCCACTCCCTTGCTCGCTTAGACCCTGACTTTTGCAGTCTCTAGATCTCGGATCTAAATTTATTGTATAGATGCAGTAGCCATCCCCATATTCCCAACAACAACATATTCCCAACAACAACCCCTCGCCTCATCTTTTCTCAAACACACTTTTCCTGACAAGCAATGACTCTGGAACTTTTTTTGGCAGATGCCGCCGCTACCCAAGCCCTGGGCCGGGCGATCGGGCAAATCACTGAACCCGGCACGGTGATCTTGCTAGATGGTGACTTGGGTGCAGGTAAAACAACGCTGGTTCAAGGTTTGGCTATGGGTTTGGGGATTGGGGAGCCGGTAGTCAGTCCCACGTTTGTATTAGTGAATGAATATTTGGAAGGACGTATTCCCCTATACCACTTTGATCTCTATCGGCTAAGTCCCGAGGAGGTGGAACCCCTAGCCCCAGATCGATATTGGGAAGGGGATGGGCAGGGGAGTGAAGTGGAGCCAGGAATTGTGGCGATCGAGTGGTCGGAACGACTGCCGGAGCTGCCCTTGAACTATTTACGAGTGAATTTGCGGGATGATTGTGAGGGACGGCGGGCCGTTTTGACAACCGCTGGTGAAAGTGCGCCGATCAATCAAGCCCAATTCCAAAAACTCTTAGCGCAATTGCATCCCGAAGGCTGAGTTGCAGTTCATGATGGATAGACTGAGCGGATGTCTGATGCCAGTTTCGATGACCGATGCTACAAATCCTGCGCTGAAACCTTTGTCAGACCAGAATCTCGAGTAGTGTCAATTCACGAAATTGGGATGACAAGGATCTTTCAGCACGAACTAAGCACCAACTATCGTGGCAGCAAGGGGCTGAAGTCCCTGGTTTCCGTCGATCAACGGGGCATCTAGAGTATCAACTTGGGCTGTTCAGATTTGGCTTTTCAGACATCCTCTGAGCACCGCGTGCTGGCCAGTCTTTCTCAGCCTTATTCTTGGTGAGCTTTTCAACTTGTGGTGCAATTTTTATTCAAACATTTAAATTGGCACCGATCGCTCCCTGCTCGCTTGGGTTGGGCAGTGATGGGCGTGGTGGCAATCAGTTGGTGTCTCTGGGCAGTTTCCATCCACTACTTCTTGCCCCATTTTTGGGCCTGGTTAATCGGATCGAGTGTGTTGGCAGGGGTGACAGCGGCTTGGGTTTGTAGTCGATCGCTAGATGCCGTGCGGTTGGCATTATTGGTTTTGGTGCAACTCAATGAAGAATCGCTGCGGTCTAAGCAGGGGACAGACCCCATAGCGCATCTCACGAACATTCAGGGCCAGGATGATTGTGCGCGGCTGGCTCGGATGTCGGGGCAATTGCTAAACCGTTATGGGGAGAAACTGCGGGTTCTAGATGGTCAGCGGTTGGCCCTGGAGTCTTGGTTGCAATCCCAAGCCGATCGCCTCATCCATGTGGAGCGAGAATGCGAACAACTCAAGCTAGCCTTGACGGCTGCCCATACTCGCATTGAGCAACTGGAAGGCATTGATCCAACCACGGGCCTGGCCAATCGCTACCGGTTTGATGGGGTGGTGCAGCAAGCATGGCGACAGGCGTTGCGATCGCACCAGGTTTTGTCGATTGTGGCCTGTGCGATCGATCAGCCCGCTGCTCCCCCTGATTCTCGATCGCCCAACGCCCTCGAACAGGGCGGCCGGCCACCCGTCTTTGAATCCTTAACTCGCGTAATTCAGCGACAGGCCCAGCGGGACACGGATTTGGTGGCTTGCGACCACGATGGATGTTTTTTGTTGTTACTGCCAAATACCGACGCGATCGGTGCTTTGGCGGTGGCTGAGTCCATTCGCACGCAGGCGAAACGACTGTTTGCGGTGATGGTGATACCGGCTCCGAATAGCCAACCAGCGGGCTTGGCTGCCAATAGTCCCACGGCTTCTACGCCAATCACCGCTGCGGTTTCGGAGCATGGGGCCGACACGACGCACCCCCTCACCCTGTCCTTGGGCATTGGCACCCTCACACCCAGTCACCAGCAGTCGCCTGAGGCACTCCTGATGGGCGCACGCCGGGCGCTGGAGCGGGCCCAGCGGAATGGGGGCGATCGGATCGATTTGGATGGGGTGGACTGAACTGTTGATTAACCGATCCCGATCGCAGAATGCCAGATGGGGCTCTGTGGGGGTGAGAAGGTTGCGGTTAATGCAGGCGGCGAATTCGGATGCGATCGATTCTGGCTCCGTTGACCGCTTCGATTTCAAACTCCAGCCCCTCATGGCGGAAGGTTTCGCCCACTTTGGGGACGCGCTGCAACCGGGACAACACAAAGCCCGCCAGGGTTTGGTAGCCTTCGCCCTCGGGAATGGTCAGCCCCAAACGACTGTTGACCTCATCGATCGTGGTCTGGGCCGGGACGCAGGCCGTTTGCTCGTCGATCGACTCGATCGCGTTGTCGTCATCGGTGGCCAGGGGGCCCACGATTTCCTCAGCCACATCGGTGAGGGTGACTAAGCCTGCCGTGTTGCCAAACTCATCGACCACCACGGCCATTGGCAAGCCAGCCCGCCGCAGCGATCGCAACAAATCGGCCGTGGTGGCCACTTCCGGCACAAAGCACACGGGCTGCACCCAGGCGCTCAGGGGCGTGGAAAGGCTCAACTCACCGGCCGCCAGGGGGGTGGCCAGATCTTTGAAGCGCACCAGGCCCACGATGTCATCGATCGACTCGCCCATCACTGGGTAGCGCAGGTGGCCCGTTTGCCCCACCGCCGCCAGCAAATCCGCCACCGAATCGGTGCTGGCCAGGGCCACCATTTGGGTGCGCGGAATCATGACCTCGCGGGCGGTGACGGCCCGGAAGGCCAGGACGTTTTGCAACAGGCGGCGCTCATCGGCTTCTAGATCAGGCGACTCGGTGGAATTGCGGACGATCGATTGCAGCTCCGATAGGTCGATCGGGCTAGACCAAGGCCGATCGCTCGATCGCAGCCCCAGCCCGGCCAGCACCCATTGGGTCGATCGCTCCAAAGCCCACACAATCGGCTGCAAAAACCGGGCGATCGTCAAGCTTGGTGGCCCCAACATCAAGGCCACCTGTTCTGAATGGCGCAGGGCCAGGGATTTGGGGCCCAGTTCTCCCAGCACGATTTGCAGATAGGCCACCAATAGAAAAGCGGTTCCCACAGCCACCGCTTGGATCACGGCTCGATCGGCTAAATCGGGCCAAGTGCGCACCGCCCAGGCCACCAAGGGCGCAGCCAACACCGACTGACCCAACCAACCGAGGGTCAAGCCCGCCAACGTAATCCCAAATTGCGTGGTGGACAGTAGGCGATCGACGTGCTGCTGAAGGTATTGGACGCTGCGGGCCGCTGGATCGCCCCGATCGACCAGTTGGTTAATGCGCGATCGCCGCACGGCCACCATCGAAAACTCCGCCGCCACAAAAAACGCATTCAGCGTTGTGGGCAACAGCAACACCAACAAACTGAGCGCCCAGCCTCGATCGCCCGCCACCTCCAACATTCACCCACCCTATTGCCTAACCTGCACAACATCAAACCCAAGCTCACCCGGCACGCGACCAGGCGACCCCGCGCGATCGCCTAGCGAACCGGAATACCCACCACCTGCAACTGCAACTGGCGATCGGGATAATCCGTCAGGGACAACTGCAACGATCGCACCCCTTCGAGCAACACCGCCGGGACGATCGCCTTACCCCGCACCGTCGCCCCATCGGCCGGCAAATCGCTGGGCAAATCTTCAACGATCGCACTGATCGGATCGCCCTGATCATCCGCCACCTCTAAAAAACTGTAGAGAAACTGCACGGGGCGATCGCCTTTATTCCGCAACGTCACTTCAAAAACCAGTGAATCACCCACCCGGCTGGCCCCCACCACCGTCAGGGTCACACCCTTATCCATCACGCTCAAAGGCAACTTAGCCACGGCCTTGCGCGACAGGGGCGAGGCTTGGGGCTGCACCTGAGTCAAGGCCGGATCAACCGGTTCCGGGGGTTTCTTGCCCGTGGCGGGTGCTTGCGTTGCGGCCTTGGTTTTGGCGATCAGTTGCGCCTCGTTAATCAGCTTCAGGGGAGCCGGTTCCGGCCGCTTGCCGCCCTGGCCCGACGAGTCCGCCGTGGGCCGAAAATCGGGCTGCACAATCCCTTTGAGGGCTTCTCGGCCGAGATTGTAGCCCCAGGAGGTGCTAGCCACACCCGCACCAGCCATCAACAGCAACAACAAAATGGTTAGACCAGCGCTGGGATTCACAACAGAAACAGGGTGAATGGGTTGAAAGAGTTAAGGCTTATCGTCATGTCTTGGGGCCAGTTGAGACAGTTGGTTGCCTATGCCCCAATCGCTGTAACAAGGGGCTTAGGGCGTGTCATCCAATGGGCTTGATTGGGGCTGAAACGACCCATTTTCCTAGCCCAACCGCCCTAGACGAGGGGCTTAAGCCCCTTGCTGCCCCACGATCCGCTAATGATGGAATCAGCGTTTCGGGCGATTGTAACGATAGTTCTGCAGTCAACAGGTTGGATCAACTCGCCTCCAGCCTAAGAGGATGCGGGCCGGGTCGCAAGCCGCATCCCGGCCCGCAACCCACGCAGCAACGCCGATCGCCCCAACCCCAGACCAGAGTTGCTCGATTATGCTGGAAACTACGCTAGCAGCAAGCTAAACCGCGATCGCCCCCCAAATGATCGTGGGGCCTGCTGGCAGTTGATCTCCACCTCTTGATCTCCACCTTTGGAACGTAAGGGCAAGCATGAATCACAGGGAGCAGGCAAACCACGCCCGATCGTCTTGGCCAGCCGCGATCGGGCAGCATTTCCCACGGAATTTCCCACAGACTTTCCCACGGAGAACGATCGGTTGGGCCCTTGGCCAGTGGCTGGGATGCGTCGCCCTCGTCGTCCTGTGCTGGAGCCTGAGCGGTTGGGGCTGGGGGGTGCGGGCCGAGTCGATCGAGCCGATCGCCCCCGCCAATGGGGCCGTGCCGATCGCCAATCCAGACGCTCGACCCAAGGCCGCTTCGATTAAGCCCTACCTCGATCGGGTGCAACGGCAAATCAGCGAATTTAGCCTGAACAACGGCATGAAATTCATTGTGATGGAGCGCCATGCAGCCCCGGTGGTGTCTTTCATGATCCATGCCAACGTGGGCGGACTGGAAGAACCCGACGGCAAAACCGGCGTGGCCCACTTTTTGGAGCACATGGCCTTTAAGGGATCGAGTCGGATTGGAACGACGGATTTTGTGGCCGAAAAAGCGATTCTCGATCAGATGGATGGGCTGATGGCCGCATACGAAACGGCTCGCACCAGCGGCAAAACAGCCGAAGCGGCCCAGTTGCGCCAACAGTTGTTGGAGTTGGAAAAAGCCGCCCAGCCCTATGTGAAGCAAAACGAATTTGGGCGGATTGTGGAGCAATCGGGCGGCGTGGGGCTGAATGCCACCACCGGAGCCGATGCCACCCGCTATTTCTATAGCCTTCCGGCCAACAAGCTGGAACTGTGGATGTCTTTGGAGTCGGAGCGGTTTTTAGATCCGGTGTTCCGCGAGTTCTACAAAGAACAGGATGTGATTTTGGAAGAGCGGCGGATGCGGACGGATAATTCCCCGATCGGGAAGGCTGTTGAAGTCTTTCTGGAAGAGGCTTTTAAGGTGCATCCCTACCATCGGCCGGTGATTGGCTATGACGAAGATATTCGCAACCTGACCCGGCTGGATGTGCGCAAGTTCTACGAGGATCATTACCCGCCGAATAACTTGACTGTGGCGATCGTTGGCGATGTGAACCCCCGCGAGGTGAAGCGGTTGGCTCAGACCTATTTCGGGCGATTCCAGCGGCGATCGTTGCCGAATTTGACCATTCCGGCGGAACCGGCCCAAACGGCCCCGCGCGAAGTGACGATCCAACTGGAATCGCAGCCCTGGTATCTGGAGGGCTACCACGCGCCGGCCAAGACCGACCCGGACTATGTGGTGTATGAGACGATCGCCAGTTTGCTCTCTAGTGGTCGCACGTCGCGGTTGTATAAGTCGGTGGTGGAAGAGCAGCGCTTGGCTCTGTCGATCGCGGGTCTCTATGGCTTTCCGGGCGATCGAGCGCCAACCTTGATGTTGTTCTATGCCCTGAGCGCGCCGGGTCACACGGTGGAAGAGATCGCCACGGAACTGCATCGCCAGCTCGATCGCCTGAAGCGAGAACCCGTGAGCCAAGCGGAACTCGATCGGGTGAAAACCCAAGCCCGCGCCGGTCAATTGCAGGCGATCGACTCCAACTCCACCATGGCTTCCCTATTGGCGGAATACCAAGCCAAAACGGGCAATTGGCGCAACCTGTTCCGCGAACTCGATCGCACCAGCGCCATCACGCCCGTCGATATTCAACGGGTGGCCCAACGCACCTTTGTGCCCGAAAACCGCACGGTGCTGAAGTTGCTGTCGAAATAGATCGAAACAGTCCGTACAGTCCGTTGATTTATCCCCATCAGGTCAAGGATTCATGAAGGTTTTTCGTTCAAGCGGGATCGGTGCTCAGGTTGGGTCGGGAGGGCGATCGCGCTGGAGGCGTTGGGTGGCGATCGCCCTCTTGGCTGTGGCGATCGTCTTGGGGGTGCGGCAGCCGGCCCAGGCCGATACGCCCAAACATTACACAGAGCTGCAATTGCCCCCACCGCCCGAGGTGAAGCTGCCAAACTACGATCGGTTCCAACTGGCCAATGGCTTGTTGGTCTATTTGGTGGAAGATCACGAGCTGCCCCTGGTCAGCGGCGAGGCCCTGATTCGGGTGGGCGATCGGCTGGAGCCGGCCGAGCTGACGGGCTTGGCCAGTGTGGTGGGGACGGTGTTGCGATCGGGTGGGACGGTGCAGCACGATGCGGCCACGCTCGATCGGCTGTTGGAAGATCGGGCCGCTTCGATCGAGGCTGGCATTGGCACGGCTTCCGGGAGCGTCAGTTTTGATGCTTTGAGCGAAGATCTCGAATCGGTCTTTGGCTGGTTTACGGAGGTGTTGCGATCGCCCGCCTTTGCCCAAGCCAAAATCGACCTGACCAAAACCCAAATTCGGGGTGGCATTGCCCGCCGCAACGACGACCCAGACGACATTGCCAGCCGTGAATTTGACAAACTAATTTACGGCTCCACCAGCCCCTACGCCCGCACGGTGGAATACGAGACGATCGCGCCGATTTCCCGCGAGGCCATCGTCCAGTTCTATCAACGCCATTTCCAACCCCAGAACGTGATCTTGGGCATTTCTGGCGACTTCGATCGGGCGGCCATGCGCCAATTGATTGAAGCCAAGTTGGGCGATTGGCGAGGATCGGCCAGCGAACCGCCGCCGTTGCCGGCCGTGGCCCAAGTGCAAACCGGCGGCGTGTTTCTGGTCGATCGCCCCCAACTAACCCAAAGCTCCGTGCTGATGGGTCACCTGGGCGGCTTGGCCAACAGCGCCGACTATCCGGCCCTGATGGTGATGAATGATTTGCTGAATGGCTTTGGCGGCCGGTTGTTTAACGAGTTGCGATCGCGCCAGGGCTTGGCCTACTCGGTCTATGGCTACTGGGGCGCAAACTACGATTTTCCGGGGCTGTTCCGGGCCGGCGGCCAAACCCGCACCGATGGCACTGTGCCGCTGATCCAGGGGTTGCGCCAGGAAATCCAAAAACTGCGGGAATCCCCGATCGACCCCCAAGAGCTGAGTTTTGCCAAGGAATCGGCCCTCAACTCGTTTATCTTCCGGTTTGCCGACCCGGCCCAAACCCTGTCGCGGCTGATGACCTACGACTACTACGGCTATCCGGCAGACTTCATCTTCCGCTACCAAAAGGCGGTGCAAGCCACAACAGTGGATGATGTGCAGCGGGCGGCCAAGACCTATTTGCAACCCGATCGGCTAGTCACGCTGGTGGTGGGTAACGGCCAGGAGATGCGCCAGGCGCTGTCGCAGTTGGGTGAACCGGTACAGGCGATCGATGTGACGATTCCCGGCAGTAAGGCTTAGGGGTTGTCGTCAAATCGTCTGAAACCCTCACTCTGCCGTTACGAGATCGTGGGGGGCAAGGGGCTTAAGCCCCTTGTCTGTGAGGGTTGGGGCAGAGGCAATCAACCGCTAGCCTTGGGCTTGGCGCAGCAGTTCCCAGAGTCGATCGCGATCGATGGCGGCCGGCAAGCAGGTCAACCCCTGACAAACCAGGGCGATCGCCCCATCCGGCAGCTGATCGTCCAGCCGCAACAGGGTGGTGGGTAGGTAATGTTGGGCCAGTTCGGCCAGGGTCGCCGCCCCCGCCCGCACCAACACGGGCCGCTGGAAGCAGTCGAGGGCCGATAGCAAGCTGGGGCAAGCGCGGGGATGTTCCTTAAGCAAGCTGTAGAAGGCTTTCAACCCCTGTTCGGCGCGATCGAGATAGGCTAAATCCTCCGTTAGCAGGGCCAGCCGAACCAAGTTTTGCAGGGCCGTGCCGTTGGGGGCTGGGGTGGCATTGTCGATCGTGCTGCGTTCCCGCACGATCAAGTCTGCGCCCGTTTCCGCATTGAAATAGCCGCCGGTGGCCGCGTCCCACAGGTGGTGATCGAACTCGGTTTGGAGTTTTTGAGCCAACGCCAGCCAATCGGCCGCCTCGGCCGGGGTGGCTCCCCCGATCGCCACCAGGGCCGTGGCCGCTTGCTGGAGTTCCAACAGGGCGCGAATCGCTTCGGCGTAGTCCTCGGCTTGGGCGGCGATCGTCGGTTGGCCGTCGTAGGCCAAGCGGTGGAACCGATCGCCCACCCACTGCCGATCGCGCCAAGGAGCCACCGCCCCCACCGCCAACCGATAGACCGCCGGATCTTGAAACACGGCCGCCACCCGCGCCAACCCCGCCACCATCAGCCCGTTCCAAGCGACGATCGCTTTGGTGTCGGTCACGGGGGGAATCCGGCCGGGCCAAGGGCTGGTCTTGGCTTCGGTGGCGTTGCGGGCCGGTGGAAACTGGCTGAGGGTCGATCGCGCCTGGCCATAGCGGGCCACGAATAGTTGATCGAGGGCAGCCAAGACCCGATCGCTCAACACCCCATTCGATCGCCGCTGCAACACATTGGCTTCCTCGAAATTCCCCGGCACCGACACCGTAAAGGTTTCAGCCAGTGCCGACAGGGTTTCGGGGTCGAGCAACTGCTCCAGTTCCACCCACCGCCAGGCATAAAACGCGCCTTCCTCCGGTTCCGCCGCCTTGGCCTCCGTGAAGTTGTCCGCATCTTGGGCCGCGTAGAAGCTGCCATCGGCGGCGGTCATTTCCCGTTTCAGCCAGTCGATCGCCCCAAAAATCCCCGATCGCAGGGCCGGATCTTGGGCCCCCGCGCTCCACAAATCCGCCAACAGCCGCACGATTTGGCCATTGTCGTAGAGCATCTTTTCAAAGTGGGGCACTGTCCAAGTGGGATCGACCGTGTAGCGATGGAAGCCGCCGCCCACATGGTCGTTGATCCCTCCCAAGGCCAAACAGAGACCCCGTTGCAAACTGGGCTGTAACGTGGGCGGGATTTCCGTCTCATCCCCCACTTCGGGCCAAGGCTCGGGACTGGCCACCCGGTAGCCCCGCAGCAAAAAATCGGTGTAGGGAATCATCGGAAAGCGATTGCTCGATCGGCTATCCTCCAACACCGTGGCATTGGCCCGCCAGCCGTGGAGAATGATGGAGCGATCGAACAGATCCCCCGCCTCCGCAGCCGTCGTCGCTTGCAGGGCCGCCAAAATCTGCGACTTCACCTCACCCATCTGTTCCGGCTGCGTATCGTAGTGCTCACGCAGGGCCTGCAAAATCCGCAAAAAGCCCGGCCGACCATAGCGCGCATCCACCGAAAAATAGGTGCCACCATAGAAGGGCACTAAATCATGGGGGTCGAGCCAAATATTCAGGGGCCAACCTCCTTGGGCCACCATCATTTGCAGTGCTTGCATGTAGATGCTGTCGAGGTCGGGGCGTTCTTCGCGATCAACCTTAATCGGCACAAAATGACTGTTCAAATAGTCCGCAATCTCTGGATCGGAGAAGGCCTCGCCTTCCATTACCGTGCACCAATGGCAACTGGAATAGCCGATCGACAAAAAAATCGGTTTCTGGTCGCGTTTGGCCGTTGCCAGGGCTTCAGCACACCAGGGCCACCAGTCGATCGGGTTGTGGGCGTGCTTTTGCAAGTAGAGGCTTTGGCTGCTGGCAAGACGATTAGGCATGACGATCGCACAGGTGGCGGAAAATGAGCAACGACCAGTTCGGTTGGGGTTGGGGGGCTATCCTTGTTGTATCTCGGAACTGATTTAGTGCATATTCCCAGGATTCGGGACGCACTCGATCGCTTTGGTCCGCGTTTTTTGGAGCGGGTTTACACGCCAGCAGAGCAGCGTGCCTGTTGGCGATCAGTGGTGGTTGAGGATTGTCACACGACCCTTGAGCGGGGCTGGGGCGACCTGTTGCCGGTTGATGTGGTCAATCGGCTGGCGGGGCGCTGGGCGGCCAAGGAGGCGATCGTCAAGGCCCTGGGCACGGGCTGGGCGGGCGTGGGCTACCGGGATGTGGCGATCGAGCGGTTGCCGACCGGAGAACCGCTGGTTCAATTAACCGGCCGGGCGCTCGCGGCCCTCGATCAACGATTGCCGCCGGCCCATCGACCGATTTGGCAGGTTAGTTTCAGCCACGATCGGGACTACGCGATCGCCTCAGCAGTGTTGCTCTGCTGGCCGATCCAGACGGGTTAAGGTTGCCCCCAAATCCGTCCATTCCCGCAGGGGCGCATCGCCATAGGTCTGACGATACGCGAGATGTTCGCAATCCCATCTATGGCAACCCCTGGCAAAGGGTGTACGGCGGTAAGTCCCTACCCGATCGCCCAACCACTGATACGCGATCGCGATGGAAAATTCATTTCCGCAGATCGCCCCGGCTGGAGTCCAGCAGTTTCAAGCGTTTGCCAGATCGCTTCCAGTCCGGGCGCTGATATTGCAGGACCTCCTCGATCGTCAGGGGGCGCGAGTCGGGTGCTTCATAGAAGTCCACGGTTTGGTCGCGCCAATGGAAACAGCGGGGGCAGCGCCTAGTGGGCCCTTCGATATGTTCGTGGCCGCATTCGGGGCAGTTCCAAAACAGCAGGATCAACTCGTCAGGCTTGGCCATGGGGCAATGCCTCAAACGATAGCTTGAACAGCCCTAGGGCAAGGCGATCGCCTCGGCCGATCGCCGATCGGTTCGCCAAAAACGGGGCCGCAGCCAACAGCGTAACAAGAGCCACAGGGAAACCATTTCCCCCGGCGCTTCCCGAATTTGCCATTGGCCGGGCTGGCAATACAGCCACTGCACAAGCGATCGCTGTTGAGCCAAGGTCAGCGGCTCCCAGGCTAGTTCCACGGTCACGTCACCGGTTTGTCGATCGCGATCGCCGATTGCAACAATCTGCATCGGCAACCGGAGGGAGTCCGTGCGGGTTTGACCTGGGTTGGGCTGATCCTGCAGTTCCAGCCAGCCCCGATCGCCCACCTGGGGCCAAACCGCACCGGGTGCAAACAAAACCAGCGCGCCGGTTTCTGACACCAACTGCGATCGCACCGGGGCTGCTGCTGGGCGATCGTTCCACCCAAACCGGCCCGCCCGTTGCCGCTGAAACCACTCATGGCGGTGGGGTTTGGGTGCATCCACACAAGCGCGCAGGGCTGTGCTCACCACCAGCAGGTTGTAGCTCAACCACACCAGGTTTAACCGCACCCCCACTAGGCGATCGGGTTCCACGGGCCACCAGCCCATCACCCCCGCCAGAGACCAAACCCAAGCGCCTAGGCTCAAGGCAACAATGCCCACCAGCCAGCCACCGGGCATCAGATTAAACACAGCGCGATCGCGGGCCATGCCCTTGGGGGTGACCCGAAAGGCCCGCCCAAAGGGTCGCCACAGGGTTTGCCACACGGTCAGGGCGATCGGCACACAACCGACGATCGCATACAGATCCCCCACCAACGCCGAGCACGATCGCCGATTCAGCCAATGGCTGGTGGCCAAATAGGCCCCGTAGAGCGGCAAAAACCAGAGCATCCATTCCAGCCAGCCGGTTTTGAAGGGCGTTAAACCCAACAGGGCGATCGGCACCGGCATCACCAAGAACAACAGCCGGGGCCAGGTCGAAACCCAATGAATCCAGCCCTGGGTGCAATGCAGCCGCTGAAGCAGGGTTAGTCCCCGCAGAGTCATCGGGTTTTCGCGAATGAAAAAGCCCTGCATCGTGCCCGCCGCCCAGCGCTGCTGTTGGGCAATGTAGGCGGACATACTTTCGGGCGAGAGACCGGCGCTCAGGGGTTCATTCACATACAGCACCTCATAGCCCGCCGCCATCAGGGTCAGCCCCGTGAAGTAGTCCTCGCAGAGCGTGTGGGTGACAAAACCGCCCACCTGCTCTAGGGCACTGCGGCGCACCACAAAGGACGAGCCATAGCAAATGGCCGCGGCAGCTCCATCGCGCATCGGTTCGATGTAGTGGCTAAAGGCGACGCGGTTGGTGGTCAGGCGATCGGCGAGTCCCAGGTTGTAGACGATCGGATCGGGGTTAAAAAAATGCTGGTGGGTTTGCACCAAGCCCACTCGCCAATCGGTGAAGAACCCCACCGTGCGCTGCAAAAAATTCTGTGTGGGCACAAAGTCCGCATCGAAGCAAACAATCAGTTGACCGTGGGTTTTGCCGATCGCATGGTTCAGGTTGCCGGCCTTGGCGTGGCGATTGTCCGGTCGGGTTAGATAGCCACAGCCCAGCTCTGCGGCCAGGTCACGCACCTCCAATCGCCGCCCGTCATCGAGCAAATACACCTTGACCGGCCCGGCATAATCCAAAGCTTGGCAACCGATCACCGTTCGCCGCAACACCGTCACCGGCTCGCCATAGGTGGGAATCCAAATATCCACGGAGGGATGGTAGCCCGCCGCCACTCGGGTTTCGGCGCGATCGGTCTCGGCGTGCCGCTCCCGCAACCGCAACATCAAGGCCAACTCCAGCAGACTGTTGCCCCACAGCAGCAGCTCGCACAGCAACAGCACGATGCCCAATACACCATCGGCGATCGTGCTGAAGTTGAGGGTTGCTGTCACCCGCCAAGCCAGATAGCGCAGGATCAAGGCTGCCAAAATCGCCACGATCGCCGCGCGCGATCGCCGCCCCGGCAAGCGCTTGAATCGTGGAATCGTAACCACCACCACCAACAGACTGCCGATAATCGCCGCCAGCAACCGTTGATATTCCAGGCGATCGGGTAGAGCTTCGACCCCCAGCCAGCCGGAAAGCCAGTGCCAATCAAAGGCCAACAAACTTTCCCAGTCACAGTGGGTTAGCGACAGTGCCAAGACAACGATCGGGACGATCGCCCCCGCAAACAAGCCCAACCACTGCCCCCAATTTCGCCAACGCGGGAAATTCGGCTGAATTCGACGCAATGCAGAAGGGGTCATAATTCCAGACAAAATTCCAGACAACCGATCACGAAAACAGCTCCAAAATCTCCAACCATCCCAGGGGCTGAACGCCAGCGAAGACGATTGATCGTCAACATTCATCGCTTGTCAGCAGATGACCAAAATACCTCTTTGTTAGGGTAACGAGTCTAGATGAATTTGCGGTGAGTCTCCGATGAATTTGCCATGAACTTGCCATCAATTAGCCCTGAATCTGCCGTGAATTTGCCCTGAAGTGAGGACAACTGCGTTAGTTTCTGAGCATACGATCACGGTCACTGGGTGGCCAACCAACCGTAGCCCACTCACAAACGCCATTTGCTACACTCAGCGCAGATTGAAGCGATGGAAAATACGCGATCAATTGCCAGCCAATTCACTGATTCAGATCATGACTTTGCAAGATGTTTTAGGGATTCTGCATCCAGCGATCGCCGTGGCCTTCGTGTTTCCACTGATTGGCGTTGTGTCGCGCGCCGCTTGGCAAGTGCGTCAGCGCCGCCTAGCCGTCGCCAATGGCCAAAAGAGTAAAATCCCACCGGCCGTTGGGCCAGAACATGTGGAAATTGGGCGCTGGCTCACGGGTTCCGTTGTGGGTGTTTCGTTGGTGGCCCTTGCCTTCGTTTTATTCGTGGCCAAACAGAATATTCTCGATCCAAAAGCCTGGGCAGATAAAGGGAGTTTGCTAGCCTTACAACTTGCTTTTTTTGCTGTGACGATCGCAGCTTTTGTTTGTCTTTATCGCTCAACAGCTAAACATTGGCGGGCAATTTTCGCCACCCTGTCGGGCATGGGCTTTACGATCATTTCTGCCCAAGAGGGAATTTATCGGCGCGATCAGGAATGGTGGGTGTCGCATTTTTACTACGGGACGATTGCCACATTGTTGATGATTTTTGCTCTGTCCATTCTGCCGGAAATTTATCGCAGCAAAACCTGGCGCAATGTGCATATTGCTGCCAATATTGTTGCACTATTGCTCTTCATTGGCTTGGGATTTACGGGATCTCGCGACTTGCTGGAATTGCCCCTCAGTTGGCAACGCGATTTCGTGTTTGGTAATTGCAATGATGCAACCAAAACCTGCACGGCTCCTGCGCCCCAGCCACCCACAGCCCCCGCGCCCGCTGGCTCGAATTGATCATTAATCGGTTGATGGTGCACTGGCCACACCGTAGGGGCGCGGCTGTCTTAATTTACTGGGTCACAGTCGCGAAGTTAGTCGTAGTAACAAGGGGCTGAAGCCCCTTGCTGCCTAACGATCTGGAGATGGCAACAGTCATTTGATTTGGCCTATCAAGATCAGCTTGACGCGCCAGTACGGGCAGGTTTGAAACCTGCCCTCCCCAGGATTGTGGGATGGTTTGAGCATTCGCTAGCGGGCGTGAAATTCCACTTGGTTGCTGCGGATGGTGACATCGTAGGCCCCAAAGAAGTTTTGCCCCAGCAAGCCCACTTCCATGGTGGGGGCGATCGCCACTTCTAGGTTGTTCAGCACCAAGCGGTCTACCTGCACGCTGTCCACCCGTGCCACCTCAAACTGCACAGCGCGATCGCTCGGAGTCGTCACCGTTACTTTGTCGTGGGGCTGCAATCCCAAAGCCGAAGCCATTCGCCTGGTCACCACCGTGGAGCTGGCTCCCGTGTCCAGCATCATCGGAAACGATCGCCCGTTAAATTTCACCTCAATCACTGGAATCCCACTCAGGCGGCCAATGATGGGTGCTTGGGCCACCATCGGCCCCGCCCCCTTGGGCTGCGACCCGTTGGGCGACTCGCCACCATTCCCGCTGGGGTCGCCAGCACCAGGGGCAGGAGCCGCCGCTGGGCCGCCGCCAGCACTCTCGCCAGGGGCCGCCCCTGGGGAACCGTTCCCGGCTGGTGCGCTCCCGGCGGCCGGCACAGCGCTCATGGGCTGCATGGCGATCGTGCTGGGCGGGGCGGTGACTGGTTGGGTCGATCGCTGGGTGGCGTAGGCGAGATTGCTTTGGTATTCGCGAATTTTAGTCTGGGCCTGGGCGTAGTTGGGGCTATTGGCCGGCAAGGTTTTCAGCAGCTCGATCGCCTCTTGCCAGCGGGACATCACAAACTGCCAATCCGCCGGAATTTGGGCCGATTGGGTCAGTTTGGCGGCGCTATAGGCGCGATCGAGCGCGGTCTGGAAGGTTTCTGCCGCGTTCACCACCGGTTGGGTTGGGGGCGGTGGGCTGGCGGCCACCGGAGCCGATTGGGCCGAGGCCGGCTGGGCTGAAGGGCTTGGCTCGACGGGGCGATCGGCCGGGGCGATCGGCAGTCCCTGGCAACCGCTGAGGGCGATCGCTCCCAAGGTGAGCCAGCTCCACGGCCCTCCCAGCCCTTGCCATCCCAGCCCTTGCCATCCCAGCTCTTGTTGTTGTCTCATGACGATCGGGGTTAATTCGTCCGCAAGCAGCAAAATCGTCTGATATCCAGCGACCGAATGTGACCCAGGGGCAACCGCCACCCGCCCAGGGAGCCACATTCTCCGAAAACATCTGGAAGATTTCTAGAAAACTGTCGTATTTGATAGCACTGGTGAGCCAGAAATGGTTCCATATACAGTTGATTTTATGCCCATCTTGATTGACTGCCCCAAGAGCGCTTTTCACCATGTCCTCAATTTCCGATCGCCCAGCACTGCTCGTCCTCGCTGATGGAAGTGCCTACATGGGTCGCAGTTTCGGATCGATCGACACCACCGTTGGCGAAGTCGTCTTCAACACCGGGATGACGGGCTACCAAGAAGTATTGACCGATCCGAGCTATTGCGGGCAAATCGTGTTGTTCACCTACCCCGAACTCGGCAACGTCGGCATCAACCCCGAAGATGAGGAAGCCGATCGCCCCTACGTGCGCGGGGTGATTACCCGTAACATTTGCCGCCGACCCAGCAACTGGCGATCGACTGAGGCCCTACCGGACTACATGGCCCGCCACGAAATCCCCGGGATTTATGGTGTGGATACGCGGGCGATCGTCCGCAAAATCCGCGCAGTTGGGGCCATGAATGGCGCAATCTCTACGGAAATTCTCGACCCGATCGACCTGCTGCGTCTGGTGCAACAAACCCCCAGCATGGCCGGTTTGAACCTGGTTAGGGAAGTGACGACCGGCGAGATCTATGAGTGGACGGAATCTACCCCCACCCCGTGGGAGTTCAACCCCGCCACCGAAGCTGCCCGCGCCACCACGGGCGATCGACCCCTAACCGTTGTTGCCCTCGACTTTGGCGTAAAGCGCAACATCCTGCGCCGTTTGGCCAGCTTTGGTTGCCGAATCATTGTTGTGCCCGCTAGCACGGCGATCGAGAAAATCCTCGAATTTGAACCCGATGGCATTTTCCTGTCCAACGGGCCGGGCGATCCCTCGGCCGTCACCGACGGGATTTCCACCGTGCAGCAGTTGCTCAATGCCAACAAACCAATGTTTGGCATCTGCATGGGCCACCAAATTTTGGGCCTGGCCATGGGCGCGGAAACCTTCAAACTGAAATTTGGCCATCGGGGGCTAAATCAGCCCGCCGGCCTGGCCGGTGAGCAAGTGGAGATCACCAGCCAAAACCACAGCTTTGCCATTTCCGAAGGTTCCCTGAACCCAGAGTCGGTGCAGGTGACGCACTTGAACCTGAACGATCGAACGATCGCCGGGTTGCGCCACCGGGAGCTACCGCTGTTTTCGGTGCAATATCACCCGGAAGCCAGCCCCGGCCCCCACGATGCCGATTACTTGTTTGAAAAATTTGTGCGATCGATGCAGGATGCTCGCCGCCAAAAAGCCACGGTTTAACCGTCACAGTAGGGGCGTACGGCCGTAGGGACTGTCATCATCTCCCGTAATGGGTCTGAAATCCTTGATCTTTCATGCCCCAATCGTCGTAACAAGGGGCTTAAGCCCCTTGCTACCCACGATCTCGTCACGCACGATCTCGTCACGCACGATCTCGTCACGCCTACTCAGATCTTGGCCCTCAAGAATTGAGTGCTCAAGAAAGGGATCGAAAATCATTCGACTCGTGGTTCTCTTTCGGGGCAATTTTTTTAGGCATCAGCTCAAACGATCGACAGCCCACACAAGGGCCAGAGGGGTTGACCGCACAGCGCAACAGCTCCGATCGCGCATTAAACCGACAGCGCGCATCCCCAATAATCCACTGACCTTGAAACCAGTTTTGCTCGGACGGGCGCTGCGTGGCTTGCACGTGCAAGGCAATCTTGCAGAGATGGTAGCGACCCGATCGCAACTGGTAGCGGTGATGGCGCTCCAGCACGGCGTAGGTTTTGCCCGCCAAGTCTAAATAGCTCCCCGGCTGAGGATGCCAGTCTAACTGCACATCGCCGAGGGACTCACGCGGGTGCGTCACAATCACTTCCGTGGGCAATGAAGGTGGATCTTGTTGCATGGGCGGCATAGGGGGCGTGGCTTGCATGGCAGCTTTCCTATCCTAGCCTGCACCCGCGATTGGTTGAGGGGCGATCGCGGCGCATGGCCAACCCAGGCCACCGGCCGCAACCCCCATAACGCAAACCCCACAAAAAGCTAGGCGCGATCGCAACTTGTCCTGTACAATGACGAGTCTGGAAACGAATGCCGCGGCTGGCACGTTTGTCACCGGCTTTCGACTTAGAAAGCTAACGTTGCTTGATCTCCAACCGTCCTTCCCGTTGTTGATTGGCTGCAACAAAACCACCACAACGAAAGGAATTTTTACCAGTACTATGTCTCGATACAGAGGTCCGCGTCTCCGCATTACCCGCCGCCTGGGTGAACTACCGGGTTTGACCCGCAAAAGCGCCAAGCGTGCTTACCCACCGGGACAACACGGCCAAAACCGTAAGAAGCGCTCGGAATATGCAGTCCGCTTGGAAGAAAAGCAAAAGCTGCGGTTCAACTACGGCGTGAGCGAGCGTCAAATGCTGCGCTACGTCCGCAAAGCCCGCCGGGCCGCTGGTTCCACCGGAACTGTGCTGTTACAACTGCTGGAAATGCGGTTGGACAACACGATCTTCCGCTTGGGCATGGCTCCCACGATTCCCGCTGCCCGCCAAATGGTGAACCACGGTCACATCATGGTCAATGGCCGTCGCGTGGACGTGGCTAGCTACCAGTGCCGCCCCGGTGACGTGATCACCGTGCGTCCGAAGGATCAATCGCGCAAGATTGTCGAAACCAACCTGCAATTCCCCGGTTTGGCGAATATGCCCAGCCACTTGGAATTTGATAAGGAAAAGATGATCGGCAAGGTCAACAGCGTGATCGATCGCGAATGGGTGGCTCTGCAAATCAACGAACTGTTGGTGGTTGAGTATTACTCACGTCAAGCTTAATTGTCTCCAGCCGGTGGGCGATTGATGCCGACTGAGCTTTGTCTGTAATCCAATAATCCGATCGCGGTTGGTCAACTGCTGCTGATGGCAGTCCTGATCAACCCGGTCGGATTTTTGTTGGGGATTTTTGCCGGGGATTTTTGCCGGGGATTAGTAATTTGAGCGTTTCTCGGTACACTCAGAGCGGCGAAACAGCGGCGCACAGCCCCAAGCAGCAGGTAAGGCAGCAAGCATGGCAATTTCCCAGGTAGCAAGTTGGCCCGGACGAGCGATCCGACTTTGGCGGCGGGGCGGCGCTGGGGCAATCATCCAAAAGCTGCGAACCAAGGTGCGGCGGCGCTTGCTGGGCGATCGCGCGCAACTGGCGGCCTGGACGCAATACCAACGGGGCCTGTCGCCCGAAAATCGTCGCCGATTTCAAGCGCGGGTGGCGGCCCTCAGCAATCCGCCGCAGATTTCGATCATTATGCCGGTCTACAACACGCCGGAACGCTGGCTGGTGGAGGCGATCGAGTCGGTGCGATCGCAGCTCTATCCCCATTGGGAGCTGTGCATTGCCGATGATCGATCGCCCGATCCGCAGGTGCGGGCCACGCTCGATCGGCTAGCGGCCAGTGATGCGCGAATCAAAGTGGCTTACCGCCCCACAAATGGCGGCATTTCGGCGGCTTCCAACACGGCTTTGCAGTTGGCCACCAGTGATTTTGTGGTGTTGATGGATCATGACGATCGGCTGCCGGAACAGGCCCTGTTGCGGGTGGCAGAGACGATTTTGAGTGATGATCCTGACCTGTTTTATTCCGATGAAGTGTTGGTGACACCTGAGGGCGAACCGATCGAGTTTGCCTTTCGTCCGGCGTTTTCCTTGGAATTGCTGCGATCGCACCCCTACATTGTGCATTTGGTCGGGTTTCGGCGGCAATTGCTATTAGAGATTGGCGGGTTTCGGGAGTTCCTAACGGTTTCCCAAGATTACGACTTGATTTTGCGGGCCAGCGAGCGGGCCGATCGCATTAGCCACATTCCCGAAATTCTCTATTTGTGGCGACAACATAGCACCAGCACCGGCAACCAACGGCGATCGGATGTGTTGGAAATTTCTCGCACGGTTCTAAGCGAGCATTTGGTGCGATCGGGCGAATTGGGCGAGGTGCAAACGGGTTTTCGCTTTAACTATTTCCGGGTGCGCTATCCGATCCAAGCGCCCGTCAAAATTGCGATTATTATTCCCACCAAAAATTACGGTAATCTGGTGAAGCAATGCATTGAAAGTATTGCCGAAACCGTCAGCAATGTTGACTATGAAATTGTCGTGATTGATCACGATTCTAATGATCCTGAATCCATTCGCTATTTTCGCTCGATCCGCGATCGCTGCACGGTTTTAAACTATTCCGGCTCCTTTAATTTCTCGGCGATTAATAATTGGGCTGTTCAGCAATTACCGCCCGATCGCTTCACCCATTACTTATTTTGTAATAACGACATTGAGGCGATCGAGGCTGGCTGGCTAGAACGAATGACGGAATTTGCCCAAAAGCCCGATATTGGGATCGTGGGTGCAAAGTTGCTCTATCCCGATCACTGCTCAATTCAACACGCAGGTGTGTGCGTAGGGATGCATGGGATGGCGGAGCATTTCGGTAAATTTATGCGCGATTCGCTGCCCACAGGCGAGGCAGAACCGGGCTATTTGGGGGCGCTAATTTCCTGTCGGGAAATGTCGTCGGTGACGGCGGCCTGTTTGTTGATGCGCCGCGACACCTTCGAGGAAATTGGCGGTTATGATGAAACTTTGGCGGTGGGATTCGGTGATGTGGATTTGTGTTTGCGATCGCGCGCGGCGGGCTATCGGGTGATTTTTTGTGCCGATGTGACGCTCATTCACCATGAGTCCTACACACGCGGCAAAACCTTTAGCGGCGATCCCCATCCCGAAGATTCCGCGAAGTTTTTCCAGCGTTGGCAATCGGTGATCAAAGCGATCGACCCGTTCTACAATCCCAACTTAGATATTACGCGCCAAGATTGGGCCATGAATGATTTAGCAATTCCCACAGAGGTGCGATCGCGCTGTTACGATCGCAAAACCCATCAGTTTTTATCGTTGTAATTGAGCCGCAAACATTGCTCAAAAAATTGACTTTGATCGGTCAGATCGTGATTACGAGATCGTTAGGAGCAAGGGGCTTAAGCCCCTTGTCCAACACGATTGATTTCGCACAATTAACCCAGTGAATTAGAGCAGTTGCGCCAGTAGGTTGGGTAGAGCTTGCGAAACCCAACGCGATCCATGCGAACTTGGCTGGTGTTGGGTTTCGTTCCTCAACCCAACCTACTGATATAACTGATTTTGATCGGTTAGTTTATCGGTCAATTCAAATCACCCTCACCGTTACAAAATTGTCAGGGAGCAAGGGGATTAAGCCCCTTGTCTGACAGGGCTGATTTAATCGGTTTGCTCGCAAAATTGGGGCGGATTTACGGTAGCATTTTGGCTCAAACCCCACGATGAATAGACCTATGACCCAAACGGAAAAAGGGCGATCGCGCTATTGGCAACTGTTGCCATTGGTGCGGGCAGAATGGCGAACAATTGCCCTAGCTTTGGCTTGCACCGTGGGGTTCACAGCCTTTTGGCCCGTGCTGGCTTGGTTGCCGGGTCAGTTAGCGGAACCGATCGGTAAAGGCCAGCCCAACCAAATTTTGCAACTGGCGGGCCTGGCTGCCCTGATTTTTTTGGTACGCGGCGCATTTCAATATGGCCAAGACACGCTGATGGCCCAGGCAGCCTTGCGAATTGCCACCCAATTGCGGGTGCGGCTCTACGGCCATTTGCAAACTCTGAGTCTGGATTATTTTGAGCGATCGCAGGTGGGCGACTTGGCCTATCGGTTGACCGGTGATGTTGATCGGGTTGGGGAAGCCGTGGGCAAGGTGTTTCACCAATTTGTGCCTTGCCTGCTGCAATTGATTGTCGTGTTGAGCTACATGATTTACCTCAACTGGCAGCTCACCCTGGCCACCTTTGCGATCGCCCCGTTGATTGCGGTGCTGATTGCCTGGTTTGGCGATCGGCTGTTGAGTTTTGCCCGCCGCAGCCAAGACCGAATTGCCGGCCTCTCCGCCACGATCGCGGAAATTCTGGGCGGCATTCGGTTGATCCAAGCCTTCGGAGCCGAAACCACCGAACTCGATCGGTTTGCCCAGGAAGCCGAAGCCGCCCGCCGAGCCAAGCTGCAAGCCGCCCAAGCGAAAGCCGCCCAATTCGTGATCGTCGGCTTTTTGGAAGCCATGAGTGTGTTGGTGCTGTTTTGGTTGGGTAGTTGGCAAATCGGCGCAGGCAACCTGACCGGCGCGGGCTTCATCAGCTACGTGACGGCGGTGGCGCTGCTGATCGACCCAATTTCAATCACCACCAGCAATTACAACGAATTCAAAGAAAGCGAAGCCTCGGTCGATCGGCTGTTTGAACTGATGGCCGTGCCGCCCACCGTGCGCGATCGCCCCGATGCCAAAGTGCTGCCCCGCGTCAGGGGCCGACTCGATTACCAGGCGATCGATTTTGCCTACCCCAGTCAAGATCAGCCGGTTTTACAGGGATTGGATCTGACTGTGGAACCGGGGGAAGCGATCGCCCTGGTCGGTGCTTCCGGCGCGGGCAAAAGCACAATCGTCAATTTGCTGCTGCGGTTTTATGATCCGCGATCGGGCAAAATCTGCATCGACGGCATTGATCTACGCGATGCCACCCTCGCCAGCCTGCGCCAACAAATCGCGATCGTCCCCCAAGAAACGATCCTATTTTCTGGTTCGATCGCCCACAACATCGCCCTCGGTCAGCCCAACGTCAGCCTAGCCGAGATCCAGCGCGCCGCCGAAATTGCCAACGCCCACGACTTCATCAGTCAATTTTCCGAGGGCTACCACACCTGGGTTGGCGAGCGGGGCACGAACCTGTCAGGCGGCCAACGCCAACGGATTGCGATCGCCCGAGCTGTGTTGCGCGACCCCCGCATTTTGATTTTGGATGAAGCCACCAGCGCCCTCGACTCGGAATCCGAAAGCCTGGTGCAAGAAGCCCTCGATCGACTACGGCGCGATCGCACCACCCTGACAATCGCCCACCGCCTGGCCACCGTGCGCGGAGCTGATCGAATTTTAGTCGTCGAAAAAGGGCAAATCGTTGAGTCAGGAACCCACGAGGATTTGCTATCCCAAAATGGTCGCTACGCTGCCTATTATGCACGCCAATTTCGGGATTAATTCACCATCAATCCAATCATGATTTAGGTGTTTTGCAGGATAAAGCGATCGCCCAAATTATTCTATGAAATTACGATCATCATAGGGGCAGGTTTCAAACCTGCCCCTACCCAAATTGATTGATTTCACCGGAATGTGATCGAAAAATTTAGAGGCTTTCGTATTAAGGAATGGTTCAGGCGATTGCCTCTCGATTCCTTCGTTAGAATGATCAAGGTTCTTGATATCTCAATCGTTAAAGGATTCGCATCCCCATGACTGTATCCCCTCATTTGCTTAGTCCCTTTTCGATCGGCGATCGCACCCTCAAAAATCGCGTCGTCTTGGCTCCCCTCACCCGCGCTCGTGCCGGTGTGGAACGAATGCCCAACGCCCTGATGGCCGAATATTACGCCCAGCGATCGAACGCCGGTCTATTGATCAGCGAAGCCACGGTGGTTTCTGAACAGGGCATCGGCTGGCAAAACTCCCCCGGCATCTACACCGACGCACAAGCCGACGCTTGGCAACCAGTCACCCAAGCCGTCCACGATCGCGACAGTCAGATTTTCTTGCAACTGTGGCATTGCGGCCGGGCTTCCCACAGCAGTTTCTTTGCCGATGGTTCCCTGCCCGTGTCCGCATCGGCGATCGCGATCGCCAATGACCACATCCACACGCCCACCGGCAAACATCCCTACGAAACGCCCCGCGCCCTGGAAACCGAGGAAGTCGCCGCCGTGGTTGAAGACTATCGCCGCGCCGCCGAACGGGCCAAAGCCGCCGGGTTTGATGGCGTTGAAGTCCATGCCGCCAATGGTTATTTAATCGATCAATTCCTACAATCCAAAACCAACCAGCGAAGCGATCACTACGGCGGCAGTTTAGAAAATCGCTATCAATTTTTGAGTGAAATTTTAGCAGCCGTGCTGACGGTTCTCCCAGCCGATCGCGTAGGGGTTCGCCTTTCACCCAACGGCGTTTTTAATGACATGGGATCACCCGATTACCGCGAAACATTTACCTACGTTGCCCAGCAGTTAAACGCCCTAAACTTGGGCTATTTACACGTGATGGATGGGCTGGCTTTTGGGTTTCATCAACTGGGTGAACCGATGACCCTTACCGAATTTCGGGCTGTGTTTGCTGGTTGCTTGATCGGCAACTGTGGCTACACCCAAGACACCGCCGAAGCCGCGATCGCCTCGGGCCAAGCAGACCTGATCGCCTTCGGTCGGCCCTTCATCAGCAACCCCGATTTAGTCGATCGGTTTGCCAACGGTTGGCCCCTCGCGCCCGAAGCCCCCATGGCCGACTGGTACTCCTTTGAGCCAGCCGGTTACGCAGACTTCCCCGCCTATCAAGCCTCCGCTTAACGGCTCGCCAACGCTCCTAGACAAGGGGTTGAAACCCCTTGTCTGGTTGGGGTCAGTGGGTGTCGCCGATCAGGGTGAAGGCAGCCCAGTCGATCGGGTCGGGGTATTGCTGCATCGTCGCCAAGGTCGCCTGCCGCAGGGCCGCTGCCTTGTCGAGACCTTGCCCCAAGAACTCGTAAAACCGCGTCATCAGGGCCGCCGTGGGCGCATCGGGCACGGCCCATTGGGTGACGATCGCACTCGGGGCCCCGGCCGCCAGCAGCGATCGTGACAGACCCACAATCCCATCCCCCGACAAAGCACCCTGGCCCGTGTTGCAAGCACTCAGCACCACCAACTGGGCGTTCAAATCCAAATTCAGCAACTCCCGCGCCGTCAGCCAGCCGTCGTTCCCGTCACTGCCGGGAGCCAGGGCGATCGCACTGTCTAGCCCCCGTTTCGAGTCCAACAGCCCGTGAGTCGCCAGGTGGATCACGCTGGCTTGCTGAATCCGATCGAGCACCGCCGCCTTAGTCGCCGCATCCCCCGTCAAGGGTTGCGTATTCAGCATTTGGGCCACGGCCACCGCCTCCGCCTCCGCGTTGGGCAAGGGGGCCAGTTGCGATCGCGTATTGTTGCTGCGGCGACTGGGCAACACCGGCATCGTTGGGTTGCCCACAATCAAGGGACGATCGCCCAGCTTCACCCCCCGATCGCGCAACTGTTGGGCCTGTTGGGTGGTGCGATCGAGCACTTGAATCGACGGAGCCGTGGCCAGGCTGTAGCGCTCAATCAGGTAACGACCTTGGGCATCTTGCAGCGCCGAAAAGGGCACGAGAAACAAATCCTGCTGGGGCATGACAATCAGTTGGTCGCCCTCCCGAGTGGGCAGCAAATCGGCGATCGGGGTGATTAACAGGTCATGCAGTTGCCGCAACCCCGGAACCACCGATCGCACCAAGTCCGTACCGACTTCGCCCGATCGATTCGCCTGCCGCGCGCTCAAAAACACCCGCAACAACGGCAACTGATCTTTCAAAAACTGGTAGTTAGGCAGGTTCACTCGCCGGAACTGCACCGACCCCGAAGGCTGCACCACCCAAATATTCACGCCCAAATCCGTCAGTTGGCGCTGACCATCGATGTCCATCACCTCCCGCTCGATCGAATAAGACACGAGGGTGGCTGACTGTGCCCGGGCCACTTGCCGGATTCGATCGATGTCGATCGGTTCCACAGGGTTGGTGGCCGGCTTGGCTCCTCCTCCCGCCTGGGGGCGATCGCGCCAGTTGCTCTCTTCCGCCAGCAGTTTCAAGAGCGCTTGCGATCGGCTGCGTTCATTAATTTCCAGGGCAAGTTCTGGCTGTTGAGCCGCCAGCAACACGGTCTGCAAGGTGCTGTAGGTAGTTTCCTGGGTTTCAAAAATCGCCAGCCTAGCCCCGTCGTTGGTCAGGTTTTCCCGCAAGCGCTCCCAAGCGGCGATCGCCTGTTGCAAGTGGTCGATCGATTGGTCAAACTGCTTCAGTTGATATTGCGTATCTCCCAAGTTGCTCAGGACTCGGGCTTCTGCATGGCGATCGCCCAATTCCCGAGTCAGGGCCAGGGCCCGGGTTTGGGCCGCCGCCGCCGCCTGGTAATTTTCCCGGCCATACTCCACCAGCCCCAAGTTATCCAAAATGCGAGCGATCGCCCGGCGATCGTGCACTTGCTCTGCCAAAGTCAGCGCCTCCGTTTGGGCTGCCATGGCGGCGGTGTAGTCCGTGTTTTGATAATGCAGCAGACCCAATTGGGTCAGGGCCCGGGCCTGGGCACTGGGGTTTTGTTGCTGCTGGGCAATCACTAGGGCCTGTTCTTGATAGCGTTTGGCTTGGGCAAAGTCCTTTTGCTTAGACGCAATCAGCCCCAAGTTATTCAGCACCTGGCTTTCGAGGGCTGGCAGTTGGTGCGATCGCGCCAGTTTCAAAGCCCGCTGGTAATGCTCCGTGGATTCGGCAAATTGCCCCAACGCCCCATAAACATTCCCCAGCTCACTTTCGGCGATCGCCTCCAACACCGGCTGGTTGTGGCCCAGGGCCAATAACCGCGCTTCTTCGTAGGCTTTGAGTGCATCGCCATATTCCCCAGCTTGGTAGTGGATCTGACCGAGCTGATAAAGGGCCCGTTGCAGAGCCGGTCTGTCTTGATCGGCACGCGCCCAAGCAACCGCCTTGCGCTCACAGTCCAACCAATGATTGGGGTGACAAACTTCGATCGCCACCCCAGCCGCGATCACATTGGGCAGCGAACCCACCATTGGATCTAACATCCGATCCAGCATCTGATCAGTCCACGGCAACGCCCCACGCGCCGAGGCCTCGTCCGGCAAGCCAGTCCCTATTTTGTCCGACTCGATCGCCACCGATGCAACCGGCAACGACGGAGTCCACAGCCGTTCCAGGGTTTGACCCTCATCCCCCGCTGCCACCACCACACCCGCCATCCAATCCACCCGACTGCGGCCAAACCCCACCCCGCGACCGCCAACGCTTTCCCGGCCCAAACCCAGAGCCAATGGCTTCAGGGGACTGGTCGCCCGTTCCGCACTGAGGCTCAAGCTCCAGGGAGAAGAGGCCACCGGCAAGCTGACGGCTCGCCGAACAATTTCAATCCCCGCCGAATTCCGCAAGGCCTGCAAATCTAGCACCTGGCCCGGATCGGCGATCGCCTGATCATCAAGCTGTGACCCGGCCGGTTTGGCATTCACCCAAGTTCCAGAATTAACCCCCGGAGTCACGAGATTCGTGGGCGATCCATTCCCTGAGCCGATCGACCCGGAGCCACCCGGCCGCAGCGAGCTTGGGTTCTGGCCACCGCTGATCGGAGTTGGCAAAGAGGGCACACCCACAACCTGAATCCCAGCACCAGCAGGATTTGGCGCGGAATTGACGGGAACGCCAGAACTGCTGCCAATCCCGCCCACGTCGGGCCGCCCAGGCAAAGCACCACTAGCACCATTCAAACCCGCTTGGCTGATGCCCGCCCGCTGCAAAATCGCCGACGAGTTCACCCCAGAATTGAGCGCTGTTCCCAAATCGGGCGATCGGGGAATTGCACTGCCCGCCCCAGGATTAGCATTGGGAGCTGCTCCAGGCGCACTCCCCACAGATGGCAGGTTGCCGGGATTGGTTGAATTGGGCAAGGCCGCTGCCCCTGTATTTGTTCCTGTGTTTATCCCTGTATTTGTCCCTGGATTAGTCCCGGTGGGCGCAGCAGCCAGACCCAGATCAATCAAGTCATTCACATTGGTTAGCCAGGGGGCCGACGAAGCGGGCTGCTTGACTGACCAAGCCGTTCCCGGTGCAGCGGGAGCAGTGAATGCACCCAAGCCACCCGTGTTATTTATCCCTGGATTATTGGTGGTTGGATTATTGGTGGTTGGATTGAGGGTGAGCGTTGTGGTGCTGGCGATCGCTGGCAGCGACAAAGACTCGTCATCCTGCTCACTGGTCGTGGTGATGCCGCTAGAACCAGTCAGGTTGACCGTATTCAACGGCGTGGTGCTGAATGAGGTCGATGGGCTGGCATTCGTTGCGCCACTGGTCGGCTGAATGGGGGTGACCGGAATCAGAACAGGAGCCAGATTAGGCGTGGCACTAGTCAGCGTGGGTTGACCGGTTAGGCTGGTAATTGCGGTTGTGGTGCTCACCGAAGTGGGCGTAATGGTCACAGTGGGCGTAATGGTCGGCGTAATGGTTGGCGTGACGGTCGGGGCTGGGGACGGAGACGGTGGAATTAAAACTAGGCGGTTGTTGCGAACCGGAGTTTGACTAAAACTCAGAGTTGTGGCGTTGTTGGTTTGGCTGAGGGCGGGTTGATAGGTGCTGCGAAAGGCGGCGGGGCCACCGGTGGGTGTCGTCAAAAACAGTTGACCGCCGGTTTGCAAGGGCATATCCCCGGCGATCGCCCCGGAGCTGACCACAAACAGGTTGCCCTGACTGCTGAGGCGACTGGCAGGATCATGCAAGCTATACAAATCCACAGCCCGATCGCCCCACAGGGTCAACTGTCCGCCGGCCGTCGCCTGCAAAGGCCGGCCCGGCGCATCCCGGCCGATCGCCCCATTCCCCGCCAGCAAGTGGAGATCGCCCGTGGTTTGCAACTGGCTGGCTAACAAAATCAAGTGATTGACCGCCGACAGGGTGGCCGTGCCCGCTTGGGCCGACTGCACCGCCAGATCGCCCGGTTGCAACGTCCCCTGGGAATGGCTAATCGACACGCTGCCATTGGGATTGACCGTCAGGCCGTTGGCCGTCACCGGCTGACCCGCCAGCAACTCAGGAATCGATCGCGGCCAAATTGGCCCGATCGCCCCGGTTCCCGACTCCAGGCCCGACCGCCCCGCGATCGGCAAATCGATCGCCAACACCGACCCCGCCGGGGTGAACCGCACGTGGCGATCGCCCGGCACTGCCGCCACCGTCAGTCGCCCACCGGGGGCCACCAGCTCCCCCAGACTGACCACCGAGCCACCCACCAGGCTGAGGCTCTGGCCCGACGGCACAGCCAACAGTCCTTGATTCAGAATCCCCGCCGGTTGACTCAGCGCAAAACTCAGTCCACTCGGGTCGCCCCACAAGTTGGCATAGTCATTAACCCCAGCCAGATTGAGCCAGCGATCGCCCCCATCTCCAAAGCTCACGCCCGTTGCCGTGGTTGCCGTAAACGCGGCCGGCACATTCAAGCGCGCCTCGGGGCCAAACACAATCCCCGCCGGGTTGATCAAAAATAGATTCGGACTGCCACCCACCACCTGAATCAGGCCGTTAATTTGGGACGGGTCGCCGCCCACCACCTGACCCAGAATGTTGCGTAGATCCGGCGTGGCTAAAAAATTAGCAATTTCGTTGGCATTCAGGTTAAACCGCTGAAAGCTGTGAAAGAGATTAGACCCATCACTCGATCGACTGCCGCCGCCAATCTCGATTCGGTTGCCCTCGATCGTCACCCGCGTGCCCGTGCCGTCGGGTGCTGGGGCGATCGACTCAGCCTGGGCGATCGATCCCATCAGCAGCCACCATGTCGCCACTCCCCAACCCAATGACCAAGGCGATCGGCCCGCTGGAGTTCGCTTCCGTCTCAGCAGTTCACTCGGTTTCATGGTCAGCAGCATGGTGCAGATCATCTTCTTCACTGAGCAGGTTTCGAGCCAATCCTTTGTCCAAATGCCCCCAATTTAGAGACACCCTCGATCGCCACCCTA
The DNA here is from genome assembly GCA_004292515.1 of Oscillatoriales cyanobacterium. Classification (GTDB taxonomy): domain Bacteria; phylum Cyanobacteriota; class Cyanobacteriia; order CACIAM-69d; family CACIAM-69d; genus CACIAM-69d. The sequence goes on from RDXB01000074.1 coordinate 34,994, forward strand.
TAATCACCACCCTGACCCCACCGCCAGCCAAGATGATCGCCACCGGTCGCTATACATGGTAGCCAGCGACGGTCGCCAAAAACGGTAGCCAGTGATAGTCACCACCCAGGTTACGACTGATCTAGCGATCGCCGCCCCGCTCCATAACCATCAGCATCCCGCATCAGGGCGATCGTCCACCCATGAGCCATCGGCCCTTGCGCGATCGATACCATCCCCCATTTCATGTCCATCCCCCATTTCATGTCCATCCCCTATTTCCCATCCATCACCCCCAACCATCGATCAATGTCTCACACCATTCCCAACCATGCCTATGTCCTGATTATCGGCACGATGAAAGCAGGAACAACTTCCTTATTTCGCTACTTGCAAGATCACCCGGAAATCTGCCCCGCTTCGATCAAAGAAGCAGAGTTTTTTTCGCGTCACCAGGAACATAAAGCTGCTCTAAATCATTATTCAGATCTTTGGGATTTTAAACCCGAAGTTCACAAATACGCCCTAGAAGCCTCTACGGGCTACAGTAAATATCCAATGGAAATGTCTGTTCCCCAAGCTATTTTTGAGTATGGTTTGCAGCCTAAGTTCATTTATGTTGTTAGAAATCCCTTTGACCGAATTGAATCACACCTAAACTTCATTAGTCCGTGGGATGAAACCAAGCGCAAGGTGATCTATCGCCATGCAATTCGGGTTAGCCAGTATATGACCCAACTGGAGCGCTATTTTGCGTATTTCTCACGGGATCAATTTCTGATCTTGGACTTTGATCAGCTTTGCCACGATCCAGCATCCCTCCTGAAACAGATTTATGATTTCTTAGAAATTTCCGATCACTACTTTCCAGAAACTTACACAATTGAAAATATTACGCCAACCAAGAAACGTCGCCTTTCCGTGATGGAGCGAGCGATGATTTCTGACACCTTGAAGCTGGATATGTATCGGTTCCAAAAGCACTATGGCTTTGATATTCAGAAGTGGGGATTCTAGGGACTATGATCCAATGATCGGCGACTCTGATCCCACCATCATGGGACTGTAGAGCCAAGGGATTTAGGTTTTTTTGGGTTGGATCACCCTCTGGTCAGGGGGTTGATCAACAGATCATTAGCTAGATCATTAGCTCGTTTTTGGCTATTCGATTGGATGATTGGTTCACATTATGATTCCCACCCTTGTGATTGCTGGAACCCATAGTGGTGTGGGCAAAACCTCTGTAGCGATCGCCCTGATGCGAGCCTGGACAAGACGGGGATTGGTGGTGCAGCCCTTCAAAGTTGGGCCAGACTTCATTGATCCGGGTCATCACCACCGGGCGACGGGCCGGATTTCTCACAATCTAGATGGCTGGATGCTGTCGCGATCGACCAACCAAGCCCTGTTTGATCGGGCAGCGATCGGGGCCGATGTGGCTGTGATTGAGGGGGCCATGGGTCTCTTTGATGGTCATGGCGACAGCGAGGCCGGCAGCACTGCTCAGTTAGCAAAATGGCTGAATGCGCCGGTTTTGTTGGTGTTGGACGGTCGGGGATTGTCGCGCAGTGGGGCGGCGCTGCTGTTGGGCTATGGCCGGTTCGATCCAGAGGTGTCGTTTTTGGGCGCGATTTGCAATCATGTCGGCAGCGCCTCCCATCTGGAACGGATTGTCAGCGCGGCCCGATCGACCGTTGAGTTTCCGATTTTGGGTGGCATTCCTCGCGATCAATCGGTGGTGATCGATCGCCGCCATTTGGGACTCAAAATGGCCGATGAAGATCAACTGGGCGAAGGCTACATCGATCGATTGGCCGATCTACTGGAAACCCATCTAGATTTGGATCAGCTTTGGCAACAGTTGCGATCGACCAACCACCCCGCCACCTCTGAGGCGATCCCCCCCACCACGGCCCCGAGTCGATCGCCCTGCAAAATTGGGATTGCGCGCGATCGGGCCTTTTGTTTTTATTACGAAGCGAATTTGGATTTCCTGCGCGATCGGGGGGCGGAGTTGGTGGAATTTTCGCCCTTGGTGGAGCCGCCACCGGCCGATTGTGATGCGCTCTATTTGGGCGGCGGCTACCCGGAGCTATACCTAGACCAGCTCGCCGATAATGCCGCTTGCCTCGATGCGATTCGCCAAATGGCGGCGGCGGGCAAACCGATCTATGGCGAATGCGGTGGTTTGATCTATCTGTGCGATCGCCTGATGTTGGCCGATGGTACGGGGCGATCGCTGCTGGGGTTGTTGCCACTGCAAATTCAAATGACCCGCCGCCCCAATCTGGGTTATGTGGAAGCCACCATCGGGCCCGGCGGCCCGCTCCCCCCCGGCGCAACCATTCGCGGCCACCGCTTCCACTATTCCGAAGTGGCGAACCCGGAAGCAGCCGAGGCGATCGCCCAGTGCTATCACCTATTAACCTCTCGGGGCGATCGGCTCACGGAAGGCTACTGCGTCGGCTCTGTCTTGGGCAGTTATGTGCATTTGCATTTCGCCAGCAATCCCGAGGTGATGGAAACCTGGCTCGATCGCCCCACAATCAATCACACCACGATGTTATGAGTTGAGTTGGATCTTGACTCACCCGTGTTGATTTCAATTGGGTGGATGCCGATCAAGCTTGACCCATAATTTTCTGACGGCCACCAAAGCCGGTCGGTTGACCTGCAAAGCCACCATAGTTGCTCGACCGATAGCTGTTTTCCCGGCTATTTGGCTGGCATCATTGATCCAACTGAAATGTTCGATCCAAATCTGTTTTTGAGGATGAAATAACGACACTATTTCACCACTATCTGGATCGACTGCTGTTTGTCGAGACCCTTTATAACGGTTACAACTAGGGCAAGCGAGGCAAAGGTTATCAAGCCTGGTTAATCCACCAGCAGCTTGAGGTTGAATATGTTCAACTTCGAGGTTAATCGCCATCAAATCAGCAGCGCTACGGCAATAGGCACAACAATTTCCAAATTGGGTAGTGCCGTAATTCAGTAATGATGAGCTAGTGAAAGCCTTACGGTGTAAGCGATCTTTTTCCAAAAAGCATCACCTCACAGGCACTACCCCAAATTGATCACGCAGCTTTCGACGTAATTCAACTGCAATATACTCGCTCATACCACTGCGATAGACTGTAAGCGTTGAAGGGTATAAAGCGCTTTAGCTTTCAGCAGGTTTAATTGATCAATTTCAGTCAATATCTCGTCTAATCGCATCTGCTCATCACTGCTTAAGCTATTGATCTCCTGACAGTTACGAGATAACAGTTCACTTAGCTCTACTTGCTGATCGCTCGTGAGTTGACTGTGGGCTAAGGTGGTTAATTCTGTGGAATTCAGCCCTGCTAAACAGTCTGGATCTTGCAATAAAACATAGCGCTGCAATAAAACATGGCGCTGAAAATGATTCGCTTCTTTTCCAAAGTCATGAATCAGAGCCTGCATGAGCCGATCGAGGAGGTCTAACCGATCGCCCTCAGGCAGTTGCAGAATCGCTTCGAGAAGCTGGGATTCAGTCATGGTCTAGGGTATGAATCTTACATGGAGCCTGATCGATCTCACTCTAGCTTGCCTTCAGGACTGTTGATCATTAGCCGATCGCCATTGTTGTCCACTACGGCCGGAGCTGGGGCGATCGTCCTGGCGGACTTGGCATCGGCTGGCGAAAATCGATCGACAGTCTTACCCGATCCATCAGTGCGGGAACGTAGCCATAGAAGCGATCGTGGCGGAGTTGGATTGCGTCGATCGAGCAACTGCCGCAATGCATCCCCTCGGGCGGCACGGCCACCTGATGCACTACCTGATCTGACACACCCACCCAGGGCAGGTGGCCCACCGGAGCCTGGAGCGAATAGGTCAACTCCGACTCGTTGCGCCAATCGCTGCTGATGAAGTCCACCTCCGGCCGAGGCGCAGGGATTTTCCAACCCACAAGATCGCGGAAGGCATTCACCGCCGCTTCCAGATTGTTGGGGTGCGCCGCCCGGGCCGCCCGCCAAAGCTGCCATTGGATACTCAGGCCAAACCGGCCGTTGCTGGCCGTTAGCCAGGCCCGATCTAGCTCGCGGATCACCTCCGGCCGCACGGAGACGGAACGCGCAGGCGGCATGAACACAGACTCGGGTGCTAGCAGCCGCCGGGTTTCGCGATCGGCGGCGGCCCAGTCTTGGGCTTGCAGGCGGTCTTGGATGAGGGCTAGTTGTTGCCGAATGGCTGCATCCTCGCTGCCCACTTCGATTTGGCAATTGCCTGGGGTCGATCGCACAAACTGGCCCGACCCCAAGTAGTGCAACACCTGGATCTGTTGAGGCTGACCCAAGGCAGGACGCAGGCTGATGTAGAGACCATTTAACGAAGCCGGTGCGGCATAGAGGCGATCGCCCTGGTTGGGCTGGCCGCGAAACTCGCTATCAAAAGGTAGTTTGGAAAAGTCCGCATCGGGAGCCAACTGGGCATAGTCCTGCAACAGCGACTCATCTAGCAGGACTTGGCTATTGCCCTGCCGGTTTTGCCACTGCACAGTCAGGCGCAAGCTGGTGCCGATCGGGTTTTGAGGGACAGCCCCAGTGGTGGCTTGGGGCAAGCTCCCAGTGACACGATAGGTGAGGGTCGCGTCCTGGTTCGCCGATGCCACGGTTTGGCAAGTGACATACAGGGGGCGAGCTTGGGCTGCCCCGGGCAGACTCGGAATCGCGGCCAGGGCCCCGATCAAGGCAACAGCAAACGGCGATCGCATCGGTTGTGAAAACATAAGCAAACCTAGCCAGAGGAGCAGCCAGCAAAACAGGCGCTGTTGGGATCAAGCTAGCGCTGTCGGCTTTGGGCGGCGGGTGGCGGTTGTGCCGGTTGCTCGATCGGGGTGGCTAACGGGCGATCGGGGGCAAGTTGCCAAAATAGCTGTGGGCCGTGCGAGAAAAATCGCGAATCGCTTCAGCGGCCTTGGGATCATTGGGTGCACGCTCGGCCAAAACCGCAATCCCATAACGGCGGCCGTTGGGCAAATCGACCAAGCCGGTGTCGGCCAGCAGCTTGGCCAATGTGCCAGTTTTGTGGGCGATGTCGCTGTCCTTGCCGATGCCCTTGGGGAGCAGGCTGGTGGAAGCGGTGTTGCGCATGATGGTGAGCAGCCGATCGCGCGATCGCATCGACACCAATTCCCCCCGATGAATCAGCGCCGCCAACTGCACCAAATCCCGCGCCGTCGTGCGATTGAGACCCGCCAAATCCGGTAAGAGGTCTTGAATTGAAGTCCCTTGTAGCCCCCAAGACTTGAAGCGCTGGTTTAGGGGCCCCGAGCCGCCCGTGCGAGCCAGCACCATGTTGGTGGCGGTGTTGTCGCTGATCACGATCATTTGGCGGGCCGTGTCGATCGCTGAGAATTTTTGCCCCGGTTTTTGATATTGCATCGTGCCCGCTTCCGGCGCGACAAACCGGGCTTCCATGGTCAGCATCTCATCAAGGCGGATTTTGCCCGCATCCACATCCTGAAAAAACGCCACCAGAATGGGCACTTTAATCGTGCTGGCAGCGGCGACCGATCGCGTGTCATTCCAGGCGGCAAAGTCCCCTGAGTCCAGATCCAGCGCTGCTGCCTGTAAAGTCAATCCCGGATAGCGCGCGGCCACCTGCTGAAACCGTTGATTCAACACCGCGATCGGCTGGCGGAAGGCCAACCCCGGTGGCGGCAAGGGCGCACTAGCTAGCTGCTTTTGGCTGTTGCGGACGGCTTGGTTAATTTGCACGCCTGCCGGTGTGGCCGATTGGCGCAGGGAGGGATCGAAGGCCATCAGCACTGTGCCAACGATCGCCCCCAAGCCAGCCCCAATAATTAAAGTCCGCACCGCCTGGAGCCACAGGGGATCGCCCTTGCGACGCGGCGCGATCGGGGGTGGCGGTGCAATGGTCGATCGTCCTGGGGTTGGGCGGCGCGATCGGCCCGAGCGGCCCGCTGCTTGGCCCGGTTCCCATCCGGCGGGCCGCATCAGTCGGTCAAGGGTGGTTTGCAGCCAATTGCCCGTTGGTGAGGCGGGCCGGCGGGTCGATGGGCGGGGCGGCCGGGCCGGTGGCGGCACTGCTGCTAGGGGGCGGGGGGCAGATAGGGGACGCGGACGATCGGGCGGTTGGGACATGGCGATCAGGCTCTCGGCGGCATGGATCCCGAACCGATCGAGGGCGGCGGGATGGCAGGCATTTTAATAGTCGGAGTCCGGGCGCGGCAAATGGTCGATCGCCCACTTCAGTTGTTTAATCGCTCCCCAAAGCAACGCCAGATCGTTGGGGGACGGGTTCGATCGCTGCAAAACCCGCCGCAGCTTTTCCATCCGACTCGCAGCCGTGTGGGGATACAAAAACCCCGATCGCAACAGCAGCGCCTCAAGATCCCGGTGAAAATACTCCACCTGTTCAAAGGGCGCAAGGTCGATCGGTTCCGGGGCGATCGCGCTGGCCGCCGGAACCTCAGCCGCCACCGGTTCGCGCGCCCACTCGTAGGCACAAACCGCCACCGCCTGCGCCAAATTCATTGAGGGATAAGCATCACTGGTGGGAATTCGAATCAGGCGTTGGGCATATTTCAGCTCATCGTTGGTCAAGCCCCGGTCTTCGCGCCCAAAGATCAAGGCCGGCGATCGCCCGGCCCGCAACCAAGGCAAGGCCGCCGCCGGAGCCTGCACCGGCACGGGCGAATCCCAGTCGCGCCCAAAGGTGGCCCCCACGCGATCGCACCCAACCAAGGCCTGGGGCAAATCTGCCACCTCGATCGCCCCTTCCAGCAAGTCCCGCGCGTGAATCGCCATTTGCAGCGCCTGCCGTCCCAGCCGATCGCATTGGGGATTCACCAACACCAACCGCGACAACCCAAAATTTTTCATCACCCGTGCCACCGACCCCACATTCAGCGGGCCGGCCGGTTCCACCAGCACGATCGTTAAAGGAGAGGTCATACCAGCCGCATCAAGCACGCAATCAGCACAATTGAGTCAACATCCAAAGTCAAAATCCCAAAATGGAGCGATTGTCAAATGATCCGAAACCCTGATTCCACCGCGATCGAATCGTTGGGCAGCAAGGGGCTTAAGCCCCTTGTTACGACGACTGAGGGACGGAAAATCATCGTTTCAGTCTTCCTCAAAACAGTCACCACAGCCCATTAGGGACGAGGCGGCTGGGTTTCAAAGAAGTTTTGGGCCGCCGTCGAAGGCAAAATGCGCACCCGCGTCAACCACTCATCATCGCGATCGGACAGCACCGCCAAAAACTCATCCAAATCCACCACCTGAATCTGTACCGTCGCCGCCAAGTCCGGCACTTGCTCGGCAAATTCCCGGGCCACCACTTCCGCCTGGGCCCGATCCATAAAGAACTGAATTTCTTCGACCCCGTCGCGATCGACCGTCACGTAGGTTGGGGCGCTGCCGTCGCTAGCCGTCACCAAAAATAGTGGAATTCCTTGCAATTTTTCCTGGGGCTGTTGGTTGCGATCGAGTAATTCGCGCGCCAACTTCACCTCATTCAAGTCAGGAATCAGTTGCAATTGATAATCCTGAGACGGCTTCTGCAACAGCTCATAGATCGCCGACAGGGGAACCGCACTCACTCGCAGGGCATTGGGTGCGTTGGGGGTGCTGGCCTTGAGTCGATCGAGCCAGGCGATCGCATCCTGGGGGCTGACAAACATCCGCGCCACTGTTCGGCGCTGCCCCGCGCGATCGCCCACCTCCACCAAGGCCGGTGCGCCCTGAGCGTCAGTCAGCGTAAACACCGGCACAGTTTCCAGCTTCTTGGCAATCTCTTCCGGCGGCAGTGCGATCGCCCCTCCCGCCGCCAACAGACTCCCCAACACCCCGATCGCCAGCCGACTCACCCAACGCCGCATACCTGAACCCTCCAAAAGCCGCCCGACAAAATAAGTGGGCCACCGCTGGTTGTTTTCCCCGCAGCCGAGAACACAACCCGCGATCGCCCTTAACACCGATCTATCCCATCAACCCAACCGCCTCAGCCACCCGAGAGAGGGTTAGCGTCAGGTTAGCGATTGGCCGGAGCCGGTCGTTGACCGCCACCAAGACCCGCCGCCCCACCGGCCGGAGCCGCATTATTCGGACGGGCACCCTGACCATTTGCACCGCCCTGCTGGGAAGCCTGCATTGCCCGCACGTAGAACGCCGCGGCCTGCGACGACGGAATCAACCGCACACTCGCCACCAAGGAATTAGGATCAGTCGCTTTTTTCAGCTCCTCGATCAGTCCATCCAGGGTAAACACCCGCAACTGAGCGCGGTTGATAATATCCGGCTGGCGAGCCTTGTAGTCATCCAACATCGCCTGCAAATCGCGCTTGCTGAAGAAGAAGGGCACTACCTCACGGTTATCAGCCTTGAGAGTCAGGGGCGCATCGCCGGCCTGCGGATCGACCGCATAGAACAGCGGAATTCCGTTGAAGCGCTCAACGGTTTGACCCTGTTGCTTCAGGATGGCGATCGCCGCTTCCACATCCTCTTTACTGGGGTTCACCACCAAGCTCGGCATTTCGGGCTGGCTTTGGGTTTCCGTCCACATCCGATAGAACTGCCCCAGCGTCAACAGGGCCAGATTGACTTTTTTGGATGGATCGGGGGCTTCGCGCTGAACTCGGTTCGCAAAGTCCCGCACATCCCCAGGGTCCACGAAGTGCAAAATTGCGCCGTCTGCGGGTTTCGGTTCAGCAGGAGCTTGCCCCGGCTGCTTCGGAAACACCAAAATCGGCTGTCCATTTTCCTGGGTCACCGAAAACACGGGCACGACATCCAAACGACGCACGATTTCGTCAGTGCTGAGGGCCTGCACGATCCCGGGAAAACAGACCGCCGAACTCAGCACCGCACTGATGGTCGCTAGGGTCGCGGCTGAAGCGCGAGAAAACAACGATTTCACGAAAAGCCTCCTGAGTCTCGGAAAACGACGACCATCAACATCGATATCAACATCAACATCAATAGCCATCGGAATGAAGCGCATGGATCCACAGCAAGCAATGGAACAAGTCGATCGCGGTGTTGCGCCGTCGCTGGGGCGCTCTGACACCCTTTACACCAGAACGCAGGCCTGTTCGGGTCGATCGCGCTTGGGGTTCACAGCAAATTGCCTCATCATGATACGCCTTCTTGCCGATGTTGAAGTTTTCCAAGGATTTGGAAATATCGTCGTGCCAGTTTGTTAATTGACCGGGGGGAATTATGCGGATGATTGCAAGGGTCAAATCGCCCAAAGGCTTTTCAAGAAAGGATTTTCAGTAAATTGTCCGGTTCGCAAACTGATCAACTTCGATCGTCGTCTAAGGATCGGTTGCTGAAGTGAAAATCTCACCCCTTACATCCATTTTCAGTGGCTCTACTGTCATGTCCAGAGCAATTGGATGCGACTTATCCCGAAATGACAACTCGCACCCGAAAGAAGAACTAGAGACACTGAAATATTCCGTGAGGTTGTATGACTCGGACTTTGTTGCCCCTTGGTTCCCACCGATCACTGGTCTGCGCTGGAGCAGCGATCGCTACCGGATTTGCAACCCTCGCCATTGTTAGCTCCCTGCTTCCCGGAACCGCCAGCCTGGCCGATCGGGGCCCATCCCTACAAAGACAGTCCACCGATGCGAGCCTAACCGCCCGAGCCGTTAGCAATCAGGATCCGCCACGCCGGGGTGATGAGCGACGCGGCTAACTTGCTCCTAATCAAGCGTTACCCCACCAGTGAGCCTCAGCCCTAGTCATTCCTGCGCTCAAGCCCGTGGTAGGGGAGTGCAAATCGATGCTTAATTCAGGACAGCAGCCTGCAGGGTGGGCATTGCCCACCGACTAATACCAATTTCGATTACCCATGCTACAAATCCTGCGCTGAAACCCTTGTCGGATAAAAATCTTGAGTAGCATCAATTCACAAAATTGGTATAACAGCTTCATAGCATCGGCGATCTGATGTACCGATCGCTTGAGGTAAAGGCTGTATTGCAGATTGAAGCTGTATCGCAGATTGAAGATGATCGATCGACTCTTGCCCTCATGATTGAAGCCGAGCATGAACGATGATTGATCGACTCCTGCCCTCATGATTGAAGACGAGCATGAACTCAATCCTGAGCAGGCATTTACGATGCGGCGCGATCGCCTAATTGAAGCGATCGCCCTAGCCTTTCGAGATGTCCAGTTAGAAGACGGCATCACGCTGCATCAAGCGATCGTGCTGGATGATTACGGCACGCCAGCAGAAGAACAACGGGCGCGATTACTGGATACAGAAACGGATTGGCGAGATATATCCGATCGCAACCTGTTGGATTGTCCTTCTGCTTTGTCATTTCTGGATCAGAAGGGATTTTTGTTTTACTTACCCGCATTGATGACCCTGGGATTGCGGCATTTTTATGCTGATCCGCAGGGGATTCGATCGTCCTGTGAATATCATTTAACCCGCGACTATCCACAAGGCTTGCGGCGATCGCAACCGGCCAAGATTGCCCAAAAGCGAGGGTTTTCGCCAGCCCAGGTGGCCGTGGTGGCGCAGTTTTTGCGGTTGGTGGCGGATGTTGATTTGGGTCATGAAGGGGTGTCGTTTGTGGAGGCGGTGGAGCGGTGGGAAGCCCTGGCCGATCGCCTCAATCCACCCTCATGAGCTGGCGAGCGATCGCCCGCGCCAAGTCCAGCCCCAGCCCGTTTCGGTTTTGACGATCGACGTGAGGGCGATCGCCAACACCAGCGCCCCGCCCAGCCCCATCAGCCACCAATATTTCGGTTGGGCATCCACGCGCCGATCGATGATGTGACGCATCCAGCAAAGGGCGATCGTCGTGGCGATCGTCAGCCCCAAGGACAACTCGCCCAACAACGACGGCCCCCACCAACCCAGGGCGATCGCCGCCGCCAACACCCCCAACCAAGGCAGCGAAAACACCGAAAATAGCCCAAAGCAGCCGTATAGGGTGGGAATCAGTTGGCGATCATTGCCGAGATACCAATTTTTCGTCCAGCCTTCCCAGAGGGCGGCGAAGTTTTGATACATTCGCACCCGCACCAGGCCCAACCCCAACAGGCAATAGAGCCGATGGCCTTGATCTTTAATCCGTTGACCCAGGGCCATGTCTTCCACTAGGTCATCGGCCACGGACGCATGGCCCCCGATCGACTCATAAGCCGATCGCCGAAACAGCATGAACGGCCCGGCTGCAAACCCCTTGGGATTCGCCGGGTCATTCAGGGAGGGAAAATCAAAGCCCACCGCGATCGCCCCCATGATGATCGGCTGCACCAACCATTCCGACAGGCAACCGCAAACCACCTCGGGGGCGCAACTGAGCAAATCCGTTTGGCGGCGATCGGCCTCGGTCAGGGCCGCCGCGATCGCCCCCGGAGTCAGCCGCACATCCGCATCGATAAACAACAAATAATCGCAACCCCCGTCTGCTGCTGCCACCTGTTGGGCCCAATGGCAGGCCCAGTTTTTGCCCCGCCAGACTTCGCCCGTCGGTCGCGGGGGCACGGGCAACACCCGTAGCCGGGGTTCTTGGGTTGCTAGGTTGGCAGCGATCGCCAAGGTGCGATCGGTCGATTGGTCATCGGCAACCCACACCTGCAACGTCACCGAGTTCGGCAGCTCGCTGGCCAGGGCGGCGCGGGCACAGGCTTCAATATTGATTTCTTCGTTGTAGGCGGGGATGATCACGGCGATCGAGCGGGCGGGCACTTCGTCCGCCGCCACCGGTTGCAACCGAGGTGCACCATCGAGCGATCGATTAAACCGCGTGCCAAAAATGCCGATGCCCAACAACGACACCAGCATCGCCCCATCCAACGCCAACCAACCGATCATGGCCATCTCAACCCCAATTCACAAAATCAACAGCCACAAGGGTTACAAGCAATTCATCAAACGGTTACAGACAAGGGGCTTGAGCGTCTTGCCCCCCCGCGATCTGAATCACGGTCGATCAATCGATCCGGTAGGGGTGTCGTCAAATCACCTGAAACCTTGATTCCACCGTGATCAGATCGCGAGGCAGCAAATCGGATCGCGAGGCAGCAAGGTAGGTGTAGCCCTGCAAGCTGCGCTCGTAGTTTTGCAACAACAATTGCGACTCGCGCAGGGAAATGTGGTTTTCCTGCATCGCCTGTTCCGCTTGGCGGCGGATGCTTTCCACCAAATCATCCGTGTCGTATTGCACGTAGCTAAGGGCTTCTTTCATGGTGTCGCCCTTCACTACATGTTCAATCCGGTAGCCCTTGGGCGTGAGGTGAATGTGCACCGTGTTGGTGTCGCCAAACAGGTTGTGCAAGCTGCCCATAATTTCCTGATAGGCCCCGTTCAGGAACATCCCCAGATAGTAGGGCTTGTAGTCCCGATCGCCGTAGGTATCTTGCTCCGCAGGATCGATCGGCTTCAGGCTATGCAGTTCCAAAACATTTTTCACATCGCGCAGATCGATGAACTGGTCGATTTTGCCATCGCTGTCGCAAGTGAGATCGGCCAAGATTCCCCGCTCCGTTGGCTCTTCGTCCAGGCGGTGAATCGGGGCGATCGGGAACAACTGCCCGATCGCCCAGGTATCGGGAGCCGACTGGAACACCGACATGTTGATGTAGTAAATCGACGACATCATCTGTTCGAGATATTCCAAATCGTCGGGCACGTAGTCTTCCTTGCGGACAATTTCCCGAATCTTGGTGCAGCAGGCCCAATAGAGCCGCTCGATCTTGGCGCGATCGGGCAGACTCAGATAGCCAAAGCTAAACAAGCTGAGGGCCTCATCCCGCGTTTGGGTCGCATCGTGGAACATCTCCTGGTAGTTGTCCCGATCGATCGACGAGTAGGTTTCGTACAAGCTCTTGAGGGCCGCATGATCGCCAGGTTCCGACTGCTCCGGCTCCGTAAAGGCCATGCGGCTAATACTCAACACATCAAACACCAACACCGACTGGTGAGAAGCCACAGCCCGACCGCTTTCACTGATCAGCGTCGGCACCGGTACCCCCCGCCCAGCACAGGTGTCATTCACCGCCGCCACAATGTCGTCGGCGTAGTTTTGCAGCGTGTAGTTGGTGGAAGCGTGGAAGTTGGTTTTGGAGCCGTCGTAGTCGATGCCCAAGCCGCCGCCCACATCCAGATATTGCATCCCCGCCCCCAGCTCATGTAGTTCCACATAGATTTGGCTGGCTTCCCGAATCGCGTCTTTGATCACGCTGATCGAAGAAATTTGCGAACCAATGTGGAAATGCAGTAGCTGCAAGCAGTCGAGCATATTCGCTTGGCGAAGCTGCTCCACGGCCCCCAGGATTTCGGGAATGGTGAGGCCAAACTTAGCCCGATCGCCCGCCGAATCGCCCCAACGGCCCACACCCTTGGCATTCAGCTTGGCCCGCACACCCAAAATCGGTTTGATGCCTAGGCGCTGGCTCGCGGAAATGGCCAGCTTCACCTCTTCCACTTGCTCCAGCACAATCACGGGGGTTTTGCCCAGGCGCTGGGCCAGGATCGCCGTTTCGATATATTCGCGATCCTTGTAGCCATTGCAAATCAGCATGGCTCCCGGCGTGGTCAGCATGGCCAGGGCAATCATTAATTCCGGCTTGGAACCCGCTTCTAGACCGAATTGGTAGGGCTGACCAAACTCCACCAAATCTTCGATCAGGTGGCGCTGCTGGTTGCATTTCACGGGAAAAACGCCCTTGTAGCCCCCGGCATATTTGTATTTGGCGATCGCCTTGGCAAACACTGCCGTTAGTCGCTCGATTCGATCGGCCAAAATGTCCGTAAACCGAATCAACAATGGCAGACCCAAATTGCGCTGCTTGAGGGCTTCGACTAGTTCAAACAAATCGATCGCCCCGCCCCGTTCGGCCTTAGGCGACACCGTGACATGACCCGCCGCATTAATCGAAAAGTACGGCTCACCCCAAGCGCGAATCCGATAGGTGGCTTCGCTGTCCTCGATCGTCCAGGGCCGTTCACCCGTCACGCTATTCGTTTTCTGTGCCAATTCCGTTAAACCCTGAATTGCCATCCGTGAATCGGTTTGGAAACCACGCTTGCGTCGGCCACCTCGGGCGCTGCGCATGGCCATATCCTGCTCGGCAGCCGACCCGTCCACTATCGGACTCACGGTCTGGGCGATCGTCGATTCCACCAACGTAGTTTCGACCGTCGAATCGATCCCCATCTTTCGTCAACCTCCAGACGACAGTCCAGCTAGTAGCGGGTCTAATGTTTGCAATTACCCAAGTTTGAAATCACCCAATGTTGCATCGCCCAACTTGGGCGTGATTGGGCACGACTAGATGGGTTAAACCAGTGTCTCAGTGTATCGCATTCCACTCAAATGCACGTCAATCCTAACTAGGGTAAGGATTTGGTTAACTTTGGGTTATTGTTCCAGTGCAATCACCCGATGATCATGACCCCAGCGCGATCGTCCGTCGCCCCAACTCCCCGGACAGCGCTTTACAACGGGCCCATTTCTCCGCAGCATTAGAAAGGCAAAATTTGCACCGTCCCCTTTTATCGTCTTTGTACCGAGGATTGCACCCCGTGGAACGTACCTTCATTGCCATCAAGCCCGATGGCGTTCAGCGCGGCCTAGTTGGCGACATTATCAAGCGCTTTGAAACTAAAGGGTTCACCCTGGTGGGGCTAAAGCTCCTCAACGTCAGCCGTGAGCTGGCAGAAGCCCACTACGGCGTTCACCGTGAGCGTCCGTTCTTTGGCAGCTTGGTAGATTTCATTACCTCCAGCCCGGTGGTGGCGATGGTTTGGGAAGGTGACGGCGTGGTGGCTTCGGCCCGCAACATCATTGGTGCAACCAATCCGCTAACGGCGGCTCCCGGCACGATTCGCGGTGACTACGGCGTGAGCATTGGTCGCAACTTGATCCATGGTTCCGATGCGATCGAAACGGCCCAGACCGAAATTGCCCTTTGGTTCAAGCCCGAGGAGCTGGCCAACTGGTCGCCGACGATCGCCCCTTGGTTGTACGAGTAGGCATGATTTTGGCTGCCAAGTCCTAATTTCAGACTGATTGCAGGCTGATTCAGGGCAAGCAAGAACCGGCTCCCGATCGCGATCGAGGGCCGGTTCTGTTTTGGGTGCGTTGGCAACGGGGGCGATCGCCCAATCCTAGGCGGAGGAGTCGGAAGAGTCTGAATAGTCGGCGATCGCGAAGATGTAGATGCCGTGCAAGGTCAGTGCGCCCAGCCAGCCCAGCGTGACCCAAACGGCCCAGGAATCGCTAGCTCGGTTCAGGGTTTCAAAAAACCAGAGACCGGAGTTGCTGGCGGCAAAAATGGCGACGTGGGTGGCGAAATTCATCCGATCGTCTAGCTTCCGATAGTCAGCATCGGCGCGATCGGGCTTGCGGGGCCAACGGGGAGGCATAAACAATCACCGGGTTGCGATCCGGGGCAGAAAACCGGTTCCCATTCTGCCATGCTCTGCCGGGGCGATCGCGCTTACTCCTCAACTGCCTCAGCTCGTCCAAGCCAGTCTGTTAGCTTTGCCATTCACGCCATCTAGCCCAGAACCAGTGCTGACGACTCGGGCTGCAAGCGCAATTTCCCGGGCCGCAAAACTGGGCGGCATTTGTGGCGATCGGGGATACGAACTCACCCTAAATCATTGTGCTGACTGTTGCCACAGGGGGATTGCCAACTAATGTTGGTGATCCTGATCCAGGTGATCGCTCAATTTGGAACGAGGCTCGCCATAACCTTCTAGGTAGGCGGGATTCGTTGATAGATCTGCGGGCCCATCACCAACACCCACAAATGGTTGGAGAACATCCAACACTGATCGCGCTTTCGGTGGCTGAACTTGAGCCGATCGCCTGCCCAACGATCGCACTAGTTGCCAGATCAACAGCAGCCGATCGCGCCAGGAGAGTTGCTGGGCTTGCTCACTTAAGGATTGCCAAGTCACCATGATCGATCGCGCCCTGTCGGGGCCGGTGAAACTGCTGATTGCATTCTGCTAATTGCATTATGGATCGATCGCCCCTCAGTCCAATCGGCCGTATGATGATTGGCTTGGGGTGTTTTCGCAGCACCGATGTGGTACTGAGATCGATCGCGCGACCCTCACTCGCCCCAGCCCTTCAACCCCCACGCAACAAGCAAGGAAACTGACATCGTGACTCGCACGAACCTGGATTTTTTGGCCGAATCCGATCCCCTCGTGGCCGAAATTATCGGTCTCGAGTTACAGCGCCAGCGCGACCACCTCGAACTGATTGCTAGCGAAAACTTCACCTCCGCAGCGGTGATGGCAGCCCAAGGATCGGTGCTGACGAATAAATATGCGGAAGGCCTGCCCGCCAAGCGCTACTACGGCGGTTGTGAATTTGTCGATCGCGCGGAGCAGTTAGCAATCGATCGCGTGAAGGAACTGTTCGGCGCGGCCTGGGCCAACGTGCAACCCCACTCGGGCGCGCAAGCCAACTTCGCCGTGTTCCTGACCCTGCTGCAACCGGGCGACACAATCATGGGCATGGACTTGTCCCATGGTGGCCACTTGACCCACGGTTCCCCCGTGAACGTGTCTGGCAAGTGGTTCAAGGTGGTGCAATACGGCGTGAGTCCCGAGACCGAGCAACTGGACTTTGACTTGATCCGCAAGCTGGCGATCGAACACAAGCCTAAACTGCTGATCTGTGGCTATTCTGCCTATCCTCGGACGATCGACTTTGCCCAATTCCGGGCGATCGCCGATGAAGTGGGCGCATACCTGATGGCCGACATCGCCCACATTGCCGGGTTGGTGGCTGCGGGCCTGCATCCCAACCCCCTGCCCTACTGCGATGTGGTGACCACCACCACCCACAAAACCCTGCGCGGCCCCCGTGGCGGTTTGATCCTCTGCCGCGATGAAGAGCTGGGTAAGAAGTTTGATAAATCGGTGTTCCCCGGCAGCCAAGGCGGCCCCTTAGAGCACGTGATTGCCGCCAAGGCTGTGGCCTTTGGGGAAGCCCTGCGCCCCGAGTTCAAAACCTACGCCGCCCAGGTGATTGCCAACGCCCAGGCCATGGGTGCTCAGTTGCAGGCGCGCGGCCTGAAGCTGGTTTCTGGCGGCACGGATAACCACTTGGTGTTGGTGGATCTGCGATCAATCGAAATGACCGGCAAGGAAGCCGATCGCCTGTTGGGTGAAATCAACATCACCGCCAACAAGAACACCGTGCCGTTCGATCCGCAATCGCCGTTTGTCACCAGCGGCATTCGCTTGGGTTCGCCGGCCATGACCACGCGCGGCATGGGCCAGCCAGAATTTACCGAAATTGGCGACATCATTGCCGAGCGGTTGATCAACGCGGCCAGCGAATCGGTGGAAGAAGCCTGTCGCGATCGGGTGGCGGCCCTGTGCGATCGCTTCCCGCTCTATCCCCATCTGCGGGTGGGGCTGCCGGCCTTGGCCTAATGGGCTAACGGTTTATGACGCTCCCCGCCGATCGCCCCTGGCATTGCCCTGACGAACTGCCCCCCGCCGATTGGGTAGCGGCGGTGCGATCGACCCTGGCCAGCTTGGGCGATCCAGGGCGGGGAGATTTTTTGGCGCGCGCTCTGTGGGCAAGAGGTTGGCGCGATCAGGCCGATTTGGCGGGTTGGCTCTCCCCCGATCGCCACCAGCCCACGGGCCCCGAGGGTTGGGGTGAAGAGTTGCAATGGGCGATCGCTCGGTTGGTGCAGGCGCGCGATCGGGGCGATCGAGTCGCTATTTGGGGCGACTTCGATGCGGATGGGGTGACGGCCACGGCGGTGTTGTGGGACGGGCTGGGGCAGTTTTTTGCCCAGGGCGATCGCCTCACTTATTTCATCCCCAATCGGCTGACCGAGTCCCACGGCCTGTCGAGATCGGGTCTGGAGCAGTTGGCGGCCGAGAGCTGCGATCTGATCGTCACCTGTGATACGGGCAGCACCAACTTGGCTGAGTTGGCGATCGCCCAGGATCTTGGTTTGGACGTGATCATCACCGATCACCACAGCTTGCCGGATCAGCGCCCGGAAGTGGTGGCCCTGGTCAATCCCCGATCGCTGCCGGCCGAGTCGCCCTTGGCCACCCTGTCCGGCGTGGCGGTGGCCTACAAGCTCGTTGAGGCGCTCTATCAAGCGTTGCCCGATGTCCCCCAACGGCCCCTGTCGGCCTTGCTGGATTTGGTGGCGATCGGCTTGATTGCGGACTTGGTGGAGTTGCGGGGCGATACGCGCTACTTAGCCCAAATGGGCCTGAAGCAATTACAAAAAACCGATCGCCCCGGCTTGCAACTGCTGCTGGAACGTTGCAAAAAAACCGGCGATCGCCCCTCGGATATTGCCTTTGGCATTGGGCCACGGATGAATGCGGCCAGTCGGATTTATGGGGATGCTAGCTTTTGCATTGACCTGCTGACCAGCCGCGATCGCGACTATTGTGCAACCCTCGCCGACAAGGTGGAAGCCGCCAACAGCCGCCGCAAAGCCCTGCAAAACGACCTGTTGTGGCGGGCCCGATCTCGCCTGGCCGGGGTGGATTGGTCAACGATGCCGGTGATTGTGCTGGCGGAACCGGGCTGGCCCGTGGGCGTGTTGGGGTTGGTGGCGGGGCAGTTGGTGCAGGAATTTAACCGCCCGGCCCTGTTGCTGACCATTGAAGGGGACATGGCGAAGGGGTCGGTGCGATCGCTGCCTGGCCTCGATTTCTATGACTTGCTGAAAACCCAAACCCACTTGCTCGATCGACTCGGGGGCCATCCCCTGGCGGCGGGCTTGGCGTTGCCGGTGGCCAACTTGGGATTGCTCACCCAAGCCCTAGAACGGGAATTGCGGGCCCGTTGTCCGGTGCGATCGCCCCAGCCGATTGGGGTGGATCTGGTGGTGACGGTGGCGGATTTGCTAGTCGATCGGGGGCGATCGCTCTTTCAGGAGTTGAAGTGGCTAGAACCCTGTGGCATGGGCAACCCTGCGCCCCGACTGTTGATTCAAAATGCCCAATTCACCGAGTTCAAAGTCCGACGACTCCAGGCCGGCCGCCAACAACTGCGCTATTTCTACACGCTGTTTGACTTGAGGGATGAGTCCAGCGCGGAAACGTTTCCGGGCATTTGGTGGGAGACCCTACCGGAAGCAATCCCCAAAGGCCGTTGCGATCTGGTGGCGGAGTTGGATTTCAACAGCCGCGAGAAGATTTATCAACTGCGCCCCTTGGCCGTGCGATCGGTAGATGTGGCAGCTTCGGCCGCTGCGGGGGCGATCGCCATTTGGGACTATCGATCGCCCGATCCAGCATCCAATCTACCCGCTGACTTGCAAACAGCCGTGCGGGTCGATCGTTGCCCCACAAGCTGGGAAGACTGGCAACCCATTACCCGCGAAGCGATTACCGATCGCCGCCCGATCGCCCTCACCTATACACCACCCACAGAACCCAGCCCCGCCCAAACCTGGCAACAGTTCTTGGGGATGGCTAAATATTTGAGCCGCACGGGCCAGCCCGTCTCGATCGCCACCCTAGCCGATCGGCTGGCCCTCAGTCCCCAAGCAGTTAGGATCGGGCTGGCGGCCTTGGTGGCCCTGGGATTGACCGTTGATCCTGCCGGTGCAGATTCCGAGAGCGACATCGTTACAATCAGGCGATCGTCCCCGGCCCCCGGGCCTGGTGATGACTCTGCCTGGATGATCCAGCAATTTTGGGCGATCGTGGCGGAAGAACGGTTCCATCACCGCTACTTTGCCACCATGTCACCGCTGGCCCTACAAGATCTTGACCCGCGCCTGCAACTGGCGCAGCCTTGGCAGGGTTAGTTTCTAGGATTCATGCTCCTGAGATTCCGTCATCGGTAGCCACACGGTGAATGTTGTGCCCCGTTGCAATGCGCTTTCGAGGGTGATTTTGCCCTGGTGCAACTCGACGCACTGGGCCACAATGGCTAGACCCAAACCAGTCCCAGGAATATCAGACACATTGGAGCCGCGCGTGAACTGTTGAAATAGGCGCTCTTGATCGGCCGGAGCAATGCCGATACCGCGATCGCGCACTTGCAGCATCAGTCGATTGTCCGTGCGCGACAAAAAGACCTCAATCAAACCACCGCTCGGCGAATATTTGACCGCATTGTCTAGCAGGTTGTTGGCAATCAGGCGCAGGAGGCGTGTATCAACCCAAGCCCAGGGATCCGGCAAATAGTTTTGCAACACAATGCGACAGGGCGTGTGGGCAATTTGCTGACAGCGCTCGATCGTTTCTTGTAACAAACCAGCAATATCAATCCAGGTCGGATCAAACCGCAAGCGCCCAGCATCGGCTTCGATCAAGACTGTTAGGTCACCAAACTCTGCGAGCGTTTTTTCCGCTAGGCAGCCAATCCGTTTGACGTAGGCGAGCTGTTGCTCATCGGGCCAGCTCCCCCATAGGCGCTCCATTAGGTGAGAATAGGACTGAATTGCGCCGATCGCACTGCGGGAGTCGTGAAGGGCGATCGCCACCAATTGATCGCGGTCAATCAGTTGTTGCTCAAGAACTAGCTGACGTTGGCGGGCTGATGTGGTGGTTAAGTACCGACTGATCACAGCCTCAAGCGCCGCCTGGTATTGATTTAAGCTACTACCCACCGCCACCGCACCCCAAATTCCTGGATGTTTTAGGGGTGACACCAACAACAGCCGCTGATCCGCAATTACCACCAATGCTGGCCAGCTATGGGTTGTGTAGGTGCGATCGATCAATGCCAACGCCGCGCTGTGGTTGTCCGATGCCACAGCGACAATCAACAGCCTGACTAGGGAAAGATCCGTCAGTTGTCCGTGAAATTGAGGATCGGTATCGGGGAGACTCGATCCCACGGGCGACGATTCCGCGAGACTTTGCGGGCCAGCAGCATCACTGACCTCACTTGCATCGAGCAAGTGCTTAAGAGATGAGATAGAACATGGGCCAAAACAGTGACAATCGAGCTTTTGGATGAGCAGTTGCCAACTCCCTCGATCGGGAAACTCATCAGAACTGACCAGCAAAATGGCCGGGGGTTCTGCGGCTCCAACGGCTCGATCGGTTTTGTAGTCCAGAGTCTTCGGCGAATGATTGACGTGATCAATTCGTTTGAAGGCGCTCATGAACTTAGCTCAAGCGTGACGAAAAACAGTGATCGCCTTGCGTAACTGAACAAACAAACTGCGCCATAGCTTGGGATTTGATTAAGAATTCTCTTGTCTTAGTCAGCGATCGTCAAGGTTTAACAGCCTAGCTAGCGATCGGTGGGCGCTCGAAGTCTCAGACAGGGCGATCGCTACTCCAGAACTGAATCACGTCATAGCCCAAGCGACTAAGCATCGTACGCAACAAAGGCAGGCTCAACCCAATCACGTTCATGTGGCAGCCCTCAATTCCCTCCACAAATAGACCTCCCCGGCCTTCGAGGGCAAAGCAACCCGCACATTGCATCGGCTCGCCTGTGGCCACATAGGCAGCAATTTGGGCATCGGTGGGCATCGCAAAGCGCACACGGGTTGTGCCCACTTCGATCGCCCAGCGATCGCTAGCTAAATCAATCAGGGCATGGCCCGTGTAGAGATCTCCCACCCGGCCGCGCATGGACTGCCAACGGGCGATCGCCTCAGCCGGTGAGTCGGGCTTGCCGTAGACTTCACCGTTAACCAACAACACTGAATCGCAACCCAGCACCACTGAATGAGTTAGGTGCTCGTCTCCCAGCAGCGATCGGCGAAAGGCTAGATCATGATGGAGGCGATCGACCACCACCCGGGCCTTGCCCTCGGCCAGCACCTGCACAAGTTGTCCCGGGTCGAATACCTGTACGGCATCTTCATCAAACTGGCTGGGACAAACGATCGGCTCAATCCCCGCCATCCGCAGCAACTTGCGGCGGGCGGGCGAGGCTGAGGCTAGTACCAATCGAGCTGTAGTGTTCAACATGCTGGGGCTAATCAACGGCTGAAACTAACAGGAACAGAATGCCCTTGCTGCTCAATAATCCCCTCACGATGGAGTTAGGGACTCAAGTAGTTTGACTAATTTGAAGTAATTTGACTAATTTGACGGCTAATTTGACTAATTTAGCGGCTAGTCCTCAGCTCCAGACTGCCCAACGATCCCGCCCAACGATCCCGCCCAACGATCCCGCTCAACGATTCCGCTCAACGATTCCGCTCAACGATTCCCTCACGGTGGAAGCAGGAGTTAGGCAAGATTTCGGACAATTCGATGATCGGTCGGTCTTCTTGACATCCTCCCCGTCCTAAAGGAGCGGGGATTCCGGCCCTAGGCAAACAACCGAAGTTGCTCGACTAGACCACGGGTTGACGCTTCATCGGCTGCTAATCGCTGCATTGATGTCGCGGTCATGAACCGCACCGCAGTGCAGACAAGTCCACTCACGCACATTCAACGGCTTTTTGCCGCCCAACTGACCACAAGCCGAACAACGCTGGCTAGTTGGCTCCCATCGGCTAATCACTTGGAAATCCCGCCCATAGCGGATTGATTTTCCTTCAAGCATCTGCCGAAAGCTGTACCAGCCAGCATCGCCAATTGCCCGTGACAGCTTGCGATTCTTGATCATCCCTGACACGTTTAGATCTTCCAGGACGAGATTGCTCCGCAAGGCTTGCGCCGACGCTTGGTTCTCGCGAACAATTCGGGTCGATAGCCTGTAGGGTGGGCAATGCCCACCAACTAACAGCTTCATAGCACCTGCGATCTGATGTACTAACCGTTTGAGGTAAAGGCTGTAGTCAACCGAACTTCATTAACCAAACTTAGTCAACCGAGAAGGATTTCACCACGGTTTCAAACATCGATTTCACCTTGTCCCAGCGACCTTCCAGGGCTGACACATTCAAGGTATACAGTTGACCCCGGCTGACTGCCACGCTAGCCAAGTTGTGGCGCTCTTGGTTGGGCAGCTTCACGGCATATTCCAAGAAGTAATAGGTCTTGCCATTGGCTTCTCGCGACTCGGCATTGACCAACTCAGCGGTGCGGCCAGAACCTGGCGGGGCGATCGCACTCTTCGAGAGTCGATAGCCTACGTCTGTGGGGCTACCCAAATCCGTCAAGGTTTTGTTAGACGGTACGGGGTTGATCACAACGCTGACATTCTCGGTTTCTTGGATCAAATCGCGGAACACCACGTCGGGGCCCCCTGCGACTTTGACGGCCACCCACCCGATCGGGTAGAGGAAGCGATAGCCTTTGGTGGCATCGATGTAGGCTTTCAAGCCACTGGCCGGCGAAGAGCAGGCTTGCAACGCCACTACAACCGTCAGCACCAAAACAATGGCGAGACGTTTCCAAACGGAGCGAGACGGGGACGGGACTTGCATGGGATTCGATCGGGCGTTGCAAAAACAGTAGGCTGAAACAGGTGGGCTGCATGGCGAGGAGCCGTCAGCGATCCCATCTTAAACCGGGTCGGCCCTAGGCGATCGCGTGGACTGAAGGGTGGCCGATCGCCGCTATTGGTCTCGGATAGATCTCCTGTGGCAGTCTTCCTGGGCGATCTCTCGCAGCGGCCCCAAGGCAGTCTGGTACAGAACTCGCCACCAGAATGATGTGGCTGGCTTCGCCGATTTGCTCAGTACAGTTGAATGATTCAGATCGATTCAGATCGGTTTAAATCATTTGAATCATTCGGTTAGATCATCATTTGGATTATTTGGGCTGATGATTGGGTGCAGTCCCAAGGGAGTGAGTCATTTGCCAGCAACCCTTCCAAGATCGCTCAAAATTCACACCAAAAATGTGTTGCTGTTTGTGAAGCAAGCGGCTAACCTGACAGCTAAAGATTCTAAAAAATTGTTCTTCAAGAACAGTTTGCTATCAACCCAAACGCTGAGACTAGGCTAACTATCCAGCCAAACGGGTGCTTCTACTGACCGTTGGCAACCCGTTTTCGCCCCTCCCGTCTGAACCACCCTCAACGCTGCCTCCGATGAAGATCTTGAAAGTTCAAACGCTCCGCGGCCCCAACTATTGGAGCATTCGCCGCCATAAGCTTGTCGTTTTGCGTTTGGATTTGGCGGACTTGGCCGATCGCCCGTCTAACGAGATTTCGGGATTTTATGAGGGGTTGGTTGAGGCGCTGCCTAGCTTGGTGGAACACCATTGCTCGCGGGGCAAACGGGGCGGCTTCCTCGAACGGGTCAGAGAAGGCACGATGATGGGGCACATCGTGGAGCATGTGGCTCTGGAGTTGCAGGAGCTGACAGGTATGCCGGTGGGGTTTGGGCGCACCCGCGAAACATCGGAGCCGGGCGTTTATTTGGTGGCAATCGAGTACGAAAACGAGCGGGCCGGTCGTTATGCAGCACGGGCGGCGGTGCGGTTGTGCCGCAGCATTGTTGATTCGGGCAGTTATCCGCTACAGGAGCTAGAGCAAGATCTACAAGATCTCGAAGAAATTCGCTCCGAGGAGGCCCTTGGACCCAGCACGGAATCTTTGGTGCGGGAGGCGGAGCGTCGCAATGTTCCTTGGCGGCAACTGTCGGCGCGATCGCTGATTCAGTTTGGTTATGGGGTGCGCCAAAAACGGGTGCAGGCGACCTTGAGCGATCGTACGGGCATTTTGGCGGTGGAGCTGGCCTGCGATAAGGATGGGACGAAGCGGATTTTGGCCGATGCGGGGGTGCCGGTGCCGCGCGGAACAACGGTGCGCTACGCGGATGAACTTCAGGATGCGATCGACGATGTGGGCGGCTACCCGATTGCGATTAAGCCCCTGGATGGCAACCATGGCCGTGGCATCACTCTCGATATCGACTCCTGGGAAGCGGCCGAAGAAGCGCTGGAGATGGCCCTGGCCGAGTCCAAATCCCAGACAACCTTGGTTGAGCGGTTTTATAAGGGAAATGACCACCGGGTGTTGGTGGTGAACGGTCAGGTGGTGGCTGTGGCGGAGCGGGTGCCAGCCCGGGTGATTGGCGATGGGCGATCGACCATTCAGGAGCTAATCGATGAAACCAACCGCGATCCTCGCCGGGGCAGTGGTCACGACAATGTATTGACCAAAATCGTGGTTGATCGCTCCCTGGAGCAAATGCTCGATCGCCAGGATGTGGGTCTTGATACGGTGCTCGATCGCGGCGAAATCTGCTATCTGCGCGGCACTGCCAACCTGAGTACCGGCGGGATCGCAATTGATCGCACGGACGAAATCCACCCGGAAAATGTCTGGATCGCCCAACGAATCGTCAAGATTATTGGCTTAGATATCGCCGGGATCGATATTGTCACGCCGGATATTTCCAAGCCCCTGCGCGAGGTAGGTGGCGTGGTGATTGAAGTGAATGCGGCTCCCGGATTTCGGATGCATGTGCAGCCCAGTGAGGGAATTCCGCGTAATGTGGCCGAGCCGGTGTTGGATATGCTGTTCCCGCCGGGATCGCCCGCACGAGTGCCGATCATTTCCGTGACAGGTACCAACGGCAAAACCACTACAACCCGCCTGATTGCTCACATCTATCGCCAAACGGGCCAAGTGGTCGGCTACACCACCACCGATGGCACTTACATCGGCGATTACCTCGTGGAGCAGGGCGACAACACCGGCCCCCAAAGCGCCAACCTGATCTTGCAAGATCCCACCGTGGAAGTGGCGATTTTGGAGACGGCCCGGGGTGGCATTTTGCGATCGGGCTTGGCCTTCGATCGCTCCGATGTGGGCGTGGTGCTGAACGTGGCAGCCGACCACTTGGGCTTGGGCGACATCGACACGATCGAGCAAATGGCCCGGGTTAAGTCTGTGGTGGCCGAAGCGGCTGCTCCCGATGGCTATGCAGTGCTGAATGCTGATGATCCGCTGGTGTCGGCCATGGCGGAACAGGTGAAAGCCCAGGTCGCCTATTTTTCGATGAACCCCGAGAATCCGATCGTGCGGGATCACGCGCGGCAAGGGGGCCTAGCAGCGGTCTACGAGAACGGCTACCTATCGATCTTGAAGGGCGATTGGACCTTGCGGATCGATCGCGCCGAAAACATTCCCTTGACCCTGGGCGGCAAGGCTGGTTTCCAAATTGCCAACGCCCTGGCCGCCAGTTTGGCCGCCTTTGCCCAAGGGGTGCGGATCGAAGCGATTCGTCAGGCTCTGATGACCTTTACCTCCAGCGCCAAGCAAACCCCTGGCCGAATGAACCTGTTTGATTTGGGTCGCTACCACGCCCTGGTGGACTACGCCCACAACCCGGCGGGCTACGAAGCAGTGGGTACGTTTGTCCAGAACTGGCCCGGAACACGGATCGGTGTGGTGGGGGGCCCGGGCGATCGACGGGACGAAGATTTCGTGCTGTTGGGGCAGTTGTCTGCCCAAATGTTCGACGAAATCATCATCAAGGAAGATGACGACAATCGTGGTCGGACTCGGGGCAGTGCCGCTCGGGGAATCGAAGAGGGGATCGCGGCGGCTCGCAAGGTCGGCTCGGTGCGGGTGCGCCGGGTAGAAACCATCTTGGATGAAACCACTGCGGTGAATTCGGCGCTTGATCGCGCCGCCGATGGCAACCTGGTGGTGGTCTTTCCCGAAATTGTCAGCCGGGCGATCGACTTGATCGAGCAGCGCGGCCCCCGCAATGCCGAGACCCAAACCAACGCCCCCGCCAGTCCGAATCCTCCCAACGTCGATCACGCCAGCCTGCACGGCGAGGTGAAATCGGTCTAGGCTATTAGAGGTTTAACAAACATTAACCTCCCACGAGCTGAGCTAATGATGTCGCCAAGCTTGTTTGCCCCAGCCCTGCCGCCGATCGAGACCGTCCGTACTGGGCCGCTAATGCGGCGGTTAGACTGTGGCGCACTCGCGATTGTCGAACAGATGCCGGTGGAAGCAGTTAACCTCAGCCTCTGGGTGAATGCTGGATCGGCGATCGAACCCGACGCGATCAACGGCATGGCCCACTTCCTAGAGCACATGGTGTTTAAGGGCAGCGATCGGCTAGCCCTGGGTGAGTTTGAGCGGCGGATTGAGGCCTGTGGCGCTGTCACCAATGCCGCCACCAGCCAGGACTACACCCAGTTCTACTTGACGGCGGCTCCTCGGGATTTCGCGGCCCTAGCACCGCTACAGTTTGATGTGGCCCTGCGCCCACAACTTCCCGAGTCGGAGTTTCAGCGGGAACGGCACGTGGTGCTTGAGGAAATTCGCCGCAGTCACGATAACCCTCGTCGGCGCACCTTCCAGGCGGTGATGGAGCTGGCATTTGCAAACTTGCCCTACCGCCGACCGGTGCTGGGCCCCGAAAGCACGATCGCCGCCTTAGAAGTGCAGCAGATGCGCGATTTCCACGCCACTCACTATCGCCCGTCATCGGTGACAGCAGTGGCCGTGGGTAATTTGCCCCCGGAAGCCCTTTTTGAAACACTGGAATCGGGTTTAGCCGAAGTCTGGGCCAGCGATCGCCCTGAATCCCCCGACCGACCAGCGGCAGTGTGGCCCACCTTGGTTCCCGAAGTGCCGTTCGATCGCATTGAACGCCGCGAAATCGTTGACCCGTCCCTGCAACAAGCCCGATTGGTGATGTTGTGGCGGGTTCCGGGGATGCAAGATCTGCGCGAAACCTACCCCCTAGATGTGTTGGCGGCGGTGTTGGGCCATGGGCGCACCTCCCGCCTGGTACGCGACCTGCGGGAAGAGCGCCGCCTCGTGTCAAAAATCTCCGCCACCAACCTGACCTATCGCACCCAAGGCACGTTTTATATTGCGGTTCACTGCGATCCAGAACACTTGGCCACCGTTGAGTCCCTACTGGTCGAACATATCCAGCACATTGGCAGCGAACCTGTCAGCGTCGCTGAGGTCGATCGCGTGCGGGCGCGGGTGGCCAATGGCTTTGTGTTTGGCAACGAAACGCCGGCCAATCGGGCAAGTCTGTATGGCTATTACCAAACTTTGGTGGGCAACCTCGATGCGGCTTTGCGCTATCCCGATGCGGTGCGCTGTCTAGAACCCGAGGACTTGCAGCAAGCGGCCCAACAGTACCTGAATCCAGAAGCCTACGGGTTGGTGGTGCTCCGTCCCAATGCTTGATCCGGTCGGGGGATGCGATCGGGCGATCGGGGAGGATACTCGCCCGATCGCCCTGGCTGATCCCTACCCGATCGCCTGCTGACCCAAATCGATCGGCACATCCTGCCAACGGCCGGGGCCCACCGCTTGCAGGGCCTCTTGCAGATCCACATTGCCCGTATACAAGGCCCGCCCCACGATCGCGCCAGTCACGCCAACAGGTTCTAACGTCAGCAAGCTCAACAGATCCGTTACGGAACTCACGCCCCCCGAAGCAATTACCGGAATCGTCACCCCTTCGGCCAGCTCACGCAAGGCGGCTTGGTTGGGGCCGCTGAGAGTGCCATCGCGCTGAATATCGGTGTAGACAATGGCCGCTGCGCCCCAATCTTGCACCTGGCGAGCCAAATCCACGGCCCGAACTTGGGAAGTTTCGAGCCAGCCGCGCGTGGCCACCCAACCCTCGCGCGCGTCAATGCCAATCACGATCCGCCCAGGAAATTCGGCGCACCAATCGGCCACAACCGCCGGTTGCTCCACCGCCACCGTGCCAACGATCGCCCGTGTCACCCCCAAGTCAAACAGGGCCGCCGCCCGATCACGCGATCGAACCCCGCCCCCCACTTGGATCTGCACAGATCGACCAGATTGATCGGATCGATCAGCCAATGCCTCAACAATCGCCGCGATCGCCGGCAAATTCACCGGCTCACCCGTTTTAGCCCCGTCCAGATCCACCAAGTGCAGCCAGCTAGCCCCCGCATCGGCCCAGCGCCGGGCCACGGCCGCCGGATCGTCGC
This sequence comes from Oscillatoriales cyanobacterium, assembly GCA_004292515.1. Taxonomy (GTDB): domain Bacteria; phylum Cyanobacteriota; class Cyanobacteriia; order CACIAM-69d; family CACIAM-69d; genus CACIAM-69d. Next base: position 63,779 of record RDXB01000074.1, read on the forward strand.
CAAAGCTTTCCGCGCGATCGTAATCCCCTTGGAACAGCCGGACGCAGTGCCCGCCCAACAAATCGATCGCCGGAAAGATATCCATTAGTTGCCTCGCTGGATCAAAATCACGAAATGCACGAAAAGCACGACCAACAAAATACTCGATCGCCCTCCAAAACCCAAATCGCCCAGCCCCGAACAAATCAGGGTTGGGCAATTGAGTTTATGCATCGCAGTTCATGCATCACGGCTCGTGCATCACGGCCCGTACGTCACAGCTCATGCGTCACGGCTCATGCGTCACGCACAATTGCGACTAATCGCTCTTGAACATACTGCTAACGGAAGTATCGTCGTGAATCCGCCAAATGGTTTCGCCCAGCACAGTCGCCACCGAAAGCACCGTCAGTTGCTCGAACTGATGGCGTTCCAGCATCGGAATGGTGTTGGTCACGATTACTTCCTCAAACAGGCCGCTGGAGAGCCGTTCGATCGCCGGGGGTGAAAACACCGCATGGGTCGCACAGGCATAAACCTGACGCGCACCCTCACGACGCAACATCCGCGCACCCTCCATCAGGGTTCCACCCGTATCGATGATGTCATCAACCAGCACAGCGGTTTTGCCACGGACATCCCCAATCACGTTCAGCACTTCCGCCACATTGTGCATTTGGCGGCGCTTGTCGATGATCGCCAAGGGCGCATCGTTGAGCTGCTTGGCGAAGGCTCGTGCCCGGGCAACACCACCCACATCGGGCGACACCACCACAATGTCAGACAGGTTTTTGCTCTTCAGGTAGTCAACCAGCACTGGCGCTCCAAACACATGATCCAAGGGAATATCAAAATACCCCTGAATTTGGGCGGAGTGCAGATCCATCGCCAACACGCGATCGGCTCCAGATTTCACCACCAAGTTGGCCACCAACTTAGCCGCGATCGATTCGCGACCAGCCGTTTTGCGATCGGCCCGAGCATAGCCATAGTAGGGAATCACGGCCGTGACTTGACGCGCCGAGGCCCGGCGGCAAGCATCAACCATGATCAACAATTCCATCAAATGATCATTAACTGGACGGCAAACGGGCTGGATCAGGTAAACGTCACAGCCCCGAATCGATTCTTGAATTTGGATGTACAGTTCGCCATCGGCAAAATGTTTGCGAACCATCGGCCCCAAAGGTAAACCCAGGTACGCAGCAACTTCCTCAGCCAAAGCGATGTTTGCCGATCCCGAGAAGAGGCGAAGGCGGCTCTTTTCCGGCACTTCACGGTTCGAAGTTGGCAGCGGAGAAGTCGCAGAGCAAATCACGGCAGACCCTCGAAGCGCATTCATGGCAATCTTAGCATTCTCTTCCAATTTTCTTTGGATTTCGGTTCACGCATTCAGTGACTCAACAGGTCTCAACCCTCCCAGAGAATCGGGGAGGGTTGGGCGCAGTCGATCCTCCGATCGCGCGACCAACAATCAACACCCAGAACGCAACATCTAGACCGTAGAAACCTAGACCGAATCGAGACAATGCAGAACCGTCACAAAGCAACGCGAACAGCAACGCCAAGTGGACGATCGACCCTGCATCCATGAATGGAACTCATGGGTGGTTAATCAGGCCGTTACCCCCAGCGCCATCGGGAATGGCGATCGGCTAGGATGAACTCCGGATTAGCTGCGCCATTCCGGCGGCGAAACTGACCCCATGGATGACAGGCCCGTTGGCTCGGCATCGGTTTGATTGATTCAACTGAATTGATTCAACCTGACTGACTCAACTGAATTGATTCAAAAAATCGACTCAAAACAATTTGATCGCACCTCCGGCGACACCGACCATGGCACATCGTGCAAGGTTGACGCGCCAGCCGCCCTTGGATCTGGGTTTTGGACAGTCGCTTTGGACAGTCGCTTTGGACAGCTATTGGCTGGTTAGCACCTACCACCTCGCCATCGCGTGGGGCAGCCCGATCGATTGGGTTCGAGACTGGATTGGGTGTCCAGTCAGCGATCACTGGAGCGATCGCCTGATCAGGTTGCCTAATCCCCATCTGTAACGCAGTATTTAGCCGCCGTGAGGCATTGTCTATGGAATCAGCATGGTTATCGATCGAGAGAACTGGCCGATCCCGTTTCGCCTACCCTGTTTCTAGCGCTAATTTCCGATTGGGCTGAAAAATCATCCAACTGGTTTAAGAGTCGATCCCGTGGCGGATTGGCTATTGGGCCCGCAACCCCGACGACCACTATCCCCTGACTGATCCCCATCGGTTTCGATGAATTCACCCTAATGAATTCGGTTTAACGCCATTGCGAATGCAATATCGCCAACGCAATATTGTGCCAGTATCTTGTCCCTTTTGCCCTGACTTCCCCGATCGGTTTGAGTCCCATGCAACCCCCTCTGCTTCCCGGAACCGTCCTCCAAAATCGCTACCGCCTTGTCAATGTTCTGGGTCAAGGGGGGTTTGGGCGCACCTACCTGGCTGAAGACTTAGGACGCTTTCAGGAACAGTGTGTCCTCAAAGAATTCACACCACCGGCGGGTGACACTTACGTCCAGGCCAAATCCCGGGAGCTTTTTCAGCGGGAAGCACAAATTCTCTATCGGATCAACCATCCCCAGGTGCCGAAGTTTCACACCATTTTGGAAACGGACGATCGGCTGTTTTTGGTGCAGGACTACGTGCAGGGTCACAGCTACCGATCGCTGCTCGATTACCGACTGCAACAGGGCCAATGCTTTGGGGAAGCGGAGGTGCGCTACCTGTTTCAGCAACTGTTGCCGGTGTTGAGTTACTTGCACGGCCCCGAGTGCCAAATCATTCACCGCGATATTTCCCCCGAAAACATCATGCTGCGGGAGAGCGATCGGCTGCCGGTGCTGATTGACTTTGGCGCGATTCGCGAAATGGCCACCCGCTTTCACGATCCGGATGCCACTACCGTGCAGGCCACTACGGTCGGCAAAAGTGGCTATGCCCCCAGTGAGCAAATCCAAACCGGGCGGGCCAATGCCAGCAGTGATCTCTATGCCCTGGCGGCGACGGCGCTGGTGTTGCTGACGGGGCGTGAACCCCAAGACTTGCTAGACGATCGCACCCTCACCTGGCATTGGGATCGCTACGCCACGATTTCGCCAGAGTTTGGGGCCATCTTAAAAACGATGTTGTCCTATCGGCCCGATGAGCGCTATCCGTCGGCCCGATTGGTGCAACAGGCCCTTCAGGAGTTGGAAGCCGCCAGCCCGATCGCCCCGGCCAGCACCACCGTGGCCCCAGCGATGCCCACCGCTGCGGCCCCACCCACAGCCGCAGCCGCAGCCCCACCCGCTGCTTATCCGCCCGCCGGGACGACTGGGGCGAGTCCGGCCGTACCGTCAACTATGGCCACAGTGGTGGTGGGGCGATCGGCTCCCCCTCCGATCGCGCCCAATTACCCAGCTCCGACCCCTGAACCCGCACGCAACTGGCAGGAGGAACCGCGCGGCTCGATGATGGATAATCCCTGGGCGGTGACGGTGTTTGGGGTGCTGTTGGTGGTGGGTACGGGCGTTGGCTCTTGGTCGTTGGTGAATCAACTGCTGAATCGTGCTCCGGGTCAAAGCCAACCGTCCCCAACCGTTAGTGCATCCATTACCCCCAGCCAGCCGATTGCCCCTAGCCCATCCTCCCCGAGTCCCACATCCCAGCCGTCGGTGTCTCCTGTGGTGTCGAACCAGCGGCTGAACCTGCAACCGGCCGGTGACTTTGAAGATTCGCGGGCGATCGCGGCCAACGAAACGCTGGTGTATCGATTCACGGCCCAACCGGGTCAAAACCTGGCGATTTCAGTGGATGGGCGCAACATCATTGCCAGCCTGTTGGCTCCTGATGGTGATGCTCCTGATCGCAACAGCCAAGATATTGAGCGCTGGAACGGTACGATCGCGATCGGCGGCGAATATGCCCTGCAAATGCGGGTGGCTCCCAATGTCGATCGCGGTGACTATAAGGTGATCGTCAGTCTGAGCGCCCCCACACCAGCTCCCACACCAGAGCCAACAATCACGCCGGAACCAGTGCCCGCGCCGACTCCTGCGCCATCCCCGGTTGTCGAGTCACCCAGCCCCGCACCACCAAGCCGCCCCCAATCACGCACCTTTAGCGGCACGACCCAACCGCAAGTGCCCCAGACATTTGGGTTTGAAGCCCAAGCCGGTCAACAAGTCTCGATTAGAGTTCCTTCGGGCTTGCGGGTGACGGTGTTGGGCCCCAACGGCCCGCTGCCGGATATGGCTGGTGTGGAAGGTTCCGTCAGTTTTGATGCGCCCGTGCCAGGGAATTATGGGATTGAGGTGTCATCAGATCTGGAAATGCCCTTTGCAGTGGACGTGACGGTGCGCTAGGGGGTGATGCCTTAGTCCCTTAGACTTTTTGGCTACCTAGATCGGTTGATATCTGTTGATATCCGTTGATATCCGTTATCTCTTGATACCTGTTAACTGAGGAATGACGTAATGGTGATGCCGGGAACGCTGGCGATCGCAGGCAGCGATACGGAAGTGGGCAAGACGATGCTGGTTTTGGCTTTGGCGGCCTATTGGCAACAGTGGCGGCGCGATCGCGGCAGGCTGGGCCTGTTCAAACCAGTCCAGTCAGGTGAGGGAGATCGGGAGATTTACCAGCACCTGTTTGCGGACTTGGGTCAAACCCCTGAATCCTTGAACCCGATCCGATTGGCGGCTCCCCTGGCTCCCCCAATCGCGGCGGAAATGGAGGGACAGGCGATCGACCTAGCCCTGGCCTGGCGATCGCTCACGGCCCTGCAAGCAGAGCGAGATTTCGTGATCGTAGAAGGGGCCGGTGGTTTGGGATCGCCGGTCACGTGGGAGTTGACCTTTGCGGATCTGGTGGCGGCTTGGCGGTTGCCCTTGCTGTTGGTTGTGCCGGTGAAGTTGGGGGCGATTGCCCAAACCATCGCCAATGTGGCCCTGGCCCGCCAGCACAAACTCACCCTGCAAGGCATTGTCCTCAATGAAATCCGGCCGACCACGGCGGAAGAGCGATCGACCCTGGCCCCGGCCGACTGGATTAGCCAACTAACGGGAGTGCCGGTTTTAGGCTATCTGCCCCATTTGACGGACTGGCGCGATCGCTCGGACCTGGCCGCCGCCGCCGCCCAGTTAGATCTTGATCGCCTCTGGCCGATCGCCAGTCCCGTCGCTACTCATTAGGTACGATTCATTAGGTACGATCGCAGCCAGTTTGCCACTTGGGCTGCGTGAGTGTGAATCAAATCATGATCCGCATCGGGTAAACACTCAAACCGCGCCCCAGCAATCCGATCGGCATAGGTCTGCACATGCCACAGGGGAATGGTGCGATCACCCTCGGCCGCAATCGCGATCGTCGGAACTTGGATCTGGTCAAGCCGCTCCTCCACCGTGTCGATCGCATCTTCCGGCCGCCAGCGATCGAGCAAAAACGATCGGGCCACCGGCTGATTTTTCAAAGCTTGGCGGGCGCGGTCAATCTCCTGCCAACGGTTTGATTGACCCAAAACCTGCGCGATCGGGCGAGCCAAGGCCAGCACCCCATCCACCAAGGGCGTGTCCCATAACAGCGGCCGCAAATAGGCATAGCGCCCCGCAAACGCATCATCCCGAATCCCCGCCGGAGCCACCAACCCCAGCCCCCGCAGCCCGATCGACCCCTCGATCGCACAGGCCGCCGCTGCCCACCCGCCATAGGAGTAGCCCACCAGAAAAAGGGGTGGCAAATCCAGCGCTTGCACAAACTCGCGGATGAACTGCACCTGGTGATCGATCGTGTATTTCAGCCGGGGCTTCGATGAGTCGCCAAACCCCAACAGATCCAGCGCCAAACACCGAATATTGTGGGCCGCCAACTGTTCGGCCACCGCTTGCCAGCCTTGACTTTCTCCTAAGAAACCATGCAGCAACAGGGCGATCGGCGCATCACGATCGCCCCCCGGCCAAGTGAGATAGGCAGCCTGATAGGTCTCTAGGGCGATCGTTTGCTTAATGAGTTGAGTATGCATGGTGCTGGACTGTGCATCAGGTTGTTCAGGAGTGATGTACTCGGCCGATGATGCACCAGTGAATCCAGTGCAATTCACTATCAGTCATCGATCAAGTTCCCTATCATTTTCTGTAATGACTTCTGTAATGACTTCTGTAACGGCAGTCCCTAGTTTGTTCTAGATTTTGCCCCTCATTGGCTGCGAACCACCTATGGCTCAACTTAGCGATTTAACGGTTGGTGCGACGGTCTCAGGGATCTTACTCAACCAACCCGTGACCATCGTCGCTACCCAGTGGTGTGGCACGGAGGTGATCGAGCTGATCTACAAAGACCCAACGACGGGGTGTACGGGAAATCTGTTGATCTTCCGCGATGATGCTGCCAGTCTCGATATTGTGCCCCATGGGCAGCCTTGGAGTTTTGAAGGGGATGGGGAGGTGTTGCGCCTGGTTTCGGAAGCCCATCGGATTCGGCTAGCTTACCTGTTTGATCCGTTGCTGGCCGTGCACACCTCCGTGGTCGAACCCCTACCACACCAAATTACGGCGGTCTATGGCGAAATGTTGGGTCGGCAGCCTTTGCGGTTCTTGCTAGCAGACGATCCAGGAGCCGGCAAAACAATCATGGCCGGTCTGTTGATTCGTGAGCTGTTCATTCGGGGGGATCTGCAACGTTGCCTGATTGTTTGTCCCGGCAGCTTGGCCCTGCAATGGCAAGACGAGCTATCGCAAAAGTTTCATTTGCCCTTTGAAATTTTGACGAACGATCGCCTAGAAGCCGCAATGACGGGGAATGGGTTTGCGGAAATCCCCCTCGGGATTGCTCGGTTAGACAAACTCAGCCGCGATCACAACTTGCACGCCAAGCTGACCGCAACGGACTGGGATTTGGTGGTCATGGATGAGGCCCACAAGCTCTCAGCAAGCGTGGCGGGCGGGGGAAGTCCGCGAGACCCAACGCTACAAACTGGGCAAGTTGCTGTCGAGCCTGACGCGCCACTTTTTGTTGATGACCGCCACGCCCCACAACGGCAAGGAAGAAGACTTTCAGCTTTTTTTGGGGCTGTTGGATGGCGATCGCTTTGAGGGCTGTTTTCGGGATGGGGCCAAGGCCGGGGACACCACAGACCTGATGCGCCGACTGGTCAAAGAGGACTTGCTCAAGTTTGATGGCAAGCCCCTATTTCCCGAACGGCGGGCCCGCACGGTTCAGTATCAATTGTCTGACCTCGAAGCCTTGCTATACAAGCAAGTGACCGACTATGTGCGGGATGAGTTCGATCGCGCCGATCAGCTCCTGAATGATGGACGACGGGGCACGATCGGCTTTGCGCTCACCATCTTGCAGCGGCGCTTGGCCTCCTCGCCCGAAGCAATCTATCAATCCCTCCGACGACGGCGCGAGCGACTGCAAAAGCGATTGCGCGAGGAAGAATTGCTCAAACGCGGTCTGAATGCGGAGTTGGGATTTGGCCCCACGATCGCCCCAGAGGATTGGGATGACGACTTTGAGGATGCCTCGGGAACCGAGCGCGAGGCCACCGAAGAGGAAGTGGTTGATCGGGCAACGGCCGCGCGCACCGTGGCTGAGTTACAGGCGGAAATCGATCGCCTGCATGAGCTAGAAAAATTAGCTTTGCGGGTGCGACGCAGCGGCACAGATCGCAAGTGGGATGAGCTGTCACGGGTGATTCGAGAAGTCTTTTGGGAGTCGGATCAGCCCGGTGAGCCGGGTGAGTTCAACACAGCGACCAGACCCACCGACCCCGAAGACTCCGAAACCCGATCGACGCGCAAGCTGGTGATCTTTACGGAGCACCGGGACACGCTGAATTATTTGACCGATCGCATTGGCACGCTGTTGGGACGATCAGAGTTGATCGTCACCATTCACGGCAGCATGGGCCGAGAAGAACGCAAGCGATCGGAAGCGGCTTTTAAGCAAGATCCCATGGTCGCAGTGCTGATCGCGACGGATGCGGCGGGGGAAGGGATTAACCTCCAGCGGGCCCACCTGATGGTCAACTACGATTTGCCCTGGAATCCCAATCGTCTAGAACAGCGCTTTGGTCGCATCCACCGGATTGGCCAAACGGAAGTCTGTCATCTGTGGAACCTAGTGGCGGCGGAAACCCGCGAAGGCGATGTGTACCTAGCCTTGCTCAAGAAGCTAGAAATTGAACAGGCGGCCCTGGGGGGCAAGGTGTTTGATGTGCTGGGCAAGGCGATCGCGGGCAAAGAGTTGCGCGAACTACTGATCGAGGCCATTCGCTACGGGGAGCGGCCGGACGTGAAGGCCAAGCTCGATCAAGTGGTCGATCGCCTCGATCACGATCGCCTGCATGAGCTGCTGGAAGAACGAGCCTTAGCCCGCGACTCGATGGATATGAGCCAGGTGCAGCAAATTCGCGCGGACATGGAACGGGCGGCGGCCCAGCGGCTCCAGCCGTACTTCGTGTTTGCCTTTTTTATGGAAGCGTTCCAGCAATTGGGGGGTTCCATTCGCGAGCGGGAACCCAGGCGCTATGAAATTACCCACGTGCCAGCGGTGATTCGCAACCGCGATCAGGCGATCGGCCAAGGTCGCCTGCTCCGGCGCTACGAGCGCATTTGCTTTGAGAAATCCTTGATGAAGCCGGTGGGCAAGCCCGATGCCGACCTGATTTGTCCTGGGCATCCCCTGTTGGACGCGACGTTGGATGTGATTTTGGAGCGCCATCGATCGACCTTGCAGCAGGGTGCGATCCTCGTCGATGACAACGACCCCAGCGAAACAGCGCGCATTTTGGTCTATCTCGATCATGCAATTCAGGACGGCCGGGTCGATCGCGCGGGCAATCGGCGGATTGTGTCGCGGCGGATGCAATACGTGGAAATTCCCCTTTGCGCGGCTTGTTTGGCGGGCCACTGCACGCCCGATCGCCACGAGGAGCACGAGGGCCACAACATGGGCTATGCACCCTATCTGGACTATCGATCGATCAGTCCTGAGGAGCGGTTGCTGCTGACTCCGCTCTTGGATCGGCTGGGATCGCGCCAGGAACTAGAACAACGGGCGCGCAACTATGCCATCAAGCATTTGGTCAACCATCACTGGCAAGAAGTCCGCGATCGCACCGAGCAAACCATCAGCAAAATCCTGCAAGCCGTGCGGGAGCGGCTGAACCAGGAAATCCTGTATTGGGATGGCCGAGCCAACCAGCTTGACGAGCAAGAAAAAGCCGGCAAGCCGAATGCCAGCCTCAACTCCACCAAGGCTCGCGAACGGGCCGACGAACTTGAGGCCCGGAAGACCAAACGCATCGCAGAACTAGAACAGGAGCGCCAACTCTCCCTGTTGCCGCCTACGGTGGTGAGTGGTTCTCTGGTGGTTTCGATCGGGCTGTTGCAGCGACTCCAGGGCAAGCGCGATTCGGGCCCGAGCACCTTTGCGCGGGAAACCCGGCGGGTGGAGCTGGCGGCCATGGAGGCGGTGATGGCGGCGGAGCAGGCGGCGGGGCGCAAGCCTCAGGATGTGAGCGCCCAAAAATGCGGTTATGACATCTGCTCGATCGACCCGACCACGGGCCAAGAGTATCTAATTGAGGTCAAGGGACGGATTGCGGGAGCCACCACGGTGACGGTGACGCGCAACGAAATTACCGTCAGCCTGAATTCGCGTCACTACTGGCTGGCGCTGGTGCAAGTGCCGATCGACCCCAGCTTCAGGGAGGGCGATGCGTTTCGGGTGCGCGAGCGATCGGCCACCTATCAAGTGGGCCATGGGGGCTGCGTGGTGCGATATGTGCATCAGCCCTTCGATCGCGAACCCGACTGGGCCGTGACCAGCATCAACTACGACTGGCGCAAGCTCTGGGAGCGGGGCACGGAAACAATCTGGAAACAATAGCGAGAACTGAGGGATAGACCACACACCCTCCACTACGATTAGGTCAGGACTTTGAAGGGACTAGACCTCCTGCACAAATCAGCTAGGAGCATTCATCCTTAAACCCCTTGTCTCAGGATGAGCCGATAAACGATCATTTCGTAGGTTAGCTTGAGGCACGAAACCCAACAGCGACAAGCTTTGTGCCGATCGAGTTGGGTTTCGCAAAGCTCAACCCAACCTACTAGCTACTAGCTATTTCTTCATTCGTGAAAGAGGTCTACTGAATCATGGCGGATCGCAAAAAGTTGATCGAAGTGGCGTTGCCCCTGGAAGCGATCAACATGGAATCGGCGCGCGAAAAGTCGATTCGCCATGGCCACCCCAGTACGTTGCATTTGTGGTGGGCGCGGCGGCCGTTGGCGGCTTGTCGGGCGGTGCTGTGGGCTTCGTTGGTGGATGATCCGAGCAGTTGGCCCGATCGATTTCCCACAGAGCAGGATCAAGCGCAAGAACGGCAGCGGTTGTTTAGCATCCTGGGACGCATTGAAACGGAAACGGACAAAAAGGGCAACACCAAGCAAGTGGTGCGCGGGTTGGTGTCTTGGGATCAGATCAACGATTCCCAATCGGGTGTGTTGGAGCAGGCCCAAGCGGAAATTGCCCGGTGTTTGGCCTGGGAGCGGGGCGAGGAGCCGCCCCAAGATCCGGCGGCCGTGCGGGACTACATTGCGCGGTATGCGCCGCCGGCCTATGACCCTTTTGCGGGGGGTGGGTCGATTCCGCTGGAGGCGCAGCGGTTGGGATTGGAGGCCCACGCGAGCGATTTAAATCCGGTGGCGGTGTTGATCAACAAGGCGTTGATTGAGATTCCACCCAAGTTTAAGGATCAGTTTCCGGTGAACGGGGACGATCGAGCCAAGAAAAATATTTCGTCCTGGCGGGGCGCTCAGGGGCTGGCGGCGGATGTGCGGCACTACGGGGCTTGGATGCGCGATCGCGCCTTTGAGCGAATTGGGCATTTGTATCCGAAGGTGCAGATTCACCACGAGGGTGCGGAGGCAACGGTGATCGCTTGGCTGTGGGCGCGGACGGTGACTTGCCCAAACCCGGCTTGTGGTTGCTCGATGCCGTTGGTGCGAAGTTTCCAGCTTTCGACCAAGAAGGGCAAGGAGGCTTGGGTGGAGCCGGGTGTGGTGCGTCGGGATGGCCAGCCGCCCCAAAT
>RDXB01000075.1 GCA_004292515.1 Oscillatoriales cyanobacterium
GAGCGGATGAAGCCGACTTCGCCGCGATGAAGCAGGAAGCTTCCTGATTGCTGCATTTGCTAGTCAATTGCAGCAATTGTTAGTGAATTAGTGACGGATAATAGACTTCTTTCGCGAGACGACTTCCTTCGCGAGACTTCTTTCGCGAATAATCTGAAAAGCCCTCATCCCCCAACCCCTGCTCCCCAGGAGGGGAAAGGGGAGTTAGAAATTGAAATTAGGGTTTTCGGCGATCGCGTTTCGATTCGGCAAGTCCCTCTCCCGACTTGGGAGAGGGCTTTAGGGCGAGGGTGGGGATGGGTGCGAGGGGTCTAATCAATTCAGAAATTTAGAATTCGCTCGGGATCGATGGGCGATCGGTAAATCATGCTCAAAACCCTGTTAACTCGCAGGGTTTTAGCGAAAGACACCAATTCGATCCTAGCGATCAGCATGAGATGCGTTCTGCTGCAACGGAAAAGATTTAAAAATTGTTTAAGATCGGTGGAGCTAATATCCTCCATTCATTGGGAGTGTCTTTATGACAGCTCGCATTGCCCGTGGCCTGAGTTCGCTATCGGCGACGGCTGAAAATGCGTCGATGCTGCGGGGCGTGTTTCAAGCACTCGGCCCCACCAGTTGCCCCAGGGAATACAACTTCCACATGCACACAACCAGCTCTGACGGCCGGTTGCCCCCTAGCGACGTAGTCACCCAAGCATTGCAGATTGGTCTGAAGGGCTTTGCGATTACCGATCACCACAGCGTCAAAGGGTATCTCGCGGCTGCCAAGGCGCTACAACTGGCCCAGTCGGTCAATCCTGAACTCTTGTTGCCCCACCTATGGACGGGTGTTGAAATCAATGCAGGACTGCTGGGCACGGAAGTCCACATTTTGGGCTATGCCTTCGATATCAGTTCCGACGTGATGCAACCCTACTTGCAAGGCCGCCCTGTCCGCGATGAGCACTACTATGCCGATCGGGTAATTGGGGCGATCCATCAAGCGGGTGGATTGGCCGTGCTGGCTCACCCAGCGCGCTACCGGGTCGATGCCACAGCGCTGATCAAGGCTGCCGTCACCTTGGGCATTGATGGGGTTGAAGCCTTCTATGCTTACAACAACCCTAGTCCCTGGGCCCCGAGTTTTGACCAAATGGCATTGGTGATGGGTTTGGCCGAGCGCTATGGGCTGTTGGCAACCTGCGGTACGGATACCCACGGCACGAACCTGCTGCAACGGCTTTAGAACCGATCAAACCGCCTGGATGAACCCTGAACCTGGCCCCTGAACCTGACCCCCTTGAAAAGATTGGTTAAAGTTCAGGCAGGACGCTACACTGCTTTTCGGCAAGCTGGAACGAGATTGCACGTTCCTGTTAAGACAAGACAGGGGCGATCGCCCGGTGAGCTGGCTCGATTTGCGTTGGTGGAGATTGCCATTTTGGTTGCTTTGCGTCTGTTGGGCGATCGCCCCAAGCTGTCCCCCAAGTTCCTATGCCCAACCCGGGTGGCGGCGATCGGTCTGTCGGGATTCCTCGGATCCCTGTTGGCTGTGCTGCCCGCCGCCGCAGGCCAACTCCTCAATTGGCGTTTTGATCCCAGCCGCAATCAACTTAGTTTCACAACTGACGAAGGGGTGCAGCCTCGGGCCCAAATCGTTGCAGAGCCTGATCGCCTCGTGATTGAGCTGCCCGATACTGCCCTTGGCCGTCCCGGCAGTGAACAACGCTTTGGCGGCTGGGTGCGAGCCGTGCGATCGGGAGAGCCGACCCGCAACGCAGCCCGGATCGTGATTGAACTCCAACCGGGCTACCGGATCAATCCCAATACGGTGCGGGTGCGCAGCCTGTCGCCCACGCGCTGGACTGTGGATCTAGGCTCTCCGCTTGCCAGCCAACCCACCCCCATTCAGTCTCGCCCCAATCCCCGTCCCCTGCCGGAGCCACCGAGCGATCGCCCTTGGGTTCCGGGAGCCTTGCGCGAAGTTCTGGAGCGATCGCCCAACCGCGAGCCGATCGCCGAAATTGCCGGCTTGGAGCTGTCGGAAGCTGGATTGGCCTTGCAGGTCACGGGTGGCACGCTCTCAGCCAGCAGCCTGGAACGCAGCAGCGATCGCCGCCAAATTGCGATCGTCTTGGAGAATGCCACGATCGCCAACGGCATCGATCGATTGATGGGCGGGCGAGCCGGTGTATCCCGCTTGATCGTCACCCCGATTCGCAACAGCTATCCGCCCCAAGTCCGCATCCTGTTGGTGGTCGATCCCAGCGCCCCCGACTGGCAAGTACGCACCGAAGGCAGTTTGGTGGTGGCCCAGCCGATCGGCAGCAACGCCGCTGTCAACCCACCCCAGCCGATCGAACCGCCCAACACCACCTGGCCCCGCCAGCCGCAGCCCCCCGCCTCTGGAAGCTGGCCCCCAGATTCCCCAGCCACCGGGACAGGCGGCCCCCTGCCCACGATCAACCGACGAGTCCGCATCGTGGTGGATCCCGGCCACGGCGGTCGCGACCCCGGGGCGATCGGCATCGGTGGACTGCAAGAAAAACAAGCCGTCTTGGATATTTCCCTGCAACTGGCTACCCTGCTTCGCCGACAGGGCGCGGATGTGGTGCTCACCCGCGATGACGATACTTTCATTAGCCTAGACGGCCGCACTACCATGGCTAACCGGCTGAACGCCACAGCCTTTGTGAGCGTCCATGCCAACTCGGCCGGCATTAACCGCCCCGATGTGAATGGTATAGAAACCTACTATCACCAATCTGGGGGGCGCATGGCCCAGGCTGTTCAGCAAAGCATCATGCAGGCATTTCCCTTCATGCGCAACCGAGGCGTAAGGACGGCCCGTTTCTATGTGCTGCGCCATAGCCGAATGCCGTCCATTTTGGTTGAAACCGGATTCGTGACCGGGCGACAGGACGCGGCCCTATTATCCAATCCGAGCTGGCGATCGCAAATGGCCTGGGCGATCGCCCGTGGGGTCATCAACTACCTCAACGGCAGCCGCTAACCTCGCTACTCGTTTGCAGAAGCAATAAACCCTGCGGCGGCAAAGCGATCGCGCACGGCCTGTGGGTGGGGGAGTTGGGATAGCTCCAGTACATGCTCTTGAGCAAAGTGCACCACCTCGTAAGGAACAAAGCCCTGTGCAACAGCTAATTCGCTGAGGCTCAACCATGCAGGATTGCGTTGATAAGCGCGGGCGGCTGCGATCCAGTCAAAATCAATTAACCCTGCACGGTACAACGCTGCTTCGGGCGTGAGATCAAGCCCCCCTGAGGCGATCGCCACCTTCAGCAAACGCACCACTTGGGGAGTCAACCAACCGCGCTCTAGGGCAACCACTTCGGGGGTTGAGTGGTCGGTCTCGGTCTCTAGCGATCGGCGTTGTTCAGTCGTCAACAAACCCGCCTGCTCGCACAACCCAACGATCGAGGGCGCTGTTTCCGCACTTAGATGGGGCACGATCGACTCAAAAAACTTCAAAACCGGAGGTTGAATCGCCCCTTTCGCCACCAAAATCTGGCCCAAACTGAGGGATCGGCGCATTTCACGGAAATCCACTAAGTCCACCATTTGCGACTCAGTTAAAAATCCTGCTTCTTGGATGAGCACCCCGATCGGCCGTCGGAATTTGTATTGACCCATAAACGACAGGGCCAAGTCGCCTAAAAACGGCAAACTATCAACCAAATAGCGCCGCCACAGTCGCTGGGGTTCTTGGAGCAAGCGATAGAGCCACTCCAGCCCCACCTTGCTCATCCATTTTGGCGATCGGGGTTTATTCCCAGCTTCAAAATCGATCGTTGCGCCAAACCCAAAAATAATCGTGACGTGTTTGAGCAAATGGCGATAGCGATAAAACCACTTTTCCTGTTTTGGCGCACCCATGCCCAAAACCAGCACATTTGCTCCCGATTGATTGATTGCTTCCACAATTCTCAAGCATTCGACCGGGTCACGCTCAAACCCAAAGGGGGGTGAATAAACCCCCGTCACCATTTCGCGACCTACCTTTTGGTTAATAATCCCTTGCGCTTTGGCCGCAACGCCTTCTAAGGCTCCTAGCAAAAACATCGTCATCTCAGTATCGTTGGCGTAATACTGATAAAACGACGATAAAAAGTCTGAGCCAGAAATCTTATCAATAATCGTTTTGCCCTTTAGTTTGGCAACGAAAATTAGGATTTGGCTATCACAGACCAAGTAATCGGCCTTGTGATAGATATGGTCAAACACATCATCGGCTCGGATTCGAGCATAGTGATCCACATTAGGAGTGGTGACCCAGCCGCCATGTTTTAGGCGATCGAGCAACTCCTTTTCGGACATATTGTCCATCGTGATATTGAGAATACGAACCTTTTTTTGAACTGGATTCATGGCGGATGTTCCGCAAAACGAATAAGCAACAAAATGGCAACGGGCCGGTTCAGCTCAGTGAAAAAGCAACTTCGTCTGGTCTGTTATGCAATCCGCATATGCAATCCGCACGACAGACCACTGCCACATCAGGGCTAAACATTTGATTGCCGCTAATTGCCGCGTAGAAGTCCTGATTGAAACGCTATGGGCTGCAAAGCGGCCACCCCTGACGATTGTGGCTGAACGCTGTGCTAAGACCAACGCTGCGTCAGGGCAGCAGTTCTAGACTCAGCTCCCGTAGACTCAGCTTCTGTAGATTCAGCTCCCGTAGATTCAGCAGACTCAGTTTCAACGTACCCACTTCCCAGCTTGAGCTGACGTTGGCAAGCCAGCTAGACCGCGCGATCGCATCCGTGGTGGATTGAATGGCTAACCAAGCCCACAATAACCTCGCCCACTCAGCTCACGGAATGATTCAGCCTTCAGGATTGACACTCAGGACTAATGTTCAGGATTGACAGAACCTGGTCAGTTCATGACCTGATCGGTTCATGACCTGGCGGTGCTGCTGTCCCCGAGGGTGATCAGTCGAGATCTGGTCATCAATCGGCACGAGGCTATCATAGCTGCTGTTGGGATAGGACAAATTCATCGGGAATGTCCTGAAATACAAGGGTGTTTGGCTGAAATGTAACCTCCAATTCATCAATCCTGCTTATGAAAGCCATTGATCAAAACCCTTCACCAAAATCAGATTTGGGGAATTCAGGATCGATCGCACTCGATCGCAACGGCTGGGGAACAGTGACGGGCGATCGCCCCCGGCAGTGCAACTGCTAACTGCTGGGTCAGCCGCACCAGTTGCGCGGTTACCCTGACCAATCGAAGGGGATTGAGGGGTGCACCATGCCCCAGTCAGGGCCTCGGCTGGGCATGGAGACGGAATCAGTAGGCAAGCGAGGAAGATCAGGATGATCAACGTGGGACAACAACTTTTAGAAGCAGCGTTGTGGGGAGCGGTGGCGGCGGTGGGCTGGCCGATCGGGGTGCTGGCGATCGAATGTGCGGCGGGTTGTCTGCTGCCGGGGTTTGGGCGATCAGGCTCGGTGCATGGATTGCGACGACCCAGAACGGCCGTGTTGATTCCGGCCCACAATGAGGCCACTTGCATTGGCGCAACTCTACAGGCGCTGCAACCACAACTGGTGGAGGGCGATCGTCTGCTGGTGGTGGCCGATAACTGCTCGGATGAAACGGCCGAGGTAGCCCGAGCGGCCGGGGCCGAGGTGGTGCAGCGGTTTAACACGGAACAGCGGGGCAAAGGCTATGCCCTGGATTACGGCGTGCGGGTCTTGGCCGATCACCCGCCGGAAGTGCTGACTATTGTGGATGCGGACTGCACTTTGGAACCCGGCAGCCTCGATCGCCTGGCTAGGCTCTGCGCCGATCGCGATCGACCGATTCAAGGGCGCTATTTGATGGAGCTGCCCCCTGCACCGAGTGCGGCCCGGCGGGTGTCGGGGTTTGCCTTTGCGGTCAAAAACTTTGCCCGATCAGAAGGGTTGCGCCGCTTGGGCTTGCCCTGCTTGCTCAATGGCACTGGTATGGCCTTTCCCTGGGAAGCGATTTCACAGTTGCCCCTCGCCAGCGACAACATTGTCGAAGATATGCAAATGGGGATTGACCTAACGGTGGCTGGCTATCCACCGCTGTTTTGTCCCGATGCGCCGGTTACTGGGCGCTTGCCCCAGGGGGAAGGGGCCGCGACTAGCCAACGGACGCGCTGGGAGCATGGTCACTTGCAGACCCTGTTCTATCGGGTGCCGCCCCTGCTGGGCCGAGCGATTTTGACGGGAAATTGGCGGTTGCTGACGGTGGCCCTGGATTTGACCGTGCCGCCCTTGTCGTTTTTGGTGATGGTGTGGGTGGGTGCGACGATCGCGATGACTGGGTTAGGAGCCTTGATGGGCCTGTGGCGACCGGCGATCGGGATGGGGTGCTTGGGCATTGTGCTGCTGGGGGCGATTTTGATTGCTTGGGCGCGGGTGGGGCGATCGTTTCTGTCCGCTAGAATGCTGCTGACGATTCCGCTCTACGTCCTGCAAAAAGTGCCGATTTATCTGGGTTTCGTCAAGCGGCGGCAAACGGAATGGGTGCGCACCGAACGCGACTAAACCTCAATGGTGATGTGCCTCATGCCACAGACGAAACTAATGCCGGCCGGGGAATGGGGTTCACCAACACCATCAACCAATACCAAACACTAAACACCAAACAAATAAACCTAGATAGTTATGACCACAACCTTGGGGGTTTTGGGTGCGGGGGGATTCATTGGCGGACGGATGGTGGAACTGCTGGCAGCCGATGAACGGTTTACCACAGTGGCGATCGGGCGCTCCGCTTCCAAGCAGCTTCCCCTTGGGGCGATCGCCCGGCAGGCTGATGCTCAGGATGGGGAATCGCTTACCCAAGTGCTCACGGACTGCCAAGTGGCGGTGTATTGTTTGGCGGGCAATCCCAGCTTTGTGCGCAAAAATGCCAGTCGGGTCTATCAAGCGGCGGTGGCGGCGGGGGTGAAGCGATTTGTGTATCTCAGCAGCGCCGTTGTCCATGGTCAAAATCCGGCCGTAAACACCGATGAACGCAGTCCCATTCGCGCCAACCATGCGATCGCCTACAACAATGCCAAGGTCAAGGCCGAGCGATCGCTCTTGGCCCAGCGCGCGGGCACCAAAACCGAAGTGGTGATCGTTCGGCCCGGGATTGTTTGGGGGCCCAAGTCCAGTTGGGTGGCGGCCTTTGCCAATGCGATCGCCGATGGGGTGGCCTACCAAGCCGATCACGGTCAGGGGATTTGCAACAGCGTCTATGTAGACAACCTCGTGCATGGTTTGATTCTTGCGACCATTACACCGGGGATCGATCGCGAGGCCTTTGTTGTCGGTGATGCGGAAACCGTGACTTGGGCCGATTTATACCGGCCGATCGCCCAGGCCATGGGAGCAGACTTCGATGCCTTGCCTAACGTGGAAACAGCCACCTTCCGTCCCAGCTTCAAAGAAAATCTTAAGGAAACCCTGCGGGGGATGCGGGGCATAGGAACGCTGTTATCAGCCATTCAAGAGCGCCGTCAACAAGCCCGAACCACCCGCCCCCGTCCCGTCCTTGCGCCCTTAAACCGTGAGTTAGCGGATTTATACCGTTGCCAGTGGCACTTGCCGATCGCCAAAGCGGCTGATCAGTTGGCCTATCAACCGCCCGTTTCCTTTGCCGATGGATGTGTCAAGACAGTTGAGTGGCTCAATACATCAACGCCTGATGCTCTTGGCCACCACTAATGACTTCAGGCTGGAACCCAAGCGCTACACTGAGGCACACCCTCAACCCACATAACGGGTTAGCCTCAGTGCGCCGCCGGGATCTTGGCCCCAGTGCGCCGCCATCAGTGTGTTAGACCCCTTGCAGAACTCAACCAGCAAATCCTCCGCCCATGGCCGGACTCGTAATCCAGGAAACCATTGCTTCGCTGATTGAGCTGGCCGAGCAAGGCGCGATCGACCCTTGGGATGTGCGAGCCGTGGAAGTGTTGGATCGCTACCTGTTGCAGTTGCAGCGGGCGATCGAACCGGTGGCCACCCAAATGGGTAAGGCAGCCTACGATGTGCATCTGTCGCGATCGGCTCAGGCCTTTGTGTCGGCCGCCCTGTTGGTCTTGATCAAGGCCAACCGCCTGACCCTGGCAGAATTTCCGCCCCTGGACGCGAGTGACGATGATTGGGAAAGCGCTGAAGAGCTGGAGTCAGTGGCGCGCGGGCGGCTACCCCTACATCTCGAACAATGCCTGAAGCGGCGCGGCGTGGCTCCTAAGGCTGGCCAGCGGCGGGTGTCCCTCGGTGACATGATCGAGCAGTTGCAGCAAGTGGCTAGCTTGTTGGCCACCCAGCCGCCTCGCCCCCACAAAGCACGCCGCCCCAGTCGCCGCCAAAAGATGCGCGCGGTGCAGCAGTTGGCCCACCAAGAAAACTTGGGCGAAGTGTCGGAAGCATTAGCGGCGTTTTTGCAGCCTTTTGGCGATCGCTGGTTAGGGTTTGATGAGCTGGTCACCCTGGTTCCCCGCACCGGGCCCGACGCGATTCCCCTGACGATCGCCCACGAAACGCCCGCTCAAGGAGAACTGCTGCCCCCGGAACCGACCAAAAGCGATCGCGCTGGGGCCTTTTGGGCCTTGCTGTTGTTGGCTTCCCAGTCCAAGGTGGAGCTGGAGCAAACGGTGTTTTATCAGGATCTACGGGTGCGATCGCTGCCGGAACCCTCCCCTTTGATTCCCGACCCATGACCCACCCTGCCCCCGACCTGCCATCCAACCACCAAACCGACCATCACAGCCCTGATCATGCTCATTCCGGTCAGCCAGCCCCGCGTCAGCCAGCCATCACCAAAGGCGATCGCCCCAAACCGATCAATGCTCGCTGGCTACAAGGGCTGGGACTACTCTATGGCCTGCTGTTTGGCTTAATTTTATGGCTCGCCTACACCCGCAACTTGCCGAGTTTTTTGGGTGCAATCCCGAATTACGACATTCCTGGCCACATCATTCTCTATGCGATCGCCAGCTACTTGGGTCATCGGGGAAGTAGCTGGAAAACGATCCGCGCCTTTGGGCGATCGCTGCCGTTATTTCCGGTAGGGTTTACGGCCTGGACAGTGGGGGAGGAATGCTTGCAAAGTTTGTCGCCCAACCGCACCTTTAGTGCCAGCGACCTGATTGCCAGTCTAGTGGGTATTGCGTTGGGTTGGTGGCTGGCCAACCGCGATCGCCCCACTCCCGATCGCCAACCACCCCCACCCGGCGATCGACTCAGCTAGCGAAACCCCAACCCACATCCACCATACAAAAACCGGAGATCTTTTCTAGAAGATCTCCGGTTTTGAATTTTGACCTAGCTGCTTAGTGGCAATTGCGCCCTAAACAACTAGGGGAATTTTTGGAGTGGGGAACCTACTCGCCGATCGGGGCGTAGGGACGACCACCATCGCGGCGATCGCCTGCCTTGATCGGAGCTTCCGGTCGAGGGCGATTCGCGCTAGAGCCTGCGCGACGGTCACCACCACCACCACCACTGCGGCGCTTATCACCAAAGCTGCGTCGGCCACCGCCGCCGCCACCACCGCGACGGTCACCGCGATCGCCACCACGCTCAGGGCGCTCGGTTTCAAACTGATCGTCACCAAACACACCTTCAACCTGCCAAGCCGGACGTTCCATGTCGTAGAACATTTGCAGAGCAGCAGCGGCCACAGCGCGCGGGTCGTACTCTTCACCCAACTGCGACACAATCGGCAAGAACGAGGCCACGCGATCGCCGGTCAGGGCTTCCTTGACCCGGTTCTTGAGGCGATCAATCCGGCGCGCTTCGATTTCAGCGCGAGTCGGCAGATTCACCGGAACCATCGTTTGGCGCGTGTGACGCTCGATTTGACGAATCCGGTAGCGCTCCAGAT
Source organism: Oscillatoriales cyanobacterium (assembly GCA_004292515.1). Classification (GTDB taxonomy): domain Bacteria; phylum Cyanobacteriota; class Cyanobacteriia; order CACIAM-69d; family CACIAM-69d; genus CACIAM-69d. The sequence continues at coordinate 9,856 of RDXB01000075.1, forward strand.
GGTACGACAGGGTAATGGCGCGGCCCGTCCGGCCCGCACGACCCGTCCGACCAATCCGGTGGACGTAGTTTTCCAGGTTATCGGGCAGGTCAAAGTTGAACACGTGGGTCACGCGATCGACATCCAACCCCCGAGCTGCAATATCTGTTGCCACAATCAGCTTCAGTTGGCCGCGACGGAACCGCGTAATCAGCCGCTCCCGTTGGGCCTGGTTCAGGTTGCCGTGATATTCATCGGCACTGTAGCCCGCCGCTTGTAGTTGCACAGTCAGGTCAGCCGCACCTTGCTTTGTTCGCACAAAGATCATCGCCGACTCGGGATCTTCTAACTCCAAGATTGGCAGCAAGGCACGAATCTTGTTGCAACCCCGGGGGACGGTGTACAGCACCTGTTCAATCCGGGTCGGGGTCGCCTGGGGCTGCTCAACCGTCACGAACACGGGATCATTCAGGAAGTTGGCCACCAACCGGCGAATGGTCGGGCTCATCGTGGCTGAGAAAAAGGCCGTTTGGCGAGCCGGGGGCAGAGAGCTACAGATCTTTTCGATATCTTGGATGAAGCCCATGTTCAACATTTCGTCGGCTTCATCAAGCACAAAATAGCGCACTTGATCTAAACGCAGCGCACCACGGTCCATCAAGTCCATCACACGACCCGGCGTACCGATCGCGATTTGAGCGCCCCGTTGCAGTTGGCTAATTTGACGCTCGATCGACTGACCGCCGTAGACCGTCACGGTGCGCAAGCGGCTACCGGGGCCTACAAACTTTTCGATCGCTTGAGAAACTTGTAAAGCCAGTTCCCGCGTCGGAGCCAGTATCAGGGTTTGCACAGTGCGATTAGCATCGTCAATGCGCTCCAGCATTGGCAGTCCGAAAGCCGCCGTTTTGCCCGTGCCGGTTTGAGCTAGACCTACCACATCTTTTCCTTCGAGCAGGGCGGGAATCGCACGTGCTTGGATTGGGGTAGGTTCAGTAAAGCCAAGCGTTTCCAGGTGAGCAGCGCGCGTTTCCGAAAGGCCAAGGCTATGAAAGGAAAGGGTCATGAGTATGCTTCGTAACGGATAAACAACCAGAACCCAATCTCGCAGTTAGCCCCGAAAACCCGCAGCACGATCTAAAGTTCACGGACGGCTGGGAATTCTATATAGATAGCGGTCGTCTTCGTTGCCGCAAGGCCAAGCCGCTGAAGGCTGGTATGACTGGTCTTGCAGCACGATCGCCCCCCGAGCAAGCGGGGCAGATTGGGCAAAATTGGGTGCTTGAGGCAGCACAGCGAGCAACAACTCGCTTCCTACTTAAAATAACTTAAAAAATGACACAATGATCGTAAAGATCTGAAAATTCAAGATTGTTATTGTCGCCGTCCCGCAACTTTATCCCCGCAATCCGCATAAATCCACGCCGGGTTAGGAGCGATCGCCCAATGGGCCAGCAAACTCAAACCCATGCGCATTTGTGCAGCCGTCAGACTATTTGGGATCTTCTTGAGTTTCTGGAAGCGCTTGCGGCCCCTTATTGATCGTGCCTCGGTTCAGCACTTCAGTTTTGATGGCAGCCAAGCGACAGGTGGACTGCTGGGCTGCTGTGCCCAACTGACCGGTCAGTTTTTCCCGGGAACAGCCCGATCGATCCAGACCATAGCGCCCTTCTGGATTGCCCCGCACCGACAAGATCACCTTTTGGTTCAGGGTTTCATTCGTCGTCCGTAATGCTGCTTGAGTACCAAAGCGCTCATCCAAAACACAAGCATAGACACTACGGACGATCGAAAAATCTCCTTCGACTGCACTAAGAGAATTGGTACTTGGTGTCTTGCTATAGCCAGTGGGACACTCAACACTATCCTTAGCATCCTTGGTGTCATCCACATAGTCCACCAGCACGGATACAGGAAAACTGCGTGAGCCAAACTCCACATTGCTCCCCACGAAGTTGCCGTCCGTATCTTCAGGCCAGGTTTGGAGGTTAACCCCCGCAGCTCGGGGGTTTAGATACTGACCTACTTTGGCTCCATTTGCGTTGAACTGCGCTAACTCACCACGGGTAATTCGAGCACGACCTTCCCAAGTCGGATTATTAGCTGTTCCCCCCTTATCTTGACTGAGAAAATAGACCACCAGAGTATAGGTTCTACCGGCCAGACTATAGGTTTTACAGAGCGGATCAGAACAACTTTCAGGTAACTCGTCCAGCTTCCAAAAGGCAATCAGGGGCAAACTGTCTTTGGGAGCTTTCAAATAGCCCTTGCCAAACAAACCGGGACAATATTTAACATTACCTGGCGACTCCGATCCTTCCCAAAGACATTCGCCCGGATAAACATAGACGGCTTCACGGAGTTCGTTGCTCATAAACTCTGCCGCAATCCCCATGTCTCGGGCTGTTTCTGAGCGAGCTAATTCTCGCCGGTTGGTCGAAACCAGCTCGATCACAATGCCCAGCAGACCAGAAATAATCAACCCAGCAATCAGCGCCGAAATCAGCAGCTCAATGAGCGTAAAGCCTGCCGTGCGATTGGATAAGCTAGATGGCTGTTGATTTGATTGAAGTGGCTGGCGAGCGACGCGGTTCCGTAAACGCCAATGTTCCAGGCGAGCCAAGAGTCGTGAGCAACGGCTAACCATGCTATTTCGCCTCCTGATTGGCTTTACATTCCCCTTCAGAACCGTTGAGCAACCGACAGAGCTTTTCGTAGGAAACCTTGGTATCTGACCGCGCCAGTTGCGTGTAAATCACCGCCAGGGGATAGAACTTGGGTGTTGAGTCTGTGGCTGAACTATTTTGACCAGTCCCACCAGTCAGTTGCAGAGAAGCGGGCTGTGTACCCAGCGGTAGCGTGTTGCCATTGAGTAGAGGTTGGGCAGCCCATACGCGCACTCCCAATTTGAAGGCCATGGGAATCCTGACCCCACTGACGGTGGTGATTGAGCTACCCGCATCAGCAGGGCTGCGAAAGGTTTGAACGGCAAAATCTGGTTGACAGTCGCCGTCGATATCCACCGGCCGCAACGTAGATGCCGGTACAAATGGCACTTTTTTGTCACAGGAAGCTCGCGTGGATTCCAATGTGCTTAAGTCGGGATTGGGACTGGGGGCTGGGGTCTTGAAAATGTCGCTGCTTCCTTCCTGTGGCAACAGGGCTAGGGGATTCGCTTCACCAAGATATTGACCCCGCTCGATCGTCACGCGCACCTTGTCCACTTCCCCCTGGGCCACTTGGGTTGCTTGTTCAGCCCGGTTGCTCTGAACCCGCGAAGCTGTCGCCAGAAACAAAGGCGGCGTGATGGCCACAGCCACCACCGACATCATCACCATGGCCACGATGCATTCCAGCAAGGTCAGCCCCGCGTCCGATCGCCCAGATAGAGCCTCAGTCGATCGCGCATCACGCCGCCAATACAACAGCCAAATTTTGAGCGCAGGATTAGTCATGATCGTTCGACTCGTGAACCTAGAGCAAAGGATGAACTCACCAACCCAGCAGCCAATTCGCTAACTATTGGCAACCATCGGTTTCTGCACCTGGAATGTTCTTCCGCAACAGACAAATATAGGGATCGTTGGAAGCCGGTTCGCCGTAAAACTCACTGCGCGTGTCGCCCAGGGTAATGAATCGGCTGGCGATCGGCCCGGCTGGCGAATATTGCAGCCCCACGTCATACCCCCAAACCCGCAGCGGCGGACGGTAGTAGGGAATTAGGTCGCCTCCGGTCTGAGGGTTCTGATTGCTTTCCCAAGCATCGTGGTCGTAGGGGCCAGTGGCGTAGTTGCGGAAGTTGAGCTGCACAAATGCGCCAGAAATTTCCATCGGCACTTGATCCCAATTTTCCAGCGCACCAACAAAGTTGTGGAACCCACCATAGCTTTGGTCACTCCGACTGGGAGAAATACCACTGACAAACACGGCATTAAACCGAGTCTTCAATGCTCTAGGAATGGTTCGTCCACCCGTGGCCGTACCGTAGGAATCATTGGCTGCGAAACCTTCATAGCCGTCCTGGTAAGGCTTCAACGATCCAAAGGTCGCGGCTGTTGGGTCGCTGTTTTCGCGCTGAATCGGTTGACCAGAGTAGTAAACCGCGATCGGCGAGTTGGGATCGAAGCGGTTTTCATTCGACCACTGAGCTAACTCGCCATTATTGACCGTGGACTTGTTCTGGCTTGGGCGGCGCTGACCATAGAACGAGGTGTAGTTGTTCGAGGCTCCGCTACATCCATACCAACCGGCTGCTTGGGGTCGGCTGCTAAGGAACGTGTCGCGTAGGCTGCCATCACAGTAATCACTAGATAGCAGCGTGACCGTATCGGCCAACAATTCCACCGGTCGCCAGTCATCTGGGCCCGAGCGGGCAAACCGCAAATCCAGGTCGCGCTCGGGGTTGGAGCCGCGTTGGTAGAAGTTGCTGCTGTCAGCCGTCAGCAGTTTTTTGAATTCCTCAATCTGTGCACCTCCAGATTCGTGCAGGTTAAACGTGCCCCGAATGTAGAGTGGGTTGTCAGTGATGAACGACATCCCATAGATATTTTCGGCTTCGTTGCCACCCCCAATCCGGCGCACGGATCGGCCATTGATCAGGCGGAATCCATGGGCTCGTCGATCGGGGTCAGCATAGAAATCGATCGCCTTGGGGCTAATCCCCGTTTCAGTGCTGATCGGCGGATCTTGGCCCTGCAAATTGCCCGGGCCAATCTTCATTCGTGATCCGCTGCTGTTGGCTTTGTAGTCGTTCTTGTAGCCACCCCAGCCACCCGAGGGCGACCGGGCGATCGCATCTTCGCGGGTGGCATCCTCCCGGAAAGCATAGATAATGCCGCCAAATTCCCGGCGCTTAATGTTGCCAAAGGACAACCACAAATCACCAATGCTCGAAGGCGCATAGGACTTTTGCCGCAGCATATCGATATCGATATCCATCACCCGGGTGGTCAACCGCTCTCGACCATCCATGATTGCTGCATCTTTGAAGGCAACACGGTGTTGTTCGAGTGCTGCATCAGGCTTGCCGCCGTCGGTGTCTACGGCAATCTCCAGTTGAACCGCGCAGTTGGGCTGTAGCTGTGCTGCCGTCGCGATTGGACAAGAGGCATTCTTTTCGATCGGCGACGTCCAACTGTCGATGGCGCGCGGTTTAATCACGATCGCCTTTAGCTCATCATCCGTCAGTACCGAAAAGTTGCTGCCCGCCGCCGCCGTGATGTAGGGGTTGTGGTAGAGCTTGGCATAGTCCCCATAGAACGGGTCAGACTCTTTCGGTTGCGTATGGTCAACCTCTGCGGCAATTGTCCCCAGACCGTTGAGTTTGATGTTGTCAACAGCTGTTTTTGTCCCGCCCGTCACATGGACTGTGTAGTCCTTGGACAGAGGGCGAGGGAAGAGGTAGTAGAGCGCAGGATACTTTGGCTCAACGGGGCAAAGAGTACCGGCTAGGTGCAAGAACCGTAGCTCTTCTGTGGTGTTGGTGGGTTTGCCAAAGCCAAAGAAGTTGTTGCCATTGATTTCGCTGAAGTCGCAGCCAAACTCGTAGGTTTTGTCTTTTTCGTAGCGACGACCGTTAAACCAATAGCCCGGAGTTGTCACCCCGCTCGGTGTCAGATCATTGGCGATGGCGTAGCTGTAGTGGTGCTTTTTAGTATCTTCGCCCGTAGCGCCCGTCCGAGTCACCCGACCGAAGTGGGTGGCAAACCCAAAGGTACGATCGCGCTGCACTTGTTCGCGCAGGGCAATCAAGCGCGCCCACTGTTCCCACTCTGTCGATTTGATGGGGTAATTGCCTAGGTTCTTCAGGGTGTTTGTGCGATCGCTCAAGGCCATGATGTAGGCATCGGGCGGCACGAGTGGAAAGACCTCGCTATCCGTCATCTTGGCAAAGGGCGGAGAGCCTGCTGGGTCTGGTGTAGCCCCAGGAACTTTCAGCAGCGGCGGACTGGCCAAGGTTTTGCCTGCCGAATCTTTTTGCAAGCTAGCCAACTGGGCCTCGATGTAGCGCTGATCGCTGCTGAGATCCGACGGGTTGCGTAAATTATTGCTGCCTGGGTAAACCCGAACAGAGAAGGGTGCATCGGGCGATCGCCGGAAAATGTCTACCCGGCCCAAGTCACGATCGGAGTTGTTGCGAACCGGCTGATTGGCCGGGTTTTTAGGCCAAGCTGTCAGCTCTGCGTCCTTGACTGTAAAGTCGCCACTGTTATCGGCAATTTTGCCCAGGCGATCGGCCAGCTTTTGCAGGACATCGGTTCTAAACTCCGCATCGCTGTAGTCGATCGCTTCCAGGTAGGCAATGTTGTAGGCCAGCATCCCTAGATCCAGCGCTGCCGTCTGCTGGGTCGTCGCATCGGCCGGGCTGCTGTTGGAATTGTTGAGCGCCCGCCGCAGGTTGCTGAAGTTACCCCACTGGACGATTTGCGGATCGGGATGGACTTTGCCCGCTTCTTGCTTGGGCGGATAGGCCCCGTCAGGATCGCCGCCCAATCGCGCTAGGTTCTCGAGGGCCTTGCGCATGGTAGCGTCCAGGCTGACCGAGACGGTGCTACTTCCCTTGTTGGCACTGATCAATTGGTTCAGGCGATTGACATCCACTTCCCAGCCATTGGTGCCACGACCATTGAAAAAGTCGATCGCCAACTCTTCTTTTTGATCCCCAAAGCGAGCATCAAATAACCCGCGCCACGGGCCTTGATCCTTGACAGCAACTCCACTGTCCTTCGGCAACTTCTCGAAGGTAGCCGATCGCTTGAGGGTTTCTGGCGATCCCGGATGCACCGTACTCACGAGGGCGGCAACGGGTTGCACACCTTGACCCACCCCCTTGTGGAAAATCAACGTGCCCTGAACAGCCGAGAGCAAATCCCGGAGCGATCGGCGCTGGAGACCCTGATGGGGTTCAGTATTATCGAACTCCTCTGCCTTGGTGGGGTAAATGGTGGGCGTGTCGGGACTACTGCCCAACTTCAACCGCTGACTGGAAATCACGCGCAGCCCTTCATTGATCGCCCGCCGTTCCCAGTAACCATCTGCACCAACTTCCGCAGGTTCGATGCTATTGGTGTTGCGAATCAGCGCCTCTTGCCCTGCAATGTTGTCACCCGCCTTCTTGCCCAAGTTGACTAACTGAAACTCAGTCTTACGGCCATAGCTAGGACGAGGCCCGTAGCGATTGTCGGCCCGGAAAAAGTCATCCAAATAGGGCTTTGGCAAATTTTGCCGTAGAGCACGCTTGGCATATTCATAGTCTTCAATATTGGGATTCCAAGCGGGATCACCATACTTACCCGTCCCCCGACGCTGGCTCACATCTTCTGTATACAAAACTAGCGGATCAAGAGTGAGGTCAAGTGCCTTACTTGCATTCACGGAGTCCGTGTCGGGTCTGAAGTTTCTTTCTTTCTGTTCTAGGTTTTCTTGGACGGTGTAATCAATCGAAACCTGTGCCCCACCTCCGAAATCTTTGAATCCCCCAGTTAACCCTGTGGCAGCAAACTCTCCTCGGAAGCCGCCACGCTCGGCCACGCTCAGGGTCGATGCTTGAATATCTTTATACAGACAAGATCCTCGATCACTCACCCAAAATAACTTGGTGCGACGGGTTCCAGACAAGCCAGCCCAGAGCATGGAACCTTCGGTGTGCATGGCTCCATTCCAGTTGAAGGGCGGACCCGAAAACATTTCGAGGTCATTGCGGAACCATGCGCCCCATTTATTGCCCTTTTCGGCGAGGCGGTCTTGCTGGAATTCTAGGGTGGCGATCGTCTTGGTACCACCGCCGGCCCGGGCCACGTTTTGGCGGGGAACCACCACCGCATCAACTTGGAAGTTCTTACGCAGGGCGGAGGTGTTGTTTGGGGACTGATACCAGCCTCCTTCAACGGGTGGCAATACATCTACTCCCAGGGATGAGGCGATGTTACAAGGCCCTGTGGGATCTTCAGCAGACATCGGTCCGGTGCGGGTTTCAAGCTTGCTGGCGCGGGTTTTGACTGAGGCAGCGGCCAGGCTGAAATCAAGTTTGCCGGTGCGATCAGCCGGGGGCGTGGTGAACAGAATTGAATAGGCTACATCGGCATCCTCTGTCCCATCCCCATCGGTGTCGGCTGGGAACGTCCAGGCTGCGTCGGGTTGACCATCGCCGTTAGCGTCTAGCTGCTTCTCGTCGTTCAGCTTGTACTCGAAAACCTTGGCGGGCGGGGTAAAGTCTGCTCCCTTGCCGGTGATGTCCCGGCCTAGCAGCATACTCATCAAGTACTTTTCTGAAGGAATTCCCCCAGCAATCAAGCGTGGGTCTGCAGTAAAGAGCAATTCGAGTTTGGCTTTGGCCCGGTCGATCGCGGGGGTGGCGGCGTTGTAGATCACCTTTTGGGCCCGATCGGCGGCGACCTGTTCGGTGCGGTTGAGGGTGCGTAGGGACAAGGCCGTGACAGTCAGGGCCACCACCACCAGCAGCAGAGCCGTGGTTGGCAACACGAACCCCGCCTGCGATCGCAACTGTCGCCAGCGGGGATTGGGCGGCACATGGGACGGGCGACGGGGCGATCGCTCACGACGCTGGAATAATCGCTGCCACTGGGCGATCGCCCGTCCCATTTGGAACGAGATAGCCAAAATTAGCCGCCGCAGGATGATCATGTTGGCTCTACCGACTTGGCTTGAGAGTTCTGGTTGGGGAAGGTGTGAGTGGGAGAGTGCTGGCCGAGGACTCAGTGCAGCCCTCAAACGGAGGCTCGGGCCTGGGGCTGGGTCTTCGCCTGACCTGACAACGCGATCGGCAGGTGACTTGGTAGACCGCTACCACACCGGATCGGTTCCATACCGGATCGGTTCCATGGATATCCCGGCAGAGAGGCAGCGTGGGTGAACGCAGGGGTGAGGTGCGAGAGGCGCGATCGGCCGCTGCGGCGCACCACAGACCGACGGGGGGGATGCAAACCGGAGCCGACCCTGAAGCTCGCCAAATCAGCGGACAGCCAAGCAGAACATACCCAGACCGGGAAGTTTAGAGATCCTCACACCGGACGTTTTATTCAATCTTTACAATTTTGCCCTTGACGATAGACCAGTTAGGGTATCTGTCCACCAGGGGTTGCTCACGGTGGAATTAGGGTTTCAGGCGATTTGATAAGGGGCCCTAGATGCTCCAGGTTAGATCCGCCACGGATTTAGGGGCGGCCGCTGTCAGAACCTCATAGCCATCGTCCGTCACCAGCACATCATCCTCAATCCGAATGCCAATGCCACGCCACTGGGCCGGGACTTCTGGTTGGGTGGGCCAATCGTCTTCCTCGCCGGGTTGCTTCGGTTCGATGTCGGGGGCAATGTAAAGACCGGGTTCCACCGTCAGCACCTGACCCGCTTGCAGGTAGCAGGGATCATCACCATAGGTATAGACCCCCACATCGTGCACATCGAGGCCCAACCAATGGCTGGTGCGGTGGGGATAGAAGGGGCGGTAAAGTTCTTTTTCGATGATTTGCTCAACGCTGCCGACCATCAACCCCAAGTCCAGCAGTCCTTCCACCAGAACTTTCAGGGCTACATCATGCACGTTGCTGTAGGGATCGCCGGGTTTGACGGCTTCGATCGCCGCCATCTGGGCTGCCAGCACTAACTCATAGAGGGCCTGTTGCTCGGGGCTGAACCGACCATTGACCGGGAAGGTGCGGGTGATGTCGCTGTTGTAGTAGCCATAGGCGCAACCGGCATCGATCAGCAACAGGTCGCCATCCTGCAACTGACAGTTGTTTTCTACGTAGTGCAGGATGCAGGCATTTTCCCCGGTGGCGACGATCGCCGGGTAAGCGGGGCCCCAACCACCGCGCGATCGACAGAGGCGATCGAGGTCTGCTTGCACCTCGTATTCCCAACAACCGGGCCGGGCCATCTCCATTGCCCGTTGGTGGGCTGCGGCGGCAATGTCGGCTGCTTGGCGCATGGCCGTTAATTCCAGCGGGGACTTGATGTTGCGCAATTGGTGTAAGCGGGCGATCGGGTCTTCGATCGCCACCGGGCCGCGCCCTTTGCGGAAATAGCCCCGTCGCTGCTGCTTCCAGAGATCGAGGATCTGTGCGTCAAAGTGGGGATCTCGCCCCAAGGTGTAGAAGATTCGATCGCCCGTTTGCAAATATTGAGGCAGCTTGGCCGCCAGCTCCTCGATCGGGTAAACCACATCCGCCCCGATCGCCTCTTTGGCCGCTTCTACCCCCAAGCGCCGGCCCGACCAGGTTTCTGCCAGTCGATCCTTCGGCCGCACAAACAAGATGAATCGATGCTCTTCATGGTTGGGAGCCAACACCGCCACGGCTTCCGGCTCATCAAACCCCGTTGCGTAGTAGAAATCGCTGTCTTGGCGGTAGTTGTATTCCACATCGTTGTGCATCACCGCATGGGGCGCGCTGCGGAAAATGGCCACGCCGGAGCCGATTTTTTCGAGGAGCTGGGCCCGGCGCGATCGATATTCCTCCGCCCAACCAGCCGCCATGTACCCCGTTGGTGATCCACTAGAAACCCTTGCTGTTGCGACCATCGGTGATTGCATCCTTCCTGACTTGTCCTTCAATCCGAACTGATGAGCTGAAACGGCTGGCGATCGGCTTCAGACCCCATTCGATCGCGCGTCGTTACTTCTGGGTAGCAAGCTGAAATGGCTGATTGTCTATGCCCCAATCGTCGTAACAAGATGCTCCAGCCCCTTGCTCCCCACGATCCGCTCACGGTGGAATCAGGGTTTTGAGGTGATTTGACGATCAGCCTTCAGTCCCTTCGCTCCGAACAATCTCGTTACGGTGGAATCAGGGCTTGAGGCGCTTGTGCAGATCCAGCCCTAGCCCTCAGCCGCTTCGCCACCCACCACCACATTCCGAATCCGCAAACTGGGGCCACCACAACCAACGGCGAGGCCGCTTTGGCCACCCTTGCCGCAACCGCCGGACTCATCCCAATAGAAGTCATCCCCGATCGCCTCAATATCCGCCAAAGTCTTGAAGGCATTGCCCGACAGGGTGACATCCCGCACCGGTTCCGCTAGCTCACCGTTGCGCACCATCCAAGCTTCACCGGCCGTAAAGGTAAACATTTCACCATTGGTCATGCCGCCCAACCAGTTGCGCGCGTAGACCCCCTCTTCGATTCCCGTAATCAGATCTGCGGCCGGCGTTTCACCCCGCTCGATCCAAGTGTTGGTCATCCGCACGATCGGGGCGTAGTGATAGTTCAAACAGCGCGCATTGCCCGTTGGTTGCTCGTCGAGCCGGCCCGCCGTTTCCCGAGAATGGAGCCGCCCGGTCAACACGCCATTGGTGATCAGTTGGGTGGTGCTGGCTGGTGTGCCCTCATCGTCATAGGCATAGCTCCCCCGATGGCCCGCAGGCGCTGCGCCATCAAAGATCTGCAAATTCTCGGGGCCGAAGCGCCGACCCAGGCTCATGGTTTCCAGCAAATCAGGATTTTCATAGGCCATGTCCGCTTCGGACAAATGCCCAAAGGCCTCATGTACAAACAGACCCGTGAGGATTGGGTCAATCACGACGGTATAGGTTCCCGCTTTCACCGAGGGCAGCGACAGCGCTTCCACGGCTCGATGGGCTGCCCCGCGCACTTGATCGTCCAGATTCGTCAAATCTTCGTAGCCGTTGCGAGAGCCGGTGGTTTCCCGGCCCGTTTGCACCGTTTCGCCGTTCCGGGCTGTGGCGGCAAACCGCATTTCCATATCGACCCAAGACTGTTCGAGCAACGTGCCTTCGGAGGTCGCCAGTAGGGTTCGTTGGGTACTGTCGCCGTAGCGCACCATCGTGGTGGCAATGCGATCATCTACGGATCGCAGAATCTCGGCATAGCGATCGCAGAGGGCTTTTTTGTCCGTTAGGGAAACTTGGCGCGGGTCAGTGCCGGCCAGGGGCAAGACACAGGTGGCCTGAATGGGGGCGATCGGGGCTAGCAGGGTTTCATCATCCCCCACCAAATGGGCGGCGGCGATCGCCTCTTCCAAGCGCTCAATCAGCGTGTCCAACCGATTAAAGCTGGCAAATCCCCAGCCGCCTTTGTGGCAAGCGCGCACCTGGCCGCCGATCGCCACACTTTCGCTGAGGGTTTCCAGGCGGCCCGCCCGCAGCAGCAGATCAGTTCCCTGGGATTCTTCCAGCCGAATGGCCAAAAAGTCCACGCGATCGCGATAACGGGCGATCGCTTCAGTCAGCCGGTTGCGGGCATCGGTCAGCCAGTCAGTCATAACTAAAGTTGCGGGTCGAGTTGGCTGGAAAGCTTGCGAGCAGTTGCTTTGGGCATTGGATCTCATGTGGCTCTCATTATGGCTTGCTCGGGGCCTTCTGGGCCAGCGCCGAGTGGATTGCCGTTGATCAACCTCTGATCGATTGATCGATTCGATTGATCGATCCCGTTGCACACAAGTTGCACTATCGTCGATCTGAGGCGATGTCTGAGGCGATCGCTCCTCAAAATTTCCGCTGGAATCCTGCGCGATCGCCGACTGCTTCGATTCCACTGGCTCTAGTTCTTCAACTCCCTCGCGCTCCATGAATTCTGTCGAACGTTTAATCGTGATGGCCGAAGATGAACTCACCGAGTTCAGCACCGATGCTCGCAAAATCGAAAAACTCCGCCGCAAAATTGGTCTCACCCTGTCGGCCAACGAACAGCGCCAAGCCAAAGAACAATTGAAAACCGAATTAGCCGAGGGCGGTCAGTTAGCAGAATTTGTTGAAAACCAGCGCCAATCGATCGCCCTGCCCTTTTGGGGAGTGACGGGGTTGGGTCTATTAATTGGCGTGGCCCTAGAGCAGCCCGCCGCGTTTCTGTTTGTGGTGGTGGGTACGCTGGCGGCCTGGACAGTCCAGAAATGGGGCTGGCGGTTGCAGGCTAAACGACTGATTCTCAAAACCCTCGAAGATTTAGAGCGCGGCGCATCCCAGTCGGCATCTTAGATCGACATAGACAAGGGGCTGAAGCCCCTTGCTCTTAGGATGGCCGGTTGTTGGTCAATGACTCGGAATCCAGTTGAGAGCAATCAGCTATCCTCTAATTCTGCAAAAGCTGGGCCAAGTCGATCGCGCAGTCTGGAAAGGCTAGGGGTGCGATCGGGCGATCGCTCACGGTTTCCTCGTGGGTGTAGCGGCCCGCCTTGGGATGCCGAAACACCACCACCCGCCGATTCACTAAATCCACCACCCAATATTCTGGAATGCCTGACTGCGCGTAGAGATCCCGCTTGTGGGTCAGGTCAGTTTTCAGGGTTGATTGGGAAATTTCCACCACCCAAAACAGATCCGCCGCGCCCGGATGTCGCTGGGCAAATTGGGCGCGATCGCCCCGCACCACCGCAATATCCGGCTCTGGTTCCGAATCCTCCAAGGTGATCGGTCGTGCCTCTCGCACGTAAGCCCGCCCCCGCAGGCGATCGCGCAGCCATTCCGCCAGGGTTTCGCCGCGATAGGTATGTTCGGGTCCTTCGGGTGCCATTTCGATGATTTGCCCGTTCAACAATTCCACGCGGCGATCGGCCAACAGCCCCACCGCGATCATTTGGTGATATTCCGCCACAGTCCATTGCGCCAGGGTCAACATAGCGGCCAGTTCCGATCGGGGAGTTGCTTCCAGTCTATCAACCCACTTTCAACGGGCGATCGTCCCGCTGGTGCTAGCAGCTCATCCCAACAGTCTTGCTACACTGAAATTGATATTGATCGTTGATATTGATGTCGCACGAAAAGCAATTCACCGGGAGAAATCAACCAGTCCATGATTGCTCAAAAGGATTTATATTTCCTCAGCCCGGATGAGTATTTGCAACAGGAAGCTCAATCTACCCAAAAGCATGACTATATCGATGGTGAAATTCATGCGATGGCAGGTGCGAGTAGTGCCCATTGCACGATCGTGGCAACCTTAACGGCGCTGCTTCTCAAATCAGTTCGCCAGCAAGGGTGTCAGCTATTTACCGGTGATATGAAAGTGCGAGTCGATCGCCATAATTGCTTTTACTATCCGGATTTGCTCGTCACCTGTGACCCACGCGATCAAGACACAGATTATTACAAATGCTTTCCTAAATTAATTATTGAAGTGCTTTCAGAGAGTACAGAGCTGCGCGATCGCGGCGAAAAGTTTTTCAACTATAGTGCCTTAGAAAGCCTGGAAGAATATGTCTTGATCAGTCAAGATAAAATGCGCGTTGAGTGTTTTCGTCGCAATGAGACGAATCGGTGGGTTTTGGAGTGGTACGGCCCGGGCGATCGCGTTTTTTTCGACAGCATCCCTTGGCAAGGCGCGATCAACGATCTCTACGAAGCTGTGCCATTGCTTGGTTAGAGGCGATCTGAAAAGTATTTTTGGGTACGAGCCAAGCACCAATAGTCGTGGGGGCAAGGGGCTTAGGGCGTGTCATCAGATGCCATTGATGGCAGATGAAACAGTGATGTTCCGTGCCCCAGTCGTCGTAACAAGGGGCTTAAGCCCCTACGGTGGAATCAGGGTTTCAGGGATTTGATGACAGCCCCTAAGCCTCTTGTCTGCGGCGATTTCTAAACGGTCCATGTTGAGTTGATCCCAGGCTTGATTGAGACTGTCCAGAACCCAAAAAGAATCGGAAATCGGGGCAAACCGTAGCCCCGATCGCAGACGGGGCAGCGGCGGCCGGCGACGGTTTCCGGTAAAGTTTTTTGCACCTTTAGCGGTTGTGGGGGCAAAGACCAATGGCAACGATCGTTCAGAAATATGGCGGCACGTCGGTTGGCTCGATCGAACGGATTCAGTCTGTGGCGGCTCGGGTGATCAACACCGTGAACGCGGGACACTCCGTGGTGGTGGTGGTTTCGGCCATGGGCAAAACCACCGATGGGCTGGTGGCCCTGGCGCGGGAAATTAGCGACCAACCCAGCCGCCGGGAAATGGATATGCTGCTTTCGACCGGGGAGCAGGTGTCGATCGCCCTGTTGAGCATGGCGTTGCAGGCGGCGGGGCAACCGGCGATTTCCCTGACCGGCGCACAAATTGGGATCGTCACGGAAGCGTCCCACACGCGGGCGCGGATTTTGAGTATTGATCCCGATCGGCTGCGTCGCCACCTCGATGAGGGCAAAGTGGTGGTGGCGGCGGGCTTCCAGGGGATCTCGAATGCCGATGATTTGGAAATTACCACCCTGGGGCGCGGCGGCTCCGATACGTCGGCGGTGGCGCTGGCAGCGGCCTTGCGGGCCGATGCCTGCGAGATTTATACGGATGTGCCGGGGGTGCTGACCACCGATCCCCGCCTCGTGCCGGAAGCGCAAATCATGGCGGAAATTTCCTGCGATGAAATGCTGGAGTTGGCCAGCTTGGGCGCGAAGGTGTTGCATCCGCGCGCGGTGGAAATTGCCCGCAATTACGGTGTGCCGCTGATTGTGAAATCGAGCTGGACAACCGATCCGGGGACGCGGGTGGTGTCGCAGCCCGTGGGCGATCGCCCCTTGGAAAACCTGGAAATTGCCCGGCCGGTGGATGCGATTCGCTACAACACCAATCAGGCGCAAATCGGCTTGCTGCGTGTACCCGATCGCCCCGGGATCGCGGCCAAGTTGTTCGGCGAGCTGGCCAAGCAAGCGGTGGATGTGGACTTGATTATTCAGTCGATCCACGAGGGCAACACCAACGACATCGCCTTCACGGTGACGGAGCAGGAAGCCGATCGGGCGGAAGCCATGGCCGGGGCGATCGCACCGACCCTGCGCACGGAACCGACCCGCCCAATGGAAACGGAGGGAGCCGAAGCGGAATTGGTGGTCGATCGACATGTGGCCGAAGTCAGCATCTACGGCGCAGGCATGATTGGCCGGCCCGGCGTGGCGGCCCAAATGTTCAAGACCCTGG
The DNA here is from genome assembly GCA_004292515.1 of Oscillatoriales cyanobacterium. GTDB lineage: Bacteria > Cyanobacteriota > Cyanobacteriia > CACIAM-69d > CACIAM-69d > CACIAM-69d. The sequence goes on from RDXB01000075.1 coordinate 25,705, forward strand.
CCGACGCGGGGATCAATATTGAAACCATATCCACCTCGGAAGTGCAGGTGGGTTGCATCATCGCTCCCGGTGACGACGCGGCCGATCGCGACCTGGAAGCCCTTTGTCAGCGGGCGGTGGCGGCCCTGCGCCATGCCTTTGAGCTAGACACCGACCAGCTCTTGCCGGAGGTGCTGCCGATCGACCAGCCTGCTAGCCCCGATGAGCCACCCGTGCGGGGGGTGGCGCTCGATCGCAACCAAAGCCAAATCGCCGTCCGCAACGTGCCCGATCGCCCCGGCATGGCCGCCAAGATCTTTGAACTGTTGGCGGACAAGAGCATCAGCGTCGATACGATCGTCCAGTCCCAGCGGCGGATCGTGGTCAACGGCTCCCCCACCCGCCACATCGCCTTCACCACTGCTGCCACGGACGCGGAAGCCGCCCGCGCCGTGCTGCTGGCCGCCGGTCAGGAATTCGGCTGGGGTGACGTGGTGGTGAATGCCCAGGTGGCCAAGGTCAGCGCCGTGGGGACGGGCATGATCAACCGGCCCGGCGTGGCGGCCCAAATGTTCAACGCCTTGGCTGCCAAGGGGATCAACCTGCTGATGATCACCACGTCGGCGATCAAGATCAGTTGCGTGGTCGAACAAGACCAAGGCGTGGACGCTCTGAAGGCGGTTCACGAAGCCTTTGATCTTTCCGGCGAATACCAAGCCAGCAACGTCCACGGACTGACCCCGGCGAAATAGGCGAGCAACATCGTCCAGTTGCGGAGCGTGCAGCGCCAAATGCCCTCACGCTCCCACCGCCGGGCCGACGTGAGCACCCGATCGGGCAAAATCCGAATCCGCCAGCCCTGCCGCTGAATCGATCGCATCAGGGCCACGTCTTCCATAATCGGAATTTCCGGGTAGCCGCCCAATTCTAGAAACGCCGATCGCCGGATAAAAATCGCCTGATCCCCATAGGGCAACCGGGTCAGGCGCGATCGCACCGAAGCGACCCGGGCGATCATTTGCAAGATCCACCGCGACGAGGCGATCGCCAAATCAAACGCCCCACCCACCAGTTGATCCCCTGCGCCGTCGTTGGGGACAAGGGGCTTAAGCCCCTTGCTGCCAGGATTTGGGGCAGGATCAGGATGTTGGGTGCGATCAGGATTTGGGGCAGGATTAAGTAATTGAATGATCGATTGAAATGCCATTGTGGGTAATTGCGTGTCGGCGTGTAGGAATAGCAGGATTTCCCCTCGGGCGATCGCCGCGCCTGCGTTCATTTGCAGCCCCCGACCCCGCGCCGCCGTGATCCCTCGCACCGGGCGATCGCTGGGCAAATATTGCAAAGTTGACCCCGCCCGATCGCCATCTACCACAATTACTTCGTAGGGAATTTGTCCGGCAATTTTAGCTAAGTGATCCAGCGTTTTTTGAATCCGTTCCCCTTCATTCAGCACGGGCATAATCACCGAAAGAGCGATCGGCTGTCGAATTTTTTCCAGGGTTGCAATTGATCGTTTCAGAGCTAGATTCTGCTGATTCAATTGCCAGAATCGATCTAAATCTTGCGCGTGATCAATGTCGTACCAATGGGGCAGAATTATAACGGGCTGATTAGCAGATTGAAACCGGGCGATCGTCTCCGCAAAAACTGTTTCGGTACTCCAAACCATGTCTTGAAAAATACTGGGTAAAAGGCGATCGAGCCGAAACCCGACCAAACAATAACCCCCATCGTCTGTAGGGCAAATCACTGCACCAGTTTCGATCAAGGCTGCGGCTGCTTGGGTCAAAATCGCATCGGGTAAATCGGGGCTGTCGCTACCGACGAGCAAGATCCGATCGCTCCCCTCCCCGAAACAAGTCGTGAACGCCCGCGCCATCCGATCGCCCAAATCTCCATCGCCCTGGGCCACCAGTTGCTGATCGTCGCAGCCCAGCCAATCCCGCACGAGCGATCGACCTGAATCAGGCGCATAGAACACGCGGATATCGGCTTGCTGGGAGTCGGCAAACTCCGTGAGCCGATCGAACCAGTCCCGCCCCATCGATCGATAAAATTCCGTCGCGAAATCCGCCCCGATCGTTTTGGCCAGGCGCGATTTCACTTGCCCTAATTCAGGTACTTTGACGAAGAGGGCGATCGTTAACTCTAAATGGCTCAATGCCAATCATCCCCATGCAAACAGTATCTATAAGCTTTACCTAGCAAGCGAGGTAAAAACCCAATTGGCGATCGCGATCATTCCCTTTGTGCCGACGGGTTGAATCAAAAAGTCTGATTGGATTTAGGGAACAAATGCCAACACGGAAACTGGCGATCCTGACCCCCCTCGCAAGGGCAACCGACCGATCGCAATTGTCGTTCCCTGAGGTGGCAAGTGATCGAGATTAGTCAAATTTTCTAGCACAATTCCACCCGCTGCCAACACGAGTTGATTCGTTGTAAATGCGTCTGCACAACCCGGATCAACACCATGGGTATCGATGCCAACGCCCGCAATCGCCCGTTCAGCTAACAAAAATCGGGTAGCCACTTCACCAAAGCCGGGAAAATGTAATTGACCGCGATCGTCCTGATTCAAAAAAGCGATCGGATCGGGCCATTTCGCCTGCCAACCCGTCCAAAGCGCTACCAAACTGCCTAGAGCGATCGCGCCATTCTCCGTTTCCCAGGCTTGTAGATCGGCAATGGTCAAACCATAATCAGCATCAGCCGCCGCTCGATCGCGTACGTCAATCACCACCATCGGTAATACCAACTGACTTGCGGAATAATCATCAATCCCTGCTGCTGCTTCATCAAAGGTGTTAGCCGCATTCATATGGGTTCCACTATGCTCACCGATCGTCACCTGCCGCAGATAAAATCCATCAGAGGCGATCGCCGCATGGGGTTTGTAGCGGGTTGATGGATCACCGGGCCAGTGGGGCATTTGTGGATCGATTACATGGCTGAGTTCGATGATTTGTCGATAGGCGATCGTCCGAGATGGATGTGAAGGATTTTTCATCTCAAGCATCATTTTTATGACTGGTTTTGATCAGATGATCAGAGATTGAACTAAATTCGCAAGAGACGGTCAATCATCATGTTGGCCTGGCTGGCATAGCCGCCACCAAACAGATTGAAGTGATTCAGAATATGGTAGAGATTGTAAAGAGATTTGCGAATTTCATAGCCCGGTTCGTAGGGATAAGCCGTCCGATAGCCTAAATAGAATTGATCCGGAAATCTGCCAAACAATTCAGTCATGGCCAAGTCGGCTTCCCGATCGCCCCAATAGGTCGCCGGGTCAAAAATCACCGGCATACCCTCGATCGTTACCGCCGCATTACCTGACCACAAATCCCCATGCAAGAGCGCTGGTTGAGGCGTATAACCCGCTAACAACTGGGGAATGGCGGCCAAGAGGCGATCGCCCTGGGGAAACCGCCCACCCCGTTGTCGCGCCAGTTGTAGTTGCCAGCCAATCCGCCGATCAACCCAAAACGTCGTCCAATCCTCAGTCCAATCATTGAGCTGGGGTGTAGTGCCGATCGTGTTCGATCTGTGCCAGCCAAACCGGGCTTGGCCCTGGGGAGGCTGCCAACGGTGTAATGCTGCTAAATTTCGTCCCAACTGCTCCCAGGCGGCACTTTGGCCCTGCCCCAACTCCAGCCACTCCAACACCAAATAGGCACGATCGCCCGTCTGGCCCCAGCAAAGGGGTTGGGGCACGCGCACCGCTTGGGCTTGGGCCAGATCTTGGAGCGCGGCGGCTTCAGCGGTGAACATTTCCCCATAGCTGGCTTGGTTGAGTTTGACGAAGTAGTGCCGGTTGCCCAAGCTCAGGCGATAGGTTTGGTTGATGCAGCCGCCACCGACCGATCGCACGGTTGGATCATGATTGGCTTCCCCTTGTTGGGTCGTGATCACATGGGCAATCTCTTGCCACAGACCCATCGAAGAATCTCCCCAACCTGCCATAGCCCTGCCTCGGTGATTGTCTTCAAAAACAGCTACAACAGGTTAAAGCGATTTCGCCCCTGAGCACCGCTAGATTGAGCAATAGCCGCCATGCACAAGACCTATAGCACTCAAGCGTTATTGGACATTTTGGCTGAGGAACAACGCGCCTGTATGCAAGGCCGTCGCCTGAGTCTGCGGGCAAAAGTCTCGGGCATTGACCCGCTCGATCGCCTGATTGATCCCAAGGGGATTCAAAAATTTACGGCCTATCAAAACTTTCGGGATCAAATTCATGCCTACCAACAGCAGCAGGGCGTGTCGGGGCTGGTGTGGAAGTCCTTGAGCCTGGCCACTCAGGGGGAAACCCATCACTTGACCTACCCCGAACTGCATGACCAGTTGATTGCCTTGGCGGAGGATGTCACAACACTCCAGCGCTGTCGGGGGCAGATAATTGACTTCTGGCTGGCGATCACGGCGGGGTTTGATATCCACCTAAGCGTGGCGGGTGGCCGGGAGTTTTGTGCCATCACCGAGGGCGATCGCCAACGGTTAACGGGTCGCGCCGAGTGGGCCAGCCTGGACTTGCGCGGCCGGCGACTGCCCTGTGAGGTGGTGTTGCAACTGGGCTGGGGCGATCCGGCCTTGGCTCGCTATCGGCGCGACTGGCCCCAGTCGGGCAGCGAATATGTCCATGCAGTGCCACCCGGCCACAGTCCCATGCCCTAGCCGCCGGCCGCAAAGATGCCCATGACGATCGCCGACAACAGCAACCCTGGACTCAGCAGCAAAATCAACGTTCCCAAGTCGTGCCAATTCATGCGATCGCGCTCCTCAGTGGTGGAATAAATCTAGTCAGTTAGGGCTAAACCCACTTCCCTCGGGGATTAAGGGGGGATTATCACATCCTGGGGGCAAGCTGAAACGGTTGATTTCCCCTGCCCCAATCATAGTAACAAGGGGCTTAGGGGGTGTCATCAAATGAGCTTGATTGGGGCTGAAACGACCCATTTTCCTGGCCCAACCGCCCTAGACAATTGGCTCAAGCCCCTTGCCCCTCGCGATCCGCTAACGGCAGGATCAGGGTTTCCGGCTAATTGATGGCAGGCCGTCATGTTCTTTGATGTCCTGGCTTGAGCGGCAAGACAGAGCTAGCGGGACTCGATATCCGCCTCGGCTTCTAGGGCGATCGCCCGTAGGCGATCAAGTCGTTGGGGGTCGGCTGGTTGCCAGAGACCCCGTTGGCTTGCCTCGATCAATCGCTCGGCCATGTCACGCAGGGCCCAAGGATTTTTGCTGCGAATGAAGTCTTGGACGGTGCGATCGAGTAAGTAGGCTTCTGCTACTCCGTCATACATAAAATCTTCGACACAATTGGCGGTGGCATCGTAGGCAAATAAGTAGTC
>RDXB01000076.1 GCA_004292515.1 Oscillatoriales cyanobacterium
GAGCGGATGAAGCCGACTTCGCCGCGATGAAGCAGGAAGTTTCCTGATTGCTGCATTTGCTAGTCAATTGCAGCAATTGTTAGTGAATTAGTGACGGTTAATCAGTTAATCGCTGTTGATTAACTCACTGGCATTTACCAACAACGTCTTCCCAAAGACGCCGGTTAATTCTAGGAACTGGCGATCATCGAGCCTAGGTAGCTCCTCGTAGGTAGCTCCCCGATCGTGAGTCCCTCGGTTCTGAAACCCCACCCCGGTCGTTCTCGGGTAGTATTTTGAGACTCGCTCATCTGCTGTCTCGCCATGCTGCCTGACCTTTCCCAATTTGCCGAACTCGCTCGCCAAGGAAACTTCGTGCCGGTCTATCGCGAGTGGGTCGCCGACCTGGACACCCCCGTGTCGGCTTGGTTGCGGACTTGCCGGGGCCAGCGCCACAGCTTTTTGTTGGAATCCGTTGAAGGTGGCGAAAACATTGGCCGCTATAGCTTTCTCGGCGGTGACCCCCTGTGGGTGCTGGAAGCTCGGGGCGATCGCGCCGTACAGACCTTCCGCGACGGCCCCGTGGTGGAACATCGGGGCAACCCCTTCGAGATTTTGAACGGCTGCTTGGAGTCGGTGAAACCCGTCAAGCTGCCCCAGTTGCCGCCGGGAATTGGCGGACTGTTTGGGATTTGGGGCTATGAGCTGATCCAGTGGATTGAGCCGCGCGTGCCGATCCATGCAGCCACCGAGGACGACTTGCCCGACGGCCTGTGGATGCAGGTCGATCGCCTGATGATTTTTGACCAAGTAAAACGCAAAGTGTTTGTGGTGGCCTATGCGGACTTGCGCGACCCGGCCGTGGATTTGGCGACGGCCTATGGCTTGGCTTGCGATCACGTCAATGGGCTGATCGATCGCCTGCAATCCAGCATTGATCGCGACCAACTCTTGCTGCGGTGGACACCCCCCAGCCAACCCGATCGCCCAGCCCTCACCCCCACCAGCAACACCACCCGCGAAGCCTTCTACCAAAACGTCCTCGTCGCCAAGGAACACATCAAAGCGGGCGACATTTTTCAGGTGGTGATTTCCCAGCGCCTCAGCACCTCGTTCACGGGCGATCCCTTTGATATTTATCGATCGCTGCGGTTGGTGAATCCCTCGCCCTACATGGCCTATTTCCAGTTCGGGAATTGGCAGCTAATCGGCTCCAGCCCCGAAATCATGGTCAAAACCGATCGCCAGGCCGATGGCACGGTGCAAGCCACCCTCCGCCCGATCGCCGGGACGCGCCCCCGAGGAGCCACCACCGCCGAGGATCTGGCCTATGAGCAAGATTTGCTGGCCGACCCAAAGGAAATTGCCGAGCACGTGATGTTAGTGGACTTGGGCCGCAATGATTTAGGGCGGGTTTGCAGCAGTGGCACGGTCATGATCGATCGCTTGATGACGATCGAGCGCTACAGCCATGTGATGCACATTGTCAGTAATGCGGTCGGGCAAGTGGCGGGCGATCGCAGCGCCTGGGACGTGTTGGCGGCCACCTTCCCCGCCGGAACCGTCAGCGGCGCACCCAAAATTCGGGCAATGGAAATCATCCACAAGCTGGAAGGCTGTCGGCGCGGCCCCTATTCCGGGGCCTATGGCTACTACGACTTTGAGGGACAACTAAACACGGCGATTACGCTGCGAACGGCGATCGTGCGCGATCAACCAGATGGCAGCCATCGGGTGTCGGTGCAGGCGGGGGCCGGATTGGTGGCCGACTCCGACCCCGAAAAGGAGTACCAGGAAACCCTGAACAAGGCCCGAGGCGTGTTAGAGGCCCTGCGTTGCCTAGCGCCCGCCGATTCATGATTCATAAAATCCCAGGGTGTGATCGCTGGGCGGGGCATGGCAGGAGACGCGATCGCAATCGTTGCATTGAAAGCGTGCTCCCAGGCCCCTGCCTGCCCCGATCGCTGTCGGTGAATTACGGGGCGATCGCCAGGGATTGGGTGAGCTGGGCGCGCAAGGTTTCGACCCGTTGGCGGTTCAGCCCCAAATCCGACTCGCCCAACCGCGAAGCCGATCGCACCTGGATCTGATTAGCTGGCGCATCCAACACAAATTCCACATCATCCACAAAGCCCATCAGCGGCGTGGCAAACTCCGCATAGAGATAGGTCGGCTCGGCCGTCACCACCTGGGCGCGTTCTGAGGATTGCACCAACTCCGTCAGCTTGGCGAAGGCTTGCTCGGCCTCGCCCGTGAAGGCAATGGGGTCGATCGCGTGTTGCAAGTCCGTCACCAGGGCTTGGCTGTTGACGCAGTTGGGGCTGCCAGGACAGGGCTTGAGCTGGCCAGCCGTGGCTCCCAGGTTGCCCGGTCGGCTGCCCGCAAACCAACTGCCAAACACCGACCCCAGCAAAGGTGCAGACCCCAGCAAAGGTGCAGACACAGGGGGTGCAGGCACAGGGGCCGCCCCCGCACCCGCGATCGGCAACCACCCCCACAGGGCGATCGTCACCGCCGCTAAAGTTGCCAGCCAACGGCCCGATCGCCCGCGCCGATGGTCTTTTACTCGATCGCGCATCATTCCCCGAAACATCGCCAATCTCCTGTCGTTTTTTCAATGATCCTGATGATCCGGTGTTGATGATCCGGTGGCGAATAACCCCTGGCCTCGCCATGCTCCAAGGTGGGCGATCGCCCCTACCTGCTTTAGGGTAGCGATTTTCTAAGCGATCGCCCCGATTCGCCAATAGCAGCTCTCCAAGCAAACCCAAAGAACCAAACCTCGCAACAAAAAAGACGCGGCATGACCGCGCCTTCAAAGTGGTTTAGATAACGACTTTATCGTTATCGCTTTAGACAAGAAAATGGCTGATGTCGTTTGCCCCAGTCGTCATAACAAGGGGCTTAAGCCCCTTGCTGCTCCACGATTCGCTAACGGTGGAATCAGGGTTTCAGGCGATTTGACGATCCCCCTGAGTATCTGGCTGCTCTACGATTCGCTCACGGTGGAATCAGGGTTTCGGGCGATTTGACGACTCCCCCTGAGCATCTGGCTGCCCCACGAGTTCGTAATGGTGGAGTCGGGGTTTCAAGCTAAACGGTCAGCAGCGATCGCGTCTAGGCTTCGACTTCTTCGGCGGCCTTCACCTTGCGCGGGTCGAGCTTGATCGTCAAATAGCGAATCACATCTTCGCTCAGGCGCATCGCCTTTTCCATCGGGGCAATGTGGCTGCCGGTGTTGTGCTCGTAGTTCATTTGGATGTAGACACCCTCGCGGCAGCGGTTGATCTCATAGGACAACCGGCGCTTGCCACGGTGCTGAATTTCCAAGTTGGTCGCGCCCTGTTCGTTCAACATCGTGCGGTATTTCTCGATGTTGTTGTCCACGGTCTCTTCGTTGAGATCGGGACGCAGGATGTACATCGTTTCGTACAGGCGATTCGCAGACATGGGGTAGTTCCTTACGGACAATAGAATGGCCGACTTGACTCGCGAGGAGGGCAAAATTGCCGTCTCGATCGCAGCAAATTGGCAAGGATTCACGGGCTGTATATCATACCCCACCCAGGGCCGGCGCGATCGCCCCAATTTGGACGGGGGCGCGCGAGCCTCGGCCTAATCGGCCCGATGTTCAGTACAGGTTGAAACAGGTGATTGGCCGCCCCAACTGTCGTAACAAGGGGCTTAAGCCCCTTGTCCCCTACGATCTTCTAGTCACGGTGAAATCAGGGGTTCAGATGATTGGACGACAGCCCCTAGCGCACCTGCATATGCACAGCTTCCGACAGGCTGGGGATTTCTGCGTAGCGACCCATGGCCGACTGAATAATCGAATACAACGCCGCCACCAGAACACCCAAAAACACGGTGCTACCCAGCGTTTGCACGGTGAACCCACCGATCGGGGCAAAGATGTACTGAATAATCAGTTGGCAGAGCGATACCAAAATCGAAATCAAAATCGCCTGCATGGTGTTGAAGCGGATGAAGTGGCTGATGTTGCTGTTACGCACCACCAGCATGAACAACACCAGGAAAATGATGAAGCTCATGAATGGAATTTGATAGAGCTGTAGCAGCGGGATCAGCGGCAAGTACAGCCATTGCAGAAAGGGTAGATCGCGAAAGAGTGGCATCCCAAAGCCCACCACGTCAACCATCGGCAGGGCATAGACCAAGGCCCCAAACAGGCGATCTTGCCAAGTTGTTGTTCCACGCCAGTTCACGATCGGTATCTCCCGCGAGCGAATAATCTATCCATTCTAGACGCTGGCTTTTGGCGGGGGATGGCGCGATCGCCCCACTCGATCGATCCCTCACCCAGGCTCAATCATCCAACCGCGCCGCAGCGGCCAGGTCATCGGCCGGGCGCAACCAATCGGCAAACTCGTCGGCAAAGTTGCCCGCCAAAATCGCCGATCGAATCCGTTGGGTAAAACGAATCAACTCCGTCACGTTGTGGATTGCCAGCAGCGTGTAGCCCAGGATTTCCTTGGCGCGGATCAAGTGGCCGATGTAGGCGCGGCTGAAGTTCTGGCAGGTGTAGCAGGGGCAGGTTTCATCCAGGGGGCGGAAGTCTTCCCGGAATTGGGCGTTTTTCAGGTTCCAGCGATCGCCCTGCACCAGGGCCGACCCGTGCCGTGCCAATCGGGTGGGAATCACGCAATCAAACACATCCACCCCCGCCGCGATCGCCTGGGCCATTTCTCGATAAGTGCCGACTCCCATCAGGTAGCGCAGTTTGTGGGGCGGCAGCAGGGGCGTAGTGGCCTTGACGATATGTTCAATTAGCTCCGGCGGTTCCCCAACGCTCACGCCGCCGATCGCATAGCCCGGGAGATCCAGCGCCGCCAAGTCCGTCGCCGCCTTGGCCCGCAAATCCGCATAGGTTCCGCCCTGGACAATGCCGAACAGGGCTTGATCGGTGCGCTGGTGGGCTTCGATGCAACGCAACAGCCAGCGGTAAGTGCGATCGGTCGCTTGTTCCACTTGCTCGCGGGTGGCTGGGTAGGGCGGACATTCATCGAAGGCCATGATTACATCCGACCCCAGGGCGTTTTGGATCTGGATTGATTTTTCGGGGGTGAAGTCGATAATGCGGCCGTCGTGGGGCGATCGAAACGTCACGCCGCGATCGCTGATTTCCCGCATGTCGCTGAGGCTAAACACCTGAAACCCGCCGGAATCCGTCAAGATCGGCCCCTGCCAATGCATGAACTTGTGCAAGCCACCGGCCGCCTGCACGATCTGCTCGCCTGGTTGCAAATGCAGATGATAGGTATTCGACAAAATCATTTGTGCTCCGGTCGCGGCCACTTGGTCGGGCGAGAGGGTTTTCACATTGGCCAACGTGCCCACGGGCATAAACCGAGGTGTTTCGACGGGGCCGTGAGGTGTGTGAAAGACCCCGACCCGCGCTGAGGTTTGGGGGCAGTTGGCAACGAGTTCAAAGCGAAAACCGGGGGTGGGAGCGTTCATGGCGCGATCGAGAAAACAGCAAAATTTTCAAATGCAAACCCACAATGACTCACCACAGCCAGCCCAGTAGGTTGGGTTGAGGCACAAAACCCAACACCCGTAATGCCTTGCATTGATCGAGTTGGGTTTCGCAAAGCTCAACCCAACCTACTCACTAGCTGGTAATTGCCCTAGCGGCGATCGGCGGGTTCCGGTTGCGGTTCGTCTTGGGATTCGTCAGAGGACTGATCCGGGGCGATCGCTTCCTCGGGTTTCCGCACCGAAAAACCCCAGGTAAAGCTGACCGCAATAATCGCGATCGTCAGCCAATCGGGCGGAACCCACAGATCAATCCCGATCGCCCCCTCGATCGCCTTCAGCAGCAACCGCACTCCCACAAAGCCGACGGTCAGGTAGCCCGCCGCCGCCAGGTTTTCGTACTCTTCCAGCCAGCGGATAAACAGGCCCGCCATGAAGCGCAGGGTGATGATCCCCAACGTGCCGCCGGTCAGCACCAACCAAGTGCGATCGGAAATGGCGATCGCCGTAGTCACGCTATCTAGCGAAAAGGCCAAATCCGTCAGGGCGATCGTGGGGACTGCCTGCCAGAGGGTTTGGAACCGAAAGCCGCTGTGGTTCCCCTCCGCATCATCTTCGCCCGCAAAAAACTTGAAGGTGAGCCACAGCAGATACAGCGCCCCAACCAGCTCGATTTGCCAATAGCGAATCACCCAGGTGGCCAACAAAATCAACGCAATCCGCAGCACAAAGGCCGCCACCAACCCAAAGTTGAGGGCGCGCGATCGCAGATCTTTATCTTCGAGGCCTTGGGCAATCGCAGCCAGGGCGATCGCGTTGTCGGCGGATAGCACCGCTTCTAGGGCCACCAACACCAACAGCAGCAGCGCCGTATCAGCGCCAAAACTGGGGGAAAAGTCAAGGAACTGATCGAGCATTAGTGGACGAGGGCTGGAATGGCAAATAAACGGCAGGAAGTTGCCAGCAATATTTCAGGCGAAACTTTGCAAGCTCTACTAGCCTAACGCTGTTAGTTACGCCTTGTAACAAACCTATTCCTGATTTGAGCTTGGTAGCCGAAAGTAGTGAAGTCAGTCCTTTTAACATTTGGAGTCTTTAGAGCGATGCTTTCGGATACGCAAGTTTACGTCGCCCTAGTCATTGCCATCATCCCCGGCATTCTGGCTTTCCGTCTCTCGACCGAGCTTTACAAATAAGTCTTGTAGGTCTTGGCTCGACAGCTTGGATCATGACCAACTAACTCGTTGTGCGGCTTCGGTGCGTGGCAATGGGGCTGAGTTGTCTGTTGATTCGGTGAGTGAACCCCCGTGGCGATCGCGACTGGGGGTTTGTTTTTGGCGATTTTTTGGGGTAAGAAACGTTAAGAACTATTAAGATCTCCCATCACCCCTGCCGGAAACTTGCCCCATGTCTTTGCTCACCCCCGACTCGATCGCCCCAACATCCCCATCTGCCCCGCCCCTGCCCGCCCAGTATCGGATCGCAATCACGATTCGCGTCACGCTGGTGTTGCTCTACTGCGCCCTGACCTTGCCCCTGCCATTTTTGACCCAAGTTAGCCAGTCGCCGGTATCCCCATCGGCGCTGTGGGTGGGCCTGGCGATCGGGCTGGTGGTGTTGTGGGGGGCGCTGTCGGAGCAAGTGGAGCTAACGGAAGAGGGCATCCGCGTGGCCTATCCCGTGTGGTTTCGCTGGCTGATTCGCAAGGGCTGGTCGCTGCCCTGGAGTGAGGTGCAGGCTCTGAAACCGAAAACCACGGGCCAGGGCGGTTTGGTCTACTACTTCCTGAGTCGATCGGGTGAGGGCTATTTGTTGCCGATGCGGGTGGCAGGTTTTTCGCGGCTAGTGAAGCAGGTGGCGGCCAAAACCGGCATTGATACGCGGGATGTGAAACCCCTAGCGCAACCTTGGATGTATTTGGCCTTGCTGGTCTGCAGTTTGCTGTTGTTGTTCTGTGATGCTTGGGTGATTGCGACCGCCGCTCAATTGGGTCAAGGGGCTGGTTAGGAGTCGTTGTGCGTGGGATCGCGAATCAGGGTTGCAGGCAATGGAGCGATCGCCCCTGATACTCAAGAATTCATTCAAAGGCGGGCGACGGAGTTGGATTTAGGTACTCGACTTCCTGGCTCCAATCGGGGCAGCGATCGCCCCCTTCCCAGCCAAAGGGGTGCATTCCACAAACCAATCGGGATCGGCGATCGCGGCTGTAGCCATAGGCGATCCCGTGATAGTGGGCGCAACCCCGGCAGGCTGCCGGCCGTTGGGGGCTGCTGGTCTGGCTGAATCCCAACTGCGATCGCAACAAATAGCGCTGGTTTTGGGCCCGATGCCACCCTTCACAAACCCGCTTCATCCCCTGGGCGTTGGCCCGCTGAAACAGATGGCGATCGGCCATGGCCTTGCCCCCCAAGCAGCTAATCAAAACTCCATAGCTCTACGGTAGCTTGCCTGATCGAGGGATTGGGGATGACCTATTCCCGATGCCAGGCCGTTTCGCCGGGGCGATCGATCAACACAACTCCCTGGGCCTTGAGTTCGTCACGGATGCGATCGGATTCGGCAAAGTTCTTGGCCTTGCGGGCCGCCATCCGTTGCTCAATCAGGGCAGTAATTTCGGCATCGCTCGGCCCTTGGCTGGCGGGGGCGCTGGTTTCTGCTGTGGCCACCAAACCCAGCACGCCGGCCAAATGCACCAGGGTGCGCCATTGCTGGGCGATCGCGGCGACACTTTGGGAAAATTGCCCCTCATGCACCCGCAAGTTCTTTTCCCGGCGCAGGTCTTTGGCTAGCTCAAACAAAATTGCCAGGGCTTCCGGGGTGTTTAGGTCGTCGTCCATTGCTTGCCGGAAGCGATCGAGTGCCGTCGGGTCGTAGGTTTCCGTGCCGTTTAGATCTCCGAGACCCTCAAACAGCAACCCATCCTTGAGGGTGTTCCAGGCGTTTTTGGCCGCCTCGATCGCCTCGTCGGTAAAGTCCATCGGTTTGCGGTAGTGACCTTGCAGCACAAACAACCGCAGGGCCATCGGGTGCGGCCCCTCAGGCGCATCCAGCAGCGATCGAATCGTGGTGAAGTTGCCCAGAGACTTGGACATCTTTTCGCCCCCCACGTTCACCATCCCGTTATGCAACCAAAAGCGGGCGAGGGGATGGCCCGTGGCGGCTTCCGATTGGGCAATTTCGTTTTCGTGGTGGGGAAATACCAAGTCGCCGCCGCCCACATGGATATCGATGCTGTCGCCCAGTTCTTGGCGCACCATGGCCGAGCATTCAATGTGCCAGCCGGGGCGACCGGGCCCCCAAGGCGATTCCCAGGCGGGTTCGTCGGGCTTGGCTGCTTTCCAGAGGGCAAAGTCGAAGGGATCTTGTTTTTTGGTGGCTTCTTCGTCGGTGCGGCCGCTGGCCCCGGCTTGCAGATCGTCGAGCTTGCGGCCCGACAGCTTGCCATAGTCCGCGAACTTCCGTACCGCGAAATACACATCGCCGCCGGAAGCGTAGGCCATGCCTTTGGCTTCTAAGTCGGCGATTAGGCGTTGGATGCCGTTGAGGGTGTGGGTGGCGCGGGGATAAACATCGGCTTCTAGGATGTTTAGCCGGGCCATGTCCTCGAAGTAGGTGGTGGTGTAGCGATCGGCGATCGCCTCCATGGTGGTTTCTTCTCTGCGGGCGCGGTTGAGGATTTTGTCATCAATATCGGTGAAGTTCTGCACATAGCGCACGTCGTAGCCGCGCCATTGCAGGAACCGCCGCAGCGTATCCCAGGCAATATATGATCGCGCGTGGCCCAGGTGGCAATAGTCATAGACCGTCACGCCGCAGCAATACATCCGCACCCGACCCGGCTCGATCGGCTCAAAGGGTTCTTTGCGACGGGTGAGGGTGTTGTAAAGCTGCAACGACATGGTGGAAGAACATAGCTAACGGGCGATCGCGCTTATCCTATCCCAATCCTGACCGTTCTAGGAGCGGTTGTGGAAGGCTAAAACGGCTGATCTTTCATCCGTCAGCCATCCTAGACAAGAGGCTTAAGCCCCTTGCCCCCTACGATCCGCTAACGGAGGAATCAGGACTTGGGGCGATTTGACCACAGGCTTCAGGACTGGGCTAACCAATCTCCAAAGGGCTGGGCAAACCGATCGAGCGACAACAACCGAATCCGATCGCTGGCAACAATCGAGGCGCGATCGCTGGCGGTGTTGTAGCCCCAATCAGCTAGGAATAATTGCACCTGATCGAGCATCGGTTCCCGCGCCACCTTGTGCAGCGTGGGCAGCATATCTTCCACAAACCAAATGTGGGCTTTTTGGCCGAGCCATTGCTTGAGGGTTTCGGCCTTGGGGCGTTGGGTGGCTTTCCCAAAGATGGCGATCGCCTGATGGTCTACGCCTGCGCGATCGAGCAATTGCCGCACGAAGCGTTCTTCTTTGGTGGTGATGATCACCAGCTCCGTTTCGGCACTGGCTAAGATTGCTTGTAGTCGGTTGATCGTGCCGGGAAAAAAGCGATGGAGATCGAGCCAACCGTCGAGATCTCCGGCAATCCAGCGATCGCGGTTGCCATCCAGTTGTTGAGACAATTGAGCCGGTTCTAGGCGATCGCGCTGGATAATTTCGGTGGCAATCGATCGCCAGTTTTGCAAGATCTCAGTGGGCGATCGATCTTCCACCAAAGCTTGGATCAAAACCGGCATTTCCCAACCCGTTTCGATCGCCGGTCGGAGGGGATAGAAGCGATCGGCAATCTCCGGGGCGATCGGCTCAGTTCGTTGCCACAGTTGTTGATGGGTTTGCCGTGCCACCGCGAAATATTCCAACAACCCATCGCACAACACCCCATCAAAATCCAAGGCGAGTAGATCTGGATTCATGGTTTTGGGCGCTGAAATGGGAGCCAATGGTGGTGATTGGAAACTTGGGAAACGGGCGAGCAAGCTAGCAGCGCAACCAAACCTACTTTTGGGGGCCTTTTTGGCGGCGGCGATCGCGCCATTCAGCGGCGGTCAAATAGACCACACCGCCCGTGACCACCACCATCAACCCCATAGCCACGATCGACAGAACCGTGAGAGCTGAGTTTTCCATGAGCCGCCTTTAAACAGGATTGAACAGGGTTGAAAAAGTGGAATTTCAAAAACTAAAAAACTTGATCGAAATCTAGGAACAACGCTCCTATCGTAATGCTCCATTGGCCGCAACAAGGGGCTTAGGGGGTGTCGTCGTTTCGCCTAAAACCCTGACTCTGCCGTTAGCGGATCGCTGGGCAGCAAGGGGCTTAAGCCCCTTGTTACGACGGCTGGAGCATGGAAAATCAACCGTTTCAGCTTGATCCCAGGCGATTCTGTGGGTTTGGCTAATGTGGCAACCAGCCTTAGAAGCCGTTGCGGCCCCAAATCACCATTGAGATCGAAAACGAAAAAACCGTTAACAAGCCAACCCAGCCCAAGGTGATGATATCCATAACGTCCGTCCAGTGCGCGGTATCGGTTAAATCAGGTTAAAATTTCCCGCCTTTGATGGTATCACCTGCGGGCAATGGCGGGCAGCCTTGATTGTTGACTTCGCCACTAGTCAGTCGCGTCCCACAGAAGATCGCATCCTTGAAGATGGCTCCCTCGATCGCCGCGCCGGTCAGGTTGGCTTCGGTTAGATCTGCGCCGGTCAAGTCCGCTCCCGTCAAATCTGTGGTGCGCAAATCTGCTCGCCGCAAGATCGCCCCTCGCAAGTTGGACTGGGGCAAGCGGGCATAGGTCAGGGCCGCGCGGGTTAGATTGGCCTTGACCAACGTGCCCCGCGCCAAGTTGCTATCGCGCAGGTCGGCTTCGGTCATCTCTGCTTCGGCCAAATCCACCGATGCAAGGGTGGCACTGACGATCGTGGCCCGGTTCAGCAGGGCCGCCGTCAGAATGGCGTTGCTGAGATCCGCTCCACTCAGGTCGGCACTGGTGAGATTGGTGCGATCGCCCCGGACGCGCTGAAAATTAGCCCCAATCGATCGAATCCGACTCAGATCCGTGCGATCGAGCGTTGCGCCCTGCAAATTCGTCCCCACCAAATCCGCATCACCCAAATAGGCATCGGTCAAATTCACCCCGGATAAGTTGGCATAGCTCAAATCGCATTGCCGACAAACCGCATTTCGAAACAGCCGCTGCAAGTCACCCAAGCTCTCGGCCCGGGCGGCAGGCTGATCCCAGCTCCAACCCAGCACCCCAATCCACAGGGCCAACAGACCAGCCCACACCCAGCGAGGCGATCGGCCGGCTTGGCAAATCGCTAAATTTCTCCAGCTTCGCCGCTGCCCACCATTGGGTCGGCGCTGCATCCATGCTCGATGTCTCATACTTGCCTACAATGTCCTAACCCAATCGCACCCACAATCTGGGCAAGCACTGCCCCCTTGAGGCGCGATCGCAATTATCGCGATTGGGGCACGCCCTATTGCATGAGTCCACGATAACGCTGGGTTCGGCTCTGCGTCCTGCCCAACACCGAGGTGGGCATATCGTCGCTGTGCCCCATCACAATCAGCGTATCGCCCACGCCGAGCACCGTAGACTGAGGCGGATGCACCAGCGTCATCCCCCCGCCCTGCAACAACGCCACTACTATAAATGTCCCTTTTCCCCGCACTTCCACATCCCCGATCGTTCGATTGGCTAAAGGTGAGTTGGATGTAGTCTAGGCGCAGCAACATTTCGCTTAAGGCCGCGCGACCGGCATCCTCTTCCAAAAAGTAAAGCGTTGACGGGTGATTTAGAATTTGGGCAATCCGCTCGGCTCCAATACTGGCAGGCAACACAACGCGATCGGCTCCGGCCAGTTTCAGCTTGTTTTCGGTGCTCGCCGTTTCGCCCCGCGCCACGATCGTCATCCGGGGGTTCATGCCCCGCGCCGTCAGGGTAATAAACACATTTTCCGCATCGTCGGGCAACACCGTCGCCAGGGCCTTGGCCCGCTCAATGCCCGCCGCCCGCAATACGGCTTCGTCGGTGGCGTTGCCCTCATAGACCAAATAGCCCAAATTGATCCCACGCTCCACGCGATCGGGGTTGGAATCAATCACCACAAAGGCTTGCTCAGAATCGGCCAGCTTGCGCGCCAACAGCCGGCCAATGCGACCCAATCCACAGATAATGACGTGATTCTGTAAGCGATCGATTTCCCGACTCATCCGTCTAGCCCCCAATAGCCGGTTCATTTCCCCTTCGGCAAGGGCTTGGAAAAAACCTCCAACAGTGTAGACCGCTGAAGAAGTGCCCGCGACAATCACAAAAATCGTGAAGGCCCGTAGCTCGGGGGTCATGGGGCCAATTTCCCCATAGCCAACTCCAAAGACGGTGATGATGGTCATGTAAGCGGCATCGATAAACGACCAGCCCGCCAACATGTACCCGGCGATCGAAATACTCAGCGTAAAGGCAAAGAACAGCGCCCCAATCAGAATCCGCTGAAGTGGACTTTGCTCAAGCTGCGGGAGCCGACGACGTTGTGTCACCCAACCTGCTAGAAAAACGACGAGAACTGGCGATCGCCGTCAGTCTAACAGGAGTTTGAGATTTGGCTAGGGGCTAGGTTGTGAGGCGATCGCATCTATCGCATCCCTTTCTTGTTCATATTGAATCCATAGACATAAAGATCAGCAAAGCGATATCGCTCATCCTTGGGCCGCCATTCCGCCAGCCCGATCGACTTCAAAAGTTGCACAAATCGCTCAAAATTCGGCTCAACTTCACATCTGAAGACCCAAGATATACAAAATGCAGTTCTACCGGGCTTTTGACAGCAGCTTCTGGAGAATAAAAATAACAGCTTGACAATACGGTTCAAAATATCCATCTTCATTTCGAGAAGCAAACTTCTCTATTCTGTCTTTTATGAATAGCTTTGTAACTGTAGATCCTTTAAATCTTCTACCTATTGCATTAAGAGTGGCTTCAATCGCTTTCTTCCTTTCTTTTTTGAGTGCATCAGAGTTTAGATTCAGCAAATCTATATCCTGCTCTACATCAGCTCTGTCAGACTTTATACGTCCTTCATTCGTGTATTGTAGAACCTGTTCGCAATTTTCATTCAGTGGATTTAAGAATCTCAGGAGTCCATTGGCCTTTCTATGATCACAATGCCAATCTTTATTGCCTGATTTATCGCTATATTCACCTTGGCAAACTGCTAGCAAATTTTTATAGTCTAAAGCAAGTTCAGGATGCGATGACTGAGGGAGATAATGCTCAATATGAGGTAGCTGCTTGGAGCTTTTTGAAATTCTACGCATACAGTAGCAACAAATTGATCCTTGTTCCTCTATTAATGTTTCTAGTAGTTGAGCTTTTGGCATATCGCTAGCTTCATAACCCTGCTTTGGGGTCATTCTGATTTTTTGGGACTTATCCACCCAAGAATTGCATACCTTATTTCGGTATTGTTTCAAATAATTGGGTTCCTTCCCTTTACGGATGTACTTCATGGCTATCAAAGCTAGTCAGCAAACTCGAAATTGTGGACAAAAATCAAGAATAAGTCTACTCAAACATTGCGATCGTGGTTGAAAGGTAGATGATATCTGGATCAGTATCTCCCAAAACATCTCTCAAGGATTTGAGTTTTTCCTTAGCTTCTGCAAATTTCTCGTCATTGATAAGATTAGAGCATTCATCAAGCTTTTCCTGGATCTTGGGAATTCGCTCAGAAACACCCATTAATTCTTGAAGGATGGAATTTGCTTCTCTACCATAGGTATAGCCAGGATTATGAATGGCTGAGCCGCTATCTAAGACAAAGATTGACTCGCTCGGTACTGAGCTAATGACCTGAGGCGAATGAGTCGTCACAATAAACTGGCAATTAGGAAAAGTCGCTATCAACGCAGGCAAAATAGTCCGTTGCCAACTAGGGTGCAGATGCAAATCAACCTCATCGATCAAAACTACGCCCTCTCCTTCTAACAACTCTGCCACACTTTTACCTTTTCCTCTGTTGAGGATAGTAAATCTTCTGGCAATATCAAGTACTAGCATCAACAGATTTTTCTCGCCATCAGAGAGTTGATCTATCCTCAGCTTAGTTTCATTTTTTTTGATTGTTAAGGAGGGCAGAGTTAAGACTCTACCCAGCGATGTCTCTTGGATAGTCCGCTCAACTCTTAAATCCTGAAACTTGGAGCAAGGAAATCCGTCTAGAAATTTGGTAATTGCTAGCCTGACAACCTCTAGCTCAGCAAGCCTATAATTAGGGTCTTCTCGAAGTCGTTTTTCATTTTCGACATCTTCTTGATCTTTAAACCAATTGAAAAAATCCCTGAAGCTGTTTATTTCTTTAGTAGATAGTGCGTCGCGATAGGCACTGTATGAGCGCCCCGATGAATATCTATCATAAGCAGAAGAATCAACAATAATTCGATGAGTTTTGTAGTAAACCAGGAGAGGGGAAGGCACAAAAGTATCTTCCCTTACCATGACATCACTGAGAAATTTTGATACTTCATCAGTGTCCACTTTGAAATCAAAGGATGGTGGGTTTACATTTTTCTGTAAAGTAGCAGTCTCTGAACTGGATTCTTCTACATCTAATCCTTCATCAATTTCTGCTTCAGGTTCATAATCACTTCTCGTCAACGATAATTGCCAGGGAATAATTGCACAGCTACTGTCTAGAACTGTCTCAATTTTCAAATTCAGACTATTCGAGCTGATGTTGATATCACTTTCACTAATTCCTTGAATGCGTGCTGTTCTGAAAGCTGGTGAACGTCGGTTCACTGAGAGTAGTTCTCGGACTAATTGATCAAGAAGGGTTGCTAGTGCATCTAGAACAGATGACTTACCTGAGCCATTAACACCAACGAGAACTGCTAAATTCTTAGAGGAATTAGAAAAATCAATAACTAAGTTTTTAAATCCTCGATAATTCTCTAGCTCTAGACGCTTGATATACATTTCAGACTAAGCCCTCTTAAACATAGAAAGCATGGAGATAGAAAAGCCTATCTCCATGCTAGCAATTAGTGCTGGGTATGCCAGCAGAAGATACCGAAGATGCTACTCGATGCCTTCGATGCGGTCTTCCACTTCTTGGTAGAGGTCGCGCAGGCGATCGAGGTTTTCATCGCTCGTGTCCCAATAGCCGCGGCCGTTGGCTTCTAGGAGCGTGCCCAGCATCCGGCGGAAGGAGTGAGGATTCAGATCCATCAGCCGCTTGCACATTTCAGGGTCGGCGATAAAGGTGTCGTTTGTATCTTCGTAGACCCAGTTATCCACCGCATCTGCCGTGGCGCTCCAGCCCAGGGTGTTATTCAGACGCTTGGCTAGCTCGCGCACCCCTTCGTAGCCGTGGGAAAGCATCCCTTCATACCACTTGGGATTCAACATCTTGGTGCGAGCATCCAGCCGGACGGTTTCCGACAGGGTGCGTACTTGGGCGTTGGCGGTGCTGGTGTCGGCCATGTAGGCGGCGGGCTTTTTGCCGTCGGCGCGGAGGCTGGCCACCACCTTGGTCGGGTCGGAGTCGTAGTAGTGTGACACGTCGGTCATGGAAATTTCCGACGAATCCAGGTTCTGGAAGGTCACGTCCACAGTTTTGAGGGCGCGCTCCAACACGTCACGCGACTGCTCCATTTCGCCGGGGTTGTCGGCGGAGAAGGCAAAGGACTTGCGCGATAGGTACATGTCTTGCAGGTCTTTTTCCTGTTCCCAAGTGCCGTTTTCCACCGCTAGACCGACGTTGGTGGAGTAGGAGCCGGAGGAGTTGGTGAACACACGGGTGGCGGCTTGACGCAGGTTGATGCCTAGCTCTTCGGCTTGACTGAGGGCGTGTTTGCGGACAAAGTTCATTTCCAACGGCTCGTCGGCTTCGGCGGCCATCTTGACGGCGCGATCGAGCAGGGCCATTTGGTTCACAAACAGATCTCGGAACACGCCGGAGCAGGTGATCACCGTGTCGATTCGGGGGCGGCCCAGCTCTGACAGGGGCACGAGTTCCAGCTTGTTGACGCGGCCCAGGGCATCGGGCACGGGTTTCACGCCCACCAGCCAGAGGATTTGGGCCAGGGATTCGCCGTAGGTTTTGATGTTGTCGGTTCCCCAGAGGACGCAGGCGATCGTCTCGGGGTATGCGCCGTCGTTTTCGGCCCGTTGCCGATCGAGTAGTCGATCAACCACCACCTTGGCAGACTGCACCGCCGCCGTGGTCGGAATCGACTGGGGATCGAGGGCGTGCATGTTCTTGCCGGTGGGCAGCACATCCGGGTTGCGTACGGGGTCGCCGCCGGGGCCGGGCAGGATGTATTCCCCTTCCAAAGCTCGCAGCAAGGAGGCCATTTCGTTGTCGGCCACAATTTGCTGGAGGCAGAATTCCAGGTATTCAAACAGGGGCTTGAGACCTTCGCGATCGACGTTGTCAAACCCAGCCTCACTCAGAGCTTCGACCCAAGGTTGCTTTTGGGTACCAAAGCCGAAGAAGTTGAACTTCGCCAGTTTCGAGAGGCGACCATCCGTATCGATTTGGGCATCAACCATTGCCTTCACTGCCACACGGGTAGCTAAGGTGATTTGCTGCAACAGCTCCACATCGGCCAGCACGCCCTTGTCGCTGTTGCGGTAGATCTCTTCGATGTCGCGATAGATGCTGTTGGCGATGATCCGAGGCAGGGCGATGATCCCGTCTTCGGGGCGATCGAGGGCGGCAATGTTCACCAGGGTGGCCACCGCTTCTTCGGCCGTGGGTGGTTTGCCAATCACGTGCAATCCACAGGGCAGCAAGCGCGACTCGATTTCCATCAGCTTGCGGTAGACGGAACCGACCACGGTGTCCCGCTGCTCGGAGCTGAGATCCTTGCCGGCCGTTGCCGGCAGTTCCACATCCTTATCCAAGTTGACGGCGCGGGCTTGCTCGATGATCGCATCGACGATCGAGGGGCCGCGGCCTGTGTCCTTCAGGGTTTGGTAGGAACCAATCAGATCGCTCAGTTCCTTCAGACCCTTATAGAGGCCGGCATTTTCCGCAGGCGGGGTCAGGTAGGAAATGGTTTCCGCATAGCCCCGACGCTTGGCGATCGTCGCTTCGCTGGGGTTGTTGGCCGCGTAGTAGTAAAGGTTGGGGATCGAACCGATCAGGCTGTCGGGATAGCAATCGTTGGACATACCGATTTGCTTGCCGGGCATGAACTCCAGTGATCCGTGGGTTCCGAAGTGCAGCACCGCATCCGCACCCCAAACCTTTTCCAGATAGGTGTAGTAGGCGGCGAACCCGTGGTGGGGGCTGGCCGATCGCGAGAACAGCAGCAACATCGGGTCGCCTTCATAGCCAAAGGTGGGCTGCACACCGATAAACACATTGCCGAAATGCTTGCCAAACACCAACAGGTTTTGGCCATCGCTGTTCAGGTTCCCCGGTGGCTTGCCCCAGTTTTCTTCCAGCTTTTGGGAGTAGGGGGTCAGCTTTTCGTATTCCGCCACGCTCATCCGGTAGGCCACGTTCAGCTCAGGGCTGGCGTATTGGGCCTGGGCATCCTTCAGGACGGATTCCATCAGCTCCTTTGCCGACTCGGGCACATCTTGCACGTCGTAGCCTTCGCGCTTCAGGCCCTGGAGCACCTCATGGATCGAGCCAAACACATCCAGATAAGCCGCTGTGCCCACGTTGCCCTTGTCCGGCGGGAAGCTGAAGACGGTGATCGCCACTTTCTTGTGCAGCTTCGGCTTGCGGCGCAGGTTGGCCCACTTGAGGGCGCGCTCGGCGATCGCCTGAATCCGATCTTGCAGTGCGATCGCCTTGCCCGTGTTGCCATCGCGACCGGAAACAATAATCGGTTCGATCGCCCCATCCAACTCAGGAATCGCAATTTGCAGCGCCACTTGGATCGGGTGCAAGCCCAGCTCGCTTTCTTCCCACTCCTCGGTGGTTTGGAACACCAATGGCAGCGCCACCATGTAGGGTCGGTTCAGCCGCTTCAGGGACTCGATCGCCTTTGGGTGATCCTGCCGCGCCGGGCCCCCCACCAGGGCAAACCCGGTCAGCGACACCACCGCATCCACGATCGTCGTCGGTTCGCCGCCATTTTTGCTCGGCAAATAGAAATATTTATCCACCGGCTTCGAGAAGTCCAAGCCCCCCGCAAACACCGGGATCACCTTTGCGCCTTGGGCTTCAAACTCCTGCACCATGCCCACATAGTGCGCATCGTCGCCCGTCACCAAGTGCGTCCGCTGCAACACCAAACCCACGCAGGGCGCATCGGGATCGCGCACCGCATCGGGCACCACTTCCGAGCTACGGTACCAAGCCAAATACTCGTTCGTATCCTCAAACATCTTTGGCGCGAGCGGATGCCAAATCCCCATGTCGGGATAGGTCACCGGTTCGGCATAGTCCAAATCAATTTTTTCAACGGACTGATCACGGCCCGATTTGTCGGTCTTGAAGACATATTTATCGGCCAGCATCAGCAGGAAGTTTTCTAGGTTCTCCGGCGAGCCACCCAGCCAATATTGGAAACTGAGCATGAAGCTACGGGCATCCTGCGCCTTTTCCACGGGCAGGAATTTCAACACGTTCGGCAGCGTCCGCAACAGTTTCAGCATCGCGTCTTCAAAGCCGCTGCCGTTTTGCTGTTTGCGCTTCTTCATAAATTCGCCGATCACGCTCTTGGACTGGCCCAACTGCGCCATCGAGAAGGTGCCCAGCTTGTTTAGCCGCATCACCGGGGGCATGGAGGGAAACACCACGGCCGCATCAAGGCGATCGCGGTGGGGCTGCACGGCGGCGACTACCTTCTCGGCCAGGTCTTCGATAAAGATCAAGGAAGCAATGAAGATGTTGGCGCGGGCCACATCCTCACAAAAGGCTTCGTAATTTTCAGGGCTGCGCAATTCCTCGATCAAATAGCCGCTGATTTCCACGGCTACGTTCGGATTGTTGGCATTAATCGACTTGACCGCTGCCGTCAAGGCGCTCTGGTACTGTGCTTCCAGAACGACGTAGACCACCTTGACTAAAGACCGCCCCCGAAGCTCTTCGGGTTGGACGTGGCGCACGGCGGGCTTGACGTAGGTGAACATCCGGTACTCTCTCCTGCGGCTGGGTTGGGATGAGGATGGGGAACGCGAAACGCTTGCTATCTAGGCACTTGTACCAGATCGCCGATTGGCGCTGATACGCAAATCGAGGATCTGACACAATTCGATAAAATCAATTGTCGGTTTTGTTGCGGTTTGTTGCAATTTTTATGATTCAAATCCGTTATGTTTCTCGGGGATTTATATGGCTAGCCCAATCGATCTGACGCTTCTGAGTGCTGGGTTTGACCGGTCTAGGCGGCCATCGGGGCGATCGGGCTTTGTCGGGTTGTCCAGACAACTAAATTAGAACAAAAACCAAACAAAGGGCTCGGTAACTGTCACAAGCCCGATCGCGAGTGCAGCCCGACTTGACTAGCTTGGCAAGCTTAAAGTGCGAGGCCAAACACCAGAGTCCAGTCCGCCAGCGTTAATGCCGGTCATTATCATTCTGGGATCAAACTGAAATCGTTGATTTTCCATGCCCCAATTGTCGTAACAAGGGGCTTAAGCCCCTTGCCGCCCCACGATCTCGTACCGGTGGAATCGGGGTTTGGGGCGAAATGACGACAGGCCCTAGCCCCTAAACATTGCCGATCAACCGTTGCTCCTAGCAATCTCCAATCCCTGAGCGGCTGGGGACTGAGGGGGTGTCGTTCCAGGGATCGCCACTAGGGGAACGATCGGGCATAGACCGGCAACGTGAAGTGAAAACAACTGCCACCCCCCGGTCGCTCGTCCACCCAAATTTGGCCATAGTGGGCGCGAATGGTGCGCTGACAGGCAGCCAAGCCAATGCCATAGCCCTCGGCCTGTTGATCGCGCTGGAGCCGAAAGCGCTCTTTAAAAATCGAGTCCCGTTGATTGTCGGGAATGCCGGGGCCGCTGTCACAGATGCTGACTTGCACTTTCTGGCTGGTGCGGTGCAGGGTGGCGATGTTGATGGAGCCGCCATCGGGGGTGTATTTGATCGCGTTGTCGATCAGGTTGGCGATCACTTGGTAAATCCGATCGCGATCGGCATAGACCGTCGGCAAATCTTGAGGAATATCGGTTTCCAGGGTTTGTTTCTTGACCGTCATCCGATCGCTAAAGGTATCGATCGCCCCAAAACAAAGGGCCTTGAGATCCACCGGCTGGGGCTGGATATCCGCTTCTGAGCCTTCGCTTTGGGCCACCTCTAGCAGGTTGGCAATCAGCCGGTCGATCGCCCGAATTTGGTTGCGCGCCTGAATCAACAACCGTTCGCGCAAGCTATCGGTCATTTGGGCCGACTGGATCGTGTTGGGACGATAGCTATATTCCAGGGTCTCTATGGCCATCGAAGCGGCCGCCAAAGGGTTTCGCAGGTCATGGGCCAAAATCTCGATCGCCCGATCTTTAAATTGCAATAGCTCTTGTAGCTCCACCTTTTCGCGGCCCAGCCGAAACACCTCATCGGACAGCCGAATCACTTCTGAAGAAGTGGCCAACGATGACTGCATCGCCTCTTGGCTAAAGCCAGCCACCGCTATTTCGGGATTTTGCTCGATCGCCGCCTGCACAGCCTCTTGCCAGCGATCCCACCAAAGCTCAAGCTGTTGCGCCAAGTCCATACCCGTCATGATTTGGCGGGGCAGGGGATGCACCTTGACCAGGGCTGGCGTGGCAATTAACCGGAAATGTTCAGCCACATAGGGCTGGGCAGCCACATCCACAATGTCGAAGGAGAAGGGGTAATCCGTTTGGAGGGATCGCAACCGATCCTGAATTGAACTGGCTTGCTCCCAGGACACCGCTCGGTGATCCACAAACAGCAAGAGTTGGAGGGGGGCTTTAGAGGCAGGAAAGGGATCGGGCGAAACCGGCATAAGTAGTAAAGTCTGCGATCGAGTAAAAAATCACCGCCCAAAATTGATGCCCATCGGTGCGATCGAGAACCCCAGGTTTACGCAACCACAGGTCTACGCTGGCTGGGCTGTGCCGCAATCAGCATTCAACAACCACTCGGAAGCAGAGAGCAAACAGGCCAGTCCTTGAGCTTGACCTCGATCGGGCCATATCCTCCCAATCGAGCTGGCGGCGATCGACCGGTGAAGACTGCACAAACGACCACAAATCAATCACTTCATCACGCTCATCCCCGTGGGGAGAGGTGATTAAACACATCACTAAAAAATGCATCTTGGATCAGACATTCAGCGTTTCGTGATGCAGCCGATCGCCAGCAAGGGATCAACACCAAGATTGGATTGATTGATCGATGCCAGCAATCTCGGTCAGTTGGGGGCTCCAGCCACACCCAGAAATGCAGTGAATGCAGTTGTGCGGATCAGTGCCGCAGCTGGTGATAGCAATTTCTACTCAAGCAAAGACCAGTGATTGCTGTCGCAAGGGCGGAGCGATCGTCTGAACTCTCTCCAGACTATCGCTTTCACAGGGGCTTTCGATTGCTTGTAACGTTCTGATTCAGAGTTATCTCGGGGGTAGAGGCTGCCACATCACCCGAAATTCTGACTCCACCATGGGGAGTCAAGGTTTTGCGTAAGTTCTAACTAAGTCCTAACTCTGTATGCCCGAGCGAGCAATATACCCGAGCAAGCAATATACCCGAACGAGCAATATACCCGAACGAGCAATATACCCGAACGAGCAATATACCCGAATGAGCAATATGCCCGAGCGAGCAACGTAGGCAAGGGGCTTGAGGGGCTTGCCCCCCACACCTATCGATGCTTGGCCCGGGCCAAAAGATGCCTTCCAGACATCCTCTAAGCCGTTTCTCTAAGCCGTTTCGCCTGCGAATTCTGGTAGGTCGAGGCTGCCGGGGCGACGGCTGCTGACGGCGAGGCGATAGCTGACGCTTTGCAATTCCGCTTGCAGGTTGCGGTTTTCCTGTTGCAGTTGCTGCACGCGATCTTTAATTGCACCGAGGCGGTCTTCAAACTTCGATCGGTAAACGTTGGGCAACTCTTGGATCGTTTGCTCCAACATCCGGCTGCGATCGCCCAGTTCTTGCACCGATTGCCGAAGCTGATAGATTTCCGAATCGCGATCGGCCAGTTGGTCTTGATAAAAGGCCACCTGTTCTTCCACTTCCCGCACCCGATCGCGCAGGGCTTGCATTTCCGTTTGATGCCGCTCGGAGGTGTCGGAGGTCGGCACCAAGCCGGCATTTCCCTTCACCAGGCGGAACAACTCCTGGGAAAGCTGCTGCACCAACCGATCGCGCATTTGCAACTCGTCGCGCAACCGAACAACTTCTGCTTGGGCCGATTGACCGCTAAATCCGTCAGCTTGCATCACGGCAATGGGTGGGGTTGGTATTCTTATGGACAACGCTACCGTATTTTCTAACCCATATTTCGGTCAGCAGCTAGCGGCTGGGATGGGTTGCGCCAATTCCCAAGGGCTAGGAACGATCAATCTCTGGGCCGCTGCCCGTTTCCTCGCATTTTCCTACTGTTTCTCTAGTGTTTTCCTGCCGTGCTACCTCGCGAAACCCTGCTCAAGCGTGCCACTAATCGAGATTTGATTGCACGGGCGATCGACCTGGCCGACCAAGCGATCAAAACCTGGGAGCCGGCCGTGAGCGATTTTCTGGCCCCGCCGGATGTGGCTGAAATTCAAACCCTGTTTGGCACCTTGTCGGAAGTTGTGTTTTTGCCCTGGGGTGGCTATCCCCAGGCGGAACGGCAGCGGGTGGCCTTCACACGAGCCGAGTTGCCGCTGATCACGGAATCGATCGAGGTGGCGGCGATCGAAATTGCCGGGAACTTCTTGTTTGACTCAGCCACCCATCGCGACTTTTTGGGGGCGCTGTTGGGCACGGGGCTGGTGCGCGACAAGGTGGGCGATCTGTTGGTGCAAGGCGAGCGCGGGGCCCAGGCGATCGTCTCGCCCGAGGTGGTGGAATATTTAGAATTTCATCTAACCCAAGTGCGATCGGTACCGGTCAAAACCCGCGTCATTTCCTTTGAGGAACTGAAAGTCCGTGAACCCAAAAAGAAGGAAATGACCACAGTGGAAGCCTCCTTGCGGTTGGATGCGATCGCCTCGGCAGGTTTTGGTATGTCCCGCAGCAAAATGGCAGAAGCGATTTCGGGCGGCGATGTGCGGGTGAACTGGAAGGACATCACCAGCACCAGCCACCTGCTGAAGTCCGGTGATTTGGTGGTGTTGGCGGGCAAGGGGCGCTTGTCGATCGGGGAGATCGCCATCACCAAAAAAGAACGCTATCGGGTACAGCTCACCCGCTTTATCTAGGAACAACGGCTTTATTTAGGGACAACATTTAGGGACAACGACCAACGATCACCCAATCGCCGCGATCGCCGCGATCGCCCCACCCGTCATTGAGGACTTTGGCTTGTGAATTTACCCACTTGGATTACGGTGTCGCGCTTGGCCGGTGTGCCGCTGCTGTTGTGGTGGTTAAGCGGTGAGCCGACCGATGGCGATCGCTGGTGGTCGTTGGGTGTGTTTTTGCTGGCGGCAGGCACCGATTGGCTCGATGGCTACCTGGCCCGCAAGCTCAATCAGGTGACGGATTTGGGCAAGTTTCTCGATCCACTGGTCGATAAGCTGCTGGTGTTGGCTCCCCTGTTGCTGTTGGTGGAGCTGGGGCGAATTCCGGCCTGGAGTGTATTTGTGATTTTGGCGCGGGAGCTGACGATCGCCGGGTGGCGGGTCAACCAAACCAGTATCTCTGGGGCAAACCTCTGGGGCAAACTCAAAACCGTCAGCCAAATTGCGGCGATCGCCCTGTTGTTGGCCCCGGCGATGGATGCCTATGGGATTTGGGCGATCGGGGTGTTTTGGGTTTCGGTGGCCCTGACGGTGATTTCAGGGGCGATCTATTTGCTGCCGTCGGGCAATCGCGCTCAGTCAGCCTCCTAGGGGCGATCGTCCCCCTTCCAGAACCCTAGAGCGATCGCTCATCTGCCCCCAAAACTTGTCTCAAAACCATACCGTCGCACCGCGAGAGCGATAGAATTCAACCTGTTGAACCCTTCACATGAGTTTTTGACCCATGAAAGCTTGGATGAAATCGATCGCCCGTCGCGCCAGCCTGTTGGTTGCCGCCGTCGTGTTGTTTGCCGGTGCGCTGTTGGCCGTTGCACCCAACGCCCTTGCCGAAAGCCACTCGGTGGAAATGAACACCATGCTGAAGTTTTCGCCCGAAACCGTGACTGCCAAAGCTGGCGACACGATCGTTTGGTCAAACCCCGCCGGCTTGCCCCACAACGTGGTGTTCGAGGATGCCTCAAAGTTTGACGTTGCTCAGGTAAAGCAATTGGGCCAACTGCAGGGCAAAGGCGAAGCAGGATTTACTCTGCCGAGCGACCTGCCCGCTGGCACTTACACCTACTACTGCGCTCCTCACCGTGGCGCTGGTATGGCTGGCAAGATTGTGGTGCAGTAATTGCACTCACGGCAGCAGTAATTGCGCTCACGGCAATTGTGCTAACTGCAATCCGGTTCTGGACTGTTAACTTCCAGAGTTGTAAACCTCCAGAATTTCGGCTTGATCTCTGATTGATCTCTGATTGGTCACCGAACGATAACATCGCTCCAAACGCGATTCCAGTGTCACCAACACTTGATGGATTGCAAGGGCAGATGACTGACAGGATGCTTGGGATCTAGGGCTGTTGACTGTTCACTGACGCTGATTGGAAAAGTTAGGTAAGGTCGTGAAGATGGAGGCTTGATTACATTCTTAAAACTCTTTCTGGCTAGACATCATTAGATTCTAGACCTCATCAGATTATTCACTATGACCTCCGATCATCCTCCGAAATCTAAAAATACAGCCGCAATTTTGTGTTTTTTGCTAGGTGGATTGGGGATACATCGGTTTTATTTAGGCCACACCTGGATTGGTGTAGTTCAGTTGCTGACCTGTGGCGGCTGCTTAATTTGGTCGTTGATTGACTCCATCGCCATTCTGACTGGCGATCTCAAAGACAGCCACGGACAGGATCTGGTCTAGGGTTGACTGCCCGATTTCGCAATGCCGAAATGCTGCTGAACTACATTCCAGGTGGAGCAGTGCCAATAATCAATGTGCGAATTAATTAAGCCCCGATCGCTCAGGCCCAGTTCGCTCCAACCGGCGATCGCAATCCGGGGTTGCCAGGGCAATGGTGTAGTCCAAGTCAGCATCCAATCGGTGCAAATGAGGCGATCGCCCGGGGCTTGAATTTGTTGAAGCTGGAGGACGGGATCACGAAACCAGCGATCAGGTAAAGCCAGCGATTTCAATGAAGGGGATTGTTATCAGGAATACTCCTTGACAATTATACGTGAGAAAGCATAATGGCTTTAGGTTCGTAAGAATCACTTGTTTTCAGTACTGGTGTAAGTATCCAAATCGAGATTCCTGATGACTTCTTCACCCCCTCCCTCTCCAGCTCCCAAATCCAAGGTTGCAGCGGCTCTGTTGTGCTTTTTCTTGGGTGGGCTTGGGATCCATCGGTTCTACTTGGGCTACACCACAGTAGGGCTTGTCCAGTTGTTTACTTGTGGGGGATGTTTTATGTGGATGTTGGTTGACTTGATTGTTATCTTGACCGGCGGACTCAAAGATAGTGAAGGGCGTGAATTAACCTAAACCCACATTGAGTCCAGTCGTTATGGAGATAGGGATCTAGAAGTTAGCGCTGCCGAAATGCTGCTGAACTACATTCCAGGTGGAGCAGTGCCAATAATCAATGTGCGAATTAATTAAGCCCCGACCGCTCAGGCCCAGTTCGCTCCAACCGGCGATCGCAATCCGGGGTTGCCAGGGCAATGGTGTAGTCCAAGTCAGCATCCAATCGGTGCGAATGAGGCGATCGCCCGGGGCTTGAATTTGTTGAAGCTGGAGGACGGGATCACGAAACCAGCGATCGATAAACGAGATTGTTTTGCGGTAGCGATCGAGTCCCCGAAATTCACTGGTCGGATCTTTGAAGTACACATCGGGTTCGTAAATTGCAAAGGTCTGATCTTTGGGAAAACGACCATAATCGGCTTTCAGAATTTCGATAATCTCTGCAATTGATTGCGACATTGAATCTTTGAAGTTGAATCTTTGAAGTTGAATCTTTGAAGTTGAATCTTTGAAATAGTTGCTGACTATTTTGGCACTGGCAGAGCGTTTGACTCTGAAATTTGAAGCCGACAATTTGAATTGGCTGCGCTGCTAGGCTTCACGTAAAACGTAGCCAACACCGCGCACCGTTTGGATTAGGCGTTTTTGACCTTCATCTTCGATTTTGAGCCGCAGATAGCGCACATAAACTTCGATGATGTTTGATTCGCCCATGAAGTCGTAGCCCCAAACGTTTTCGAGGATTTGTTCGCGGGTTAGCACTTCCCGGGGATTTTCCATCAGGTAGCGCAGCAGCTCGAACTCTTTCATGGTTAGCGGAATGGTGTGTCCGCTGCGAATGGCGACGCGGCGATCGAGATCCAAAGCTAAATCGGCAAAGTGCAGCAGCGGACTGCCGGTTTCCATGGGGCGCAGGTACAGCCGCACGAGTTCCAATAATTTTTCGCTGCGGTAGGGCTTGAGCAAGTAATCATCGGCTCCCGCTTCCAAACAGGCGGCGCGATCTTCAACTTCGTCGCGAGCCATGATCAGCAACACGGGGGCCACGTTGCCGGCCGATCGCAGTTGGTTGCACAGCCACAAACCCGATTCACCAGGGGCTAGCAGCCGATCGACCACCACCAGCGACACAGGCAAATCGCGGGCATAGGCTAGCCCTGCGCGGGCATCGGGCACGGTGACAACGGCGTAACCGGCATTTTTGAGATCGGCGGAGGCGCGATCGAGAATCAAGTCGTCGCTCTCAACCAACAAAATGGGGGCATTGAGGGTGCTACTGGGAGGGGCGATCGCAGGCTCTGACGCGGCCATAGAGTGCAAGACAAGGGCAAAATCGGACAGTTGGCTTCGATCCTACCCCCTGAACTGACGCGATCGACTCGGTTGATGCGATCGCGCCAGGGTTAACCACCGATCGGGATAGGTCACTTCAGCCTTCCCGTCAAACTCTAGTTGAACTCCGGTCAAACTCCAGTTGAACTCCAGTTGAACTCCAGTTAAGCCATAAACCTATTGAGTCGCAGCCGCGATCGGTGGGTTGCTCGATCTCCCCCAGCCACAATCGGCCGCAGCCGACCTCGTACAATTGGAACCATTCCTTTACGCCAAGCCTGGATTGGGCTGACTGGATCGTGTTGTCACAACCAAGTCGATCGAACTGGCTGCCTTGGACAGACATGGCGGCGATCGCGGCCTGGGGAGCGTTGCTCTTGCACTATTGGCGCAGTGGTCGTCTGTCCCTGCTGATTCACCCGGCCTATCACTGGTTGGCGGTAGTCGCGGGATTGGTGTTACTAATGGCGGCGGCCAGTTTGGCGATCGACTTAGTTCGCTCCAAATCAACCCGCCGCCGGGCCTGGAATAGCGCCCCCAACAATCCCGAGAGTGAAGCCACAGAACAGCATGTCAACCTGTTACCCCAGGGCTGGGCCACCCTGTTGCTCCTGCTGGCAGCGATCGGGGGATTTTTGATTACACCGCAACCCCTGTCGAGCCAAAAAGCGATCCAGCGCGGCATTGGTGACACCACCACCACGATCGCCCGCGCTCCCAAGGCCTTTCGCAGCAACAAGCGCCCCGAGCAGCGATCGCTCATTGAGTGGGTGCGCACCTTGGAGGTCTATCCCGAGCCGGAAGCCTACCGCAACCAGCCCGTCAACGTCAGCGGCTTCGTGACCAAACTGGATGGCTATCCGTCAGAAATTTTTTGGATTTCCCGCTTCACCATCACCTGTTGTGCGGCCGATGCCTATCCCTTGGGACTGCCGGTGCGCCGCCCCGCCACCATGCCAGACTATCCGGCTGACACTTGGCTCGATATTCGCGGACGAATGGCGGTGGATACGATCAAGGGCGATCGCCTGTTGATCATTGAGCCACAATCGATGCAAAAGATTCCCGTACCCGAAAACCCCTATGAGTTTTAGGGTTAATCAACAGCCAGCCATGATCGCTTTATGGCCTTGGGCAACGCGCCGACAGGGTTGCTGGCTAATCCTCCAGCCATCGTGACAAAGGGCTTAGGGCCTGTCATCAATTACCCTGAAACCCTGAAATTACCCTGAAACCCTGATTCCACCGTTAACGGATCGGATCGTGGGGGCAAGGGGCTTAAGCCCCTTGTTACGACCATTGAGGCGCGGGAAATCGACGATTTCAGACTCAGTTATGGAAAATGATGACACCCCTAAGCTTCTTGCTTTCTGCGATCCCGTTTCCTGCGATCTCGCTGCGATGGCATCTAGGCTGCGGCCCCCGTCATGACAGGTTCTCAGGCAGGCCGTGTCAATCCAGTTGGCGACTGCAATGGGCGTTTTAGTTCGCTTTCTGCATTCGCTTTCTTTATTTGCTTTCCTCGTTCGCTTTTTTGTTGGTCTTCTTGAGCTGTTATGTGGCGAAACGCACGCAACCCCTTTCAACCCAAGCCCGAAGCATCGAGCCAGTGGCAACCGATCGATCGGGTTGCTTGGCTGGTGATCGGCGGGCTAGCGATCGCCATTTTGGGGATTTTTGTGCTGGGCGATCGATCGGCCGCTCGGGTGCGGGAATTTTCCTGGGATGGGCAAACCATTGGGGCCAACGATCGCGCCTTTGTGTTGATGTTTAACCGGCCCATGGATCGCAAAAGCGTCGAAACCAGCCTGAAGCTCGACCCACCCCTAGAGGGCAAAATTAGCTGGGCCGGCACGCGGATGGCCTTCACACTGGAACGCCCCGTACCCTATGGCACCTCATTTCGCCTGTCCCTAGGCCCGGAAGCCCACGACACCCGCAAACAAAACAAGCCGATCGAACCCTTCTCCTCGGAGTTTCGATCGCGCGATCGGGCCTTTGCCTATATTGGCACTGAAGGCGCAGAGGCTGGCCGGCTGATTGTGTATGAACTGACACAGCAGCGCAAAATGCTGCTGACCCCACCCAGCTTGGTGGTGAACGACTTCAAGCTGTTTCCCGATCGCGATCGAATCCTGTTTTCGGCCACAGAAACCAGCACCCTGCAAACCAAAGACACCCCCAGCATTGCCGAGCAGCAGCTCTACACGGTGACCACAGGCTTGATTTTGAATGCCACCACCGATCCGCCCAAAGCTGCCCAACTCACCAAGATTTTGGACAATCGCGACTATCAAAACCTGAAGTTTGACCTCGCGCCGGATGGCTCCGCGATCGTTGCACAACGGGCAGACCGCAAAAATGCCAGCAACGTCAGTCTATGGCTGATTCGCAACGGCCAAGCACCCCAACCGCTCAAGACTGCGGCCGGCGGCGAGTTTATCTTTACCCCCGATAGCCAGTCGATCGCCATTACCCAGGGGCAGGGGGTGGCCATCTTGCCCTTTCCCACAGACAAGCAAGCCAATAGCCGCTACTCAGATAATCGCTACCAACCGGAAATTCAACCCCTCGACTTTTTGCCTAAATTTGGCACAGTGTTGAGCTTTGCCAGTGATGGGTCGATCGCCGCCCTGGTGAAATTTAACAGCGACTTCACGCGATCGCTCTTTGTGGTTGATCCCAGCGGTGAACGCGAGTTAGCCCGCATCCAAGGCTCAATTTTGCGGGCAGAATTTTCCCCCGACAGCAAAGCGCTTTACGCCCTCTTAACCCAGCGCGTGGAAGAAAAAACCTACCGCGAACAGCCCTACATCGGTGCGTTTGATTTGCAAACCAAAACCCTCTCGCCCCTGCTGCTGTTGCCAGAGCAGTTGGATATTGCCTTGGATTTGTCGCCCGATGGGTCAGCCTTGCTGTTTGACCAAATCAACACCCGCACCGACAATCGCAAATCCAGCGATGGCAGTCGCCAACCGGAGGCCAGCGATGGCAACAAAATCGATCGCAGCGAACTGTGGTTGTTGCCCGTGGCCCACAACCCCGACAACACCTTTGCCAAGCTCGTCCCTCAGGAATTGCCCCTGGCCGGTGCGCGGCCCCGGTGGTTACCCTAGCGATCGCTTCCACTGGTGGGCCATTGGGTGATTGATTGGTTATCAATTAGGTAGCGTTTGCGGAACGGGTGGCGATCAGGCGATCGCCGGTTCCGAGCAACAAGCTATTAGTTCTGAGCGAGTTATGAGTAAAAAAGATCTGTTTTTTTTGATTCTGTTGGGCTTTATTCCGGTCTCGATCGCCGCAGAGTGGCTGCACTGGAACCCGCTTTTGGTCTTCGTTACAGCTTGTTTGGCGATCGTGCCACTCGCAGCCTGGATGGGGCAAGCCACGGAAGAATTGGCAGGTCTGGTCGGCCCTTCGGTCGGCGGCTTGCTGAACGCCACCTTTGGCAACGCCACAGAACTGATCGTGGCCCTCGTGGCCCTCAAGGAAGGCTATGTGGGCGTGGTGAAAGCCAGCTTGACCGGCTCAATTATTGGCAACCTATTGCTGGTGATGGGGCTATCGATGCTGCTGGGTGGGCTGCGGTTTAAAGAACAGACCTTTCAGCCGGTGGCCGCTCGGATGAACGCCTCATCCATGAACCTAGCAGTGATTGCAATGCTGCTGCCCACGGCGGTGAATTTCACCTCGGTAGGCATTGCCGAAAGCGTCCTCCAGAAACTTTCGACGGCCGTGGCGATCGTCTTGATTGTGGTCTATTTGATGACGCTGCTGTTTTCGATGAAAACCCACAGCTACCTCTATGACGTAGCCGTGGCCGAAGGGGAAGTGCCCAATGAAGCCGGCGAAATTGTCGAAGCCAGCGGTGAGACCCACAAGCCCAACTTGCCCCTGTGGGTGGGAGTGTTGCTGGCCGCGACGGTGTTCGTAGCGATCGAGTCAGAACTGCTGGTCAATTCCCTGGAAACCGCCACAGATCAACTGGGTTTGACGGAACTGTTCACGGGGGTGATTCTGCTGCCGATTATTGGCAACGCCGCCGAACATGCCACCGCCGTCACCGTCGCCATGAAAAACAAAATGGATTTGTCGGTGTCGGTGGCTATGGGGTCGAGCCTGCAAATTGCCCTGTTTGTGGCTCCGGTGTTGGTGTTGGCCGGTTGGTTCTTTGGGCAACCGATGGATCTGAACTTTCAGCCCTTTGAGCTGGTGGCGGTGGCCGTTTCGGTGTTGATTGCCAACTCAATCAGCTCCGATGGTCAGTCCAACTGGCTGGAGGGGCTGTTGCTGTTGGCTGCCTACTTGGTGTTGGGTCTAGCCTTCTTCTTCCATCCGAATGTGGCAGTTTAGAGGGCAGTTTAGAGGGCAGTTTACGAGGATGGTTAGGGTGCTGGATATATTGGGGTTTCCTCGGCGATCGGCTCCTCCTGCCCTGTGGCGATCGCGTCCGGCTCCTCGGGGTTTGATACTTCGGCCGCTGCCCTCTCCTGCCAATGCATGTATTGCTCGATATCCTCGATCGCCGCTTCTAGATCCTCGAAGGTGATATTGGCGCTGATATTGGCGCTGCTCTGAGGCGGAAGGGTCGAAGCGGGCGATCGAATCGTGGCAGGAGTAGGGGGTGGCGGATTGGGTGCAGGGGCCAAGGGGGCTGCGGAGGTCACCAACGCTGCTTCCTCGGACTCTGCCCCGCTAATCAAATCCTCACGTAGCTGCTCTAGGGCTTCGAGGAAGGCCTGTTGGGCTGCCTGTCTGGCTTCGTGATGCCGCTCCATGCTTGTTGATCTCCGTAGTAACCGTGCTGCCGATGCACCCTGGAAGCGCGATCGCCCGAACTAGCTGACCGATCGACCTAACTCATACTTCAATACTTCGTCTGACCGCCTTGGTCTGCATCGGCACAACGATCGACGGGATCGGCCGAGTCGATCGAGTCCGGTAGCGGTTCAGCAGCTCCGTCAGCCCCTGTTCGATCAGCCGCTTCAGTCGTTGTGGAGGGTTGTTTATTCCCCTCCGTCCGTTCTAACTCATGTTCTGGGATGACCAACAGGGGATGGGGGCGGCCAGCCAAAGCGCCCGTATCGAGACTTGATCGGCCCATGACAGCTTGCCATGACCAAGCCGCTGGTACCGGATCGTAGCCCCCCGGATGGAAGGGATGGCAACGCAAAATCCGCGCCACTCCCAACAAACTCCCCCGCACCACCCCAAACTGCTGCATAGACCCGATCGCATAGTGCGAGCAGGTGGGATAGTAGCGGCAGTTTGGCCCCAACAACGGTGACAGCCAGCGCTGATAGGCTCGCACCAGGGCGATCGCCAGTTGAGCAGACCAAGTTTGCCAGCGATTCAGCATCGAACCATCCCGGAAACGCAATCCAGTACACTCAAGGGTGGCCTGGGTCAGCATCCCGACTCAGCAACACCACGGGTCATAGCCTACAACGACTTCATATCCATGCTGGAAAACAGCTTAACCATAACGCTGCCCCAGTGGGGGGCGATCGCCCTCGTCGCACTTTGGCTGGCGATCGCCGTCGGCTTGGCCGAGTGGCTGCACCGACGCAAGATTGGTGGGCCAGAAGTGGGGCGCAAAATCGTCCACATCAGCACGGGCCATGTGCTGCTCTTGGCCTGGTGGCTGCACATTCCGGCTTGGATTGGTTTGTTGGCCTCGGTGGCCGCCGCCATTTTTACCCTAATCTCCTATCGCTTGACCCTGTTGCCCAGTGTGAATGGCATTGGTCGCAAAAGCTGGGGCACGTTTTTTTATGCGGTCAGTATTGGAGGGGCGATCGCCCTTTGTTGGCCCGTCGATCGCCCCCAATACGCGGCCTTAGGCATTTTGGTAATGGCTTGGGGAGATGGCATGGCGGCGCTAGTGGGCCAGCGGTTTGGTCGGCATCCTTACCAGTTGGCCGGCATTACCAAAAGCTGGGAAGGCACGGCCACCATGGCAGTGATCAGCTTTGTGGTGGCCGCCGCGATCCTGTTTGGCACCCAGGGCTGGAGTTGGGAAACCGGGGCGATCGCCCTGTCGATCGCCCTGACAGCAGCGGGGTTGGAGGTTTTTTCCAAGTGGGGGATCGATAACCTCACGGTTCCCCTAGCTAGTAGCGCGATCGCCTTGTTGGGCGATCGGTTGTGGTTGCCCTAGGCCCGCCCAAACCCCTGATTCTCCTGATGCGAGTCTAATGTGAGTCGCAGGGGCTGAGGGCTTGTCGTCAAATCACCCACAACCCTGATTCCACCGTTAGCAAATCGTTGGGGGGCAAGGGGCTTAAGCCCCTTGTCTACGAGGATTGGGTGTCTACGACGATTGGATGTCTAAGACGATTGGGGCGAGAACAAACGGCCTTAGAACTGGCGCAGGAAACGTAGATCGCTGGCATAGACCCGACGAATATCATCGATTTGGTGCAACACCATGGCAAAGCGCTCCACGCCGAACCCCGCCGCAAAACCGGAATAAACTTCCGGATCGAGACCCGCCGCCTTCAGCACGTTGGGATCGACCATGCCGCAGCCCAGCACTTCCAGCCAGCGGCCTTTCCACTTCACATCCACTTCCGCTGAGGGTTCCGTGAAGGGAAAATAGCTGGCCCGGAACCGCACTTCCGCTTCCCCAAAAATTTCGCCGAGGAAGGTTTCGATTGTCCCTTTCAGATCCGTGAAGGTTAGCCCTTCATCGATCGCCAGCAGTTCAATTTGGTGGAACACAGCCGCATGGGTAGCATCTACTTGGTCGCGCCGATAGACCCGGCCGGGAGCCACCACGCGGATGGGCGGTTCGCGCTCTTCCATGTAGCGGATTTGGACGGCGGAGGTGTGGGTGCGCAGCAGGTTGCCATCGGGCAAATAAAACGTGTCGGCCATATCCCGCGCGGGGTGGTCGGCGGGCGTGTTCAGGGCCTCGAAGTTGTAGTAGTCGGTTTCCATTTCGGGGCCGTCGGCGACGGTGTAGCCCAACCCCACGAAGATATCGAGGGCCTTGTCGATTGTGCTGGCCAAAGGATGCTTGCGACCGAGGGGGCGATAGGTTCCCGGGGCAGTCACGTCGAGGGTTTCGGCCTCCAAGCGGGCCTGGATCGCAGCTCCTTGCAAGTCTGATCGACGGCGATCGAGCAGGGTTTGCACTATGTCTTTGACTTCATTGGCTTTGGCACCAATGCGGGGGCGATCGTCGGCAGGCAGCTTGCCCATGCCGCCCAGCACGGCCGAGATTTTGCCTTTTTTGCCCAGGAAGGCCACGCGCAACTGCTCGATCGCGTCGAGGTCGGGCGCTTGGCCGATGGCGCTTTGGGCTTCGGCTTGCAGTTGGCTCAGTTGGGCTTCGAGGTCGCTGACCTGGGTGGCAGTCATGGCTGAAAACAGTTGAAGGAGTCCGACGGTCTGCAGCGATGAAAACTCGGGCAAGGCGGACACGTCAGGGGGCTGTTGCAATCAGCCGTCTCAATCCATCCTTGGCCGTGAAACTTTCACCGATGAAGACTTCTACGGTTAAGACTTTCACAGTTTAGAGCATGGGGCCAAGCATGGAGCGATCGAGGGCGGAAGTTGTGTGCTCGATCGCCCGCAGACTGGGGCGTTTGATCGAACATCGCTGGCCCAGTGCTGACTCAGTAGACCTCTTGCGCGAATTAGCTAACAGTCCTCATCCCCCAACCCCTTCTCCCCAGGAGGGCGAAGGGGAGCCAGAAATAGGGAGTGACGGCGATTGCGTTGTTAGTTGTCAAGTCTCTCTCCCGACTTGGGAGAGGGATTTAGGGTGAGGGTTTTGAGGGTTTCAGGCGATTTGACGACCGGCCCTGAACCCCTTTCCTCCACGATCGCCAATCGATCGCCAATCGATCACCTCTCGCTAATCCTGTTGATTAGCCTTGATTAGCCTCAACCCTTGCCGCCACCGATCAGATACAACAGCGCCATCCGCACCGCAATGCCGCTGGTGACTTGATCGGGCACCAAGCTGATCGCCGGATCATCCATCACGTCCGAATCCAGTTCTACTCCGCGATTGGTCGGGCCCGGATGCAACACCTGCACCTCCGGCTTGCACAACCGCAGGCGATCGCGCGTGATGCCGTAGCGCTGGTGATATTCCCGCAAGCTGGGCAACAGGTGCTGGCTCATGCGCTCCTGTTGCAACCGCAGGGTCATCACAAAATCTGCATCCTCTAGGGCCGGTTCCAATTCCCAATGCAGACACAGGGTCGATCGCCCCAGCTCTCCGGGTAAAAACTCCGCAAACTCGCGCGGCAACAGGGTCGGCGGCCCGGCCAAATGCACCTCCGCCCCCGCCGCCGTCAGGCTCCAAAGGTTCGATCGCGCCACCCGCGAGTGCAAAATATCCCCCACGATCGCCACCTTTTTGCCGGCCAAGTCTTGGGTGCTGGGCTTTCCGGGGTTCAACACCTGGCAAATCGAAAACAAATCCAACAGGCCTTGGGAGGGGTGCTCGTGCTGACCATCCCCCGCATTCAGCACGCTCACGCCCGACTTGAGCCGATCCATTTCCGCCGCGATCGA
>RDXB01000001.1 GCA_004292515.1 Oscillatoriales cyanobacterium
TCGGAGCTTGAAACCCTTAGCCAGTGGATAGTTGAGGACGAATGTAGGGCGATCGGACTGTGGGGACTACCCAATGTAGGAAAAAGTAGGTTGGCCGCCCAAATAGTAGGTCAGCTTAGTGATCGATTTGCCGCCATCATCTGGCGCACCCTCACCCCCGACACCGATCCCGACCAACTGATCGAAGACCTCAACCGTTGTTTAGCCCGCGACGCTCCCCCGATCGAACATCGATCGAGCCAGCCCATGCAACAACTGTTCGATCGCCTGCGGGTGGAACGCTGCCTAGTCGTCATTGATGGTCTCGAAATGGGCTTTGCACCAGGTCAGTGGGCCGGCACTTGGCACAACAGCGACAGCAGCCTCGCGCAACTGGTCGATCGGGCCGCCCGCTGTCGTCACCACAGTTGCTTGCTGTTTACCAGCACCGAAATTCCCATCAACTGGACAGCGCTGGAAACGAAATATCGCCGCACCCGATCGCTCGTGGTCAACGGCTTTGATATGGCGGATGGCATGGCCTTTCTTCATACCCAAGCCCTTGCCCCCGTGGAAGTTTTGCCCGAACTATCTGCCGCCTTCAGGGGCCATCCGGGCTGGCTCTTGGCCGCCGCCCAAGCCACCCACAAATGGTTTGATGGCGATGCTGCCGAATTCGTGCGGTTTGGGGGGCTGCTCCCGGAAGGTGTTCTAGCCGACTTGACCCACTTGGGCGATCGACTCACCCCCTCGGAAAAGTACGCGCTCTGTCTAGTGGCATTGCAACCGGCGGCGCTGCCCGTTCCCACCCTGCGCCAAGCCATGAATGTTTCGCCCACGGAAAGCTTTGCGCTGATCGAATCGCTGCAACGGCGATCAGCGATTGAAAAAACCAAGTTTGGCAGTAGTACGGCGATCGCCTTGCAACCCGTGATTCAAGCTTGGGCCGCAGAGACCCTGGCCCGAACCACGTTGAAGCCCCATTCTTAGTCAGCGGATCTCTCAACTCAGCATTAAGATATGGCGTGATCGGGCTATACCTTGCGCCTATTCGGGGAATACAGGATCTAGAGACTGCTGAAACCGTCCGTAGCGAAGTGACTATAGTGGAAATGATTGAAGATGTCGTCTGAAATCCGGCTAGCAACTGCTCAACCAGGCAGGGAGTCCCGAGCATGATTGCCGCAAGAGAAGATCAGT
>RDXB01000077.1 GCA_004292515.1 Oscillatoriales cyanobacterium
CTGCCTAGGAAAACGTCCAATTGATTTAGTAACCTTCAAATCGCTAAATCCCAGAATTCGCGACCATATCCTAGAAACAGCCGAAACCTGTTACGTCGCAGAAAGATGATGACTACTGAGCTTATCGTCTGATTCGCGAGAGGTAAATCATGAGCGCTGTCAGAGACCATCATCACTTCTTTACGCCAGAAGAATATTTTCTTTGGGAAGAACAGCAACTTGAAAAACATGAGCTGATTGATGGCCAAGTTTGTCCCCTAGTCCGAGGTAGCAATATCCATAGCAGAATTGCCGTCAAGCTAACGGCATTGCTTGACAATCACTTAGAGGATGCAAGCTACATCATTGGTAACTCTGATCTTCGGGTGAACATAACAAACCCCGCTCGGTCAACTGATCGAGCGGGGCTTGTTCAGACAAAAATTTTGGGTGGGGTTAACCGCAAATGCCGTCTTGCCTCAGCTTCCGACCTGGAAAAGCCAGGTGGGCACTCTTGTCTCTGTTTAAAGTTTCTGAGTTGATCCAGCGCCGAAGCGCTTGCTCAGTCTACTGCCACTAAGACGTTCGGTGAGTCCCCTTGTTGGAACAAACATAGATCGCAAAACAATTATTGGCAGTCACCAACATTGCAGCAAAACCCATTTGGAATTATAGCAAACCTCCCCCGAATCGCGGCCGATCCGGCCTAGGGGCGATCGCCGTACCAAATGGCTTCGATCTGTTCGATCGCCCCCTGCAATTCCTGCGGCGACTCGGCCAACACCGTCACGTGGCCGAGCTTGCGACCTGGGCTGGCGCTGGTTTTGCCATACCAATGGACGGTGGCGCGGGGCAGGGCCGCCAGCCGATCGCGCTGTTCCCGGTAGTCACTGACGGCGGACTCGAACCCCAGCAAGTTGACCATGGCTGCGCAGGAGCTGATTAAATCGGTGGCTCCCAACGGCAAACCAGCCACCGCCCGCAAATGCTGCTCGAACTGCGAAACGCGGCAGGCTTCGATCGAGAAATGGCCCGAGTTGTGGGTGCGGGGAGCGACTTCGTTTACCGAAACGCGCCCATCGGCCGTGGCAAACAGCTCAATCCCAAACACGCCGATCGCGTCGATCGCTTCCAACAACCGGCGGGCGATCGCTTGGCATTGCTGGGCCACGGCTGGGTCGATCGGGGCG
Organism: Oscillatoriales cyanobacterium; assembly: GCA_004292515.1. Classification (GTDB taxonomy): domain Bacteria; phylum Cyanobacteriota; class Cyanobacteriia; order CACIAM-69d; family CACIAM-69d; genus CACIAM-69d. The sequence continues at coordinate 1,170 of RDXB01000077.1, forward strand.
GGGGCAATCACCCGGCGACAGACTTGGTTTACCTGCTGGGTTTCGACGATCGGATAGACCACCACTTCCCCTTGCACCGATCGCGCCGCCACCGCCGCCAATTCTCGTTCAAAGGGCACAAAGGCTTCCAAGATTAGGGGTTGCCAGTGCCACCGATCGCCCACGGTCAGCAGTTCTGCGCGATCGGCCACCACCCGAGTCCCCTGGCCGTCGTAGCCGTGGCGACGGGTTTTCAGCACGGCCGGAAAAGTGAGGGGGTCGCCGTTGTCCCACTGGGTGATCGTGCTGGCCTGGGTGCGATCGTCGATCGCCGCGAAAGCCGGCACGGGCAGCCCAATTCCTTGTAGGAAACACCGCTGCACATACTTATCCAGCAAGGGTTCCAGACTGACCAAGTGGGGCCGGAAACAAACCCCTGATCGTGCCAACTCCCCCAGGGCCGCCAGATCCACAAACTCATTTTCAAAAGTGATCACCTCCACGCGATCAGCCAACAACCGCGTTGTGGCTGCATCCCCCACGGCTCCCAAAACCACGGCGCGATCGCCCACCCGCGCCACGGCCGGATCATCCAGCTTGGGCGTTTGCACCACCAACGACAGATCCAGCTTGGTGGCTGCCTCAGCCATCATCCAAGCCAACTGCCCCCCACCAATCACGCCAATGGTTTTCACCGTTTGGCGATCGCGCTCGGCCGCCGCCGTCACCTCTAAGAGCGCCATAATTTCAACTCCTGAAACCAATACCCAAACCTTGCACCTGAACCCGGGATCTAGGGAATATCGTCTTTGAGCCGCAGCGGTTGTTGCCCGTGCCTCAGCCGTCGTAACAAGGGGCTTAAGCCCCTTGCTTCCCCCACGATCCGCCAACTGTGGAGTCAGGGTTTCAGGCTCATTGACGACAGACCCTAGACTTGATGCCCCAAGCATTTGTGCCCAAACTTAGTGCCTAACACCGGGCGCTGAAGCTGAATGGACGCAGCCCAACCTAGCGACAACCCAGGGATTCGCGGGTATCCATGCCCGTGCGCGAGTTAACCCCCTTGGCGATCGCGCAGAGCTGCTTCACCTGCGCGCCATCGAGGATCGCCATCTCGAAATCGGCCCCCTCGATCGCCACGTCTTGGAAGCTCGACCCCAGCAAGATCGCCTCCACCAAAATTGCATCACTCAGATCCGTGCCAATAAATTTGACCGAATCCATAAAGGCATTGGTCAAGTCGGCCCCGCGAAATTGGGTGTCCTTCAGCAACGATCCACTAAAGGACGCGCCCGGTAGTTCAGCATTGTTAAACCGCACATCCGTGAGGTTTGCGTTGGAAAATTCCGCCGATTTCAGCAACTGATTTGAGAAATCCTGGCCCGACAATTCCGCATTGCTGTAGGAAACGGGCGGCGCATATTGCTTCAGTTGGGCGATCGCCGGAGCGGGCACGATCGCCCAGAGTCCCGTCACAATCACCAACACCCAGATCGATCGCCCCCAACTCGTGCCGGGCATTCGGGCGATCGCCGATTGCCACAGGGCCAGCACGCTCCGCCAAGTCTCCATCATGATTGTTTGCATCATTGCTGCGTTGTTTGCATCATTGCTGCTCCGGTGGGGCGATCGAGCCAGCCGGCATTCTGTTGATTAACCCTGTCCATGGCGGCTTTTACCCTATCAGGTTAGCGGTCTTTGCGACCAATCCCAATAGGACAATCGGCCAGGGCAGAGACTAGGATCAGGTTAGTTCCACCTACCACCTTGGGTTACAGAACTGGCCCGCCCCACGGCTGCTCCACCTGATTGTTGAGGATATGAAAAGGCTATGAAACGATTTATTGTCACTTGGCTAATTTCGGCATTGGCCCTCGCCCTGACTGCCCATCTCGTACCGGGAATTACCCTCGCCGGTTGGCAAGCCGCCCTGATTGCGTCGGCAATTTTTGGGTTAATCAATGCCACCGTGCGCCCAATTATTTTTCTGTTTACCTTGCCCCTCAATGTGTTGTCCTTGGGGCTATTTTCCCTGGTGATTAATGCCTTTTGTCTGATGTTGGCCGATTATTTCGGCCCAGCGGGCTTTGCGATTCAAGGGTTTATTCCCGCCTTGATTGGTTCGATCGTCCTGGCCATTGCTACCAGCGGCTTGCACGTGCTGTCGGGCATCTTGGGTCTGGAGCCGGAATCCCGATCGTAGGGCTGCTGCGGCGCGATCGACCCGGCGATCGGGTTCCCAAGTGGGCTTCATAGATCAGGAATCAGGAATCAGAAACTATAGTAGTTCTGATTGGCAATGGGATCGTAAAAGCCTTTGCCAATAAAGGTTCCAGGTCATGATTTGTCTCATTTTTGATTGACGCTACTACAGAAATCAGAAATGCCCCGTCGGTTGCTCGGCGGGGACATTTGTCATGACTGATGAGATTGGGGCGATCGCCTAGGAACCCACCGTTACTGGCTCAAGTTCAAGCTTCTCCAACATCAACTTCGATCGCTTCAGCAGTTCCGGCACCGGAATCGGGTAGCGGCCGTTAAAACAAGCGGTGCAGAAGTTTTGGGTTGCGTCCTGTGTCGCTTCCAGCATCCCCTCTTCGCTGAGGTAAGCCAACGAATCAACACCAATCTGGTCAGCAATGTCTTGGACAGATTTGGTAGCCGCAATCAGTTGCGATTGGTTATCCGTGTCGATGCCATAGAAGCAAGGATGGGTGACCGGCGGCGAAGAAATGCGCATGTGCACTTCCGTAGCGCCCGCATCTCGCAAGGCTTTGACGATTTTGCGGCTGGTGGTGCCCCGCACGATCGAATCATCCACAATCACCACCCGCTTGCCGGCCAACACATCCCGCAGGGGGTTTAGCTTCATCCGAATTCCCGATTCCCGCATGGTTTGGGTCGGCTGAATGAAGGTGCGGCCCACATAGCGGTTTTTGATCAGACCCTCGGCGTAGGTGATGCCCGAGACTTGGGAATAGCCGATCGCAGCGGGCACACCGGAATCGGGCACGGCAATCACAATGTCCGCATCGATCGGGGTTTCGATCGCCAGTCGCCGCCCCAAACGCATTCGGTAGCTGTAGAGGCTGTCGCTGTGGAACTTGCTGTCGGGCCGTGCGAAATAGATCATTTCAAACACGCACAGCTTCGGTTCTGGCTGGGTGGCCCAGAAGAAAGAAGCCAAGCCATCGTCGGTGATCCAGACCATTTCGCCCGGTTCCACATCGCGCAGGTATTCCGCACCAATGATGTCGAGGGCGCAGGTTTCGGAAGCCAGCACGTAGCGATCGGGCGTGCCGGGCGCAGCACCGGGCAACCTGCCAATCACTAGGGGACGAACTCCGTTGGCATCGCGGGTGCCGATCATGCCGTCAGGCGTACCGATCACCAAGCTAAACGCACCTTGGCATTGCTGGAACGCACGAATCGCTCCCTCCATCCATTCCAAACCGCCATCCACCTCCTGGCCAATCGCGATCGCGATTGCCTCAGAATCCGTGGTGGTTTCAAACTGGCAATTGCGGGCCGCCAGGGAATCACGGAGATCGGCCGTGTTGACCAAGTTGCCGTTGTGGGCCAGGGCGAGGGGCCCCAGGCGTGTTTGGACGATCGCCGGTTGGGCATTCACCCGGCGACTCGATCCCGTGGTGGAATAGCGGGTGTGGCCCACCGCCATGCTGCCCGGTAGCTCTTGCAGAATTTTCTCGTTGAAGACCTGCGACACCAAGCCCATGTCTTTATGGGAATGGATGGTTGCGCCGTCAAAGGTAGCGATGCCGGCCGACTCCTGGCCGCGATGCTGGAGTGCAAAGAGGCCGAAGTAAGCGAGGGTGGCGATGTTTTCACCCGGTGCATAGACACCGAATACGCCACAGGCTTCTTCGGGTTTGTCGGGCCGATCGCCCATCAAATCAAACAGGTCTTCAGACTCGGAGGGAAACATTGGGCGACAATGACTCCTGGCAGCAGGGGCGGATGAATTAACAAAAAAGCAGGCGAGATCGCGATCGGGAGGATTCCGGGCGGGAGTCGGCTGTGAGGAAAGGGAAGCCGGACGCTACATCGCTCAGAAAGTTAACAGACTCTTAACGATCCCGCCTTAACAGTAACAGAACTTGTGGAATCGAGCGGCTGTACCGACGGTGAATTCAGTCCGAATGTCTGGCAATTTTCGATACTCATTGGCCCCTTGCGCGCCTATCCATTGGCCCCTTGCGTGCCGTTGTGGGCGATCGCCCTGACTGGGGTCAGTCTTACCCGCTTGGCTGACCACCCCAACCGCTGCTGCCGGTCGATGGGCACACCTTCCGATTTTGCGATCGCCTTGGCAATTGTCCGTCACCGGGTCGTCATCTCTCTACCACAAACCTGTCAAACGGGCTGACTAGAGTGGGGCTAACCAGGCAAGATGGAAAGGACACAGCCCGATGACATTTCGATCGAACCCGCCTGCCATGCGCCCTCCCGAAGACCGTCCCGATCGTGTGCAATTCCAAGCCCCGCCCCGCAAGCTCCCCACCGGCTCCAAACCCTTGCTCTATATGGCGCTGGTATTATTTGGTGCAGGCGCGGTTCTGGCAGGCATTCGGATCTTGTCGCCCACGGCCTGGGGAAGTTTGACCGGTGGTGGCCCCGTGACCATGCTCCCCAGTGCGGAATTTAGCCCCACTGCCCCGCCACCGCTGGGTGTCTCCAGCGGCGGCAACAACCCCGGTAACTTCGTCACCACGGTGGTCAACCGAATTGGCCCCGCCGTAGTGCGGATTGACTCGGCCCGCGTGGCTCGCAACAACAATGATTCAGAGTTTGGCAATCCCTTTTTCCGACGCTTTTTTGGGGATGATTTACCCCGATCGCAGGAGCGCGAAACCCGTGGCTCCGGCTCCGGCTTTGTTGTGACCCAAGACGGCAAGATTTTTACCAACGCCCATGTGGTCGAAGGCGCAACGTCAGTCACCGTGACGCTCAAGGATGGTCGCAAGTTTAATGGGCGCGTCCTAGGGGCCGACTCGCTAACCGATGTGGCAGTGGTGCAAATTGATGCCAAAGACTTGCCGACGGTGAATCTAGGCGACTCCGACAAGCTGCAACCGGGCCAATGGGCGATCGCGATCGGTAATCCCTTGGGTCTCGACAACACCGTCACCACCGGCATTGTCAGCGCCACGGGGCGATCGAGCGACCAAGTGGGCGTACCCGACAAGCGCGTCAACTTCATCCAAACCGATGCCGCCATTAACCCCGGCAACTCCGGCGGCCCCCTGATTGACGAACGCGGCGCAGTGATTGGTATGAACACAGCGATTATTCGGGGCGCACAGGGCATTGGCTTCGCGATTCCCATTAACCGCGCTCGCCAAATCGCCGAGCAACTGGTGGCCAAGGGTCGTGCGGAACACGCCTTCATTGGGGTGCGGATGATGAAGCTTACGCCGGAGCTGAAGCAGCAAATCGCCGAAGACCCCAACAGCAAGATGAAGATGGAACTGGATGCGGGGGTGTTGATTGTGCAGGTAATGTCCCAGTCGCCCGCAGCCGAAGCAGGCTTGCTTCCCGGAGACACGGTGTTTCAAGTGGATGGCAAGGTGGTGGAAGATCCCAGCGAAATTCAACAGATTGTGGAACAAAGCGGTGTCAGCAAGCCCCTGTCGTTTGCGGTCAATCGCAACGGTCAAAACCTGACGATGCAGGTGCAGCCCAAAGTGATGAATCCCAATCAGCAATAGGCCACTGTCAGTCGTGCTGAGGTGGCTGATTCAACCTTTGGCCTTTGGCTATTAAGTCGGTAATTTTGGCTAGTTGTGTCCCTGGTGAGGGCGATCGCGCTGGGTCGGCACTAGGGCCTGCACCACGCGATCGAGTCCTACCGATCGCGAAGCCTTGAGCAAACAGACATCACCCGATCGCAACGCTCCTGGCAGGCGATCAATCAGCGCCTCGTGGGTTTCAAACACTTCGCAGGGCAGCCCCTTGGCCCCTTCAGCGATGTGCAACGCGGTCGGATCATCGGCTAGCACCCACAGGCCATCCAACTGCAAATCCCGGGCCAAGTTGCCCACCTGAGCATGGAACTCCGGCGCGCGATCGCCCAATTCCTTCATCGTGCCCAACACAGCCAGCCGCCGCGTGCCCGGTGTTTCCGCCAACATCACCAGGGCCGCCGTCATCGATTCCAGCCCCGCATTGTAGGTTTCATCCAACACGATCGCCCCATTGGGCAGCTCGTAGCGACGGGCCCGGCCGTCGGGAAGCTGCACCGCTAGCCCAGCGGCGATCGGTTCCCAATCCAAGCCCAGCACCTTGGCCACCGCCAGCGCCCCCAGGAAATTCAGGGCATTGTGGCGACCGGCCAGGGGCAGCGGAAAGATGCGCCCTTCCACAAGCAAGGTTTGGCCATCCAGCAGTTCGCCCCGGAAGTTGCCGTTATTGAACCCATAGCTCATTGTTTCGCCCCGCCACAAGTCTTGGGCGGTGGCCATCAGTCGATCGCAGTCCCCATTCAGCACGGCCACGCTGTCCGATGGCATTTCCACCAGTAATTCGCACTTGGCCTCAGCGATCGCCTGTTCCGATCCCAACAGGCCGATGTGAGCCGTACCCACGTTGGTGATCAACCCCACATTCGGGCGGGCAATTTGGGCTAGCTCGGCAATTTGCCCCCGGCCGCGCATAGCCATTTCCACCACTGCAAAGTCGTGCTCTCCGGTGATTTGCAGCAGGGTTTTGGGCACGCCAATTTCGTTGTTGTAGTTGGCGTAGGTTTTGTGGACGTTGCCCGCCGTGGACAGCACAGCGGCAATTAATTCCTTGGTGGTGGTTTTGCCGGCCGATCCGGTGACACCCACCACGGGGATCGCTGCCCGATCGCGCCAGGCCTGGGCGATCGCCTGGTAGGCCGCCAGTGGATTCGCTACCACCAACTGCGGCAACGGTTCGGCTAGGGGCTGATCCACCAAGGCGGCTGTGGCCCCAGCGGCGATCGCCCCCGGCACAAAGGCTCGGCCATCAAAGGTTTCGCCCCGCAAGGCCACAAAAATTTCACCCCCGGTTCCCGTCCCGATCGCCCGACTATCGGTGCTGATCTGGGCGATCGGCTGCTCCAAAGTATGGTCATCCAGATTGGCGATCGTCGCGCCCGTGATAGCCGCCAATTCCCGCAGTGAAAACGGTGCGATCGTCCGCATTATTGCGCCCATGAGCCTGCCTAATCCTTAGGTTCCGTTGAAGTCCAGCCAGCCGCCTCATATCGTCGCATTCGATCTACCCAATTTGCCCTGCCAAATTTGCCCTGTCGAATTCGATCTACCAAATTCGATCTGCCAAATTCGATCCGCCGGTCAATGTCCTAGGGATCGCCCAAATGCTGGCATATCCTAGAAGCGTTGAGAGGAGACTAGAAAAATGACCCTAGGCCGGTGGCTGGGTTTGTTGGTGTTTCTGGCATCGCTCTACGTGCTCTGGGCGGTGCATCAATTGGTGTTGATGCTTTTTGGGGCCGTGTTAATTGCGGTGGCGATCGATCGCCTGGCCGGCCTGTTGCAAACTCGCACCCGAATTGAGAAGCGTGGCCAAGCGATTTTGGCAGCGATCGGGCTGTTAATTACCTTGGCGATCGGGGCGATTTTGCTGGTAGTGCCACCCTTTGTGGTGCAATTTCGCGAACTAACCCAACTGATACCGGTGGCGCTCGATCGCCTTGACACCTGGTTCCACAACATTTCCCAGCAGCCCTTGGGTCAATGGCTGAAAACAGCCTTCCCCAATTTCGACTTCCGCAGCTTACTCACCCAAGCCCAACCAGCAATCAACCCCTTATTCCAAGGCGGCTTTGCCCTCTTTGCCAGCACCCTCGGCGGTTTGTTTAACCTCTTGCTGGTGGCGATTCTGGCGCTGATGGTGTTGTTCGATCCACTGCCCTACCGCAACGCCTTCGTGCAGTTGTTTCCCTCGTTCTACCGGCGGCGCGTGTTGGTGATTCTCGATCGCTGCCGCACTTCCCTAGACGCTTGGCTGATCGGCATCCTACTGAATATGTCGATTATCGGTATCCTCAGCGGCACGGGCCTAGCGCTGATCGGGGTGAAATTAGCTCTGGCCCACGGGGTACTGGCCGGGATGCTGACATTCATTCCAAATGTGGGCCCAGCCTTGAGTGTATTGCCGCCAATGTTGGTAGCCGTGCTAGACGATCCATTCAAACCCCTGTTGGTGTTGGGGTTATACGTAATCGTGCAGCAACTGGAAACCAACTTGCTCACGCCGATGGTGATGTCCAAACAGGTATCGTTACTGCCGGCCGTTACCCTAACGGCTCAAATCTTCTTTGCGACATTCTTTGGTTTTGCAGGGCTGCTGTTGGCGTTGCCGCTAACCGTGGTGGCGCAGGTCTGGTTCCAAGCAGTGCTGGTGGAGGATGTTTTGGATCACTGGGATCGCGGGCCCAACTGGCTACGATCGACCCTGAAGAGTCATTCTGGGGTCGATCGCCCTGCTGATAGTGGTTCACCCGTTGTTGAGCCAGACCCTACCCAGCCCATTGATCCCACCCGGCCCATTGATCCCACCCGGCCCAGCCATCTCACTGATCTCAGCGATCGGGAGGACTAAGATCCCTGGGGGTTGTCATCGAATGCCCAAACCCCTCGGATTGCCTTTAGATTCAGGCCGCCCTCATCCCCCGGCCCTTCGCCCATCTTGGGAACAGGGGAGCCAGATTAGCCCCTCTCCCGGCTTCGGAGAGGAATTGGGGTGAGGGTTAATCAACGATGTATCAGCCTGACCCGTTGCTCTTTTCAAGTGACGAACTGATGCGAGTGATGACCTGAATTAACGACAGGTCTTAGGGGGTGTCATCATTTGCTGGAATGAGTCTGAAATCGTCGATTTTCCACGCCTCAGTCGTCGCAACAAGGGGCTTAAGCCCCTTTTTCCCCACGATTCGCTAACGGCAGCATCAGGCTTTCAGGCTAATTGATGACAGGTCTTAAGCCGCCGATTGCAGAATAGCTGTTGTGGTCTCTAGCCCCGCCACCCTGCGTTCACTAGATCTGGGCAGATCTGGGCTAGACCACCCTTGCCTGCACCAAGGACATAGCCAAAGGACATACCTAACTGCGCGAAGCTAAATCTGCCTCGCGCACGGTGGTTACTGCCGACAAAGCAAATTCGCGGAGGGCGGCGATTTGACTGAGCTGAATTTCATGACCACCATCCAATTCCAAATAGGTCAGGTTAGCCTGACGCGATCGCAACTCGTCGCGCACATGCCAAGCTGCCTGAATCGGCACTACCAAATCCTGACGACCGTGGGTTACGAGCACCGCCGAACCCGATTTCAGGGACTGGTTGGTGGGTAGGCTATGGAAATAGCCACTGAGGGAGGCCACACCGGCTAAGGGCAACTGCAAGCCCACATCTAGGGCCATGGCTCCCCCTTGAGAAAACCCGCACAGCACAGTGCGATCGAGCGGAATGCCCCACCGATCGGGCAGGGATTGCAACCATTGGGTCAGGCGATCGCGACTGTCTGCTAAACCCGGATGCGCCGAAGATTCTAGGTCATACCACATACGACCTTCATCGGCGTAGGGATAGGCCATGGGGGCATGGGGAAATGCCATTTGCCAGTCCGACAAATTCAACAGCGGAGCCAAAGCTGCCACATCATTTGCATTTGCCCCCCAGCCGTGCAAAGCCACCAGTAAGGCTACTGGCGCGCGGTTTGTTTCGGGGGAAATCGCGATCGCCTCCAATAAAGCCACGCGGCAACTCCTCGGTAGAATGAACCCGTTAAGCTTCAATCCTAACGGACTCTTCCATGACGCGGACAGCCCTGCTCAGTGTTTCTGACAAAACTGGTCTGATCGAATTTGCTCGCCAATTGGTCGAGCGGTTCGGCTTTGCCATCGTCAGCAGCGGCGGCACGGCGAATGCCCTGAAAGCCGCCGGCCTCCCCGTCACCAAAGTTTCAGACTATACCGGCTCTCCGGAAATTTTGGGTGGACGGGTCAAAACGCTGCATCCTCGGGTTCACGGGGGAATTTTGGCGCGTACCGATCTGGAGAGCGATCGCGCCGACCTGGCAGCTAACAAAATCCCGGCGATCGATCTGGTGGTGGTCAACCTTTACCCGTTTGAGCAAACCATTGCTCGCGAAGGTGTGACGCTGGCCGAAGCCGTGGAACAAATCGACATCGGCGGGCCGGCCATGATCCGAGCTGCCGCCAAAAATCACAGCCGGGTGACGGTGCTGTGCAACCCCGCCCAATACGATCGCTACTTACAGGAAATGGCCAGCAACGGCACGCCCTCCTTGGAATTTCGCCTGCAATGCGCCCGAGAGGCCTTTTGGCACACGTCTACCTACGACAGCGCGATCGCCCATTACCTGTGCCAACAGTCAGACAACCCCGCCGACACGGATACCAAGGCCTTCGCCACCCCTACGACTTGGGCGATCGCGGGTCAGCAAGTCAAGGCCCTCCGCTACGGTGAAAATCCCCACCAAAGCGCCGCCTGGTATCGCAGTGGTTCTGACCCTAGCGGTTGGGCCGCCGCCGAACAAGTACAAGGCAAAGAACTGAGCTACAACAACTTGGTTGATTTGGAGTCAGTTCGCAGCGTGATTGCAGAATTTGTGGCTCCCGATGGGCCACCGGCCGCCGCGATCCTGAAGCACAACAATCCCTGTGGGGTTGCCCTGGGATCATCGGTCAACGCGCCTCTGCTGGAAGCCTATCGCAAGGCGCTGGAGGCAGATTCGGTGTCGGCCTTTGGGGGCATTGTGGCCCTAAATCGCGCGATCGATGCGGAAACCGCCACGGCTTTGACTGAAACTTTCTTGGAATGCATTGTGGCTCCCGGTTGTGATGAAGCCGCCCGGGCTATTCTCCAGAAAAAGCAAAACTTGCGGGTGTTGGTGTTGCCGGACTTGCTGGCGGGGCCGGCAGCCATCGTGAAACCGATCGCCGGGGGCTTTTTGCTGCAAGCGGCGGATGATGAACCGAGCGATCCGAGTACTTGGCGCGCCGTGACCGAACAACAGCCCACGCCGGATTTGCTAGCGGAGATGGCCTTTGCTTGGCGAGTGGTCAAGCATGTGAAGTCCAATGCGATCGTGGTGACTGATCAGCGCACCACCCTGGGGATTGGTGCCGGTCAGATGAATCGCGTTGGTTCCGTGGCTCTGGCCTTGGCTCAGTCCGGCGATCGGGCGCGGGGTGCGGTGTTGGCCAGCGATGGTTTCTTCCCCTTTGATGACTCGGTGCGCACTGCGGCGGCGGCGGGCATCCGGGCGATCGTCCAGCCCGGTGGTAGTGTGCGCGATGAGGATTCGATCAATGCGGCCAATGAGCTGGGCTTGGTGATGGTGATGACCGATCGCCGCCATTTCCTGCACTAACGTCAGTTCGGGTTCAGCCCAAATCTTCCACAGCCTCAAAACCCTCACGAACATAGACCTCTCCCCCCTCCTCAGGGGGATTGAGGGGGCTAATCAACAAAAACCCGGTCAGTGGGCTATCTTGGCTCATCCAAACTGACCTTGGGTTAGGGGAAGTCGGGGAAGTCGTTGTTGATGGAGTACTCGCGCTCCCACAGGACTTATGCAGGACTTTCCGAAACCCTCACCCCTAGCTCCTCTCCCAATTTGGACAAGGGAAACCCGAATCAGGCTGACTCCCCTGCTCCCAGGACGAGAGTAGGGGATGGGGGATGGGGGCAATTGAGGTTTTGCGTCAGTCCTGTTTGCTTCCCCACGATTTCGTCGCGGTGGACAGGGTTTGAGCGACTGGACGACAGGCTCTTAGCCCCTTGCCCTGCCCGATCGCGCAACGGTCAGTGGCTGACCTTCTTGGATCGCGCGCTCAAACGTAACGAATTGCAACGTATAATGTCTCTGAAAATTTAATTCTTTAGAAAATTCTTAAGAATCCCCAGCGACGGCTTTGGCTCTAGTGCGATCGCCCAAACAACATCGCGTCGCCAATCGAGACCAGCCATCGCAGCTCCCGTTCGATCCCTCCCCATTCACCCCTAGCGAGTAGGACTGTTGAAACCCATGCGAGTTGCAATCGCCGGTGGCGGCCTAGCGGGCCTGGCCTGTGCCAAATATTTGGTCGATGCGGGACACCAACCAATCGTCTTGGAACGCGAAGACGTGTTGGGTGGCTTGGTGGCCGCTTGGAAAGATGAGGATGGTGATTGGCTGGAAACGGGGCTGCACGCCTTCTTCGGTGCTTATCACAACATGAAGCAGCTGATGGGCGAGCTGGATATTCTCGATCGCCTGCAATGGAAGCGCCACGCCCTGGTCTTTAACCAGCCCGAAAAGCCGGGAACCCTGTCTTGGTTTGATGTGCCGGACATCCCCGCGCCGTTTAACGTGATCATGTCGATTCTGCGGAATAACGACATGCTGACTTGGAATCAAAAGATTCGGTTTGCGATCGGGCTGCTGCCGGCGATCGTTCGGGGTCAGCAGTATGTGGAGTCGATGGACAAATACAGCCTCCTGGAATGGCTGCGACTCCAGGGTGTGGATGAACAGGTGAACACCGACATTTTCATCGCCGCTTCCAAAGCTCTGACCTTCATCAATCCGGAGGATGTGTCGGCCACGGTTCCCCTGACGGCGCTGAATCGGTTTTTGCAGGAGCGCTATGGCTCCAAGATTGCTTTCTTGGATGGTGCGCCGCCGGAGCGGTTGTGTCAGCCAATCGTCGATTATGTGACGGCTCGGGGCGGAGAAGTGCGCACCCAGGCTCCGCTCAAGAGCATTCAACTGAACGCCGATGGGTCGGTGAAGTCTTTCATCATCCGGGGCGTTGGTGGCCAGCCGGAAGAGGAAATCGTGGCGGATGCCTACGTGTCGGCCATGTCGGTGGATGCGCTAAAGCGGCTGCTGCCGGATGCTTGGAAGACTGTGCCGGAGTTCGAGAAGCTGCAAGGCCTCGAAGGTGTGCCGGTAATCAACGTACAGCTTTGGTTTGACTCCAAGTTGCCGACGATCGACCAGTTGCTGTTCTCTCGTTCCGATATTCTCAGCGTTTATGCGGACATGAGCCGCACCACCAAGGAGTACGAAGACCCGGATCGATCGATGCTGGAGTTGGTGTTGGCTCCGGCGGCCGACTGGATTGGTCGCTCGGACGAAGACATCATCGACGCGACGATGCAAGAGCTGGCTAAACTATTTCCCGAACACATTCCCCATGTGGCCAAGGTGCGGAAAGCTCTGGTTAAGAAAACGCCGCGATCGGTCTATACGGCTCGACCGGGTTGCCAAGCCCTGCGGCCCGATCAAACCACTTCCATCCCCAATTTTTTCCTGTCGGGTAGCTATACCATGCAAGAGTTTTTGGGCAGCATGGAAGGCGCGGTGCTTTCTGGTAAGCTGACAGCGCAAGCGATTGTCCAGAACGCTGCACAACTCGGTAGCGATCGCGACCTCGCCTTGGCCGCCTCTGTCTAAGCCACCGTTTTTCATCCACCCGATCGACCTTTCCCAGCCCTGCCGGTCTTCATGCTGCACTTGCCTGACCCGCCACGCACCCACTCCTTGGCGACCCTGGAGCAATCCTACGAGTTGTGTCGCCAAGTCACGGCGAAATACTCCAAAACCTTTTATTGGGGCAGCGCGCTGATGCCGTTGGCCAAGCGGCGGGCCATCTGGGCAATTTATGTGTGGTGCCGGCGCACGGATGAACTGGTTGATGGGCCCATGGCCAAACTGACCACCCCAGAAACCTTGGACGACTGGGAACGGCGATTGGAGCAGTTGTTTGCAGGTCAAGCCCTCGACAACCCCGATGTGGCGCTGGTGGATGCAATCAGCCGCTATAACCTGGATATTCAGCCCTTTCGGGACATGATTGCCGGTCAGCGGATGGATTTGTATCGCAGCCGCTATGAAACCTACGAAGAGCTGGAGCTGTATTGCTACCGGGTGGCGGGCACGGTGGGGCTGATGACCACGCCCGTGCTGGGGGTGGCCAGCGAACCGGCGCGGGCCCCCTGGGATGGTTTTTTGCAAATGCAAACCAGCCCCGATCGCAACCCCGATGACCCCACCCAACGGGCGATCGCCCTGGGGATTGCCAACCAACTAACCAACATCCTGCGGGACGTGGGTGAAGATCGCCATCGTGGTCGGATTTATCTGCCTCTGGAGGATCTCGAACGATTCCGCTACACCGAACAGGACTTGATGAACGGGGTGGTGGATGAGCGCTGGCGGGCTTTGATGCAATTCCAGATCCAGCGGGCCCGCACCATTTTTGACAGTGCGGCTCAGGGGATTCGGTTGTTGCATCCCGACGCGCGTTGGCCCGTGTGGGCGGCCCTGATGCTCTATAGCCGCATTTTGAACTCGATCGAGCGTAATGGCTACGACGTGTTTAACAAGCGCGCCTACGTGCCCACCACGGGCAAGGTACGCTGTTTGCCCGTGGCCCTGATGCGATCGCAGGTGCTCTAGGGGATACCGTCACAAGATCGTGAGGGACAAGGGGCTTAGGGCGCGTCGTCATATCGCTTGAAACCCTTATTCCACCGTCACGAGATCGTGAGGAACAAGGGGCTTAAGCCCCTTGTTACGACGATTGCAGCACGGAAAATCAGCCATTTTGGCAGCCCTCAGGCAAGGACGACAGGCTAGAGCGCGATCTCCTCTTCTTTGTCGAAACATTGCCTAAGACCTCGTTTAGTCGGTGCACAGTGGACGGAAGGACATTTTTTTTGTAGAGTCGGTGGCGTTATGCTGCGCTCGCGGGCCCCAATCGCTCCACCGCCCATGCTGCAACGAACCTGGCAACAACCCTTGGTATCCTCAACTCGATCGCGCCGCTCGGCCCCTGTGCGTCCCACGCCGGCCTTGCTGCCACCTCACATGCGATGGAAGTTCGCGCTGGTGGCGGGCTTGTTTGGGGTTGGGCTGTTGGCGGCCGACACGATCGGACGCACGTTCAACCGATCTGAGCAACTGGCGATCGACCTAAGCCAAGTGCCCGCCGCCCCCTCCTCGGAACTGATCGACTGGTCACGCCAACAGGCTGCCAATTCCCAGGCGATCGTGCTGGGCCAAGCCGATGGCGGCTGGGAAATCGCAGATCCCATCCAACAGCAACCCATCCAACAGCAACCCGCTCGCCAGCAACCCGCTCGCCAGCAACCCGCTCGCCAGCAACCCGCTCGCCAGCAACCATTGCGCCCCGTACAGCCTTTGGTGGTTGCACCCCGTCAGCAGGCCAACCCCACCAGCTACTACAACAGCGATCGCACCGGGCAAGGGGGCCAAAACCCTTACCAAAATTCCGCCCGTAATTCTCCCAGCACGGGCTATGCCAACCGGGCAACCCCCCGTAGCCACAGCCCCAGCGCGGGCAACTATGGCACCAACGCCAAGCGCTACCAGCCCAACAGCGCCTACAGCAACACTTACAACCCCGCGTACTACAACCAACGCGGCCGCGGCTCTTGGAACCAAGGCTCGTTCCCGGTGGAAAACTTCCAAACCTACACCTCGCCCTTTGGCTATCGGCGACGCGGTGGCGGTGTGGAATTTCACAAGGGGCTGGATTTGGCAGCACCCAAGGGGAGTTATATCCGCAGTTGGTGGACGGGGCGCGTCACCAAAGTGTCTGATGGCGGTCTATGTGGCACATCAATCACGATTCAGTCGGGTGCTTGGGAACACGTCTACTGTCACATGATCGGGCGGGTGGAGGTGATCCAAGGGCGGCGCTACCTGAGCGATCGCGATGGTGGCATTTTGATTCCCCAAGGCCAGGCGATCGTCACGGGTAGCCGGATTGGTCGCGTGGGCATGACTGGCCGCACCACGGGGCCGCACCTGCATTGGGGCATCAAGTACGGCAAGGATTGGATCGATCCGGCGCTGGTGTTGCGGGCCATGTACCAGCAACAAGCCAAGAATCAGTAACGTCACAGCAACTTTGGAATTAAGGGGCGATCGTGTAGGCGATCGCCCCTAAGTGTTTTTTGGAATTTTGGGGAACTTTGCGGATTTCGATCAAGAGTCGTGCCAACAGGACTTACGCAAAACCTCAATTGCCCTCATTCCCCAACCCCTTTTACCAGGACGGGAGCAAGGGAGTCAGCCTGATTCGGGTTCCCCTCGTGACTGGGCAGAGGGGCGAGGGGCGAGGATTTTAGAAAGTCCTGCGTAAGTCCTAACCAATTGCCTAAAGTTTGGATACGGAATAGAGAGTACTGACCTGATTTCCTAACCCTAATCCAAATTTCGTGAATTGACACTATGCAAGATTCTTGTCTGATAAGAGTTTCAGCACAGGAGTTGTAGCATTAACGATTGGAATTGGTATTACCCAAATTTCAGGGCGATCAAGGACGGGCCAGTGGAGCCTATGGGTCTCATCTGGCTGTGAATCATGCCGCTTGTAGGACTAGTGCTTAACTCATCAGCACACAGAATCTATCAGAATCTACGGATTAACCATCCAACTTCCTCGTGCCAGATAAATCATACCTAGGAACTTCTGATTGAGATCGTTGATCCAATAGAGTTGTCAATCAGGATTTAAAATAAGCTATAAGCCTTGCCCAGTATTAGTTATGGGTATTCCAGTCTAGGTAGAATGAACTTGAAGCCTGGATATTTATAAATACATTTTAGACAACTTTTAAAAAATTATTTTATTAATTCACTTTTTCCAGATTTTCTCTGTCCAAGTCAGTAAAATCATTTACCATGATTTACGTGACCCACCAATCCATGCAAGGGTCACAAAGGAGTAAGGCGAGATGCAATCAACGCTGCTGTTGCTGGTCTTGTGGGATCTGGAACGCATGACGGGGGCGGGTGTGCCTCGCAAAGGAAAGGTCGGCGGCAAGGGCAAGGACGACACAGCCCGATCTCGCTGTGGCAGCAAGGTCAAAGTCTCGGATTTTGAGGAAGCGGTGGATGCGCTGATCCAAGCAGGAGCCGTGAGCGCTAATGGGGGGCGACTGTCCTTGACGGCGACAGGTAAAGCCCGTCTAGATCAAGAATTGCGGGCGGGCAAGCTGACGTTCTGGACGAAGGGACAAAAGGGCACGGTGGTGAGTGCCAAAAACGCCCAAGCCGCATTGAACTGGTTGCAACAAGCCCCCGCTGCTGCGGTTGGCACTGTTTCGGTAGGTGAAAAAATCACGTCTTACGATGAATTCAAGACAGTGGTTTTGGAAACTCACAAGTTTTTAGATGAAGAACATCGCTGCGAAAACTTTGTGCCAATCTACCAAATTCGTCGGAAATTGGGTGATCGCATTGCGCGCACGCAATTTGATGAATGGTTGCTAGAAATGCAGGGTGATGACATTTTTCAACTCGAAAAGGGCAATGTTTCTGAGGCATCCAAAGATCAAGTCAAAGATTCGATTGAAACAAAAATCAGCGGTTTGCGATTTTATGCCAAGTTGCTGTAGAGCGGCTTAATTTCTCCTGTTTTATTTCTCTCACACCAGATCGCAAAGTTGAGTTTTGGGTTATGACTAGTGCTTCCCCCCTTCATGAAATTCATCAAGCTATTCAGGAATATAACCCCTTCAACTTGCGATCTGTTGTCAAACACCAAGATGTTTGGAACACAGATTTCGTCGATGTTGAGTTTCTACACGCCCAGGCATCTGATCTGATTTTGGGCAAACTTCAAGAAACCCAGGCAGAGCAAGATCCGGAGAAGAAAACCTCTGCATTTGTGATTACTGCCGAGCAGGGTGTTGGGAAAAGCCACTTGATTCGTCGGTTACATCGACGAATTTATGAAGGGCAAAATGGCTTTTTTCTCTACATGAGCTTTTCGCTTTGCGGGGACATTAATTTAATTCACTATGAACTCAGGCAGGCGATTGCCCGGAGTTTGTCACAATCAACTATTTTGGGAATTTCCCAATGGCAACTGCTAGCTGCATCTGTGATTGAGAAAGCCCTGCTCGATCCCAAGAGCCAGCAAGTTTTTGATCCTGCCGACTTTGTTAAACGATTTGACAAGCTCTATCGCAGTCATTTAGCTCAGGGGCGTGACTTGGTTACCATCTTGGTGGGTAAGTGCCAGGGACTGTTTCCAGAAGTCGATCCTGATGTGCTGCGGGCTTTGTTGTGGACGCTTTCGGAACCTCATGCGCCCTATGCAATTAAGTGGCTCGGTGGTGATGAACTTTCTTCAGCTCGTGTAGAAGAAATGAAGCTGCCCAATATTACGGCTCCTGAAATCTCTAAAGAACAAGAGTCATTCAAGATTTCCCTGGCACTGCTCAAGTTGCTGTCAGCTCATCGGTCTACGCTATTGTGCTTTGATGAAACGGAAATTCCGCAAGTTAGTGAGCAGGGATTTTCCTCAACTCAAATTCTGGCTTATTTGATTAAGCAGATTTTTGATTCATTACATCAGAGTACCAACTCTGGAGGACTGGTTTTGTCATCATTTATGTTTGCCAATCAATGGTCTAGTGAAGTCGTTCCATTGGCAGGTGCATCTGATCGAATGACAGCCGGTACAGGTGATCCAATTAATCTCAAACAACTAGATGGTCAGTCTTTTCCAAAATTAGTCAGGTTTCTGTTGGCTAAAAAATTCTATAAGCCGCGTGGATTGACCCCGCCTCACCCGCTTTACCCTTTTAATGAGGAGGAGATCAAAACAGTTAGTAAGGAACGACCACCGGTTAGGAAAGCGCTACGCTGGTGTGCGGAGAATTTCGTGGTGACAGCACCGCCAGTACCGCCAGAGGAACGTTTTCAGAAGGGCTTTGAAGAGAAGTTGCAAGATGACTATCAGGAGGCCATTGCTGATAGTGCCACTCTTGCTGAAACTTTGCGCTATTGCTTCGAACTTGTGGTTGGTCAGACTATTAGTGGTGAGACAAAATCTGGCGAAAAAATTGAAGCTGCGACGATCACTGCGATCGCTGAGGTTGAACCTAAATCTAAAAATGCTGGCTACATCAATTTCAAAATTGTGGGCACTGAGCAGGATAAACCCTTCGTGATTGGGGTTGCTGTCCTGCAACAATCGGGACTTTCCTTTGCGGCTGGTCTCAATCGCCTCACTGACTACAATACCTTTAGTCTCACTCGTGGTTGTTTGATTCGTGGTGTAGAGTTCAAGATTAAAACCTTCTGGGACTCTTACAAAACCTATCAAAAGTTTATTCAGCGTCAAGGTGGCGAACACATTGAGCCTGATCCCGAATCGCTGAAGACTTTGATGGCACTCAAGGCTGTCTTTGAAAGTGCATCGATCTATGGCTTGACTGAAGCGGAAGTACAAGAATTTTCCCGCTCGATCGCCCTCAATAATGAGATCTTGCTGGAAATTCTCAGTGATCCATCAGGACTCATTGACCCCAGTATTATTGATGATGAAACTCTTGTCAGCATGATTATTGGTGACGATAATCATGCTGACACCTATGAGGAGGGCAGCGAAGATGATCTGATTGATTTACTGATCGGCAGTGGTGATGAGGATTCTGAGCTGGATGATGCCAGCCAACCGGCAGCTTCGCCCGGTGATGCCTCGATACTCCAATCACTCACGCTCAAGTCCACCTATAAAGGCAAAAAACTCTGTTCTTTTAGCCTTCGTGGTGAAACCCATTCCGTTAAGACTTGGCGAGAAATGTATATCAAGCTAAACCAGATCTTTGCGGAATATCACCTCGATAAATTCAGAGAAGGACTGCCTGTCATCAGTGGCAGGAAAAGTCATTTTTCTCAAGACCCAACTGACATTCATACTCCATTTTTTCTAGAGAAAGCTGGTCTTTATCTAGAAACGAAACTGAGTGTTGCTAGTATTTTGAATTGCACAGAGAAATTACTCAATCACTTTGGTTACTTGGAAGATGAGTTGACCCTGCAAGTGGTTGATAGATCAGGCAAGTAGTCTAACCAATTTGTACGGGTAATTGTCATGGAATTAGACCCCAAACCCACTGCGGCACTCTGTTTACCAGAGCTGGAAATTTCGGCGCTGCTTCAGGGGCGAATGCTGGCAATGCTGTGCGCTACCTTTATTAAGCCCCAGCGAATGTTGGCGCTGCGGCCCATTCCCGATCGCCTGAATCCCCGATCGCACGATTCCCCCTACCGATTCACCGATCTCAATTCCGAGTTGATCGCCCCCGCTATCCGGGCGATTGTGGTGTGCCAAGAATGCCAAATCGTTGAGAACTTAGAAGATGTCGATGCGATCGCTGCTCTTACCATTTGGTCAGAGGATTTCTTAGCCCGATCGATCGCCACCAAAGGACACATTTTTTTGGCCACCGTGCGGACGTTTCGGCTCCTGACTCCTCACCCCCTCGATCATGATTTTGAAGACTTGACAGCGGTGGGAAAATGCGTTGTGATGCCCCGTCCTTTTTGCGGTGGAAACCCTGAACCCGTCCTGCCCGAAGCCGTGTTCAAGCGGCGGCTCCAACAACTGCGCGATCGCCAACCCCCAGAGCATTCCGAACTCGAAGCCCTGCAAACCGCCCTTGCCGACGCAGCTGCCACCTTGCCCGCCGCCACCCAGCTCGACAACAGCATTCAAGCCTTTTTAGGCTGGCGCGTTCCGGGGCGATCGTCCCGCCTCAGTCCTTGGATGAGCAAAATTGCCAAACTTGGTGCTTCCAGCGAAGGCAACGAATTTGAGCGGACAGTTCGTAAAGCCATGATTTCCCTGGGGTTTTCTAACACCAGTCAAAACTCAAAAGCTAGCCTTGACCCCGAAGGAGTCGGCGGCGCAGGGGGGCTTGATTTTGTTTGTGAAGCGCCCTATTTGGTGATTGGGGAATGTAAATCCAGCAGTCGTGACACCTTGCCTGATAGTGTTTTTTCTCAGCTCATTCATTTGGGTAATAAGCATCTAAATCCCGAAGAGTATGAGCGAGCCATCAAACTAGTTATTTCCGTTGGCAACCCAAATAGTCATGCCCGCAAAACTGCCCTGGGAAATCGTATGAATTTGATTAAACCCGCTACCCTTGAACGATTGGTCAAATTAAACGCACTCTACCCTGGCGCTCTCAATCTGTGGGAGCTGGAAGATTGCCTCAAAAATCCACCCTATGCCCAAGAGGCTGATGATCAAATCAATGCCTTTGTGGATGAAAAAATCGAGCAATTAAAGATTAGAACTTTTGTGATCGATTGCTTTAAGCGATTGGCTGTCAGCGGCAACACTAAAAGCGTCGGCGCAGAGCAAGTCCACGCGGTGTATGTCACCTCGCAACCTCCCAAGCTGCTGGAAATGACGGAACTACACGAAGTGGCGGTCGAACTCTCATCCCCTCTCACAGGCTACTTGGGTCGCGAAAAGGGCCGTGACTGGCGGGGCGATCGCTTCTTTTGGTTACGGGATTTGGCGATCGAGAAAATCTGAGCGATCGCCCGTCAGTCCTCACCCTCGGAACGTTTAGGCGCAAGCTCCCCGATCGCCCGACCCAAATACACCTCAATAAATGTTCGAGCGGCTTCCGGGTTCAACTGCTCTAGGGCATCCAC
>RDXB01000078.1 GCA_004292515.1 Oscillatoriales cyanobacterium
GTGCTGTGCCACTGCCGCCCGCGCACAAAGGGAGCCGTTGCCCGATCGAATTCCACCACCACCCGCCGTGCCTTTGGGCCCACCTCCCAGCGAAACGCCGTGGACATGTACTCCTGCAGGCTGAACCCCGGTTGCATCTCAAACGGCTGCTCTGTCACCCGCAGTTGTTGGATGCGATCGACCCGAAAATTTCTGATCTCTTGGCTCTTGTGGCAAAAACCCACCAATTGCAATCCTTGGTTGCCCATCACCAGCCCATAGGGGTCAAGCCGCCGATCGCTCACACTGTTGCTGTAGGCCGTGTGATAGGTCATGTCCACTTGTAAGCATTGGTGACAAGCCTGCTCCACAGCCTGAATAATCGCTGGGTCTAAATTCAGTTCGGCCTTTCGCTGAAACCAGAGCCGATCAACCATTAATTCCTGGGCATTGACGGTCACTTCACTATTGAGCCGATCGCACAGTCGTTGTAAGCCTTGCTGTAGGGTTTGGATATAGGGTGAGTCGGCATAGGTCATCAGTAGGCGATCGGCCAACACTAACGAAAATAATTCGCCTTCTGTAACTACAATTTGGCTCAACTGCCAATTAGGATCGCTGTAGTGATGACCACGACGTGAGTTGTAGACAATTGGTGCGCCGCACTCTTTTTTAAGAAAGCTTAAGTCTTTACGAATAATGCGCGGATCGACAGTGCAGTCGCGATCAAGTGCTGCTGCTAAAGACTCATAGGTATTTCGTCGTCGAGGATTATGCAAGAGAAAATGTAGCTGCAAAATACGCTTGAACTGGTGAAGCGTCATAATTTAAAGCCTTGTGAGGAATTGAACATTGCTCACTGAACCCAGTGTGGCATCTTTCCCAGGGACTGGGGAGGCCTAAATCGATCCACCTTGGCCGCTTGAGTGCCAGTGCTATCCCGACCTCGATCGCCCAATTTCCGCAAAATTCCTACAAATTTCCAACAAAGAAGGAGGTCATGCACTAGGCATCACCTCCTCTAATTCATGTGCGATCGCCCGGAGACGATCGCGCGGGATCACTTCATTTCACCGGGATCTTAAGCGATCGCCTCGTAGGGGCTTTCCAGCTTGTCCAGTTGGCGAATCAACAGGCTCAGGAACAAGCCCACATCCGTCACCACGCCCACCGATTCCAGGGAACCGCGATCGGCCAGCTTCGTCACCACCGCCGGGTTGATGTCCACACAAACCAGCTTCACGCCGGCCGGGGTCATGTTGCCCACCCCGATCGAGTGGAGCATTGACGACAGCATGATGATCGTGTCCGCCCCGTCCAGCAGCTCGGCGTATTGCTGTTGGGCTTCCACCATGTCCGTTACGGTGTCCGGCAGCGGGCCATCGTCCCGAATCGAACCCGCCAACACAAATGGCACATTGTGCTTGACGCATTCGTACATGATGCCGCCGGTCAGCACGCCCTGTTCTACGGCATTGGGGATGTTGCCGCAGCGTCGCACAGCGTTGATCGTTTTCAGGTGGTGACGGTGGCCACCGCGCACGGCCACACCCTGTTTCATATCCACGCCCAAGGAGGTGCCCATCATCGCCTGTTCCATGTCGTGGACGGCGATCGCATTGCCGCCCAACAGCGCATGGACATAGCCTTCGCGGATTAGGCGGGCCAGGTGCTCACCGCCACCCGTGTGGATGGCGACGGGGCCGGCCACCACGACGGTTTTGCCACCGCGATCGCGCACTTGCCGCAGTTCCCAAGCAATTTGCTCAACGACCAGCTCCACGCGCCGTTCGCTGGATACGCCCGATCCCATGAAGCTGAACTCGGCGGGCGTGTCGCGGCTGGTGCGATCGCCCCGGGCCTCGGTTTTGCGGACGGTGCGGATTCCATCAACCCCCACGACCACCGATTCGCCCAACTCCAGATCTCGCAGCAGTTTGCAACGGGCCACGGGCTGATCGGTATCCAATCCCGACAGAGCGATCGCCCCATCCATCCGCTGATTTTCGAGGCGAATCCACTGACCATTCACCCGCACTTCCGTGGGATAGATCGTGGTCACGTAGAAATCATCGGGAGCCACACCGGGCAGTTCCACCGGCTCCAGTTGAGCATCGCGCTCGGAGCGATCGTCCGGGGCCACCGCGCCCAAGTCGATTAACTGACCCATCAGATCTTCCATCACCTGATGGGACGGAGCCGATACCTTAATCCGGGCGGCCGAGGTGCTTTGGCGCTGTTCACCCAACCGGAAATCCAAGACTTGGAAACTGCCGCCGCCTTCGACGATCAGATCCAAGGCCCGGTTGATCAAGCCGGAATCGAGCAAGTGGCCTTGCATTTGAATCAAGCGGGTTTCGACCCCGGCCACCGCGTGGCGATCGGCCATCACTGGCTCCGTCACACGCAGGGTCAGGCACTTGGCCGCGCCGCCCGCTTTCAAAAATTCCGTCAACGGCGTTTCTACCACCTCGAAGCCCACGCGGTTCAAGGCCGCTTTTAGGCCCGTGCTGGCCTTGTTCATCACGACCACCTGGCCCAGGTTGACGGAGTTGCAGGCAAAGTTGGCCGCATCGGCTTCCTCGATCGCAATCCGCTTGGCCGCCGGGACGCGCCGTTCGATCAATTGGTTGGAGTAGGCATCAAACGCGCCGGGATAGTAGAGCAGATAGCCGCCTTCCAGGGGGCAGAAGCAAGTATCCAGGTGGTAGAACCGCTCATCGACTAGGTGCAGTGACAGCACTTCGATGTCTAGCCATTCAGCCAAGTAGGGGTGCGAGTCGAGTTCTGAGCGGAAGCCGTAGCCAGCCCAGAGCCAACGACCTTCGCGATCGAACAGGGCATCGCCGGCCCCTTCAAAGGGCAGATCCTTGGGTAGTTCGTAGACGGTGAAGCGGTTTTGCTCAAACCAGGCCTTGAAGTAGGGTTCTTCGCCTTGGCGTTCTTTGTGATAGAAGCGGCTGAGGATGGCTTTGTCGCCCAGTACCAAACCTGCATTGGCCGTAAACACCATGTCGGGCCAGCCTTTGGCCGGATCGACTAAATCGACGATCGCCCGCGCTTTCAAAACCTCGTAGAGCTTGTGCCACTGCTCCACTGCCCGATCGCGCGAGGACTTGTGGACGTTCCCTTCCATCCAGGGGTTGATCACATAATCAACGTCGTAGTGGTCGGGCGGACACATCAAAATGCGGAGCTGGGCAGTCATAACAAGGTCAGGTTAATCAACCGTAAGGAGTGTCAGCAGCGAGGGTCAGTCATCCAAGACTTACGCCGAGGAGACCGGACGGACAACAGGCTTCAGCCCCTTGTCCCCAACCGTTAGAGCCGTTAGAGCCACAAGGGGTTTAAAGTCCTTGCACTCAACAGGCTCATTGGATTTGCATCGGTCTGATCATCGCGATCGAGGCGGAGCGATCCAGCCGGATCTGCAACTGTAGCATCGGCTTGTGGGCCACAACTTCAGCCGTCTGGGTTTGATGACTTGGGGGCTATTTTAAGAAACTGTCTGTTCTGGGATTAGTTCACTGCCGACAGTTTTCAGGATCATTTGGATCATTTAAGTCGTTTGGATCGTTCAAGTCGTTTGGATCGTTTAGATCATTTGCCCCTGGCGCAGAATTGACCACAACGGTGGGCGATCGCCACTGCCACCAGCCGACCGCACAAAAGAGGACGATCGCGATCGACCCTATTCCCAACCAACTGGGCACCCAAAACACCGCTTTGATCGTGTTCAGTTGTCCCGGTTCCAGCCGCCACGATCGCCGATCGGACGAGCCGGGATGGGGGCCGGGATGGGCTGCATCTGGGGCAATCCGGGGCGCTTGCAACCGCACTTGCCAGTCCAACAAGCTATCGGGATCCACCAGGGCTAGTTGATTGCTCCCCCAGGCCGCCAGCGATCGCAAATCCACCTCGTAGTGCAACTGGTTGCGCACGGCCACCAGCCAATTTTGTTGGCGCAGCTCAAAGGTCTGGGGAAAAGCTAGGTGATCGATGGGGTCTGCTGACCGGCGATCGGCCCGACGGGATGGCAGGGTTGCGCGATCGGTCGCATCGGTGCTGGGGTTTTCGGTTGTGAGGGGTTGGCCCAGCGATCGCAACCGAGCCTGCAAGTCGCGCCCGTTGTGGAACGGAATCTCCACCCGCAAACTGCGATCGCTGCGATCGGCAATGCGACCACCAGCCGATCGGGCGCGATCGGCCCAGCGGTCGAGCCAATCCCGCGTGGTGGCCCCGCCCCAAACCTGCCACCCCTCATCAAACCGCAAGGTCTGCACCAAGATGCCGTGGTTGGCCTCCGTGAACTGAATGTCGAGATCCAGATCCACACAGCCCGTTGTGCTCACGCTGACAAGGGCGATCGTGAGCGTGAGCCTGACCAGTCCCCACAGCCTGGCCCAACCCGACTGATCGACTTGATGCGATCGCCCCTGTCGTCGCCCCTGTCGCCCCTGTTGTCGCCCCTGTTGTTGCCACACTCCACCCATCAGCCCGCCCATCGATCGCAAGAACTTCACGCCTAATCCTGCCACGTTCAATGAATCGTTAAAGACGTTAATGCTTTGTCACGAACAGCTTAGAAGTGGCTTGCTATGCTGGTTTCAAGGGCAGGAGCGATTGTTTGCCGCAGCCACCACAAGCATTTAGACCGCTTGCACGACTCACCCAGTTGGTTGAGAAGCAAGGGGTTTGAATCCCTTGTTTCTAACAATCTTGCTCCAAGCGCTCAGATCTTTACCAGCGATCGGCTTGATTTGCGCAAGAGGCCTAATTCCTATCGAGTCCAGCTTAACTGAGGAGAAATCATGACGACTGCGCGCGTCTCCTCCCCGCAAGTCCTTTGCGTGGGGGAATTGTTGTGGGATTGCTTGGCCGATCAGGCTGGGCTGCCGATCGAAGCGATCGAGACGATCGAGGCTTGGACTCTGTATCCAGGGGGTGCGCCCGCAAACGTTGCTTGTGCCTTAAGCCGGTTGGGGGTTCCCGCCGGTTTTATTGGTTCTGTGGGTACCGATTCAACCGGTCGCGAGCTGCTCGATCGCCTACAACAGGCGGGGGTGAACTGCGAAGGCGTTCAACATCACCCCACTGCCCCCACGCGCCAGGTCTGCGTTCTGCGGGACAATCGGGGCGATCGACAATTTGCCGCCTTCCGCTCGGTGGGCCGCATTACTGCCGACCCGCGTCACTTTGCGGACACCCATCTGCAAGCGTCGCTGCTGCATCCCCAGCAGTTCACCCAAGCCGACTATTTGGTCTTGGGAACACTGGCCCTGGCCTATCCCGACAGCAGCGCGGCGATTCGCCAGGCGTTGGATCTAGCCGACGATAACTACTTAAAAATTGTGCTGGATTTGAATTGGCGGCCGGTCTTTTGGCCCGATCCCAACATTGCGCGGGGCACAATCGCCCCCCTGCTCGATCGCGTGGATTTCCTGAAGCTGGCCAGCGAAGAGGCTCAATGGCTGTTCGGCACGACCGAGCCAGCGGCGATCGCGGACAAACTCGATCATCTAGAGGCGGTCATCGTCACCGATGGCGATCGCGGGTGTAACTACATCATTGGCGATCACCCGGGATTTGTGCCGGCCTTTGCCGTGCCGACCGTTGACACCACAGGCGCGGGCGATGCCTTTGTGGCGGCCTTTGTGGCCCAACTGTGCGAGCGCGGTCTGTCGTCCTTTGGCAATCCGTTGGTGGCGCGCTATGGGGTGGCCTTTGCCAGCGCGGCCGGGGCCTTGGCGACAACGCAACCGGGGGCAATCAATGCCCTACCCGATCGGGCGGCGATCGAGCTGCTGTTGGCCCAAGAGGGCTGGTCTAGTCCGCTCTAGTGGAGTAACTAGACTAATGCGCTGGTCTAGTAGGTTGGGTTGAGCCTTGCAAAACCCAACGCGGTCAATGCAAACCTGGCTGGTGTTGGGTTTCGTGCCTTAGCCCAACCTACCTACTACTACTCGTCTAACTACTCGTTTAACGAGCGATCGCGACCCGATCGCCAGTCCTGCCAGCGCAGCTTAAACGCCACGTAAGGTTGCCATTGGTAGTGCTCTAAGACCAGCCAACTCACTAAAACCAAATGGCTGGCGATCGTCAACCCCAACCACCACAGACCAAATTGGCTGGCCTGCGAACCCGGCAGGGCCGGAAACGTATATTGCGACAACCAAATCAGACCCGACGGCACGATCGCCAGCAAAAGTGCCACCGTCCAAATCGTCGGGGTCAACTCCGGGCTGCTGTGGCGAATCGGTTGCCACAGCAGCCCCGTCCATCGCCACTGCAAGGGTTGAGTACTATCCTCAATTCGCAGAATTTGGGACTGCAAATCCAACGTAAACAGGTGGCGACAAAAATTGCAGGCCCAAGCATCATCCATCATCACCATCGGCTGGATTTGGCCATGGCGACAAATTGGGCAAGCGTGTTGATCGCGATCATCAAGGGGAGCCAACACCGACCAACCCAGTTCCCGAGGCTTGGGTGCTTTGCTGAATCGAGGGGGGCGATCGGGCGATCGTTGAACATCAAACGCACTCATGGTGCCACTGGCCATCCAAACCGTTCTCGCTCAGTCTAGCGATTGACCTTGGCAAATTTCCCATCCCTTAGGAAAATTCAAGCCGTTGATACACCTTCCGCAGTTACCTATTGGCTGGTCACGCCCCCTCGATCGCGCATCCAGACCGCCCACCGAGGACACCAACAAGCCTAGCTAGGGCTTAAGCCACAGCCAGCAGCGATCGAACCATTCCCCCAGCATTCCAGGCCGTTTGCCCGCCGCCAACCGTCTCCACCAGAATTCGCGATCGCCTAGCCAGCCGACTGACCCTGGGCGATCGCCCCTCAGCTATAGTGAGGGGACGGAGCCAATTACGGCGCGATCGCCCGTCAGGCTCGGATTTTTGACTTGTTACTTGTTGACTGAACCCATCATGGCCGCAAAACCCGCTGCTCCCTCCTTTTCCATGGAGGACTTCATGGCTGCCCTCGACGAAAAAACCGTCTCTTTTGAGGCGGGGCAACGGGTCAAGGGCAAACCCTTTGAGTACGCCAACGACGGGGTTTATGTTGATATTGGCGGCAAATCCGCTGCGTTTTTGCCCGTGCGTGAAGCCGCCATGCGCGAACCCTCGGGTGCTGAGGAACTCGAAACCCTGCTGCCGGTCAATGTGGAGCGCGAGTTTGTTGTGCTCAAGGAAGCCAACGCCGATGGCCAGGTGACGATTTCGATTCGGCAAATGGTGCTGGATCAATCCTGGAAGGAGTTGGCCAAGGCCCTCGAAGAGAAGCAAGCGATTCCGGCGCGGGTCAACGGCGTAAACAAAGGCGGCGTGACGGCGGCCGTAATGGGCTTGCGGGGTTTTATTCCCCGATCGCACCTGATCGAGCGGGAAGACTTGGACTCGCTGGTGGGCCAAACCCTGACCGTAGTGCCGATCGAGGTGAACCGCAACGCCAAGAAACTGGTGCTCTCGAACCGCGAGGCAGCCAAAGTTGGGTTGATGTCGCGTTTGAAGATCAACCAACTGATCACCGGCAAAATCACCGGGATTCGCCCCTTTGGCGTGTTTATCAGCTTTGAGGGCAGCACGGGACTGTTGCACGTCAAGCAAATGAGCCAAGGCCATGTGTCTTCGATCGAAAGCTTGTTCAGTGCGGGCGAAACGATCAGCGCCGTGATTATGGAAATTGATGAGTGGAAGGGACGGATCGCCCTTTCGACGGCGGTGCTGGAAAATCACCGGGGCGAAATGCTGGAAAACAAGGCAACGGTGATGGCCGAGGCGATCGCCCGCCATGCCCAGCTCTATCCCCACTGGGATGCGGAGCCAGAACCGATCGCCGCACCGCCCGCCCCATCGGAACCAGCCGAGGCTAAGACTGAGGCCGAGCCGGAGGCTGCACCTGGGGCTGAGGCGATCGCCCCGGAAACCCCAGCAGAGCCGGAAACTCCGGCAAATCTGGCAACCCCAGCAGAGCCGGAAACTCCGAAAGCCCCTGAACCCGCCGCCAAGTCGGAACGGCCCCCTGCGCCCAAGGCTCCAATCCGGCTGATGGATCTCAAACCCAAACCCAGCCGCGCTCCTGAGTCGAACGCATAACACCCATGATCCCGATCGCCCTAGCCTTGGCCCTCAGCCTGAAATGGGCGATCGCTCCGGTGGCGATCGCGGGTTTGCCCCCCAACCCCCTGGCGCAGGCCACCCCGACTCCGACCCCACCGGCAGGAATCCGCAGCGATCGGCTAGGGCTGAATAGCCTGCGATTGGGCGATACTCCCCAACGGGTGCGCGCTCGGCTCGGCCGGCCCCAACGCACCCGCAACCAACCCCCCGGCAACTACGGCCGCTACGAATCCTGGGATTATCCCAACCTGACCCTGGGTTTTGGAGATGGCGCGTTGGCGATGATGAGCACGACGCGCCCTAACTGGGGGACGGCCGCAGGGGTACGGGTGGGCGATCGCATCAGTCGGATCACGGCTGCCTATGGGGAACCCGACTGGCGCGACACCAACCGCTGGGGCTACGTAACCATCGATGGGGCATTTTTAACCTTTGTCCTGCGGGGCGATCGAATCGTGGAAATTCTCTGCGGTTGGTTGCCCGATTGATGATTAAACATTGCCCGATCGATGATTAAACATTGCCCGATCAATGATTGAACATCGATGATTGAACATCGATGACTAAGCACCCATGATGCAGTACCCATGAGCAACCATGGCCAATGAACAACCATGGCTAAAAAACAAAAATTTCCGCATCTCCTGGGTTCCAAATGGACAGCCCGCCAACGCACCTTTGGTTGGCGACATTTTCAGGTGCACAATCGCAAAAATGAAGGCGATCGGGTCTACGCAGAGCTAGTGGCTTCCTGCGATTCGACGGCACGGTTTTGGATTGATGCACGCAACCTCAAAAACCGCGACCTGTGGGCGGCGGGCTGGCAAACCCTCGAAGAGATTGAAATGTTGGCGGAAGTCGATCGCGGCGACGGCCCGATCGAGGACGTAGAAGTGCTGTTACCCGATGCTTTCTGACCCGAGCCTCTGACCCGAGCCTCTGATCCCAAATCTGATCCCAAAATCGATAGATGTCTATCAACGGAGAGGGTGGGATTCGAACCCACGGAACCTTGCGGCTCACTCGATTTCAAGTCGAGCGCATTCGACCACTCTGCCACCTCTCCCGGCAAGCCTAGCTATTCTACCGCTGCCGGGGCGCGATCGACCCCCGTAGAAACGATTTCCAATCAAGTTTTTGATCAAAAATTTGATCAAATTCCTAGTGAAACTTCCGGCGCGATCGCCCAGCCATTCAGGGGGATCGCAAACCGACTGGGATCGGCGATCGCCGTCAAATCTGCGCGGAAATTGACCACGGGGCCGATCGTGGCGATCGCAGGTGCAGCAAAGCCTGTTTCGGCCACGCGATCGCACACCGTGGCCAAGGTGGCAATCAATTCCGCCTGGGCCGGGCGCGTGCCCCACCGGATCAACGCCACCGGATCATCCGCCGGACGACCCGCCGCCAGCAGGTCCGGCACGATTTGGCTGAGGTTGTGCACCCCCATATAAATCACGATCGTTTCGGCACTCTGGGCGATCGCCCGCCAATTCACCTGGGGACGATATTTGCCCGCCGACTCATGACCGGTCACAAACACCACCGATGAGCTGTAGTCACGATGGGTGAGGGGAATGCCCGCATAGGCCGGCGCAGCAATCCCCGCCGTCACCCCTGGCACGACTTCGACAGGCACATTCGATCGCAACAGGTCATACATCTCTTCGCCCCCACGGCCAAACATAAAGGGATCGCCCCCTTTGAGGCGCACCACGATCGCTGCTGTTTGGGCTTTTTCAATTAGCAATTGGGTGGTTTCCGCTTGCAACTTTGAGTGCCGGCCGCGCCGTTTTCCCGCATCAATTCGCTCGGCTTGCGGGTTAATCATCGCCAGGATTGGCTCGCTCACCAGCGCATCATAAACCACCACATCCGCACATTCGAGTAGGGTTTTTCCCTTAATTGTCAACAGCCCTGGGTCGCCCGGCCCCGCACCCACCAAGTAAACTTTGCCCATCGAAACGTTTGCAACAGCGTCAGTCACAGAACTACCTCTAGTAACAGCCATGAAGGGATTGGGCTGTGATGATTACGGCTATGACTGAATTGTAGATTAGGAGATTTATCAAAATCGATGTTGTTGATCGGATGAGACTTGCAGCCTTTACCTCAAATGATTGGCACATCAGATCGCCGATGCGATGAAGCTGTTAGTCGGTGGGCATTGCCTACCCTACAGGCTGTTGTGTTGATTCAGCGAGGTAAAGGCTGTAGAGGTAAAGGCTGTATTTGCGAGTCATCAAGAGTTTCATGATTATGGCAAGGGTCTACGGTCGGTGAGGTGTGTTGAGCAACCGATCAGCTAAGAACTGCACCAAAACCGGTGCGGGGCCGATCGGCCCGCAGGCAACCAAATCCACCGAGGGCCAATCCTGCTGCCAGGTCTCAATTTGCTGGGCGATCGCATCGGTCAGGCCCCCCGCAAACAAAAAGTAGGGCAACACTCCCAAACGCTGCCGACCCGATCGTACCAACAGGGTTAACTGATCCGCCAAACCGGGGGCGATCGCCCAGTAGGCCAACGCCATCCCCAACCGATCGGCTAACTGCTCGATCGGTTGATTGCCCGCCGGGTTACGGCTGCCGTGGGCTAACAATAACCAGGTGCGATCGGGCACAGGACTCTGGTGGGTGGCCGCAGCCCCCATGCCCGCCCCCACCACATGGGCAAACCCGGGCCAACTGCCCAGGGGTGGGTAGACTTGCCAACGATCGTCCGTGCGATCGCCCATGGCCCGCCAGGCGATCGCCACCTGCTCTGGCACATCCACCGAGGCATGTACTCCCAAGGACAAAAACAGCGGCAGCACCTCAACCCGCACAGCGCCCGCCGCTCGGGATCGATGCGCAAAGGCCACCAGTTGGTCAGCCAGGGGGCTAGGGGCACATTCGAGCTGCGCCACCCCCACAATCACCGGACAATTATCCATCTGCAACGCAGCTGATAATCGATTGGCCAGCAGCTCTAAAGACTGGCGCGATCGCCCATCCCGGCTGCCATGGGCCACAAGCACAATTGCCCGGAGGGGTGGTCGTGCAGGATCGCTCGTCGATCGGGGATAGCCCATGCGGCTAGCAGCTCAACAACTTAACAATGATGCCAACAATGCAACAGCCCGAAGCTTCAGCAGGCCAAACAGCCAAAGACGAGTTATGAGCCACCCGCGATCTCAGGTGTTTTGAGATGCCATTGGGTCGCTTGCTCATAGGCGTAGGCCACTTCCAGGATCAAATCCTCACGCAGCACATTACCCACAATCTGCATCCCGATCGGCATCCCCTGTCCATCAAAGCCACAGGGCACACTCAAGGCTGGCAACCCAGCCAAGTTCACCGGAATCGTCATCAGGTCTGACAAATACATCGACACCGGATCATCGGTTTTTTCGCCCGCTTTGAAGGCCGTGGTAGGCGCAGTCGGCGAGATCAACACGTCCACTTTGGCAAAGGCCCTTTCAAAGTCTTGCTTAATCAAGGTGCGTACTTTCTGGGCCCGCAGGTAATAAGCATCGTAGTAGCCCGCTGACAGAGCGTAGGTACCGATCGCAATCCGGCGCTTCACCTCCGAGCCAAACCCTTCCGCGCGGGTTTTTGCATACATATCAAGCAGGTTTTCGCCCGGGGATCGAAAGCCATATTTCACCCCGTCGTAGCGGGCCAAGTTTGCCGAAGCTTCCGACGGCGCAATGATGTAGTAGGTGGGCAACCCATAGCGGAATCGGGGACAAGAAATCACTTGGATTTCTGCGCCCAGTTCTTGCAACACCTTCAGGGCAGCTTCAACGGATTTTTCGACCTCTGAATCAAGCCCCGTGCCGAAAGTTTCTTGAATCACGCCCACTTTCAGCTTGCGCTTGGGTCGAAAATCTGGGCGCAGGTTTTTGGCGTAGTCAGGAATCTCGACTTGCAGGCTAGTGGAATCTTTGGGGTCATAACCGGCGATCGCCCCCAGCAACAGGGCCGAATCTTCCACTGATCGACCAAAGGGCCCCACTTGATCTAGCGACGAGGCAAAGGCCACCAGCCCGTAGCGGGACACCAACCCGTAGGTGGGCTTCAGGCCGACCACGCCACAGAAGGCCGCCGGTTGCCGAATCGATCCGCCCGTGTCAGAGCCGATCGACACTAGGCATTGACCTGAGGCCACAGCCGCTGCCGACCCGCCAGACGAGCCACCAGGCACGCGATCGAGATCCCAGGGGTTAGCAGTCACCTGAAAAGCGGAGTTTTCGGTAGAGCTGCCCATCGCAAACTCGTCGAGGTTGGTTTTACCCACCATCACCGCCCCCGCGTCAAACAGCTTTTGGGTAACGGTGGATTCGTAGGGCGGCACGAAGTCGGCCAGCATTTTGGATGCGCAGGTGGTGCGAATGCCGCGCGTGCACATGTTGTCTTTGATGGCGATCGGGATGCCAGCCAAGGGGCCGATCGGCTCGCCTGCGGCTAATTTGGCATCCACGCGCTCGGCTTGTTCGATCGCGCGATCGGCGGTCAGGGTCAAGAAACTTTTGACCTGCGGCTCGGTCTGAGCAATGCGATCGAGGGCTTCGCGGGTAATCTCGACGGCCGATCGCTCTTTGCGAACGAGTTGTTGGTGTAGCTCGCGGATGGATGCCATTGGGACTGCTTCAGGATGCGTAGAAAGGCTGAACGATTCTCAGGCTTTCGGATGGATTTAGACAAGCGGCACGCACATTCACCATCACAAATCGGGAATGCGTGTAGACAACCGATTCTAGGATACCGAAGGCCCCGGAGAATAGGGTGGATTAGATTGCAGCCCTCAACGATCCCAGACCCAGACCCAGACCCAGACCCCAGACCCAGATCCCAGACCAAACCAACGCGGCCCGTGAAGCGGCCCGTCAAGGGGACTGCTTTTGGAGTTTGGCGGCGGCTTGGGCGATCGCCAGTAGTTGGGTGTAGTGGTGATGGTGGCGATCGGATTGGTCTTCGGCACGGTGAGAGCTGGTTTTTTTGCGCTGGTCTGCCAAGGCCTGGCCATAGGCGGCACGTAGTTGCTGGGCCACCGTGGTGCGATCGCTGGCCCCCGCCGCATCCAACCGCACCACCAGGGAGTGATCGGATCGCTGCTCAAAGGCCTGAAGCGCCAGTTGCAAATCGGGATTAGCAGAGTTCACCGTTTCAAAGGCAATGACAAAGGCCGTCCAGTCAATGCCTTCAGGAAAGCCCCATTCGATCGCGAATAGCTCGTTGCGCACCGCCTGCTCGAATTCACCCGGCCCAAAAATGCGCGTGCCTTCCGGGCAGCGATCGCCCCGAGTTAAGTAGATGTAGTCGCAGACCACATCACCAAAGTGGGTTTCGATGTCAATATCCCACCCCTGAACACAGGCCCCCGTCAGCGTCGCGCCAGCAAACCGGGTGCCCCGGGCCTTCACGTTCGACAAATCCGCCGACGACAGATTGGCCCGCGTCAAATCCGCATTGTTCAGCTTGACCCCCGTGAGTCCCGCCCGGGTCAAGTCCGACCCCACCATCTTGGCCCGCCACAGATCAGCACCAATCAGAATGGTGTCCACAAAGGAACATTGGGCCAAAATTGCATCGCTAAAGTTGGCTTCGATTAGCTTCGATCGGCTAAAGTCCGTGCGACACAACACCGCGTCCATGAAGCTAGCCCGACTGAGCTTGGCATCGGACAAAATGGCTTCACTCAGATCGGAGCCAATGAAGTCCGCCTCGATCGGTTTCGATCGACGCATATCTGCCCGCCGCAAATTGGTTTCGACCAGCTTGGCCCAAATCAAGTCTGCATCGACCAAAATTGCGTCCTGCAAGTTGGCCCGGCTGAGATTCGCTTGGCCCAAGTCCGCCCGCGTCAGGTTGGCCCCGCGCAGATCTGCCCCGGCTAAATTAGCCCGAATCAACTTGGCATCGCTGAGATCAACGCCACAAAGATCCACACCGCTCAAGTCAATGCCACTGAGATCGGGATGTGATTCGGCCTGCTTCGTTCGCCATTGGTTCCACGCAGACACGCCTTTTTCAAGATGGACTAGCTCGGAGTTCGCCCATCGCCACTCGCGTCGTGCCGTGGCAATTCGCTCAATTAGGGCAATGCGTGCGTGCTCAGTCAAAGCACCCTCCTCATAGGGTTGCAAAACCACTCTAGATCAGCCATTAGGACTGGTTCGATCAACGATCAACAGGTCAAGCACACCCCCCATGCAGCTCGTTGCTGAAGCCACATCCACTGCTAGTTCAGCTAGTTCAGCTAGTTCAGCTAGTTCAGCGATCGCGATTGTGCCTCCACACAAGCCCGATCCCAGTTGGATTTGTGGCAGCCAGATGCAATCAAGGGAGCGATATCCTCAGGTCTGAAATGTCAACTGAATATCTGCTGAAGGTCTGCATACCAACTGGCACCGCACGCTTGATATCACGCGCTCTTGGCTGTCTGTCATGGGTTGCAGCAGAGTCAACCTATCTTTCATTCATAGTTCAACAGTAATTGCTTTAACGCTGCCATTCAGCGATCTGATCACGACTCCGTGGGCGATCGCGGCCTTCTGCAAGCGATCGTAACCTATGGGTAGGCCCAATCGCCGCCGCGAAAATCGTGATGGATGAGAGACCAGAGGTGATCATCGCTGCCCCGTGTCCCCTCATGCCATTGCGTGAATTTGGGTGCGTGAATTTGGGCCATTCAGTCTCGACCCAAGCAAAGGCTCAACAGTAGGCTAAATTGCAGCATCAAGCATCTAGCGTAATATACGGATTTACAAGTTGTTTTTGATACTTGAAAAGACTCATTCAACCAAACTTAACCGACAAACTTAACCGACAAACTTAAAAGACCCATTCAACCAAACTTAACCGACAAACTTAATTGATCGAGTTTCATCGGTGTTGTGGTGGCTCTGCCCTAGCGATTCTTGACTGCTCCACCCAGGGAAAATCACTAGGGCAATTGAGCTTGCCGATGAGCCTGCTTCTGAACCGGCGAGCCTGCGCTCAGTTAGCCCCAAGTCAGCCTATTCACCCAGGCGACTGAGACGGCGATAGGTCGTTGCCAGCGCCATGGCATCGCCCACATTTCCGGGAAACAAGACCACTGGCAAGTTGGGGAAGCGTGGATGGGTAGGTGGCGTTTTCACCATCGACACACCGGGCAAAATTTGTCCTAGCAAACGAGCCGATCGCAGGGCGAGGCCGTCGCTGAGGGTGTCGTTTGAGGTGATGCCCCCTTTACTGATTAGGTAGCCAATATCACGCGGTAGTTGACGCTCGATCGCCATCAACAACGCTGACACCGCCTGACCAAATTCCAAGCGCACCTCAATGTTGTCGAAGGTGAGTTCTTGGCGACTGGTGTAGATCACAGGAGTTTTGCCGGCGGCACGCACTTGGGTCACTTCGGCCAAAACGCGATCGCACAGGGCTGCGGCCACCGCCTGGCGATCGTCCGTTAACAATTCCACCACAGGCACTTCGAGACCCACCACACCAGGTTCCGCCAGCAGGTTGGCTAGTTGCTCGGTCGTTTTTTGTACATGCGATCCGACGATCGCCACGCCCGATCGCCCATCGCGCACATATTCTGCCATCGACTCGGCCGCAACTGGTTGCGGGGGCAAGGCCGCCAACGAGGTCAAAATACTCGCCGCCGATCGGAACAAAAAGCGCTTCCCACGTCCGGCCGCCGCCAGCACTGCCGCCGCTAGCCGATCCAAATCCGCTTGGACTTCACCATCCACAACACCGCATTGGTTATCCACCAAGGCCATCAGGCGATTTTCTAAGGCCGCGCGATCGCCCCGCAAATCCCCTAGCAAAAAGCGCTCCACATCCTCTGCTGCAATCCGCCCTGAGGTTTTTTCAGCCACATAGTCCGGCAAGTAGCTGTGGCGATAGGCAAACACCGAGTCGCGCGCAAATTCAGTTTCATGCACGGGTGTATCAATTCCCTGCACCTTTAGATAGTGCACACTTTCACGGGTGGTGCGACCGCCCTCAAAAAAGGCAGGAGCCAGGAAATGGGCATCAAAGGGGCCCAACTCCTCGGCGATCGCATCGGTTTCCACCGGATAGTGACCGCGCAGGGTGGAATCTGACCGGCTCACCACCAGCCACTCTTGCAAACCCACCTGGGCGATCGCTTGCTTCAAATTTCGGCACACCTCCCGCGTCACCGCATCGGCCACCTCCGGCGTGAGCGCGCGCGTATTAGTCAGCACAAACATAATCGGGGAGTCATCCACCAAGCCCAGTTGCAAGGTTTCCACGTCCCAGCGCATGAGCAACAAGCAACCATGCACTGTTTGTGATCCCGTAGGATCATCATCCAAAACAATAATTTTCGGCTGAGTTTGAGAGGACATTTCTGTAGAGGCGATCGTCAGGAAAATGGAAAACGCGGCTGAAATAATCAATCTGCCTATGGCAGCGATCTATGGCAGCGATCTATGGCAGCGATGTAGGTTCTATTGTGCCTGCGATCGCTACCATCCCAACCCCCTCAAGCGAGGTTTCAGGCTAGCGCGATCAAGCGATCAACCATATAAGTTTTGGTAATTCTCTGGAATATTTCTAGGAGATTTCTAGAATACAGCCTTTACCTCAAACAGTTGGTACATCAGATCGCAGATGCGATGAAGCTGTGAGTTAGTGGGCATGGCCCACCCTACAGGCTGTTTTACTGAAATATTTCTAGGAGATTTCTAGCATATTTAAGCAGTGGCAGGAGGTGAGCAATCCCCCAACCAGTCACAACGATCGGCAAATTCCGCTTGCCAATCTGCTGAGAACTCTCGTTGCAAATAGTCTTTCAACTGTTGATTGGCAACCTGAAACTGACCTTGTAACAATCGTTTCAAATCTTGATCAGGCAGAGAATATTCACCGGCATTATATTTTTCAAATTGATTGTTAAATCCAGGGAAGTCGTAGGGCTGTAATCCCAGAAAGTTAACAACTCGTTGCAGACTATCCGCCGTTGATTGGTAGAATCTCTCGCTGTTGAGCACCAGCATTTGATCAGCCCCAAAGCGCGATCGCCAAGCCTCAAGTTGTTCCCGATAGCAGCCTCTAGCCGCATAGCTATAGTGCTGATAGGCATAGCTTTGGTAGTGCGGGTCGGCTTGAAATTTTGCTAATTCACCGGCCAGGCGATCGGTTTCCGCAGCAAACGCGGCCTCAATGTCGAGGGTTTCAAACCCCCATCGCACTTCATGGTAATAGTGGGATAAAGCCCGATCCACGGGATTGCGCAACAGCACAATAATCTTGAGGGAAGGATCAAACTCCCAAACTCGCTGTGGCACTAAAGGATGGAAAACATAATAGGGGCTAGCTTCGCCCGTCATCCATGCTGCTGACTGATGAATTCCAGCCTCACTCACCCGATCGCCTGGAAATTGATCTGGGAATTGATCTGGAAATTGATTGAGATACCAATCCAATCCTAAGTGCCATTGCAGATCAAAAAAATGGACTTCTTTAGTAGTGGCTGGCAATACTTGGGGATGATCTAGCAAATATTGATACAGGGAAGTTGTTCCTCCCTTTTGAACACCGATAATCAGAAATTTTGGCTTCATTTTCAAAAATTATTATCACTAATAACTGATTAGAATTCTGACCACAACTTTTTTGACCACAACTTTTTTGACCACAACCTTGATCCACTCAGCAAATCAGGTCCACATTAATCGCTTTAGTCGTCGCCACAGTCGCGATCGCCAACTTGGTCGTGCAGTGAGTTGATGCTCTAATTCTAGAATTCGCTGGCGATCGCGATCGCCCTGCTGTTGCTGCTCGATCAATGCGGCGCGGGTCTTGACTACAGTTACCTCGGCTTGCTGCTGCTGTTGGCGCAATAGCGTTAATTCGGCCAGCAAGCTGCTCTGGCGGTCCTGCAATTGTTGTATGCGATCGCGTTCAATTTCTAAATCCATCAGTGCTTCTGCTATGGCTGATTGGTAGCGATCGCACTCCGCTAGTGCTGCCAATCGTTCCGCTTCCTTGATCCCAAAAACTGTCGGAAAATGTACAGCATATAGTGCGTGGTGCTTGGCGCAAATATACTGAAACAAACGCGATCGATT
This sequence comes from Oscillatoriales cyanobacterium, assembly GCA_004292515.1. Classification (GTDB taxonomy): domain Bacteria; phylum Cyanobacteriota; class Cyanobacteriia; order CACIAM-69d; family CACIAM-69d; genus CACIAM-69d. Next base: position 18,188 of record RDXB01000078.1, read on the forward strand.
ACTAGGTAAATTACAAGCACTGACCATCGACACTTCACGGCAACGATACGCAAATCCTGTTGCTTCTAGATGCCAAAATTGCCAGCCACGCTCAATCACACCCAACCAAAAATCCCAATCTTCATAGCCCAGTTGATCGGGAATTTTGGCATCATAGCCACCAACATCTTCCCAAATACTACGCCGGAAGACAGCACAAGCATCGATCGCATTCCCTACTAATAGCAACTCCACAGAAAATCGTGGTACTTGCACCAGACCCAATCGCTCCCCAAACAATTCCAAATTGCCATAGACCACGCCCACCTCTGGGTGCTGATCAAGCACCATAATCGCCTGCGTTAGATAGGGCAGTTTCACGCAATTATCAGCATCTAAGGGCAAAATATAACGACCACATGCCTGGGCAATACCCGTATTTCTAGCAGCCGACAACCCCTGATTAGGTTGATCAACCACACAGTAATTTTTTGCCTTTAAGCCCGCCAGCACCTGAAGCGTTATAGGTTCTGTCGAGCCATCATTGACAATAATCAATTCCCAGTTATGAGTTCCAGTATTTTCCAAACTCGCGATCGCCTCTAATAGAAACTCTCCGTGGTTATAACAAGGCACAACCACCGATAGAACAATCGAGTCTGGACGGCGAGACACAGATTGGCAATGTGCGGAACGTTCATTAAGTAACGTCATGATCATTACCGACTAGCTATCACTGGATCGCAAACGTCGCCACAGTTGCGCTAGTCGTTGCCGCTTTGAGGGTGGCGACTGCACCGTAGTCATAGACTGTTGAGATTCCTCTAGTTGCTGGCGTAAGCGATCCATTGCCAATTGCAATTGCTGAACCTCACCTTGATGGCGCAAGTTATTATCAATAATGCATCGATGTAGCGATAAAATCGCCCGTTCTGGTGGCACATCGCCTGGTGTAAGAGTCCGCGGTTCTAGAGAAGGCTTCACAGTCACCCACTCAGGACAATCACCAGCTAAATCAGCTGCTTGATCCAAGGCTTTCAACAATGCGAAATAGTGCGGTGAAACAGTATAAAGCGATCGTGCCAATGGATAGTCCCACCCCAGAGTTGAAAATAGCTGAGGGTCATAAATATCTGCCATTGATTGCTGTCGATGGGAATCGTAATTCAGGCTAAATTTTTGAGCCAGTAGCTCCAAACCTACCTGAGGTTGCTCCAAAAAAGCATTGACATTGACTAAGACACTACTATTTCGGTGTCTTAAATAAAAATCGAGCAGCGATCGATTATAAAAATACCAACTCCGCAGTGCATAATCGGGCTTCGCTACAAATGTTGGATGATTCACCCGCATCACAGAATCAGCCACATCCCACGGAAAGCGATAGACCAAAAGATATCGTGCCTGAGGCAGTAATTCTGACCAAAAATCCAGCAACAACGTAGTGCGAGGATCTTTCCAGCCCCAGATTACTTGTCCCGATCGCGTTGCCAAAAGCTGCTCTGCTTCAGACTGATAAGGCTTTAGGCTTTCTAAGTTGAGCGTCTCTTGCTCAGTCCACCCCCAGTCTGGCCAGCCCTCATCTCCCTGAGGCGATCGATCTTGCAGAATCTTGCGCTGAAACTCTAAGAAATCAACATCCTCAAAGTAGCCCTTAGCGTTATGGATATCACCACCCAGCAGGCGATCGCCCAGATCAACCCCCAAAGCACCAACCACCGCCGTCATCAGGGAAGTCCCCGATCGATGCATCCCCGTAACAATCAAAGGTGCACTATTAAAAGTCATTGTTCTTACAATCAAACTTATAAAAACACAATACTTGAAACTTGTTACTTCGACATTTGAAGCATTTTTAGGCCTTAAAAACCACCAATCAGCATCAAGCCGACCAATTCATATAGCTAATCTGTAATCGATGGTTGGCTAGCCAATGGCAAGGCATTCGCATGAGATCCATCATAAATGACTAAATCTGGATCAACCATCCAGTCAATAATGCCACTAGCATGAGAGAAATCTTCAACCTGAACCTTAAACATCGCCGCATCAATCCAGCGATCTAAGTAGCCAAAATGACCATCTATCGTGCCTGAAACTCCAGCATTTAAAAAATAAGCCCCTGAATTTAACAGGCATTTAAAACGAAATTTGACTTTTGCAACTGACCCTGCCTGAACCAAATCAACAGAGTAGCTTCGCCCCACCAAAGACGCTCCGCCTAATTCTAACCCGCTAATAGTTTTAATCAGCATACCGAACCGAACTTGCGTCACATCCCGATCAAACTTCACCGTGTAGCAATAGAGATACTCATCACGCCCCACCAAGTAATTAACAGCTTCACCAGTCAACGTTGTAATCTTAGGGTCACAGATTTTCGCCCCTCGTGCCACATAGGCAGTAGTTTCAGGAGGGCGCATATGCCGGTCAAAATACGCCTTCAAGCGCACGTCATCCTTGCGGCGCATAGGCGTTCGAGGGGCGATCGGCTGGATAATGCTAGGAGCATCCGCCATACTCTCCACGATCATCAATTCCTTGTGGCTAAACGTCATTACCTCTCTTCCGTTTATCCGCCTAATTTCTTCACGAAGTTCTTGAGCTTTACTAGGAGGCGCATAGCTGAGCTTTTGGTATTTATCAACCACTAGTTTAGGATTTCCATCTAGTAGTAATTCACCCCGGTCAAGCAACACAGCGCGATCGCACAATTCAATAATGGTCGATGCCCCATGCGACACAAACAGAATCGTGCCACCAGCATCACGAATCGCATGAATTTTAGCAAAGCACTTCCGCTGAAAAGCTTCATCACCCACAGACAACGCTTCATCAACCACTAAAATATCTGGGTCAGAATGAATCGCAACAGCAAAAGCCAGTCGCACGAACATGCCACTTGAGTAGGTCTTTACCGGCTCATCTAAAAACTCACCAATATCAGCAAATGCAGCAATACAATCAAACTTATCCTCAATTTCCTTACGCGACAGCCCCAGCATTTGTCCATTAAAGAAGACATTCTGCCGCCCTGTAAATTCCGTGTTAAAGCCGCTCCCCAACTCAAGTAGTGCTGAGATTCGTCCTTTGACACTTACCGTTCCCATTGTTGGCTGGAGCGTGCCAACAACCATCTGCAAGGTAGTGCTTTTACCCGATCCATTCCGCCCCACAATCCCCAAGGTCTGCCCGCGAGGAACCTCCAAGTTCAGTCCCTTAACCGCCCAAAATAAATCTGACTTCGCAATCTGCGGTGCTAATAACTCTCTGAGGCGATCAAACGGCTTAGCGTAACGCTGGAACGATTTTGAAACATCTTGCAGAGAAATAACAATATCGTCCATGAGATCTCAGGAATAGTCAGCTTCACACAGCAGGCACTCACCGCACGAGTCAGTGCTAGCGATGGGGCTGGCATCTAACCGATCAAGAGTTGCAAACACATTAGCAGAATCCTTCCAATTTGGGGAACTCAAGCCACCAATTTAGCCAAGATTACAGAACGTCAGCAAAGCCTACTCGCAAACGTCTATAAACCATACGCCCCAGAACTGCCGCTCCCAAAGACAACGTACAGGTTAATAACCACTCTCCCCAGTGAGTGACTCGACCCACAATTAACAACTCCCGATAAACCTCCACGATCGCCGCCACAGGATTAAGCCACAGCACCCAAGAACGCCACTCTAGCGGAATAGCCGAGATCGGATAAACAATCGGTGTCAGATAAAACAGCATATTGATGACGACAATCAAAGACTGAGGCACATCGCGAATAAATACAGTCACACTTGATAAGAAGTAACTCACACCAACTGTTAATAGCAATTGTGGTACCCAAATCATGGGCATTAATAATAAAGTCCAGTGCATCGACCCATTCAGCAGAACAAGCATTATGGTCAATAGAACAAACCCCACTAGACTTTCTACAAAAGCCGAAAGGACTGGTACTAGAGGCAAAAGTCCTAGTGGAAACACCACCTTTTTCACAAGATTAGGCTGACTAACAACTATTGTAGAAGACTGCACAAGACCGTTAGTGATAGCAGTCCAAGGCAGTAAACCAGCATATAACCATAATCCAAAAATTAAGTTACTTGAGGCAACTCCTGCAAGATTCAATTTCACCTTCAAGATAACTGAGAAAACATAGGTATAGATGAGAATTTGAGAAACTTGATGAGCAATCGTCCAAAAATTGCCCAAGCTAGATCCTTTATACTTAGACTCTAAATCACGAACGACTAATATACGAAGCAAGCCCCAGTGCTTCAGTCTGTGATTGAGTAATATACTCAGGAATTTCACTTTACTCAAAAGATTAGGAATATAAAAGTTATCCGGGAGAAATAAACTGCAAGAAAGTATGTCATTAACCAAGAAGCCCTTGGCGAGCTACGTTGAGTAGTGCGTCCAAGGGCTTCTTCGTGATACTTAACCTGGCATCGAGCTATTT
>RDXB01000079.1 GCA_004292515.1 Oscillatoriales cyanobacterium
CGATCGCGCAGTTCCAAATAAATCAACAGCGCATTGATATCTGCTGGGTTCACACCACCAATTCGAGATGCTTGACCCACCGTCAGGGGACGCACCTTCGCTAGTTTTTCGCGCGATTCCTTCGAGAGAGTTTCGATCGCCTGGTAATCCAAGTTTTCCGGTAGGCGGCGATTTTCTTGGCGGGCGATCGCCTCGATTTGTCGCTGCTGCCGTTGGATATAACCCGAATATTTGATTTCGATTTCCGCCCCTTCCGTTTCGGCGCGATCGAGGTCGGGATTGCCTAGCCCAAACTCCGCCAATTGTGCGTAATGAAATCCCGGCCGCTTCAGCAATTCCGCCAAAGTTACCGAGCCTTTGATCGGGCCACCTGTGGCCGCCACGATCGCCGGAGCGGCCGGGTCGTTTTCCTTAACTCGCGAAGTTTGCAGCCGTTCCTGTTCAGCGGCAATGTTCGCCTGCTTGGTTTGAAACAAATCCCAGCGGCGATCGTCGATTAAGCCAATTTCGCGACCCAAAGGCGTTAACCGGCGATCAGCATTGTCCGATCGCAACAACAGCCGATATTCCGATCGCGAGGTCAGCATTCGATAGGGTTCGCGCAATTCCTTCGTGCACAAATCATCAAGCAGCGTGCCAATGTAGCTGCTTTCACGCGGCAGAATCACGGGCGGTTTTTGTTGAGCCAACCGCGCTGCATTGATGCCCGCTACTAAGCCTTGGGCCGCCGCTTCTTCGTAACCGGTTGTGCCGTTAATTTGCCCCGCGCAAAACAGTCCTTCCACGGTTTTCGTCATCATCGTGGGATAGCACTGGGTAGCGGGCAAATAGTCATACTCCACCGCGTAGGCCGGGCGCAACATCGTGCAGTTTTCTAGCCCCGGTAGCGATCGCAACATGGCAATTTGCAACCGTTCTGGCAACCCTGTCGAAAATCCCTGAATGTAGAGTTCGGGTGTTTCGCGTCCTTCTGGTTCAATGAAAATTTGGTGCGATTCCTTGTCGGCAAATCGCACGATTTTGTCTTCAATGCTGGGGCAATAGCGCGGCCCTTTGGCATCGACCCAGCCACCGTAGACTGGTGATAGATGCAGGTTTTCTTGGATTAGGCGATGGGTTTCAAGGGTGGTGCGAGTGAGATAACAATTCATTTGATCTCGCTCGATGTGAGCCGCTGGGTCGAAGCTAAACCAGCGGTTGTCAGGGTCGGGTGGCTGGGGTTCCATTTTGCTGAAATCCACCGATCGCCGATCGACCCGGGCCGGCGTGCCGGTTTTCAGGCGATCGGTCTCGAAACCCAGCCGTTTCAGGGTGTCCGTCAGCCCCACGGCGGCGAACTCCCCGGCGCGACCGGCGGGCATCGATTTGTTACCCACCCAGATAATCCCGCCCAAAAACGTGCCCGTGGTCAACACGACCGATCGACAGCGGAACGCCACCCCAAAATAGGTTTCCACGCCGATGATCTCGTCGTTGTTGCCCAAAATCAGATCCGTGACCATCCCTTCGCGGATCGTCAAGTTCGGCTGATTTTCCACAATCAGCTTCATTTCCGCCGCATATTCGCGCTTGTCTGTTTGGGCCCGCAGCGCCCAGACCGCCGGGCCACGCGAGGCATTCAACACCCGCTTTTGTAGATAGGTGCGATCGGCGATTTTGCCAATTTCACCGCCCAGTGCGTCCGCCTCATGGACAAGCTGCGATTTGGCCGGGCCGCCCACGGCCGGATTGCAGGGCTGCCAGGCAATTTTGTCCAAATTCAGGGTGATCAACAGGGTCTGGCAACCCAACCGGGCCGCCGCCAAGGCCGCCTCGCAGCCCGCATGGCCGGCTCCCACGACAATCACATCAAAGTCGTCTTGGAAATCGGGTTGAACGGGGCGATCGAGAGCAGCAACAGTCATGGAACCCAGGTGCAATTACGTTGCAGAAAAACGAGTGAAACCGAGGGAATATCGTCATTGCCTAAAATGGGGCTGAAACGGTTGATTGTCCCTGCCCCCATCGTTGTAACAAGGGGCTTAAGCCCCTTGCTGCCTAACGAGCTGATCCCGGCGGAATCAGGGGTTTGGGCAAAATGACGACAGACCTTACGCCCCTCAAGTAGAGGCGGTAAGGGCATTTTGACACAATCACCCGGCTTGATCGCGCGGGCAACTAAGCGATCGCCCCGGGAGCTGCTGCATTTTGGGACGATGGATTGCAACCCCGATCGATTACTCAACCGAAGGCGGGCGATCGGGTTCAAAAACATCGCCAATTTGGCAGTTAGACCAATCAGCAATCAGGCTCTCCGCGCGATCGGGATCGGTATAAATCAGCTCCAGCAAGGCCCGAGGATCTTGCCCGATCGAGCGGGCATAGAAGCTCACTTCCGCCATAATCCGGCTTTCGGATTGGCGCAGGTACATGGCCAAGCAATGTTGGGCTTGGGTTTCGCGGCTGCGTTGCGCCCGAAAAAACGCCAACGCCGACAGCAACCGATCTTCGTAGGGCGCAAGGGGGCGCAAGGATAGGGGTTCGGGGGCAGTCATAGATGAGTCATAGATTATGAGGGTACTGTTTAGGGATTGCCCTTGATGGGGAAACGACGAGACCACCAGCGCAAGCCCCCCAGGACGATCGCCATGAAGCCCAAGCCGGACACGCTGGCGATCGGGTTGCCGCCAATGCCCGTCAGCCAGGCCGGCACGACTCCGGTGTAGTGGCCCAGGCCGCTGATGCTCAAGACCGTGACGATGCAGACCCAACTGCCATGCATCCCGATCAGCACACCCAGGCTACCCGGCTGGGCCAGCCCGATCGCCCGAGCCTGCACCATGGTCATGCCCAGCAACCACAAACCCGGCCATTGGGGCCAGGTGGCCAAAATCGCATCCAGGGGTTTCAGAAAATGCAAGGTGGCAAAAATAGCGCTCGTCCAAGCGGCCGCCTGCTTCAGGGGCATCGATTGGCGAAACTCGGCCAGAAACCAGCCGCGAAAACAGAGTTCTTCGAGAAAGGCAATGCCCGCCCCGGCCAAAATGCCGTTCAGCCAAGTGGCTAGCCAGTCCGTGGGTTTGGGAGTCCAGGTAAACCAACCCAAACTGGCATAGAGGCCATGCAGCAGGCCCAGACTGCTGATCGCCACCCCTGAGCCGATCGCAATGTCGCGCACCATCGCCCAGTTCCAGCACCAGCCATAAGCCACCAAGGGGCGATCGATCCCGCGCACACACCGCCCCCAAACCCAAATCGCCGTCAGGATGGATAGGTACAGGGTCAGGACAGCCACCAAGTTGGTGATGTTGTGGCTCCAGCCCAGGGACAGCACCAGCGGTAAGCAGCCGATCACCGCCACGGGCAGCCACAGCACCAACACCATGCCCAAAAAGGCTGCAACCCGCCAAGGCAACGCCAATCCAGCCCACTGGGGTGCAACGGTCAAGAAGCGATCGAGCATAAACAGCCATGGCCGCAAACAGAACAGCCTGATATTGCCACCCGATCGCCGCGATCGCCAAACCCAAAAAGCCTAGAGACAGGGCAACTCCTGGGCCAATCCCCGCAGAATCTCCGCTGCTGGCCAGCCGGGAATGGCAAAATAGGGGGCGCAATTTCCCGCCACCGGCCTTGGCCGGATGTTATGCAGCTCAAATTTTCCCTCTCGGCCCGCCAACTGTTGAGGCTGTTGCTGGCCGGCGTTGTGTTGCTGGCGGCCGCGGGCACGGCGGTGCAGGTGGCCAAATACGGGTTTCAGTATCGCGAGGGTTGGACGCGCCTGTGGAATCTCGATCGGGAATATAACCTGCCGTCGTTGTTTTCCACCCTGTTGTTGGCGGGTTGTGCGGTGTTGCTGCGGGCGATCGCCCAACGAGCTGCGGCCATGGGCGATCGCTGGCTCTATTCCTGGCGCTTGTTGAGTCTGATTTTTGCGGGTTTGGCCCTCGATGAATGGTTTAGCATCCATGAAATTTTGATCATTCCCGACCTGGCTAAGTGGGCGAATTTACCGGGATTTTTAAAGCAAATTTGGGTGATTCCGGCGGCGATTTTGGTGACCTTGGGTGCTTGGAAGTTTTGGCCCTTTTGGCGACATTTACCCCCGAAGTTGCGGGGGCGATCGCTGATTGCGGGCGTAACCTACGTTTCCGGGGCCTTGCTGATGGAAATGGTCGGGGGAATCTATTCCGAGATTGATGGCCAACAGAACTTAACCTATGCCTTGCTAACGGTGGTGGAAGAAGTGGCGGAAATGCTGGGAACCACGCTGTTTTTCTGGGCGCTGCTGGTGCATTTGGGATCTTGGTCGGGGCAGTTGTCGATCGCCTTGGAGCTGGGCGATCGCCCGATGCAGCCATGAAGCGACTTGTGCAATCGGCGATCGGCCCCTTGGTGGGTTGGACGGCCCTGGGGGCGGCCTTGCGGTGCGTCAACCTGGGAGGTAAGCCGCCTTCGAGCATTGAAGTGGCTTCGATCGGCTTTGGCTTGGGCCAGAGTTTTGATAATTTACCGCTCGATCGCCTGACCACGGTTACAGCTCTGCTGGCCCCCCTGCGTGTGAATTCGCAATTAGGCATCGATCAAACCGTGGCGCGCCTGGCCAGCCAAAGCACCCACCCGCCGTTCTTTTTTGTGCTGATGCATGGTTGGTTGCAATGGCTGACCCCGGCCGGTGGCTTGGTGGACTTGGCCCAGGCGCGGCTGTTGAGTGTGGGGTTTGGGGTGCTGGCGATTCCGCTGGGATTTTGGCTGGCAAGCTGGCTGGCTCCGGTGCTATGGCCCACAACTGATCGCCTGATCGCCCAAGTCCAAACCGAGCGGCGCTGGCTGGCTCACGGGGTGGCGGCGGTGTTGGCCCTATCGCCCTATGGCGTGGCGATCGCCCAGGAAGCACGACACTACACCTTGGCGGTGTTGTGGGCGATCGGCACTTGGGCCGCCACGATCGCCGCCGCCCGCCGCCTGCACCAAGGCCAATCCCCCGGCGGTTGGTTGGGTCTGGGTTGGGTGCTGGGCAACGGGCTGGCCTTGGCAACTCACTACTTTTCCTTGCTGGGGATTGCTTCCCAAGGCGCGGCGATCGGGCTGGTGGCGATCGCCCAGGGCCGCACCCAAGGTTGGGCCGTGTTGCAGGGGCGATCGTGGCGACAGATGGGCTGGATCGCTCTGGCTCAGGTGGCCGTGGTGGCTGCTTGGTTGCCCGCGATCGCCGGTACTTCCGATAGCGAACTGACGGCTTGGATTCGCGAGGACTTGGCCCCCACGGAATGGCTGTTGCCGCCGTTGCGCCTGATGGTCTGGCTGGTGACGATGCTGCTGCTGTTGCCCGTGGAAAACCAGCCGATCGCCGTGATCGTGGCCAGTGCGATCGGGCTAGTGGCGTTGGTGATTTTGGCCGTGCGGGCGATCGGCCCCATTTGGTGGGCCGAGCGTCGGCGATCGGATGAGGCGGGATTGATTTGGCGAACGTTGGCGATCGGGGCGATCGGGCCGCTGCTGTTGATGTTGGGGTTGATCTACAGCGGCAAGGGCGATCTGAGCGTGGCCCCGCGCTACCAGTTTGTGCATTTCCCGTTGGTAGTCCTGGGCATGGGCTTGGCCCTGGGGCTGGGGGCGGCCCAGCGCCGCTCGGTGACGATTAGGCGTTGGCAGGCTTCGGGGCGGGCGATCGCGCTGCTGTTATTGGTGGCCAGTTTGGTGGGCAGCCTGTGCGTGGCGGGGAATGTGGGGTTTCAGAAATCGCGCCAAGTCGATCGGCTTTGGGATTGGGTGGAGGCGCGATCGACCGATCCTGCGCTGTTGGTAACGGAAATCGAAACCTTCGCGGAAGTTCGCAGCACGGTAGCGATCGCCTACGAATGGCAACGCCGTCGCGATCGACCGCCGGTAATTACCCGGCCGGCGCGTCCTCAATTTCCGCCTCAGTTTTTGATGTTGCGGCAAACCAGCGATCGCGCCGACCCAGCAGCACCCTTAGCGATCGTCCTCGGTCAATTGCCTCAACCGTTAGATCTTTGGGTGATTGATTTTTCACCCCAGCTCAATCTAGAGGCGATCGGCTGTCCTCGGATTCAAGAACCGCGCCCCAAAACCGGCTACCGATTGCGCCACTACCGCTGCACCCAACCGGACGCTTCCTAGGCCAGACCGGCGACTTGGCCCAAGTCGTGGGGATCGAGGCGATCGTGTAGCACATTGCCATCGCGGAACCAAACCACCCGGTTCGTGCGCCGGGCCACCTCCGGCTCGTGAGTCACCATCACCACCGTCATGCCGCCCCGGTTCAGCTCCTCAAAAATATCCAGCACTTCTTGGGTGGTCTTTGTGTCCAGCGCGCCGGTTGGTTCATCCGCCAACAACAGAATCGGCCGGTTGACGATCGCCCGGGCGATCGCCACCCGTTGTTGTTGCCCCCCCGAGAGCTGGCTGGGCCGGTTGTTGATTCGGTTGCTGAGGCCCACCCGATCGAGCGCCACCAAGGCCCGCTTCCGCCGCTCACCACCGGGGATACCCGCATAGACCATCGGCAACATCACATTTTCCAAGGCACTGAGCTGGGGCAACAGATGAAACTGCTGAAACACAAAGCCCAATTTGCGATTGCGCACCGTCGCTAGGGCCGTTTCATCGAGATCCGCCACATCAATCCCATCGAGGCGATAGCGGCCGGCCGTGGGGCGATCGAGGCAACCAATCACGTTCATCATGGTGGACTTGCCCGAGCCAGACGCGCCCATGATCGAGCAATATTCCCCGCGCTCCACCGCCAAATCCACCCCATCGAGGGCGCGCACTTCGGTGTTACCCATGCCGTAGATTTTGGCAATACCTGAAAGCTGAATCACCAGCGGTTGGGTGGTTACAGCCGCATCCTGACCGGAATCAACAAGTGCGATCGACATAGGACGGTATGGGGCGGTCAAATGGCTAGCTAACGAGGGGCAACGGTTGGGTCAAAGCGGATAAGCGCACCTACGATCCATTTTAGAAGCCGGCATCCCGACTGGTTGGCTCCTGGGTTGGCCAGCTGCTTGGATCACCTTGCTTGGGATATACCCGATATGGAACTGCCCAATCATGGGATGACCAAGATCCAGAGTCCCATGCTGAACGCCTGATGGAGGAAGCTGCATGACCACCAACAACTCGGGGCGATCGCCGACAGAAAACACCATTACCCTGCGCACCTCAACCAAGCATCGGTTGCTGGCTCGGGGCATCGTGCTGCTGTTGCTCACGGGCCTCGGTAGCTATGCCTTTTTGCAGGAGTCCCAGCGTCAATATCAACGGGGCCAAACCCTCACGCCCGCAGCCTACAACGATCGCTATGAAGCCTATCGCGCTAGTTTGCTCTCCAAAAAAATCATGCTGGACTACCCACCGCTGACGGTGGTGGCGACGGGGTTGGTGGTGTTGGGGATTGTCGGCAGCTATGAGCTGCTGGTGTTGGGGATTAGCTTGCTGATTGGTCGTTTTTGGCGCACCTAGGCCAGCGGACTCCTCAGGGGGTGACGATCGGGGAATTTTTAGGCCCCGGTTGGGCCGATCTGGGACAGATATACCGATATATTGAATCGCGAGACCCCGATCGCCGATCGCCCGATCGCCGCTGGGTTGGCCGCCGCCCTTCCGACTACCCGCCATGACCGTCCTTGTCATCGACAACTACGACAGCTTTACCTACAACCTCGTGCAGTATTTTGGTGAATTGGGGCAAACCCACCCGATCGCCCGTGACATCCGCGTGTTTCGCAACGACAAAATCAGCCTCGACGAAATTCGCGCCCTGAACCCCGACGGGATCACGATTTCACCCGGCCCCGGCAATCCTGATGAGGCAGGCATTTCCCTCGACATCATTCGCGAATTGGGGCCCACCTTGCCGGTGCTGGGCGTGTGTTTGGGTCACCAAAGCATCGGGCAAGTGTTTGGCGGCAAAGTGGTGCGCGCCCCGGAACTGATGCATGGCAAGACTTCCCCGATCGAGCATCGAGGGATCGGGGTTTTTCAAGGGATCGAATCGCCCATGACCGCGACTCGCTATCATAGTCTGGTCATTGAGCGGGAGAGTTGCCCAGAGCAGCTCGAAATTACGGCTTGGGTCGCCGATGGCACAATCATGGGCGTGCGACACCGCGACTATCCGCATATCGAGGGCGTGCAGTTTCACCCCGAGAGCATTTTGACGGCGGCTGGCAAGCAGTTGTTAGCCAACTGGCTGACGGCGGTGGCGGCGTTTCAGCAAGGGTAATCGGCGATGAATAAACGTGCTGCGATCGCCCTGCAAACTAATCTAGCGTCTCCATGCCAGTGCGTTGGGTGAGGCAACAAACGACTCGGCTCGGTGCGATCGCCCAGCTAGACCGGCGTTTAACCCAGACCAGCGTTCAACCCAGACCTAACAGATCCCCATTCCCCATTGTCAAGACGGTGTGAAGGCTATGAATCGGCGGCAGATCCTGCGATATGGCGTGATGAGTACGGGGGCAGCGCTCGCAAGTGCGATCGTGGGGCGGGCAACCGCGGCCCAGGCTGCTGATGGGTTGACCATCCAGGCGCTGGGCCATACCTGCTTTGCCTTTACGGGCGGCGGCCTGCGCGTCCTCAGTAATCCTTTCAATTCGTTGGGCTGCACGGCTGGCTATCGGCCTCCCAACTTTGCTGCTGACCTAGTGACCATCAGTAGCCAACTACTGGATGAAGGGTTTGTGACCAATCTGCCGGGTAATCCGAGTCTGCTGTTTGAGCCAGGGACTTTTGATTTCAAGGGTGTGCAGTTCCAAGGGATTCGCACTGCCCACGATCGCCTGGGTGGCAAGCGCTTTGGTAACAATGTCGTGTGGCGCTGGAAGCAAGGCGGCGTTTCGGTTTTGCATATGGGTGGCATTGCCTCGCCCTTGGGGGTTGAGGAGAAGATTTTGATGGGCCGCCCAGATGTGGCAATTATTCCTGTGGGCGGTGGCCCCAAGGCCTACAACCCCGAAGAGGCCAAACGGGCGATCGAATCTCTCCAACCCAAAATCGTAATCCCCAGCCAGTACCGCACCCCTGCCGCCAGCCAGCAGTGCGACCTTGAGGCGATCGATTCATTCTTGAGCCTGATGAGCGGTTACGACATCAAAACCCTCAGCAACACCATGACCGTCCGCCCCGACAACCTACCGGCGAAGGGAACTCTGGTGCGAGTGCTCAACTCCGCTACCTAGAATTAGTAGGTTGGGTTGAGGCACGAAACCCAACACCAGTAGACTTCGCATTGATCGCGTTGGGTTTCGCAAGCTCTACCCAACCTACTGGTTAACAGCCCAACTTATTTTTCTAGTTACGCTACTAGGTCTGCCTAGGGATGATCAGTTCTAGGGAGACTTGTCATTTTCTAGCACGAGCCTGAAACAGTTGATTTTCCCTGCCCCAATCGTCGCAACCAGGGGCTTAGGGGGCGTCATCTAATCCCTGAAACCCTGATTCTTGCGTTACTTGATTCTTGCGTTACTTGATCGTGAGGAGCAAGGGGCTTAAGCCCCTTGTTTAGGGCGGTTGGGCCAGGAAAATCAATTATTTCAACCCCAATCAATCCCATTTAATCAATCCCATTTGATGACAGGCCCTAAGCCCCTTGCTGCTCAACGATCTGCAATGGCCGCATCAGGTTTTCAGGCGATTTGATGACAGGCTCTAGGCCGCCTAGGGCAAATATTTCTGGACAACAACCCAGCCGCTTTGGAGCACCCACAACAGGGCCAGCACCAAGGCGGCATTGGTGCGAAGGTGGAGCGATCGGGCCCAGGGCCGCTCGATCGCAATTCGACTCGCACTCCAAGCCGACAGCCCCACCAAACCCACCACGCTCAGACCAGCCCACAGGTGCGGCGAGTGGCCCAACCGGCCAAAATGCCCCAAAGTGCCGACAATTCCCACGGTCAGCAACACCAACACCAACAGCACCAACACCCCGCCCAATAGCAGGTGCGATCGCCGAAAACTGAGTCGCCAGGGCGGCATGGGGCGATCGGGATCGTCAGTTGCCAATCGACTACGCCGCAACACCCATCCCGTGGCTGCTAGGAAGCTACAGGTCGTCAGGGTCAACCCCATTGACCAGGCCGCGATGCGCCACAGCCACAAAAAATCTGGCAGATTAAAGGTATTGATGGAGCCCAACGGGATTGCCATGTTGGAAGTTTGACCATCGGTGACCTCGCTGACCACCACCCCTCCAGTATCCTGCCAAGGGGGCAATGGCAGCGATCGCCCGATCACAGCATTTTGAGATGCGGGTCACAGGCGATCGGCTACTGCCATGACAAACCACGATTTGCAACTGCAATCAGGTAATCCCTCATCAGTAACCATCCAGACTGGGTTGCTGGATTCTTGAGTTGGCATGGCAGTAGGACTCAATGCCGGTTCCAATCAGTTCAAAACGCGGATGCAAAATTCAGGCTTGATTTAGTTGCGATCGCCTAATTCCCACGCCACAACGACACAATAGCCCAGCCCAAGATCCCAGCCTCATCACGCACCAAGGCACTGCAACAGAACACTGCACCAGGGCACTTAGATTGCTGGTCAGCATCTCGACCCAAAGCTCGATCCTGGGACTAGTTTGGTGTATTTCAAAAGTTGCTGCATGTTTTGGTTCAAATGAGCAATGTGTCACCAACTTGCGTGCCTACACCGATGCAGGACTAGAAGTGGCGATCGCCTCCGATGGGGACTCTGGCTCTAAGAGACCTTCCATTTCCTCCTGTAATGACAACTCGGAGCAAGGGATGCGATCGGACAAAATCGAACTAGCCATCATGCCCGTGTGGATCTCTAACTGAGCCGCAGGCACAGCTTCAAAAACAAGGCGCTGACCCGGAAAAACCACCCGCTCAAAATACCAATTGGCAATGTTTGTGATTCGGGCCACTTGGATCTTGCTCGTTGCGTTGACATAGCAGCAGAGCAGCTTCTGCTGATCGTCATTCGGAATGGGATCAATGACTTGTGCCATGGTTGAGGTGATGTGGGCCAATGGTAGATCGAGGAAATGGGACAGTTTTGATAAACTAACATCGGTTGGAATCTTCAAGCTGTAAACCCGATTACCAACCTCATTATTTTTGAGAATTTTTGAGATGATAGGAACCTAAAGAAAAGCTAATGAAAACTCAAATTACTGGGGAGCATCACAAAACACAACAGAAATGGCTCTGTCATTGAAAAATTTCTTTATTATTGGATATTCAACTGAAATTTTTGCGTTTCAATCGATATTCTTCCCAGGGGAATTGATGATGACTTGATCCGTTAACCAGACTTCCACTCAACCTGCATCCTAACGCGCTTATTCAAGGGTTGGGGCACAGATTCTTCGTGAGTCATGACCCGCTAACGATTGCTTAAGGATTTCCCCTCAGATACTGATTTGGGTTTGGTCTACTTTTGTACAAAATGCTGTCCTAAGCTAGCGCGAATTGTTTTGCTGTATCGAACCTTGGAGCCGGCATGGGGAGAGTCTCGGAGCTTAGTGCTGAGATGGGTACTGAAACTGTATCTAGTGCTATTGTTAAATTATATGAACAACGCTTAAGAATCCAGACTAAGCGAGCTGGGGAGTAGGTTATGGCCGATCGTATCCTCTATGTCCGACTGCCTTGTAACCCCATTTTTCCGATCGGGGTGGTGTATCTTGCAGACCACCTCCACAAGCAGTTTCCCGACATCGAGCAACGCCTGTTTGACCTGGGCACAGTGCCTCCCCTGGATTTCAAGTCGGCTTTGGATGCGGAAATTGATGACTTTCAGCCCACGCTGCTCGTTTTCTCCTGGCGCGACATTCAGATCTACGCCCCCGTTGGCGGTCGCGGCGGCAACCCGCTACAAAACGCCTTTGAGTTCTATTACGCCAAAAACCCCCTGATTCGTCTGCGAGGGGCATTTGGCGGTCTGCGGGTCACCAGTGCCTACTACGCCGAGCTGTGGCGCAACCAGGGGCTGATTCGGCGTGGGCTGAAACGGGCGCGCCGCTACCATTCCGACGTGCGGGCGGTGGTGGGTGGCGGGGCTGTCAGTGTGTTCTATGAGCAATTGCAGCGATCGCTCCCTAAGGGCACGATTGTCTCCGTGGGCGAAGGGGAAGTGTTGCTCGAAAAATTACTGCGCGGCCAGTCCCTCGCCCAGGAGCGCTGCTACATCGTGGGTGAAGCGCCGCCGCGATCGGGCTTGATCCATGAACCGCCCGCCCCGTTGGAAAAAACCGCCTGCGACTATCGCTATATCCAGCAGATTTGGCCGGCCTTTGACTATTACTTCCGCGATCAGGATTTTTATATCGGTGTCCAGACCAAACGTGGCTGTCCCCACAACTGCTGCTATTGCGTCTATACGGTGATTGAAGGCAAGCAAGTTCGCATTAATCCAGCCGCCGAAGTTGTGGCTGAAATGCAACAGCTTTATCAACTGGGGGTGCGAAATTTCTGGTTTACGGACGCGCAATTTATCCCCGCTCGTCGGTTCATGGAAGATGCCAAAGAGCTGTTGCGCACCATTTTGGCCGCGGGCATGACGGACATCCACTGGGCTGCCTATATTCGGGCCGATAACCTCGATCCAGAACTCTGTGATCTGATGGTTAAGACCGGCATGAATTATTTTGAAATCGGCATCACCAGCGGATCCCAGGAGCTGGTGCGCAAGATGCGAATGGGCTATAACCTGCGGACGGTCTTGCAAAATTGCCGAGATCTAAAGGCGGCTGGGTTCAACGACATCGTTTCGGTGAATTATTCATTCAATGTGATTGATGAAACCTACGAAACGATTCGCCAAACGATCGCCTATCACCGTGAGTTAGAGGCGATTTTTGGAGCCGATAAAGTGGAGCCGGCGATCTTTTTCATTGGCCTACAACCCCACACCCACTTAGAGGACTATGCCTTTAAGCAAGAGATCCTGAAACCGGGCTACGACCCCATGAGTTTGATGCCTTGGACGGCGCGCAAGTTGCTTTGGAACCCAGAGCCGTTGGGGGCGTTCTTCGGGGAGGTTTGCCTGGAAGCTTGGCGCACTAATGCCAATGATTTTGGGCGTGAGGTGATGCGGATTTTGGAACGGCGACTGGGGCGATCGTCTCTGGCGGCGGCGCTCTCGGCTCCGATCGGGGACAGGGGCGGCAAGTCGGCCAAGCCCGAACCGGCTCGGGTCTAGGCGTTGTCGTCATTGCCCTAGTCGTCATAACACTAGTCGTCATGACAAGGGGCTTAGGGGCTGTCATCAAATCCCTGAAACCCTGATTCCACCGTGACGCGATCGTGAGGCAGCAAGGGGCTTAAGCCCCTTGTTACGACGACCCTAAGCCCCTTGCTGCTCCACGACTTTGTCCCGGTGGAATCAGGGAGGCGATTTGACGATCAACCCTAGAGACTCGGATCGCTGCCTAGGCGATGTCGCAACCAAAGGGACATCATGGGCAGGGCCACCCGATAGCCCAGTTCGGGGCCGTAGACCAGTCCCTTTTGTTGCAGGCTGGCCAAGGCTCCTTGCAGACCACCGCCCCGTGAGAGGCGGTGTTTTTGCACATATTCGCGGGCGTGGGGGCGATCGGTGGGGTCGAGGGCCAGGCTTTCGAGCAACCGTACCTGGGAATCGGGTAGGAGCAACAGCAGGGATTCAAAGGTGGGCGAGAGATCTTCCATTAACCCAATTGCGGCGCGATCGACCCAATCTACGGAAATCGAGAGGGCATGGCTATTTTGGGTTGTCGGGTTGTGTAGTGAAGTGGACTGGCGGGCCAGGGTGTCTAGCCAAATGCGGCGAGCCAGGGCGATCGACTCGCCAAAATGGCCGCCTGCGCAGAGGCTAAACCACCGAATCGCCTCCGCTGTCCATTGCAGCCCCAAGCGATCGCCCCGTTCTCGCAACCAAGGCTCCAACTCCGCCGCCGACAAGGGTGACAGCAACAGAATTTCCAATTGGCGATCGTGGGCCCAGTCTTCCGGGGTGGTGGCAATTAGGGCATAGCTGACGCGGGTTTGGTGTTGGATTTCGGCGCGCAGATAATGCTCCCAGCGACCATCGCGATCCCACGATCGCAGGTGGGGCAAATTGGCCAAGGTCATCACCACGCGATAGTCCAAACTATCGGCAAGGCGTTGGGGCCAACTCAGCAACTCCTGAAACCGATCCCAAGCGGGTTGGTCAGCCAATCCTGGCAAGCGGGGGGCCAGGCCCCAGTCAATTTCTGACCCGATCGCCCGGGCCCAGCCCTGTAGGGCCTCTCGCTCACGGGGCAATTGGCAAGCCTGGACAATCCCCGCAAACAAGCAATCCACAAGGCGCTCGGGACTCACGGCCTGAAGACAATCGATCGTGATCGCGCGGGCCCCCACGGTGGCGGCGGCATAGCGCAACAGGGTGCGGCGACCAATCCCTGGCACACCGGCCAGCAACACATCACCATCAGCGCGCAAAATCTGACACAGGAGTTCCCGCTCGGTGGCGCGACCCACCAGGTAGGGCGGAATGAAGGGGTTGGGGCGATCGGGAAACGAGCTGGCGGTCGCCACGGGCGAGAGGATCACCATAAATCAGGGGTTGATGACTGACCGAGCAGACTAACGGAAGTCGATCGAGCGGTAGCGCCTGCGACCACACCCCGGTGACGTTGGCCGTCATGTGATGTCGCCCAAAACGGTTAAGGGTAATCGGCGGTGGCGATTATGGCCCCAACTGCGCCAATCATTCAACCGCTCTGCCTAGATCTGGATCGTCTCCGTAGAAATCTTGATCGGGGATCGCGGGCTACTCCATTAGAACTATATAATAGTGCCAGTCGATCCCGATCGTCATGGCAGTCTCGATCCATTGCGGCTTGCTGCCCAGGGCTTGTTTCCAAGTCCAATGGCGGTTTATGGCAGCTGCGATCGGGCTTGGCCACCCATTTCTGACTAGCAGATCTATAGATCTATGACTCTTGATTCTCCTGCCCGCGCAGCGGAACCCAATATCGCCCCCACGGGTGGTGTTGCCTGGCATTCGTTGGATGCTGCCACCGCGATCGATCGCCTTCAAGCGAATCCGACCAGCGGGTTAAGTGCTGCTGAGGTTCGCGATCGGCTCGATCGGTTCGGCCCCAACGAACTCGATGACGGCGGCGGTCGCAGCGCCTGGGAAATTCTGCTCAGTCAGTTTGGCGACATCATGTTGCTGATGTTGATTGGGGTGGCGATTGTCTCGGCAGGGATCGATTTTTATAACGGCTGGCAAACCGTCCAAGCCGATGGATTAGATCTTTGGAGTGGCCTGAGTCAAGGCAAATTCCCCTTCCCCAAAGATGCCGTCGCGATTTTTGCGATTGTGGTCTTAAACGGAACCCTGGGCTATCTCCAAGAAAGTCGCGCGGAAAAAGCCCTCTCGGCCCTGAAAAAGCTGTCGTCACCCCGGGTGCGGGTGCAGCGGGACGATCGGCTGTTGGAAGTGGATGCCCGTGAGCTGGTTCCCGGCGACATCATGTTGTTAGAAGCAGGCAACCAGGTGGCGGCCGATGGTCGTTTGCTGGAAGTCGCCAACTTGCAAATCCAAGAGGCGGCTCTGACGGGAGAAGCCCATGCCGTCGATAAGCAAGTGGTTGTGGATCTGGATGCGGAAACCTCCCTGGGCGATCGAATCAACTTGGTTTTCCAAGGGACAGAGGTGATCCAAGGTCGGGGCAAAGTGCTTGTGACCGAAACCGGGATGCGGACAGAGCTGGGCAAAATTGCCGCCATGATCCAGGGTGTGGAAGCCGAAGACACCCCCCTGCAACAGCGAATGGAGCAGTTGGGCCAAACCCTAGTGACTGGCTCCATGATCCTGGTGGTGGTGGTGGTGGTGGGTGGCACTTTTGCCCTCGGTTGGGAAAACTTCCTGAAGTTGCTGGAAGTGTCCTTGAGCATGGCGGTGGCGGTGGTGCCGGAAGGGTTGCCGGCCGTGATTACCGTCACGTTGGCCTTGGGGACGCAGCGGATGGTGCGCCGTCACGCCCTGATTCGCAAGCTACCTGCGGTGGAAACCCTTGGCTCGGTGACGACCATTTGCTCGGACAAAACCGGCACTCTCACCCAAAACAAGATGATTGTGCAGGCGTTGGAACTGCGCGATCGCTCCCTGCGAGTGACTGGCCAAGGCTACGAACCGTTTGGGGAATTTCAACCAATTAGTGCAGAGGGGCAGGCGATCGGCGACTCGCTCCCCGCAGAAACGCTGGCCGATCGGCAACCGGATCTACACCTGCTGTTGGCGGCTTGTTTGCTGTGTAATGATGCAACACTGCAATGCGACGATCGCACCGCTAGTGAGCCGGGCCAGTCGGCCTGGAGCATTATTGGCGACCCAACCGAGGGCGGTTTGTTGGCCCTCGCCGGGAAGGGCAACCTCAACCAAGCGGAATGGATGCGCCACTATCCGCGCGCCGCTGAAATTCCCTTCTCGTCCGATCGCAAACGGATGAGCGTGTTTTTGGAAACTAACCAAGCAGGCTCCTTGTCCCTGGCGGCCATTACGGGCCCAAACAAGGTGCTGATGGTGATGAAAGGATCATCGGAACTGGTGTTGGAGCGTTGCGATCGGATTCAAGGATCGAATCGGGTCGAGCTGTTAACGGCTGATGAGCGTACCCGCATCCTTGAGGCTAACAACACCCTGGCTGGCAAAGGTCTGCGGGTGCTGGGCTTTGCCTACAAACCCCTAGATCAGTTGCCCCACAACACAGCAGCCAGCGCCCAAAGCAACGGTTCCGGGGCGATCGATGATCCTGAACAGGGGCTGGTGTGGCTGGGCTTAGTCGGGATGATGGATGCACCGCGCCCGGAAGTGGCCGAAGCCGTGCAGCGCTGCCGGATGGCTGGGATTCGCCCGATGATGATTACCGGCGACCACCAACTGACCGCCCGGGCGATCGCCCAGGAATTGGGCATTGCTCAGGAGGGCGATCGGGTCTTGAGCGGCATTGAGCTAGAAAAAATGACCCAGGGCGAACTCGAAGAAGCCGTGGGCCGCGTTTCGGTTTATGCCCGCGTGTCGCCAGAACACAAGCTGCGGATTGTGAAAGCCCTGCAACACCAAGGCAAAATCGCCGCCATGACCGGCGACGGGGTCAACGACGCACCGGCCCTCAAACAAGCCAACATCGGGATCGCCATGGGCATTACTGGCACCGATGCCAGCAAGGAAGCCAGCGACATGGTGCTGCTGGATGACAACTTCGCCACGATCGTCGCCGCCACCGAAGAAGGCCGCGTGGTCTACGACAACATTCGCCGCTTCGTGAAATACATCCTCGGTTCCAACATCGGGGAAGTGCTGACGATCGCTGCCGCGCCGTTGGTGATTTCGCTCGATGCCGTGGGTGATGGCTTAGTCCCCCTGACCCCGCTGCAAATTCTGTGGATGAACCTGGTGACCGATGGGTTGCCCGCCTTGGCTTTGGCCCTTGAGCCGCCTGCCCCGGATGTGATGAGCCGGCCGCCCCACCAGCCCCACGAGAGCATCTTTGCGCGGGGCTTGGGTTCCTATATGGTGCGAATCGGGATTGTGTTTGCGGTGGTGACGATCGCCCTGATGATGTGGGCCCACGGCTATGTCGAACAGGTGCATCCAGACATCAATCAGGACAGTTGGAAAACTATGGTGTTTACCAGCCTCTGTATTGCCCAGATGGGCCATGCTTTGGCCGTGCGATCAGACAACAAGTTGATTGTAGAAATGAACCTGTTTTCTAATCCCTACTTGCTGTGGTCAGTGCTGGTCACCACCTTGCTGCAACTGGCGCTGGTCTATGTGGGGCCGTTACAGGAATTCTTTGGCACATCGCCCCTCAACCTGACCGAAATGTTAGTGTGCTTGGCTTTTAGTGCCCTGATTGTGTTGTGGATTGAAGGCGAAAAACTGTTTATCCGCTGGTTCTGGAATAAGCGCTAAACCCGCTTGGGGGCGATCGCTCCTACAGCCTTTACCTCAAACGATTGGTACGTCAGATCGCAGATGCCATGAAGCTGTTAGTCGGTGGGCATTGCCCACCCTACAGGCTGGAATAAGCGCTAAACCTGCTTGGGGGCGATCGCTCCTAGATCTAAATCTATCAACCCATCACGGGATGGAGCCACTGTGCTGCATCCCGTTTTCTATGGAGCTTGGATTCTATGGAGCTTGGATTCTATGGAGCTTGGATTCCAGGTTCAACAATTGATGGCGCAAGGTTTCGAGACCGAGGCGATCGCTCGCTGCAATAAACACCGCATGGGGGCATTGCTCCTTGGCCAGTTCGATCGCCTCCGCACTGGCCGCGTCGATTTTGTTAAACACCAACAGTTCTGGCCCCGGCACCACCGGCATCTCGCCCAAGATCTCATGCACCGCCGCCAGATGTCGCGGCCAGGATGGATGGGACAAGTCCACCAAATGTAAGAGGGCTTCGGCTTCCGTCACTTCCTCCAGGGTGGCCCGAAAGGCATCCATCAGCGGTGGCGGTAATTCTTGAATAAACCCCACCGTATCGGTCAGCAGGATCGATCGCCCCTCCTGGGACACCGGATCGGTCAAGGTGAGGCGGCGCGTGGTGGGGTCGAGGGTGGCAAACAGTTGGTCGGCGGCGTAGATATCTGCATCGGTCAGCACATTGAGCAGGGTGGACTTGCCCGCGTTGGTGTAGCCGACGATCGCCACTGAGGGGATTTCATGGTGCTGGCGACGTTGCCGCAGCCGGCCCCGGTGGGCTTGCAACTCGTTCACTTCCTGTTGCAGACGGGCGATCCGCCGCTGAATCGCCCGCCGTTCTGTTTCCAGCTTGGTTTCCCCAGGCCCCCGCGTCCCAATCCCGCCGCCCAGCCGCGACATGGACTGACCACGGCCGGTGAGACGCGGCATCAGGTATTCCAGTTGGGCCAGTTCCACTTGCAGCTTGCCCGCCCCCGATCGCGCGCGTTGGGCAAAGATGTCGAGAATCACCTCGGTGCGATCGACCACCCGCGTGCCGATAAATTTTTCTAGGTTACGAATTTGGGCCGGCGACAAGTCGCGATCGAACGCCACCATATTGGCCCCTTGGCTCTGGGCTTGCAGGGCAATTTCTTCGACCTTGCCCTCGCCCACCACCGTTTGGGGATGGGGGCGGCTGCGTTTTTGGCGCACCACCCCGACCACCGAGCCGCCGGCCGTGTCTACTAGGCGATCGAGTTCCGCCAGCCCGTCTTCAAAGGCCCGGGGATGGCGATCGCTGGTTTGCACCCCCACCAACAGGACGCGATCGCCGTCGGTATCGGTGGCTTGACCGGAAAACTCCCGGGAAAACTCCGCCTCCAGATCCGTCACAAAATCTAAGAAATCTTGCTCGGCCAACGACTCCAGCGGTACGGA
Organism: Oscillatoriales cyanobacterium; assembly: GCA_004292515.1. Lineage (GTDB taxonomy): Bacteria > Cyanobacteriota > Cyanobacteriia > CACIAM-69d > CACIAM-69d > CACIAM-69d. The sequence goes on from RDXB01000079.1 coordinate 19,360, forward strand.
CGGCAACACGGTGGTGCTGGTGGCCACGGTGGCACTGTCCTGGGCATCGTTGAGGGCCAACCCTGGCGTGGCCGTGGGTGGCAACAGGTGGGCAATTCGCGCCGATCGCACATAGCCCCCCACACCCCCACCGCGCCGGGAAAACCCACCGCCGGTCAAAGGCAGCCACACCAGTGCATCCAGTCGTTGCAAGGCCAAAGCCGTCAGCTCACCCGTCCCGGGGGCATCGCGATCGATCGCCGTGGCCAGGCAGCGAATCCCACAGAGGCGCTCGGCCCCATACCTTGGCAACTCTTGGGGGGGAATTTGGGTTTGGCGCGGCGTGCCCACCCCCACACGAATCGGCTGGCCGCGACGGTTGAGATACACACAAACGGGCTTGTCCAATTCGGTGCTGATGGCGGCGAGACGCTGGGCAAACTCGGGGGTAGTGAAGCGATCGCCCGGAATGCGTTGGTGATAGAGCCGCTTGAGTTGTTTGAGTTGGTTGGTTTTGAGACCTTTGAGATCCCCATGAATCGTTTCGATAAGCCACCTCAGAATGGGAGTAACCACCACAAGCCCGAGGCCGCAGCGGGTTCCTCAATTTTACGAGCTAATCTATAGGCTAATCCATGGGCAACTGGCGGGCCGCCGGGCCAGTGCAGGATGGCAATTAATCGCCCACCCTCGGGTTACGCCTCGGGTTATGCCTCGGGCGGGTTACGATCGCTCCTATGACGGACAGTTTGGCTGCTCAATCCTTACCGCTTGTCGGCCCCACCTTGATCGTCATGATTGGGCCGCCCGGTTGTGGCAAATCCACTTGGGCCCAGACCTGGCAAGCGGCCGCACCCAACCGAGTACGGGTTTCCACGGACGAGATCCGCGCCCGGCAGTTTGGCAATGCTTCGGTGCAGGGAAATTGGGGGATCATTTGGCGGGAGGTTTGCACCGGTTGGCAACAGGCGATCGCCTCAGGGCAAGACGTGGTTTACGATGCGACCAATGCCGATCGTAAATCTCGTCGGCAAGTGATCCAGACGGCCCACGCCCTGGGGTTTGGTTCAGTGCTAGCCGCTTGGGTTCAAACGCCCGTGAGCCAATGCCAGCAATGGAACACCCAGCGCGATCGCCAAGTCCCTGCCGAAGTGATTGATCGGATGGCCCAGCAATTGGATCGATCGCCCCCCTGCTTGGATGAGGGGTTTGATGGGATTGCCGTGATTGAGGCGATCGGCGGCGATTTGAGTTGGTCAACCCCCTCGCCCCCATCAACCGCCGCGCCCCATCAATATCCGCGATAGAGTGGTGGGCGGGCACAGGGGTTGATCAACCCAGCGGGGATTTGCCCGATCGCCCTTAATCTCGCCTTCAACTTCGCTTTTAACCCTTGCGAACCATCGCCAACGACTGCGTGCTGTTGCATTCGGAGAAGTCAACCGTGGAGCGTACCCTCACAGAAGAAGCGTTCGGGATCGTGCCGATTCATTTGCCAGAGTCGGGCGATCGCACCCAAGCCTTATTTTTGTTGGTGCAACACCGCGCCGGCCACTGGGCCTTTCCCAAGGGCCATGCCGAGCCGGGTGAGTTGCCCCTCGAAACGGCCCTGCGCGAACTTGCCGAAGAAACTGGTATTGATCAATGCACGCCCGTAGCAGAAGTGCAATTTGTGGAGTCTTACCAACGACAAGGCAAGTCGATCCAAAAAACCGTGACTTACTTTCCTGCCTGGGTGACCGATCGCAGCACAAAGCTCCAACCGGAAGAAATCCAAGATAGCGCTTGGTTAACGGCCGAAGCCGCGCGATCGCGCATCACCTATCCCGCCAATCGGGGGGTTTTGCAGTCGGCGGTGGACTGGTTGCACAATCTCCCCATTCCCGGTTAGCACCATGGGACTAGACAGCGGGACTAGACAACCTACTCCCCGGTGCGATGTCCCCGGCCCGATGTCCCCGTCCCGATATCCCCGGCACAAGGTCTAAGGTGCGATGTCTTCGGCACAAGGTCTAAGGTATCCCGACCGAGCGCCCAAGAATCCCTTGGAGCGCTTGCTTTCTCGGCTCGTCTTGCTTAATCTGTCTGGAATTTAATCTGCGATTTTTGGCGAACTCCTATGCTGCTCGATCGCCCCGCCCTTTTCATTGCCCTCGTGGCCCTCACGCTGCTCTTGACTGTGGGTGCTACTGGGCTGCTGGTTGGGTTGGTGGGGCGACTGTTTGGCCGCCGTCGTCTCCGCAAAACTTTGGTGGGAGCCTATGGGGGTAGCTTGCTGTTGGGGGTGGTGGGTGTGTTGTTGTCCTTGGGTAGCAAACTCCCGATCGCGGTCTTGTTGTTTGGCGGTGTGGGTAGCTGCCTAGGCGCGCTGATTGGCGCATTGACCATACTGCTGATGGATCGTTCCATGCCGCCGCACCGTCGCCGCCGTGCCTAATCAAGCTTGGTCCCTTAGAACCCACAGCCAGGATTAACAGAACAACAGCTTAGTCCCTGTCCTCATTGGATTTCCGTTCAATCCGGGTTGCCCTCATCCCCCAACCCCTTCTCCCAAAAAAGGGCGAAGGGGAGTCAGATTAGCCCCTCTCCCGACTTGGGCGAGGGGTTGGGGTGAGGGAAATCGACGATCCACAATCCTGTGATGAACTGGATTGATGCCTGTGATGAACTGAACTGATGACAGGCCCTAGCCCCTGTCCTCCACCGTCTCGATCACCTAAGTTCCTGAGCTGGCGGCATCTGAGCTGGCGGCATCGGTCAGAGAGCGCCCAAAGAACATCGCGATCGTCTATTCCCGATGAATCTGACTAGCAATCGCTAAGTTTTGGGAACGGTCGTCAACGGTCGTCAACGGTCGTCAAATGACCGGGAGCCTCTAAGACTCGTCGTAGGCTTCTAAATCCAACAGGTAAATGTATGGCTCTACGAGTTCGGGACGCTGGAAGGCGATCGCCCGCAGCAGGTGCCAATCTTGTAGCCCTTCAAACGGCGTAGCGTAGTCGTCGCTTTCCAACCTGGCTGCCAACTCAGCCACCGCCTCTTGCGTCATTTGCGCAATATCTGGTTGGGAAATGTGTAGTACTTCCACAAGCGATGCTCCTCAAAGCCCTAGACCGATCTTAGACTGGATGCAACCCGACCGCGTGCTTTTGGTACGTTCATTCATGAATTCGGGGCGATCGCCCCAGTATTTTTCGAATTCATGGCGGGCAATTCACTGCCGGCCGTGATCGTCCACGATTTCTAGTCGGCCCTTTCTAGTGGCCCCTGTTCAGCCAGCCGCATTTAGACAGGCAAGCTTGGGCAGAGATCGCCGACCCGATCGCCTACAGTGTTTCGAGATAGCGCAGCAGATCGGCCATGTCTTGGGGATTAGGCTGAAACTGAGGCATTGGAGGCGTTTTGCCACTGGTCACTTGTTCGATTAGTGCCGCACGGGACTTGCGGTTGGACACTTCCCACAGCCGTGGACCCACATGACCGGCCCCATCTGCTCCATGGCACACGGCACAATTCATGGAAAAAATAGCTTGCCCTCGTTCTTGATCGCCCGACAGCTCCAAAACCGTTTGGACGTAGGGATCGAGGGGTTGAAGCCATGAACTCTGGAGCATGACGACAATCGCCACTGAGAGCACGAGAGTGACGATCGCGACGGTACGACGCGCCCAAGATGGGATTGGTTGCTGGCTGACTGGCGTTTCCAAGGCGATCGCGTTGCTGAGGAACCGACACGAAAGTTTTCATTTAATAACATAGCTCAAAGGTCTGCCCCTCAGCCGCCCGAGTTGCGGAACCCTCAAGCAATTTGAGGAAGTCAGTTTTCGGGCAAAGAAGCCGGTAAAATCAGAGGGCGTGTCGCCCGCCGGGTTGCTCAGCGCCTTGCAGGCCATCAATGAATCGTTGAATCGTTGTTCACGATTCGTTGGGTGTCTTGACCGTGCTTTAAGAATAAATTAACGTTTTGGACGCTTTAGGGAAGGAGAACCCGTCGTGATCGAACCTCGCTTACTGGGCATTGTTTTGGGTCTGATTTTGGTAACGCTGGCGGGTCTGTTTTTTGCAGCCTATCAGCAATATCGTCGTGGCAACCAGTTCGATCTGTAGGATTGATCCGAAATCCCTGCGCTCGATCGAGGTGGCAGGCTCAGACGCATTGATCCGACTCGATGATCCGACTCGATCGACCATCCGTCCAACCGCGAAGATGCAAGCTCTGCATCCTCGCGGTTTGTTGTTTTTGGGGTGTTTTGCTCGGTAGGCATTTGCTCAGTAGGCATTTGCTCAGTAGGCATTTGCTCAGTAGGCATTTGCTTAGTAGGCAACTGACGCGACTTCAGTTCGGTTTGCGATTGGTTCCAGCTCGGTAGTCTGAGCGATCGCTCGCCACGGCATTACTTTTTGGGGGGAGCCGTAACGTAGCCCAACTGCACCATTTCGGCGATTGTGTCGCTGAGGGTTTGCTCCAGCGATCGGGGATTCCAACCCAGTTCTTGGCGAGCTTTGGCAGCATCAACGCGCACGCAGCGATCGTAGATGTAGCGCACCCGTTCACGACTCAAAGGTGGCTGCCACCGGAACAAGCGCCCGATCGGATCTAGCAATGCACCAGCCAGCCTGACCAACCACTTGGGCACTTCCTTAGGGGGGGTCATGCCCCACGCTTGCCCCACCATTTGGAACATTTCGCGTGTTGTGCATTCCCCTGTTGAGAGAATGTACCAACTGCCCGGTTGACCGCGCTCGGCCGCCAGAAGGGCCCCTTGTACCAAGTCATCCACATGAACCAGGCCCGTGGGGCGATCGCCCCCAGCCCATAGCGGCAGCTTGCCCCGCAAAAACTGTCGCAGCACCGGCCCCAAGTGCGGATCATCACCCCCAAAAATGCCGGAAGGCAAAATGCTGACAGCCGACAGCCCCTCAGCCGCCGCTTGGTCAACTAATAATTGCGCCTCATATTTAGTGTGGTCGTAGTCCGAGTCAAACTGCGCTTGGAGCCGCTGGAACGACTCATCAACCACCTGGCCAAAGGTGTGACCAAACACGCCGATCGTGCTGCAATAGACCAGTCGCTTGACTTGGGTCGATCGCGCCGCCGACAGCACTTGTCTGGTTCCTTCCACATTGGCCCGCCACATTTTGGCAGCATCGACCAAGCCTAGCTCCACATAAGCCGCCATGTGAAACACCCAGTCGGCCCCAGCCATCCCTTGGGCAAGGGCGGCTGCGTCGTTTAAGTCGCCTTCGATGTAGTCGATCGATAGACCGACTAAGCGCGATCGATCGGAGTTTGGCCGCACCAATGCCACGACGCGATCGCCCCGCGCCACCAGAGCGCGCACCAGATGCGATCCCGTAAATCCTGTGGCCCCTGTGACGAAAATATTCATTCTGGCTGCACAACTATTTCACACAATATTGATAGAAGTTTGGTGTGAGCCACCTGAGTCGTCAAGATGCAAGTTGACAGAGGGCCTTGGCTGAAAATGTCAAGCCGAAAATGTCAAATTGAAAAATCGAATTCCAAGATGCATTAGCCCCCAGATAACAACCCAATTGATTGGAAGACCGAATAGTTGATTGAATTCCGGTCGGGATACTATTGCGGCCGTGTTTTTCGCTAGAACCAGGGACTTTACGCCGGTTCTGATTGCTTTGGGGCTATTGCTTGATATTGAGTGTAGGAACTCTCCCAACACCGTTGGCGGCTAACAACTGCCTCAGTCCTGCATCCATCTTAGGGGCAATTTAGAGGTGAGATTCGCGATTGATTTTTCAGGGTTCGTTTAAGCTGGTATATACCCGCCGTTGCATATTCTCTGTTGCGCCTAATCAGACTTGCTTGATCAAGTATTTTTTGAATTGCGTGGTTTCAGAGTTAGCCAAGGGGTGTCGATTTCTTGCGGTTTTCTAACCACAGAGAAATTCCAACCACCACGGAAATGATTAACAGCATCACCCAGGTAAACTGACTGGCCCATTTCATCAATGTATCGAGCGATACAAGCCGGCCACAGAAATATGCAGCCGTCACCGTTACGCCAGCCCAGACCGCCGCCCCAGCCGCGTTGTAGGCCAAAAATTTGCCGTAGGGCATTTCCGTTAACCCTGCCATTGGCCCCGCAAAGATGCGCAACAGGGCGACAAATCGTCCCCAAAACACGGCCTTGCCGGCATTGTTGCTAAATTGTTCGCGGGCGCTTTCGAGCTTGTCTTCGCCAATCCGAAACAGCTTGCCCAGCCGCAGCAACAGCGGCCATCCTCCCCAGCGCCCCAGCCAGTAGCCGACGTTATCTCCTAAGATTGCGCCGCTGACGGCTGTGCCCAGCACGCCACCGTAGCTGAGTTCGCCACTCCCTGCCAAAAATCCACCAACAAGGGTAATGGTTTCGCCCGGAAGTGGGATACCGGCATTTTCCAAGGAGATTCCGAGGAATACAGCCCAGTAGCCATACTCTTTCGCGAGCGCTTCGATGGTTTCGAGCGCGATCGGCTCGGGGATCAAAGCGAGCATGGGGTGAGGATGGAGGTGTTGTAAAACTTTGTTAACCCATTCTAAACGTCCAATCGTCGATCGCGACGATTTGGGCGATCGAGTTCTCTATGGCACAACCCAAGCGCGAACCGAAACCCATGGAGTTCGTTCACTTTTCCGAACGGACTGATCTCGAATTTTTGCGGGACGACCATGGATTACCCTACCTGTCGTCTGAAGTCTACAGCCAGGCCCTAAGCGCCATGGTGATTACCTGTGTGGACTTAATTTTTTGTCACGGAGACCAACTGATGCTGGGGCTGCGGCGGCGAGAGCCACGGGCTAGTTGGTGGGTAATTGGGGGACGCATGTTCCCGGGTGAAACCCCCGAGATTACGGCTCGGCGCAAGGCCCGTGATGAGGCAAATTTGATCATCTCTGATGATCAGTTGATTCCGATCGGGGTGTATTCAACCATGCTGGGTCGGCGATCTCAGCCGCCTGTGGAAGAGGGTCTGCACAGTGTCAACCTGACCTATGCGGTGACATTGCGGGATGAGCAAGTGGATGACATCAAGCTTGATGATGGGGAATATGCTGACCATCGATGGATGCGGCGGAGCGAATTGCCCTACTTGATCGATCCGAAAAAGCCGATGGATTGCGCCTTGATGCAGGTTTGGAAGGATTTGGTCTACGTCATGGATTAGTGGGGAATCGGGGTGAATCGACGGCTAAAACACGGCTAACAATTGCTTACTCCGATGACTGCTGGGTTCAGATCAGGAAATCGAGGTTGAGTGCCCTTGAGTGCCCTTGAGTGTCTTGGATCTCCCGTGAGTCTCTAGGAGCCTGTGTTGTGAAGGGCTGATCGTTCCTGTGGAAACGATCGAGGTGGGAGCCTTGACCAGGAGCTGTTGTGGCTGCATGGGTCACTTGTTTTAGCGGGAGAGCCGATCTTGAATTGGTGAAGATCGGCTCTCCGCTACTTTGACCGGGGGCGATCGCCTGGCTGTCACTGGTGGTCAGTTTCCTGATGAAAAGACGCTCTGGAGCCTGGAGCTGACTCGGTGAATTGATGCGGGCCGGGTGCAGCGATCGCCCTCGGAATCGGGTAAGGTCAAAGCAAAATCGAGCAGTCAAAGTTGGTTTAGGAGGCAGTCGGTTGCATTGCTGGAGGCGCTGGCGCTATTGGTGTTTGCTTGGGGTGATTGGGATTTGGAGCGCGGTGTTGGTTGCTGGGCCAGCGATCGCCCAATCTGCCGCAGCCTCACCCACAACCCCACCACCGGCGGTTGAGACTTCGACCGCTGCGCCCTGGCTGTTCAGCAGCTTGGGTGGGATGCCTTGGAATAGCACAACGGCCGATCGCCCCCAAACCGAATGGATTGAATTTGACGGAATTCCAGTTTTTCAAATTGCTGCCCCATCTCGGGACTTGGCACGGCGAGCTTCAGTGATTGACCAACAACTGACCCTGGCGGGCGATCGCTACCTGCGCGATCCCCAGGGAAAACTAGACGTAGTGATTGAAGCGGCTGCCCCAGCTCCTAATGTTGGTGCCAACGGCACAACCCCAGCTACCGCCCCTCAGCCCAATGCTCAACCCACGGCCAAGGCTGTGGCTCCCCGCATTTTGGTGAATGGGCGCTATGTGATGACTGTGACAACGTTGGATGCTGGCACACAACTGACGGAACCGAGCACCTATGCGGTAACGGTGAAGTCCGAAATCATGCAGGCCTTTCAGCGGGCGCGGGAGGATCGAACCCCTACGGCGGTGGTGCAACAGGTGCGATCGGTGCTGGCCCTGTGGTTGGTAGCCCTGGGGGGGCACTTGATCTTGGGTTGGATGCAGCAACGTCTTCAGCATTGGGAAGCCAATGACAAGGGCAATAATTCCAATGGTGTCGAACTCGAAGGACTAGCCCTGACTAGTTGGTTGCAACAACGCTATCGGGACTATTGGCGATCGATTGCCCACTTGTTGATGCAAATTGCCCAACCCGGTCTCTGGGTTGTTGCAAGTCTATGGGCTTTGGGCACATTTCCCGCCAGCCGCTGGATCCAGGTCAAAATTTCCAGCACCTTAGAAGCCTACTTGCGGCTGGGCATTGCGGCCTTGATGACCTATGTTGCGATTTTACTGAGCTACATTGCGATCGATCGGGCCACGGCAATTCTGACAGCAGGCACGCAAATGGCCCCGCGAGTCAGTCCACGATTGCAGCAACGGGTGCTGACCCTTTCGAGCATTCTCAAAAGTTGCTTGACGGTGCTCTTGACAATTTTGGGAGTGATCGTTGGTTTGGCCAGCATTGGCGTTGATGTGGGCCCCTTGGTGGCGGGAGCTGGCTTGGTGGGGGTGGCCCTGTCCCTTGCTTCCCAAAACCTGATTAAGGATGCAATTAATGGCTTTTTGATTTTGGCGGAAGATCAGTTTTCCGTGGGGGATGCGATCGCCGTTGGTAATTTAACCGGCCATGTGGAATCCCTGACCCTGCGAGCGACCAAACTACGCGATGCCGAACAACGACTGATCGTGATCCCCAACAGTGAAATCCGCACGGTCGCTAATCTTTCCAATCATTACTCCCAGGCTGATTTGAAAATCCCGATCGCCTACGGTGCTGATCTAGAGCGAGCGCTGGAACTGCTAGCGGAGTTGGCGAGCTTGTTTGCTGCTGATCCCGACTGGCAGGCGGTGCTGCTCGATCGCCCCCAAGTTTTAGGAATTGATGAGTTTGCAGCTCACGGGACGATCGTCCGCATCTGGATTCGGACAGCACCGCTAGAACAATGGAGCGTCGCCCGTGAATTTCGGCGGCGGGTGGCGGTGGCCTTTGCGGCCCAGTCGATCGAGCTAGCGGGTCAGAGCGAAGCGACAACCAACCCCAGCCCCCTCGATCGACCCGATCGCCCATCCAAAGAAGAGGATACCGAAAGTCCCTGGCGCAACTTAAACCGTGAAGATCTAAAACCATCGCCGGACAATTCCCCATCAGCATCAGCCTTAGCAGTCAATCAGTCTAGTCAGACCAGTCAGACCAGTCAGTCTATAGATTTCCCCCCATCCGACTTGAAAGGGGTGTAGTGCCTGTGAAGTGATGATTTCTGGCAACTGATTGATTGCACCCCAAGACTTTCACTCGCTTGTCATTACCGTAATGACGGCACTCCCGAGAGGAGATCACCCCAAAGCGGCTTCCTAATCACAACCAACGTTTGTTCGGAATTCAATCTTTGTTCGAGATTCAATCATCGTCAAAGATCTGCCATTGGGATCAGGGACTGAACCAATCCCGCATAGGTTCTAAGTGTTCGCCCATGCCCAAAGGATATTTTTCAAACATCTTCTAAGAAAATCTAGTGACCGATAGTGGGGCAGCCCCTAAATCGAACAATGAATGCCAGGAATCCTGTCATTCATCGGTTGATTTTGGCTTCGATCATAAGCCCACAGCAATCATGAAACATGATGACTTCCTCCATGATTTTGGTAATAAATAAGACACGATTTTGAATTTAAATACGGAAGTAAACCTAGATCAAATTCAGAAAAACAGGGGTGAAGACCGCGAGAAAGCACCACCTCAAAAAAATGGAGAGCCAATTGATCTTGGTCTCTCCGAACTACAGGCTCATATTGCCTGCTATACCTGTTACAGCCTTTACCTCGCTTAATCGGCACATTAGTTTGTAGGGTAGGCATTGCCTCCCTAACTAATGGACTTATGGCATGTTTGACATGACCTGCCAATCGTTTTAGGTAAAGGCTGTATCCATTATCGACGTAAGAAGGACTCAGAGGTTCCACTTAGTGATGAAAGTAATACTTTGCAGTCGCCATAGGGCTGATTGATCACCAAAAGCCTCTGAAGCCCCGCGCTTCTCGGATCATTTTACGATCTGATTTGAGGATGGCTATCCTGTTAGTTCGCTTGGCGACCAACGGCCGTTCGGTCTGGGTCAATCGGCCAATGGATTTGCCACGGGCGGGGTCTCCCAGTCATGACTCAATGGGAACTAACCCACCAGCGGCGTTAGGAAGTCCTGCGTAAGTCCTATTAGTCTGAAATCCTGATTTAGCCTGAAACCCCGATTCCACCGTGAGGAAATCGTGAGGGGGGTAAAATGCTCAATCATCTTGTTATGACAATTGAGGCATGGAAAATCGATGATGTCCGACTCATTTCGGGACATGATGACACCCCCTAATAGTGATACCCTCTAGGGCAATTTATGATTTTTCTTCCCTGAGACTGGCGAGGATATCAAGCATCGAACAGCAACATTTTGAAGCCAAGTAGGATCAGAACCACGCCGCCGAAGACCTCAACTTTGCCGACGTGATGATACAAGCGAGATCCAAAGGAATTGCCTAGAAATACACCCGCTAAACAAACGGCAAAGGTGATCGAACCGATCGCCCCCGCCACTTGCAAAATGGGAGTGCTGACCGCCGTTAAACCCACACCAGCAGCCAATGCATCAATGCTGGTTGCGATCGCCAAGCCCATGAGCGTTTGGGTATCTGCTGGATTGCAGGCTCCTTCGTTGGGGTCGTCTGCTTCCTCGTTGAGAGCTTCATAAATGGTCTTGCCACCAATGAGGCACAGTAGCGCCCAGGCAATCCATTGATCGTAGGATTCGATCGCTGATCGCCAACTCAAGCTGAGTCCCCAACCCAACAGGGGCATTAACATTTGAAAGCCGCCAAAAAATAGCGCAATCTTAATCGCTTTGTGCCAGCGAGCATATTTCATTGATAGGCCGCTAGAGACGGACACCGCAAATGCATCAGCCGACAGACCAAGACCGAGAGAAGTAATTGTAAAAACATCCATGGATGCGAGGGCTGCGAGGTGGGGGTTGGAGGAGCTGGGCGATCGCTGACGGTGACTGAGTTTGTAAAGCTGGCTTCTATACGTAGATCCGGGATTACGTAGATCCGGGATTACGTGGATTCAGGATTTTGAAGACTGGATGATTACTGCAAAATTAGATGAAACTTTCTTGTGGTTTGACTGTGACTGAATGTTGCTCAAGGAGATAGGGTTGCCGCAATTATATGAACTTATCAAGAGATTTTGTTTCACAATTGTTTCATGCTTTTACATGGCCTGCCAATGTAGCTGAAATTTGGAAAACTCTTGAGAATCTTTTGCAGAAGAATCTTTTGCAGAAATTTTGACTGAGGCTAGGGTTAGTTTATTTTTGAATCAACCATGAAATTGAGATCGATGCTAATTCTGGTTGCTAATGCTACAGGCTAATGCTGTGAACACTAGTCCAAAACCCCGACTGACTCTGAATTACAGCCCTTACTTCAAATGATTGGCACATCCGATCGCAGATGTGATGAAGCTGTTAGTTGGTGGGCATTGTCCACCCTACAGGCTGCTGTACTTCTTAAGCGAGGTAAAGGCTGTATCTGTATCTGTATCTGAATTAGATGTAGTGCTATTTCGCGAAATTGGCATCAGTTCTTGAGAGGATGTCTGAAAAGCCAAAGTTGATACTCTGAATCCCCCATTGATCGATGGAAATAAGGGGCTTGAGCATCTTGCTGCTACGGCGCGGCGCTTGGTGCTTGGTTCGAGGCTCAAGATACTTCTCAGGTATCCTCTAAACCTGCCTGCTGTCCTCAAATAGAATTGGCTCCACCGTTTCTGATGGAGCCAATTCCGTTGCCTGGACTTTTGAGTTTCTAGGTCTTTTGATTTGGTGGCGGGGAGCGGATTTGAACCACTGACCTTCGGGTTATGAGCCCGACGAGCTACCAGACTGCTCTACCCCGCGTCGCTGAAATCCAATATAACCGGAAGTTCTAGAAAACGCAACTGTTTAGTGGAAAGTTCTTGGCACACAACCTAACTGGATCAACTCTCGTTGCTGGATCAACCCTTGTTGCTCCACGGATGATGCCTGTGCCGACCCAGTGGCGCTAAATCCAATCGATGTCGTCACTGACGATCACTTCGCCGTTGAACAATTGCGCCAAGCTGCGGGCACTCCGCAGCACTTGGTCATCATTCTGCGGCTGTGGGGGCATATGGGTGGGGGCATGGGTCGGGCTACTGGCTGGATCGGGGTTGAATCCTACTAGCTCCCTCGGTGGGCGGCTGCCGTTTTGTCCATTGGGGGTCGGGCGATCGCTCGGGGCCGCGGCCACCGGTTCGATCGCCCGAGGCGGGGCGACCTGTTGCCTATGGGTGGTTGCGATCGGGTTAGTTGCGATCTGATTAGTTGCGATCGGGTTAGTTGCGATCGGGTTAGTCCCGATCCCACCAGACCCGGCCGCCATTGGGTTCGCGGCTGTGATCGTCGCTGTCGGCATCGTTGGTGGGGGACTCGGGCGAGGCTGGGGAGCTGGCGGGGGCTGGGCCTGGGGCGGCATTTTTGGGGAGGTTGCCGCCGGGGGAGACTGGGGGAAGCTGGCGTTGGCGGCCCGAATTGTGACGGTGACGGGGCGCTGGAGATGTTGATAAAAGGCGTTTTCGATCGCCTTGGTGCGGGGCTGGATTTTCTCGACCCAACTGGGGGGGACGCTGACCGCCACCTGCTGTCCATCAAAAACCAGCAGCCGGCCGATTTGGGAAAGCATGGTGCGGGTCGAAATGGGCTGCACTTTTTCTAGAACCTCTTTCCAGAGCCGATCGAGTTCTGCTGAGGCCGGGGCGGGCGCGGGGGGCACTGGATCGGGTGCAAAGGTCGCATCGGGGCCGGTGCTGACGGACATGGGCGCTGGTATGGGGGCGATCGCAGGTGGTGGGGCGATCGGGGCGGGTGTTGCTGGTTGTGGTGGGGCGCTCACGCCAGCCAGGGTTTGTAGCGCGGCGATCAATCCATCGAGGGTGGCCCGATCGCTCGTGGCCCAGGTGGTAATGGTCTGGGTGAGCTGGCCGATCGCCCCGGCATCCCAGCCTGATCGGCCCAAAAGGCCAGCCAGATCGAGCGGCTGGCCGGCCGTCGCGGGGGGGGCGGCGATCGGGCTGGGGGCGATCAGGCTGGGGGCGATCGGGACAGGGGCTGGGAGCGCAACCATCGGCGCAGCGGCCGCCGATCGCATCGTCGGCATGGCCGGCACTGGCGCAGCGGCCGGCGCGATCGCCCCCGGCAACAAGCCCATCAACGTCACCTCCAACCACAACCGGGGCTGGGTGGAATTTTTGAGCAGGGACTCGCCACTTTTGAGATGTTGTTGGCCCTGCAAAATCCAGCTCAGATCTTGCCCCTGGGCAAACTCGCAAAGCTGTCGCCAAGTCGGTTCCGTCAGGGCCACCAAATCGCTGCGATCGGGCGCTGTTTTGGCAATCAACAAATCCCGATAAAAGCTAGCCAGATTTTGCAGCACGATCATCGGTTCGCGCCCCCGATCCATCAGCCGCCGCAAGCAGTCGAGGGCCGCTTCGGGATCACCCACCGCCAAGCTCGACACCAGGGCCAGCAAATCCCGCTCGGGCACGGCTCCCACCAAGTCCCACACCGCCTCGACCGTTACCCCCGTGGGCACAAGGCTGAGTTGATCGAGCAGGCTTTCGGCATCCCGCAACCCACCCTGGGCGATTTGGGCCACCAGGGTGACGGCTTCCGGGGCAATTTCGATCGCCTCCTGTTGGGCGATCATCCCCAAGTGACTCACCATGTCATCAAGGGGAATCCGGCGAAAATCAAACCGCTGGCAACGGGAAATAATCGTCGGCAACACCCGTTGGGGATCGGTCGTGGCCAGCACAAACACCACATGGACCGGCGGCTCTTCCAGGGTTTTCAGCAGCGCGTTAAAGGCCGCCCCCGAGAGCATATGCACCTCGTCGAGCACATAGACCTTGTAGCGGCATTGCACGGGTGCAAACTGGGCCCGCTCAATCAGCTCGCGAATGTTGTCCACGCCCGTGTTGCTGGCCGCGTCGATTTCCACCACATCCAGCGCCCGTCCCTGGGTAATTTCCACGCAGGTTTGGCATTGGCCACAGGGGTGCGCCGTGGGCCCCCCGCCGGCCAAGCAGTTCAGGGACTTGGCCAAAATGCGGGCGCTGGAGGTTTTGCCCGTGCCGCGTGGCCCTGCAAACAGGTAGGCTGGCGCGATCCGATTTTGTTCGAGGGCGCTGGTCAGGGTTTGGGCGATCGCCTGCTGGCCCACCAGATCGGCAAACCGTTGGGGGCGATATTTGTGGTGTAGCGGTTCGTAGGGCATGGGGGGCAGCGGGTCGATACCGAGAAATAACTATGCCAACGGAATTTTGGCCAAGCAAGGGCCCGATCGCTGGGCCCTAGATGGTGGTGCTGGCGGGGCAGGTGATTGGCGGGAACGGCACAAATTCAGCCCCGATCGGACTTATACCGATCAGGAACGCACGTTAACCGTAGGGGGCTGTAACGTTGGGGCGATCGAGTCTAACTCTTAGCCACAGCCACGCGATCGCGCCCGCCCCATTTCGCTTGGTAGAGCGCGCCATCGGCCGCCTGTAACAGCGTAGCCACAGTCACAGCGTGCTGCGGAAAACTAGCGACCCCAAAGGATGCCGTAATTTCCCCTAGGAGTCGGCCGGCATGGCGCAAGGAAAGTTGCTTGAGTTCTAGGCGCATGATTTCAGCCCGCTGCACCGCTTCTTCTAGGGTGGCTCCGGGCAAAATCAACGTCATTTCCTCACCCCCATAGCGACAGGCAATATCTGACCCCCGAATGCGAGCTTGCAAAAACTGAGCCACCTCCTGCAATACCAAATCGCCCGCGTCATGGCCGAAGGTGTCGTTAAATTGCTTGAAGTGGTCAATGTCAAACATGATCGCCCCGATCGGGGAGCGATCGCGCCGGGCCCGACAGACCGCTTGCTCTAGGGCTTCTTCGAGATAGCGGCGATTGTAGAGGCCGGTCAGTGGGTCGCGGATGCTCTGTTGCTGAAGGGTTTCGCGCAGCCGAAGATTAGAAATAGCCAAAGCGACCTGCTCCGCCACCGTTCGGGCTAGCTGCTGCTTGGAGCCAGAGAGACAATTGGCTTGAGGGGTGCAGAGGTAGAGCAAGCCGAGGGTTTCACTTTGGGCCATCATTGGCAAACAAAGGGACTCCGCATTGCCATTGAGCGCATGGGCGTGGCGACAAAGTAACCCAGGGTGCTGGTGCTCGGCCCAGTGAATCCGCCCACGTCGCAGGGCCCAGCAATCATCGGGATAGAACAGGGTTTCCCCGATCGAGTCTGTTCCCCAAATTGCGACTGCCTCTAGGGCCACGCTGGAGGGTTCCAGGGCAAATACCGCCCCCGAGCAGCCCGGAAACAACGCTTGCACCAAGTCTGCCACCGCTCGATAGGCCTCATCCACGGTGACGCACACTTGCAAGAAGTCGATCATTTCACTGAGCAAGGCCATTTCGCGGTTGCGATGCTTTAGCTCATCAATCCGGCGCTCCAGTTGTTGATTGGTCTCTTGCAAAATCTGTTCAGCTTGCTTGGCCTGGGTCACATCGCGAAAGGTGAGGGTTAGGCCGTCGCCCAGCTTGACGGCGGTGAGTTGCAACCAAGCTTCTAGACCGTCGCGATCGACCCGAAGCGATCGATGAAAGGTTTGGCCGGTTTCGACCACGCGCACGTAGGCATCAAACAATCCGTCCTGGCGCACCGTGGGCAGTTGTTCGAGCAGACGGTGATCGAGCAGCTCTTCACGCGATCGCTGCAAAATACTGGCCGCCATGGTGTTTACGGTCGTCCACAGAAAGTCAATAATTTGCCCCGATTCGCTGCGAATTGCCCGAATGGCCGCAATCCCATCGACTGAGCTGTTCAAAATTTCGATCAGTTCTTGACGGGCGTAATAGAGCTGGTCATAGTCGCGCGCGAGGTCGCTGATGTTGGTGATGGTGCCAACTAGGCGGTTGCCGTCTGGATCGGTGCGCTCGCGCAGCACCCGCACAAGGGTGTGCACCATCTTGTGATCCTTGGTCTGAAATCGCTGAAGAAACTGGAAGCGATCGACCTGGCCCGCCCGTGCCGCTTGGCGAAACTGAGCCAATGCTGGTTGTGACTCATCGAGCAACAAACGCTCCCAATCCACCCAACTGTTGCTGATTTCAGTGGGCAAGTAACCCAGTAGGGCCTTCCACTGGGGGGAGAGATCGAGTTGGTCGGTGGCCAGATCCCATTCCCAATAGCCATCGTAGGGATCGATCACCCACCGCCGAGGCTGGCCCTGGAACAACGCTGTGGGACTGGACGGGCTAGCGATCGTGGTCTCCTGGGTGGGCGGGCGATCGCGCTGGATCTTTGGAGAATCAGAAGGATGAATGCTTTGGGATGCCTGATCGGGCCGATCAGCCCGATCGGCCCGATCAGCCCCTGGGTTATCCGCTAGCCCCAACTCACCGGCCAGGAGTTCGAGCAGGGCCGCACGGGCCATGATTCCCGTAATGTGGTCAGTCTCATCGATCCACAACACCCACTGGGCCGACCGCCCTAGGCAAATTTGCCCAGCCCGCAGCACCGTGGTTTGGGCTGGCACGAGGGCTGGCACAGTGGCGAGCGCTTGGAGGGGTAGTTGCTCAAAGGTGGAATGGGCGATCGCCGCACGGGCCACCTGATCCGCATTCACCACGCCCACCACGGGATTGGGGCTAGCGCTAGGGTCTACCAGCACAATCGCCTTGATCCCCGTAGTCGAATCCCCATTTTGCAAAAATTGCACAACGGCCTGGGCCCGCATCTCAGCAGGCATAATCAGCACTTGGGTTGTCCCGAGTGCGCCTACTGCGGTCAGCGTACAGGTTGCGGACATGGTGCGTTGAAGGTCGGTCACGGCAAAACAGCAAACAACTAGGTATAGGAGTAGATGGGGAGGGGCTGGTGCAGGTGGTGCCAAACCCAAGACCAGAGAGGGTGTCGATCGCCCCTAGCAACAACGCGCCCATCTCCCACCCAAACGGGCAGCCCGTCAGCTAGGGCCACTATCCCCCAAATGGCAGCAGAACCGCCAGAATAACGGCTTTCTAACCACCGGACTATGAAAATCACGGCTGAGACGGGCGGGTAGGATGGTTCTGCATCCAAGAGCGCACACCAGGGCCCGATCAAGGCAATCCCTGGTTAGTGGGCGATCGCGTCTTAATTCCCAGTTCAGGAGGCGATCGCCTCTCGACCCTTAAATCGCCACCCCGATCGCCACCCAGATCCCCACGCTCGCCACTTATAAAATTATCCGCTCCAACCTCCTGTCCCTGCTTCCCCTGTGCAATCAACCATATCTGGCCCATCTGGCCCACGCACCGGAGCACCCAAGACCAGATTCACCGTTAATTCGCTCTACCACAGCCCCCTGGGAGGTGGTCTGAAAAGTGTTTCTTGGCACAGGTCAAGCACCCATAGTTGTAGGGGTAAGAGGCTTAAGTCCCCTGTTTGCCTCGATCGCTGGGACACATAAAGCATCAATTCGGTCTTGACAAATCTCCTCTAATCAGAGCCTATTTGAGAAGTCAAAATGAATACCCTGTAAACCCCATTAATCGGCGAAAACAAGGAGCTCCAGTTCCTTGCTGCTGCCACTATCGGTAATGGGGTTGGGCAAACAGATCCGTTTCAGGCATCTGTTTAGCAAATTAGCAAATTAGCAAAACTCAGCGAAATCGCCCAATAATTCTTGAATTGTCTCTTGCAGCTTATCCGATCGCGGCTCAACTTCTGAGGGAGATTGGTTGGCTTCCCCTAGGGATTGAGTCCCCTGATCATGGCTAGATTCTGCGCTAGATTCTGCAAATGGTTCACCCGTTAGATTGGGGTTTGAGGTGGCAAGACTGGGTGCTAATCCTTCCTTGCGACGCACATATAAATAGGCTGTCATTCGCCCTCGTCCCTTGACGGGCACGTTCGACCAGCGCTCAAATTCGTAGTGATCTTTGAGGTATTGATAAGTTGCTTCTGTGACTTGAATTTTGCCGGGGATTCCTTGGGACTCCATGCGACTGGCAATATTAACGGCATCGCCCCAGAGGTCATAGCTAAATTTTTTGATGCCAATTACCCCTGCGACTACTGCTCCAGTGTTAATGCCAATCCGAATGGCTAAGGGCAGACCCGTTTCGCGCCGAATCTGACTGATTTCTCGGCGCATCGCGATCGCCATTTCCATAATTGAAATGGCATGGTTGGGGTGAGGCACAGGCACACCACCAACAACCATGTAAGCATCCCCAATGGTCTTAATTTTTTCGAGGCCAAATTCTTCGGCCAAGCGATCAAAGGCTGAGAAAATTTGATTGAGCAATTTCACCAATTCTAGAGGGGCTAATTGCACTGAAAGGGGAGTGAAGTCCACAATATCGGCAAACAAAATGGTGGCTTCTTCAAAGCGATCGGCCATCACATCATTTCCCATTTCAGGATGATCTTTTTGGGCGAGCCGATCGACAATGGCCTGGGGCAACACGTTCAGCAGCAGCTTTTGGGTGCGGGTTTGTTCTTCCCGTAGGGCCAGTTCGGCTTGACGGCGATCGTGTACTTCTCGATCGAGCAAAAACACCTGCTCACGCAACAATTCCGCTTGGCGACGCAGCCGTTTTTGGAGGTGCGCCGCGAGCAGGGCTGGCCCGCGCAACACCGTGAGGTTATGGGCGCGATCTTGCAGCTCACGCATTCGGGCCTGATTTAGGTGTAATTGCAAGCGACTGCGCACCTCCGCCGCCACCAAGGGCAACAGCAGATAGTCTGTGGCCCCGGCTGCCAACAGGGCCGATCGATCCAATCCCTGGGCAGGCACGATCGCCAAAATGGGCACATTGGCCGGCAACCCCGATCGGCGCAGGTCTTGCCAGGGGGCATCCGCTGGGCTGGGTGTCTGTTCGGTGGCGGGGCGATCGCCGCACCATCCAGAATCGACGGGATCTACAGGATCTACAGGATCTAAATGGGTGGCCAAAACCAGCAAAGGCGGTTGGGTTGTGCCGATCGCACTGCGCAAATCGGCCAACGACGTAACGCAATGGGAGCCATAGCCCAACTCTGACATCACGGCGGTTAGCTCGGCCGCCAGGTCGGGGTCAGCACTTGCGATCAGAATCGAGCGGTAGCAATAGTCAGCAGGTTGCTGGGGTTGAGCATTCACGGTGGTCGCAGCGCCATGCTGCTGAGGAAGATGCAGCCTATGGAAACCGCGATTGCCACTTCGGTTCGGTGATCAACGCTGTGATCAACCGGCTCCCCGACCGCGATCGCGGCAGTCCAGTAGGGGCTACAAGGCCCAACCACCAAAATCGGTATAAATACAGCGATTGAGCGTGGCAACGGATCGCTAAATCAGAGGGCTACAGCACGAGCCTGTCTGACCTAGTGGGGGCAATTCAGTTGTTTTCAACTGTTTTTAACCGAATGGGAGCGATTTCACAGCACTGACAAATATGCGATGCACCGATTTAGACCTGAGATGCTGCGATCGTACCAAATCACCTCGGCGACTGGGCATTTACGGAGGCCACCAAGCGGATTGTGTGTCCCACCTGCCCCCTGCGATCGCGCTGGTTTAGGCGGCTGGCCGGGTGGCACAGCGGTAATCGGCGATTCTCAACCCAAGTGCCAGATTGGATTTCAAGTGATGCTCTTTCTGAGTCAGCAGCATCTTCAAGCTTGACCACGCCCACCCCTGGTCAATTTGGGGCAAGGGGCCATTGCGACTGATGGCCTCAGTCATCTCGTCTTAGATTCAATGAGGGGGAAACTTTCCCTATGGCGAACGATCGCTTTCGACACCAATTGGCCAAAGAAGCCCGCCAGTGGGTGACTGATGGCTTGATTCAGCCCGACCAGTTTGATCGCCTGGCCGATCGCTACCAATTTCGCGATCTCGATCGCTCGGCCCGCAATCGCTTCGTGGGCATTTTGTTTGCCCTCGGTGCGGTGCTGTTGGGGCTGGGGGCGATCGTGTTTGTGTCTGCCAACTGGCAAGTTTGGTCGCGGGAAGGCAAATTGGCAATCCTGCTGGGGTCGCTGCTGGGGATCAATACACTGGGGTTTTACTTGTGGCGATCGCCCCGGCAACGGTTGGCGGGCCAAGGGTTCTTCGGCCAGATGTGTTTGCTGCTGGGTGGGCTGTTGTTGGGCGCAAATTTAGCCCTGACCGCGCAGATGTTTCACCAAGGCGGCCCCCTCTCTACGCTCTACCTGGTCTGGGGGGGCGGCGTGGTGGCCATGGCGATCGGACTGCGGCTGGTATCCTTGGGTGTTTTGGGCGTGGTGTTGATCGCCTCGGCCTACCTCACGGGCCTCTACGACTGGCAAATCCCGGATGATTCTTGGATGCGCGCCGTGATCGAGCATGTGCCAATCCTGAGTGCCCTGGCCTTTTGGCCCCTGGCCCACACCACCCGATCGCGCTTGCTGTTTGGCATGGCTTGGGTGTTGACCCTCGGATCGCTGCAAACCAACCTCTGGTGGAGCTATATGCACCCTTGGGTGGCCAGCGTGCTGACCTTGGCCGTGCCCTTTGGGTTGGGTTGGGGCTATCGCGATCGCCTCTGGCCTGCCCTCCAGCATTGGTGGTTGCGGCTGCCCTTGCCCTCTGTGATTCACCATTGGCTGGTGCCCGGTGGGGCGATCGATCCGCGTCCCCTCGGGTTTCAGACCATTACCCAAACCCTGACCCTGCTGTGGTTGATGGGTACGTTTTATGTGATCAGTTTCTGGGGCTTTTGGCAGGACGCTGCTCGCCCCTACGACCCTGCTGACTTTGTATCTTGGACGGCGATCGATGTGGCCGTGGCGGCGGTGGCGGTGGTGCTGATGGTGGCGCGGGGGCGATCGGCCATGGCTGACCGAACTGGGCGATCGATCACCGAGCCGGTGCTGTGGGTCATGGTGTTGAGCTTGGGGCTGACCCTGGGCTGGCACTACAACATCAACCCCATCCCACTTGTGGGCACGTTCTTGGGCAATGTGTTGCTGTTTTTGCTGGGATTGGGGCTGATTCGCGAAGGCCTCGGCCACAGTCAGCGGGTTGCTTTCTGGAGTGGTGTGCTGCTGTGGGTGCTGGATATTTTCACCCGCATGGTGGAGTACGACACGGCTTTGATCCTGAAGGCTCTGGTATTTGCGCTGGCGGGCGTGGGGACGATCGGGGCTGGCTTCTGGTTTGAACGGTCGATCAAGTCCTTTGCCCCTGCCGATCGCCAATCCACAGCGCGATTTTAGAAAACCAGTGATCTGCTCAGGTTGCGCCCCTCTCACTGGCTTTGCTGCCTGCTTCCCCTTTCAACGGAGCATCCTTATGACCACGGCTCACCAGGCCATATCCCCGATCGAACCCACGCCCGATCGCCCCTCAGTTTCTGCCAAACCAGTTGCTGGATGGCGCTTTTGGATTCCGATGATTTTGCAATTGGGCTTTGCGATCGGCCTGCCGGCCCAACTGGCGGTCACCTACTACACGGGGCGATCGGTGGTGCTGCAAACCCGGCCCGTTGACCCCTTTGACTGGCTGCGGGGCTATTCCCAAACCCTCAGCTATGACATCAGCCAAGAGTCTGTGCTCAAGACCCTGCCCGGTTGGCGATCGATCGCCACTGAGCAAGACGACAAAGGCCAGCCGCGTTTGCCCTATAGTCGCCAATCGTTTTATGTGGTCTTGCAGCAGCCCACACCGGCCCAGCCCGCACCGGCCCAGCCCACACCGGCCGCCCGGAGTGATCGCCCCGCCGCTTGGCAACCGGTGGCAATCAGCCGCGATCGCCCGCGCGATTTGGCAACGAACCAAATTGCCCTCAAGGGCGAAATCCTCTATGGCTCGCCGCGCTACAACCTGGAGACCTATTACATGGATGAGGCCCAGCGCGACACCCTCAACCAATCGATCGCTGCTTTGCAGGCCGTCCGTCGCGATCGCAACAAGCCACAGCCCTTTGTGGTGGAAGTGCGGGTTGATGGCAGCGGGCAAGCCGTGGCCCACAGCCTCTGGATTGGCCAGGAGCGCTATCAGTTCTAGGGTGATCGCGTCTAGGGCGATCGCGTCTAGGGAGATCGCCGCTTAATCTGCAAGGAATTTGATCAGGGGCGATCGTCTCACTGGCTTGACCAGAGGGGGCGATCGCCCTTGATCGGTGACGGTTCATGCCGGGAATTCCAACCCGCGATTGAAGCATCAAGGCCCCGATCTGAGACAAAATAAAGCAATCTTCACACTTCCTCTGGATTGCCAAGGATCGGCGATGACTCTTGCGTCTGACCAACTGACCAGCACCGCCGCCCGCCGCGCCGACAGCATCGACCTGGCCCGCTTGATTGACCATGCTCTGCTGCATCCGGCCGCTGGGCCCCAGCACGTGGAACAGTGGTGTGCCGAGGCCGATCGCTTTGGGTTTGTGGGGCTGTGTGTGATGCCGGTGCATGTGCGCCAAGCGGTGTCGTTGTTGCATAACCGACCGACGGCGGTGATTTGCGAAATTGGCTTTCCCTCCGGTGCAACCACGGCCCTTGTGAAGCGCACCGAAGCTGCCGAAGCCCTCGACCATGGGGCCCGGGAGTTGGAGGTCGTGCTGAACCTAGGGCTACTGAAGGCGGGCCAAACCGATGCGGTACATCGGGAAATTGCAGAAATTGTGGAGATGGCTGGGTCGAGTGCCCCGGTGAAGGTGATTTTGGAATGGTCACTGCTGGAGCCGGCCGAGCGGCAATTGGCGGTGGAGCTGGCCATGGATGCGGGGGCTGCTTTCCTGAAAACCCACACGGGCTGGAATGGTGGCGTGTCGATCGAGGATGTGCGCCAGCTCAAGGAATGGACGCGCGGCCGGGTGGGCATCAAGGCGGCTGGCGGCATCCACACCGTTGAGCAAGCCCTGGATTTGGTCGAGGCAGGAGCCACCCGCCTGGGCACATCGCGCGGGGTGGAGTTTTTGCGGCGCGATCGCTCCCCTTGGTCTGGGGCCAGCCAGGATGAACAGGAGTCGGCAGCCGAATGAACCAGTCCCGCACCTACCAGGCGACGGGCATCAACCTTAAGGGGATGCCCCTGGGTGAGTCCGATTTGCTGCTGACAATTTTGACTTTGGAATTTGGCCTGATTCGGGCGGTGGCTCCCGGTGCGCGCAAGCCGAAGTCCAAAATTGGCGGGCGCAGCAATCTGTTTGTGGTGAATGAGTTGTTGCTGGGGCGGGGTCGCAGTCTCGATCGCATCAACCAAGCCCAGTCGATTACGGCCTATGCGGGCCTCAGTCGCGACTTGGGCAAGTTGGTAATTGCGCAATATTGGGCGGAGCTAGCCCTGGCCCAAGCCCTGGAACATCAGCCCCAACCCGATTTGTTTGCCACCTTAAATCAGGATTTGCATCAACTGGAAGCGCTGGTCTTGCCGTCGGAGCGGCCCGAGGCGATCGAACAGTTGCTGTGGGTGCTTTGTGGCGGTATCAGTCGGCTGTTGGCGATCGCCGGGGTGCTGCCCCAGACCGATCGCTGCACCCTGACCCAACGGCCGATCGTGCCCGATTTAACCGATCGCCACTGGCGAGTTGGGTTCAGCGCGGCCGCAGGCGGTACGATCGACCTAGGGGTGTTGGATGATCCCGAAGCCGTGGCCTGGCTAGCCGCCCGCCAACCGGCCCGATCGACCCTGCACCAGCCCGGAGCCAAAATCAGTTTTTCGCCCCTGCGCTTGACGGCGGCGGAATGTTGGCAGCTCCAAGGCTTGCTGCAAGGGCGCGATCGCACTCCCACGGCGGCAATTGGCGAGTCTGGCAAGGGCGATCGCATTGATGGGGTGCAGTTGTGGCGACGTTTGGAACGGGTGCTGCGCCACTATGCCCAATACCATTTGGATCAAGCCATTCGATCGGCGAAGTCCCTTGATGCTTATCTGGTGACTCAGGTGGAAGTGCCTCCAGAGCCAACGTCTCCACGTTCGCCCGCCCATGTCCAGCCTGCCCATGTCCAGCCCGCCTAATCTACTGTTGCATCCCATCTACCGTGACTCGTTCTGCCTTGGGCTGTTTTGGTTCAACCTGCTTTGGCTTAACCTGTTCTGCCTTGGGCTGTTCTGGCTCAACCTGTTTTGGCTCAACCTGTTTTGGCCTAATCCGTTTTGGCTCAACCTGTCCTGTCGCGCAGGGTGGCCGCCGTTGAGCCTGGGTTTGGTCTCAATTTTGCGATCAACCCCTCGCTGAATCTACCGATTTCCATCCGCCTGCATCGTTTTGCTGTTTGATCCACTCGCTTGATCTATCCCTCGATCGCCCATGTCCGCCACTTCGCCCCAGTCTGATCCGCCCCGCGCCGAAGTCCACAAGACCCAACCGGCCGCACAGCCCTTGCCCCTCAAAAAGCGGTTGGCGGAAGAGGTGGACGACCTGGCCGAGTTGATGTTGCACGGTGCAGGACATGAGCAAGCGGCGATCGAAGCGGCCCGCATCGCCAAGGAACAGGAGCAGCAGAATCAGGCTGCTCAAGATCAAGATCCATCCCAGAACCCGATCGAGCCGGTCAAGGTAGCGGATGAGACGGGATTTTGGCCCGTGCTGCAAAACCGCAATTTCTTGGCCCTGTGGAGTGGTCAGGTCTTTTCGCAACTGGCCGATAAGGTCTATTTGATTGCGGCAATTTCGATCGTGGCGGCTCGATTCCAAGAGCCAGGCCAAGCGATTAGCGGTTGGGTGTCGGCCATCACGATCGCCTTCACGATTCCGGCCGTGTTGTTTGGCTCGCTGGCGGGGATCTATGTCGATCGCTGGCAAAAACAAACGGTCTTGGTGGTGACCAATGTGGTGCGCGGCCTGTTGGTGTTGGCCCTGCCGCTGGTGTTGGCCCTGACGGCAGGCGGCCCCGACGTGATGGGCATCCCGATCGGCTTTGGGGCCTTGCTGGCCATGACCTTCTGCGTTTCCACCCTCACCCAATATTTCGCGCCGGCCGAGCAGGCGGCGATTCCGCTGATTGTGCAGCCGCAACATCTGCTCTCGGCGAACTCGCTCTACACCACCACGATGATGGCCTCGACGATCGTCGGGTTTGCCGTGGGGGAACCGCTGCTGGCGATCGCCAACCAACTGGTGGCCGGCTGGGGTTGGGGCGCTGACCTGGGCCAGGAATTGGTCATCGGGGGCAGCTACGCGATCGCGGGCGGCCTGTTGCTGTGGATGAAAACCGGCGAAAGCCCCACCGACCACACGATCGAACGGCCCCATGTGTTGCAAGATCTGCGCGACGGGCTACGCTATCTGTTCGATCGCCCCTTGATTCGCAACGCCCTAATTCAACTCACGATTCTGTTCTCGATCTTTGCGGCCTTGGCGGTGTTGGCAGTGCGGATTGCTGAGGTAATTCCGGGCATGAAGGCCTCACAGTTTGGGCTGTTGTTGGCGGCAGGGAGTGCGGGTTTGGGGTTGGGAGCATTGCTGCTGGGGCAATTTGGCAACCAGTGGCCCTACCAGCGATCGTCCCTGTTGGGGTCAGTGGGCATGGGGTTAGCCCTAGTCGGCATGGCGATCGCCACGGCCGGATTGAGCCTGTGGGGAGTTGTCAGCGCGATCGTTTCCCTAGGAGCCGCCGCAGCCTTTGTGGGCATCCCGATGCAAACCACGATCCAGCGCGAAACCCCCGAAGAAATGCGGGGTAAAGTCTTTGGTCTGCAAAACAACGCGGTGAATGTGGCCCTCAGTCTGCCCTTGGCCCTGTCGAGCGTGGCCGAGTCCTATTGGGGCCTGCCCACGGTGCTGTTGTTGTTGGCGGTGCTGGCGATCGCGGGCGGCGGTGCAACCTGGTATATTTCCGTTACAAGTTCGGCGCGATCGACTTAATATCAACGAATACAGTCTTCTGCGTGGGATGGGGCAGGGCCAGCAGCCATCAGCTCCCCCAATCCCGGTAGGGGCAGGTTTTAAACTGCCCCTACAATGCACAGGGCTAAAATTATTTTCTTTTGCTATTGCAGGTTTGCGGATTCAATGCACGTCGCCTGGTTGGGTAAACGATCTCCATTTTGCGGCAACGTCACCTACAGCCGAGAAATCACCAATGCGCTGCGCGATCGGGGGCACGAAGTCAGCTTTTTGCACTTTGCCCAAGAGGAAGAAACCGAAGACGAAGCCCAGCGGGATGTAAAAGAAGTGCCGCTGCCATATCTTTACAAATCCCAGATTTATACATTACCCACTTTTGGGGCAACCAAGGTTTTAACGCAATCCTTAGCACGTTTAAAGCCCCATTTACTCCATGCATCCTTGACTCTCTCGCCGCTAGATTTCGTTTTGCCGGAAATTTGCGATGAGTTGCAGTTGCCATTAATCTCCACCTTCCATCCCGCCTTTGACCAAAAACTGCGTAACTTTACCTCCGGCACTCAGCAGCTAACCTATCAGCTTTATGCACCGTTTTTGGCGAACTATGATTGCACGATCGTCTTTTCCCAAATTCAGCGGGAAATGCTGATGAAGCTGGGAGTTGAACCCGATCGCGTGGCGGTGATTCCCAATGGGGTGGATGTGGTGAAATATTCGCCGGGGCCATCCCCCGTCAAACAGGAATTGGGTTGCGATCGCCTGTTTGTCTATGTGGGTCGTTTAGCCCAAGAAAAAAATGTGGAGCCGATGTTAAAGGCTTGGAAAAAAGCCAAAATGCCGGCTAACTGCAAGCTGGCGATCGTGGGTAGCGGCCCGCTCAAGGCCAGTCTGCAAACCTTCTATGGCCCCGAACATGGGGTCGAGTGGCTGGGCTACGTGGCCAACGAGGCGCGGCGAATCGACATTTTGCGGGCGGCGGATGTGTTTGTGTTGCCGTCGTTGGTGGAGGGGCTGTCGTTGTCGCTGTTGGAGGCGATGGCCTGTGGGGTGGCTTGTTTGGCCACCGATGTGGGGGCTGATGGCGAGGCGATCGAGCAGGGAGCGGGCATTCGGCTAAATCCCCAAAAGGTTTACGGGCAACTACGCACCTTGCTGCCGATGTTGGCGGAGCATGAAGAAATGGTGGCGATGTTGGGAAGACGGGCGCGCGATCGAGTGTTGGAACGCTACACGCTCGATCGCAACCTGAACCAACTGGAGGCGCTCTACGCAGAAATCCTCAAACGCCAACGATCGCCCCTCGGTAAACGCTAGCCCATCGCCCCCAAAATCTCGCAGGGGCGCATGGGCTACCACGGGCTTCAACCTAACGAATTGGGGAATAGGGTTCAAGACTTGAGATATGGGTTTTGGTGTGGGTTGGGCGATCGCCCCTGGGTTTGTGCCCTGCCTCCCGTTGCAATGGGGCGGCCCTATTTCAAACTATTGCCTACTTCCTGATGCTCAACGGTGTCGGGCATTTGCTGAATGATTGCCATGGTGCAAATGCTGACGGTGCAGACTCGTTGTAGCAAGTCGATGACCTGTTCTTTGTAGTCGGCAAATTTGTAGGTATTGAACAGTTGGGCGATCGTTGGATCTTTGGGTTTCTTTTCTTTGTATTGATCAAGAATCCATTCCAGAGCGGAGCGGTTGCCGAGTTTGTAGTCCCAGGCGATCGCCGGAATACCTGTTAATTGCGTGTTGTCGTCTAGGATGATCGCGCCTTTGGTTTTGTCGGCTTTGAGTTTGGCTTTGGGGGTTTCTTTGCTGGCGATTTCGTGGCGAGGTAAGCCGTAGGGTTCGATCGTTTCGTAGTTGAGGTGCAAGTCCATCAAGGTTTTGCCCCAGGTTGCCCATTGGTGAAAGTCGGCATAGAAGGGCAGGCGAGGAAATTCGCGTTTGAGGTTGATTTCGTATTTGGTGCGGTAGGCGGGATGGTGGAGGACGGCGTAGGTGTAATGAAAGATATTTTCTTTGGTAATTTTTAGATCGCCATAGTGATTTTGGAATTGAGTTAAACCCCAGTCGGTAATGTTATCGGTTCGGTTCCCATCTGTGTCGTAGCAGTAAAGGGGAAGACATTGAGCAGAACAAGCTGCACCGACAACATGCAAATCTGCGACTGTAGCACTAGCGATTACCATGAACGGTTTTTGTGAACCTACATCAGTAACACATATAGTTGTATTCTCTTGATTCAACTCATATCCAAACATCTCAAAATGGTTTTGAGTTAATCTATGGCTCAAAATCTTTTCACTATAAAATTCAAACTTAAAATATGGTCTGTATAGAGACTGGACTGAAAGAGAATCTTTGTAAGTTATTTTTGATTTATTTTTTGCATATTCAGTTAATGAAGAATTCCATTTGATCTCAGGATTATGAATATTTTTGGCAACACTTTCATTATATTGATGAATGAAAAACTGTATTTTCTTTCTTAAATCTCTCTGAGAAAATCCATAAACCCATTCATCTCTGCTTGTCTCAATCCCACGCGAAAAGAGCCGAAAGATTACCTCTTGCGATTTCCCTGCTTTCACCTCCTTATCAATCAGCGGCAAAAAATCATCAAAATCGTTGTCTGTTTGATTAATCCAATTGTGCTTTTTGTCTGGTGTGATGTGATCAAAAGGAATATCTTCAAACCGAGTCCGCTCAAACCAATCCAGCTTTTCTTCCTTGGTCTGTTCATCTTGCAACGTAAAGTAAAAGATTTTTGCCATACTCACGCCCACACTCGCTGAATTGGATAAACATCAAAAGCCACATCAACACTCACGATCAGCAGAGAGCGGCTAACTGCCTGAGCAATCAGGATTCGATCAAACGGATCTCTATGATGAAGCGGCAGTTGACGGAGTTGAACCGTATCTTTAATAGAAATTGGCAGTAATTGAAAGCGTGTTGCCGCAAACCTTGATTCGATCTCATCAAAATCAGTCTGTAAAGAGAGCTTGCCGGTGCTCAACTTGATCGATATCTCCCAAAAACTGGCAATACTAACAAACACCTCATCCATATCCTCGATCATATTTCGTGTAGAAATAGGCAGATTAGGAGCATCTTCTGATAGCCAAATGAATGCATGAGTATCCAACAAAATAGAACCCATTACATATAGTCCTTAAAATCATCTAAAGGCTCATCAAAATCCTCTGGTAATGGCAAAACAAACGTTCCTTTTAGCGAACCTGCTAAACGCTTTTTTTCAGGTTTGACTTGAGCTTTTTCAAGTTCTTCCTTTGCATATTGACTAGCCAAGAACTCCGTATAAAGGAGAACCGCCTTTTTTACTACGTCAGGAAGCTTTTCAACATTTTTTAAAATAGCAGCTTCAATGGTCATGATTTACTCCTCTTTTTGACTTTGACTAAAAACATCACCGCAATTCCAGTTTGAATACCAAATACATTGTTTTTCGTGCCAGAAATTTTAGGATTATTCCTCACATCCGATTGAGTATCTACAATATAAACATAATCAAACTCGCGATCAATAGACTTCCGAAAGCCATCAAACGTTTTGGAGTCAATAAACGATCGATTGGTGATGAACGCAATAATGCCATTTTGCCCTAGTCGATCGGATGCCCACCGAAAAAAGCGGGTATACATATCGTAGACAACAATCTGATTTTGAGCTGTGCCCTCCTTAATATAAGTTCTCTTAATTGATTTATCAATTTCTTCGTAGGAACGATTCGCATTGCGCTGATTAAAATTCCCTTGATGGGCATTATAGGGAGGATTGCCGATGATGACAGAGATCGTGCGATCATTCTGCTGCTGAATCCTTGCCGTATTTTGCACAGTCATGGCAAAGATATCAAATTGCTTGCCTTCAAATGTAGAGTGATCCAGCGTATCTACAAGACAGATATTCTTAAATTCCTCATAGTTACCCATTTTTTGCTGATAGGTGAACTCAATATTCAAATTGGCAATGTAATAGGGCAAAATCGCCACTTCATTGCAGTGGATCTCGTGCTTATATTTATGCTCCAGCTTATCCGCAGGCAAATATTCAATCAGTTCCGTAATATAAGTCCCCGTTCCCGTACAAGGATCAAGAATCTCCACCCCCGGATCGCTCAACAACTTGCCAAAGTGCTTATGGGTCAAATAATTCGCACTCTCAATCATGAAACGGACGATTTCATTCGGCGTATAAACAATCCCTAGCCGATCGGCCGCCTTGGGGTTATAGGCTTTGTAAAAATTCTCGTAAACCGCCTTCAGAAACTTCTGTTTTTCGTGGTGATTAGCAATATTCTCCGAATGGCGACGAATCACCGCATAGTAATGTTCAATACTCTTCAGCGTATTTCTGCGGGTTGCTCCCGTGAAAAAAGTATTGATAATTTCTGACAGTTCCCGCGCAATATTATTTTCCCGGTGAAACTGTGATTCATGAAAAATATTAGTAAAAATATCCTCCGTGAGAATGTGCTGAATCAACATCTCATGGATATCGAAGATCGCAATTTCTGGGTTAATCGACTGGCGACAAACTGCTAGAAAAGCATTGCGATGCTCCCTAAATTGAGTGTTGTTCGCTTCTTGCTGATTAATAATGTCTCGCAGTGCGACCAAAATATGGGGAATATCTTCTTTAAACTTGCCGATCGCCGCCCGAAAATCGCGCACTTCAGGGCGTTCATAACTGACAAACGTACTGATTAACCCATCTAACGCCGCCGCATCTGCCATCGGAACACGCAACTGCTCTCGACTGTGCTGAATCAGGACAGCAGTTTGGGAGTCTTCAAATAAAATGTTTTCGTCGGGGTAGCCCTTTGCTAGCTTTTTCTCAATTTCATGATCGAGTTTGTCGTACTGATCCTTGCTTTCCCACCAGCCATGTTCTAGGCGAATGGCATCCTTGACCGTGCCATCGGGAAAAACTGTGGTGTTGAACTTGGTCTTAAAATCCAGCTCGGGGATCAGCAGATAGTTGCGGGGTTTGCAATACTCATTTAGCAACCGCTCAAAGGCATTACGGATGCTCGTTTCCTTTTTGGAACCGCCGTAACGGATGATTTTTTCGACTTCTGCTTGGTATTGCGTCACCAGCAACCTGGACATTCCACAACTCCCGAAACAATCGAGCTAGATCAAGCTTAATCTTGCCACCCAAAAACTAGTTTTAAATCTTTCTATATCACCACCACCGCCCAACCCTGGCGCGATCGGCTCAACCATTAAGCCGGCCGTAGGGTGTGTAGGGTAACGGCCCGCAAGCACCCGATGCTCCCTCCATGCCCTACTACGCACCGCTGCAACATCGCGGCCCAACCGATCGGGGGATGGTCGTGCATGGCGTACCGGTGGCGGTGCGTGGGAGATCACCGGGAGATTGTTGTTACAAAAGTGAAATGCTCCCACACACCCTACGCGATCGGCTGAATTGATCGGGGAGCTAGGCGGCTTGGGCTTCTCGGCGGCGGGGGACTTCATAGCACCAAAAATCTTTGGCCATTTCCGTGTTGGGGAAAATCGATCGCGCTTCGTTCAGCAAGTCTTTGAACTCGATCGCATTGCCCGGTGCATAGCGCGGGCTGAAGTGCGTGATGATCAAGGTTTTCACGGCCGCTGCCAAGGCCACCTGGGCCGCCATCGTCGTGGTGGAATGCAACCGCTCAAAGGCCATTTGCGCGTCCGCATGGGCAAAGGTGGCCTCGTGGATCAACACATCCGCGTTCTGGGCCAGCTCGATCGCCCGATCGCAAAAGATCGTGTCCGTGCAATAAACCCACTTGCGGCCCGCTTCCGGTGGGGCACAGAGGCTTTGCCCATTGATCGTCCGGCCGTCGGGTAGCGTCACTGTTTCGCCCCGCTTTAGGCGGCCATAGACCGGCCCGGCGGGAATATTCAGCGATCGGGCCTGGTCAATGTCAAACCGGCCCGGGCGATCTTTCTCAATCACCGCATAGCCAAAGGCCGGCACGCGGTGTTCCAGCAATTGGCACTGGACAATAAATTCCGCATCCTCAAAGATTTGCCCCGGCTCGACCGTATGCACCTTGATCGGAAACGAAAAGCGCGTTTGGGAATAGCGCTGGCAAGCTTTTAGATAGTCGCTCAACCCCGGTGGCCCATAGAGTTCGATCGGGTGGGGCTGGCCCGCAAGCCCACAACTGGCCAGCAAGCCCATCAACCCAAAGATGTGGTCGCCATGCATGTGGGTGATGAAGATGCGGGTGATTTGGCTCGATCGCACCTCGCTGCGTAACAGTTGATGCTGAGTCCCTTCGCCGCAGTCAAACAACCACACCTCGGCCCGCTGAGGCAGCCGCAACACCAAGCTGGAAACGTTGCGCGATCGGGTCGGTACGCCAGAACTCGTGCCCAAAAACGTCACTTCCAAGATGGTCGTTGCTCCTGCGAATCGATCGCCCCTATCTTGCCACGGGCCGGGCCGATCGCGAAAATCACCACCGCCCTAGGAATCCGCCGGGGTTGCCAAATCAGGCGTACCGATCGCCACTGGGTTGAAGCGGCCGGCTGGCAGCTCCGATCCCGATGCGCCCATCACTTCCGAGAGGTAGTCGGCCGTGGCCCCAACGGCGGCGATCGCCCGATCGTAGTCCAGCCGAGTTGGCCCCAAAATTCCCACGCTGCCCAGGGGCGAGATTCCGTTGCCGTAGAGCGAAGAGATCAGGGTGTAGCCCTGAATCGGTTCCCAGGGATTTTCCATGCCGATCCGAATTCGCACTCGTCGATCGTCGATCGCATCTTCAAAAATCAAAGACCACAGGCGCTCTTGCTCTTCTTCCAGCACATGGATCAAGGTTTGCACCTGCTGCAACTCGGAAAACTCCGGTTGCCGCAACACTTCCGAGACCCCACTGATCACAATCCGCGTGGTGGTGGGGGTTTGGGTGCGCCGTGCCAAATGGACGAGGGCCGCTTGCAAGGCTTGGCCGCGCCGATCGAACTCGCGCCCCAGTTCGTCCCAGTCCAACTGTGTCACCTCCAGCAGGGAGCGATCGCGCAGTTGCTCATCCAAAAAGTTGGACAAAATCACCAGTTCCCGTTCCAGGGTGTCGGGATCGAGGGGCTGGGCAGTCTCTTCGGGTTGGGGCAGGGGGACGATCGCCGAGTGGCTTTGGTAGTCATCGGTCACCACCAACAACATCACCCGATCGGCCTCCATCGGCAACAACCGCACATGGCGCACTTGCAGGGTTGGCAATTGAGGAAGGGCGATCGCCGCAATGCAACCGCTCAAGCCCGCCAGCAGTTGGGCCGCCCCTTTCAGCAACAGGTCAAGGTGGGGCGAAGAGGTTTTGAGCTGATGGTTCAGGAGCTGATTGGCCCGCTGCACCATTTGTTCCGATGGCATGGCACAGCGATCGACATAGACCCGATAGCCCGAGTCGGACGGCACACGGCCAGCGGAGGTGTGGGGCTGATAGAGCAGGCCCGCTTTTTCGAGCGCGCCCATGGCGTTGCGCACCGTCGCCGGACTCGCATCCAACTGGTACTCTTCCACCAACGCTTTTGATCCCACCGGCTCGGCGGTGGAGATGTAGTGGCGAATGGTGGCGAACAGGACGCGCTCTTGGCGTTGGGTTAACTGAAACTCCATAGGGATCGGAAACAGCGGGGAAATCGGTGGATCGAAATCGAGGGGTCTGATGAGGGATCTGATGAGGATGCCTGAATAGCTAAAATTGAGACTCTGCAAGCCTTAGCGATCAATGCAGGCAAGGGGCTTAGGGGCTGTCGTCATTGCCAGTAGGGATGCTGAAACGGTTGATTTTCTGTACCCCAATGGTCATAACAAGGGGCTTAAGCCCCTTGCTTGCCCCCACGACTGCTGGTGCTGTGTCAGTGCTTCAAGATCCGTTTCAGGCATCCCACATAAAAAGCGTTGGATAAAAAGGGCAGCCCAATTTAGCGATCGCGCCGTGGTGGCTGTTCCGATCTTGCAAGGTTTATCTAGGGTAACTAATTGTTCAAAAAGATTTTTTTAAGAATTGAGCGCGATCTCCGATCACTACAGCCCAGTTGCCCAGCCTGTCAGGGGTTGCTGAATTGCGATCGGTTCGGGACGATCACCCAATGGGGGCAACGATGACCCCAAATCGAGCGATCGCGCTTCAAAAGTCATCCTCATCGGCGCTGCGATCGAGGTCGTAGAGCACCTTTTCCAGATACCAATCCTCATCCATGCCGGGGTAATGTTCCCGGGCTCGATCGACCAGGGTTTGGGCGATCGCCGTTTGGCCACCCACGCGCCCCAACAATCGTTGCCAGAGGGGGTTTTGCGGTTTACCACCAGCGGCGCGATCAATGTGATCGGCGGGGACACTCTGTTGCAGGCGCTTCAACTGTTCCAGCACGGCCCGATAGCGCTCCCAGTCGTTGCGATCGCACCACAAACTGGCGGCCTGTTCGTAGTCGGCGATCGCCTGGGATAGGTTTTCAATTCGCACAGCCGCCTTGGCCCGCAACACCAAAACCGTTGGCCGATCGCCCCCGGTTTCCAGGGACCGATCGTAGTCGGCGATCGCCCCCAAATAGTCCCCCGCCGCCTGCTTGGCATCACCCCGCGCCACCCACAGCAACGGATCATCAGCATTCAGCGCCAGCGCCCGATCGAGATCCGCCAAGCTGCCCGCTCGATCGCCCAATTCCAGCTTGGCCCGCGCCCGGTAACGATAGGCGATCGGCTGGTTGGGATCGGCTTGGATCACTGGGTTGCAATCCACAATCACCCCTTGCCAATCCTGCTGCACAATCCGCACCGCCGCCCGACAGAGCCGCGCCGATCGATCCTGCGGGTCGAGGTTCAAAACCCAGTTCAACTCCGCCAACGCGCCCAAGGTGTCCCCCATTTCCGCCCGCGTCAGCAACGCTGCATAAAACGTTTCGGGGCGGCTGGGGGGTGTCAAGGCCGGACTAGTGGCGGGTGCTGGGGCCGTCGAAAGCGGGGCAGCGATCGCGGCGGTGGGCGCAGTTGTTGGTTGCAACTGCTTCAGCAAGTCCAGGCAATGTTTGGTCGCCGCCACATCCCGGCGATCAAGATAGAGTTCCGCCGCCTTGCGGAGGCTAATCAGGGCCAGATCCAATTTGCCCTGCTTACG
This sequence comes from Oscillatoriales cyanobacterium, assembly GCA_004292515.1. Classification (GTDB taxonomy): domain Bacteria; phylum Cyanobacteriota; class Cyanobacteriia; order CACIAM-69d; family CACIAM-69d; genus CACIAM-69d. Next base: position 54,691 of record RDXB01000079.1, read on the forward strand.
AAGGGCCGTGGCTTGCAGTTGATGGGCCGCTGCGTGCCGAGGATCGAGGGTCAACAGGTGGGTTAAGTCGGCGATCGCCCCGCCAAAGTGGTCGAGGGCCACACGAACCAAAGCCCGGGCGTAGAGCGCGTCTTGATAGTTGGGGTCAATCTCGATCGCCCGCGATTGGTCAAAGGCCGCCTGCTGCCATTGGCCCGCATCGAAATAGGCCAACCCGCGCCGGTAATGGGCCTCTGCGGAATAGGGAGCCGCCGCGATCGCCCGGTCAAAACAGGCGATCGCCCCCGCATAGTCGCCCTCCGTGGCGCAGGCGATCCCGTCCAAAAATGCCGATTCATCTGCCATCAATTCCCCTCCTGCTGCGGACCGACACCCACAGGCTATGCTAGCAAGTCGATCGCCTAGCCATAGGTTGTTTGGGGCAATGGATGGGTTGCCCTCAGCTCCCGCGCGGAATTGGGACTGCTAGGATCGTCGCCGGTTCGCGATCTCCTGGGATCACGACGACAACAGTGGGTTCAACGGGCTGACGGGTTCGATCGAGAGGCAACAGCATGACGCAAATTGCATTTTTGGGACTGGGCGTGATGGGCAGCGCCATGGCCGCCAACTTGGTGCGGGGTGGCGCGACGGTCACGGGCTGGAACCGCACCGCTGATCGCCCCACGGTGGCCCAGGCCGCGGCGGCCGGCGTGACGATCGCCCCGGATTTGCGATCGGCGGTGGAGTCGGCGACGTTGATTTTTTCCTGCTTGGGCGATATGCCCGATGTGGAGCAAGTGTTGCTGGGAGCGGCGACCCTGGCTCCAGCGGGGGCCTTGTTTGTGGACTTCACCACGATCGGCAGTGTGGGGGCGATCGCGATCGGGCAGTCCTTGACTGCTCAAGGGTTTGGGTTTTTGGATGCGCCGGTTTCCGGGGGCGACGTGGGGGCCCAGCGAGGGACCCTAACGATCATGGTGGGCGGCGACCCGGCCGCGTTCGATCGCGCCCAACCCTGGCTGGCTTGCATGGGCCAAACCATTCGCCACTGCGGCCCGATCGGCAGCGGCCAGGCGGTAAAACTCTGCAACCAAGTGCTGGCGGCAGGGCACATGATGGCCCTTTGTGAGGCGTTGGCCCTGGCGCAATCGCAACAAATCGATCCGCAATTGGTGGTGGAGGTTTGCAGCACCGGAGCGGCTGGGTCTTGGGCATTGACCAACTTGGGCCCGAAAATTTTGGATCAGGACTTTGCCCCTGGGTTTGCGATCGAGCATATGCAGAAAGACCTGCGGTTGGTGCGAGAGGCCACGGGCGATCGACCCGCACCGATCACCGACCTAGCCGATCGCGTGTTCAGTCAGGTCGCGGCCCTCGATGGGGGCCAAGGAGCCAAGCAAGGTACCCAAGCCGCCAGCCGCGCCTATGGCCAGGCGACTGACTAGCCCCCCTCAGGAGTCAGACCCCTCAAGTTTGTCTGTGCAATTGGACACCATACGCTACAGTAGACACGCAAGTTGTCCAGCAAGTTAGGCCCTCGTTGGGGCAATTGCGATCGTGAAATCTGCTGCTAAACCGTTGGAATCTGCACCGGGCGCGATCGGGCGCATCCCGTGGGGACGATCCTTGGCGTTGGGTGTGGCAGGCACGGCCCTGACCCTGGTGCTGTGGCCCCTGGGCGCGGGCAAACCAGCGTCCACTTCAACTCACCTGAGTGCCCCCATGCCAGTCACACCGCTGGATTTGGTGGCCAACACTGCCGGTAATGCCCCCGCGCCGACCCGATCGCCCGCGGCCCCCGCTGCCCGCCCGATCGCCCCAGCAGCCCCCCCCAGCCCGACCGGTGATGTCCCGATCGCCGATCCCTTCACGGCCGATCCCCAGGCCAGCGCAGCGGCTACCAACAACGCACCGAAAACCGCAGCCCCCAAGCCAGCCCCCAGCCCTTCGGCCCCAGTGGCCAGCCCCCGTCCAACAACTGCGCCGCCCACCCGGCCTGCACCCAACCGCCAAAGTATGTTTTGGATGGAGCAGGCCCCCCAGCGTGCCTTGAACCTGAAAAAAGACTTGCCGATCTATGCCCAAATTTTCCAAAGCTCAACGGCCCTGGGGGTAGTGGCTGTGGGGGTAGCCGAGGGGAACTACCGGCTGACGGTGCAAAACGGCGCACTGTTTGTGCAGCCTACACCCAACTACTATGGCCACACCGATCCCGGTAACTTGTCTTGGGGCCAGCGGGTGACGAACTATGGCCCCTGTAGCGACCAGGGCCGCAGCGGGGGCAACCTGGCCGCCGCCGATCGCGCCTGTGTGGAGCGGTTGGTTGGGCGCTTGCCCACCGCGTTGACGGATATGTACGCCGCCGGAATCGACCCCTACGACGACTTGCAAGCGTTGGTCAATGCCGTTGATTTGTATAACCAAGCCAGCCCGATCCATTCCCGCTGGTTCCCCCAAGCTCTGACGATCGCCCGTCGAGGTGGTTTGTCGGGCTTGGAGGCCTACGCCTGGGCGCGCACAGCTTCGTTTTACCTAGACAGCAACGATCGCCTGGATATCCGCAACGGCACCAACCGCGCTTCGGGTTTGTTGGGCATCTGTTCGCGGGAAGGGCGGCCCATGACCCAGTGGGAATGTGTCTATGCTGATCAGGCCCGCCGAGTGGGGGCGATCGCCAGCACCTACCAGAGTTTCCTAAAGTTGGCCACCAACAAGAGCCGCCGGAATTGACGACGCTCAATTCACGCCTGAACCGCACAGTAGTAGCAGTAGTAGGGTGGGCAATGCCCACCAACAACCACCGTTCCAAAGCAACACAGTCGCGCTCAAGACCAAGAACCATCTTGAAGTCGATTCTGATTCTGTTCCTAAACCGCACAGTGGGGGAGTAGTAGGCGATGTTGTTGGGAGGAAATGGTGGACATTGCCTGCCCTACCAACTACTGCCTATGGGGGGCGGTGGGCAATGCCCACCCTACCAACTACCGAGATCTTGGGGATCAGCGAAACTAGCCGCGCAGTAGGGTGGTGAGGTGCACTAATTCTGGCAAGATCAGCGCATCGAGGGCCAGGCGCACGGCGTTGCTCGATCCGGGCAGGGAAAAAATCAACTTGCCCTGATGGGTTCCGGCTACGGCCCGCGACCCGATCGCCCGTGAGCCAACTTCCGCGTAGCTCAACGATCGAAACAACTCCCCAAACCCCGGCAGGGTCTTATCGAACAGCCGTTCGATCGCATCGTAGGTGGTGTCACGCGGGGCGATGCCCGTGCCGCCACTGAGCAACACCACATCGAGATCCGGTTGCTGGCACAAGTCGCACACCGCTTGGGCGATCGCCGCTGGTTCGTCCCTCAGGATGCTGTAGTGAACAATTCGGTGGCCTGCCCCTTCCAGTCGATCGCGCATTAGTTGGCCGCTGCGGTCGGTCTCCGGCTGGCGCGTGTCGCTGATGGTGAGGATGGCACAGGCCACGCACAAGCCGGGTTGATCGGGATGATCGGGATGAGGCAAAGCCGATCGAGACATCAGAGCTACCCTAGTCGTCTGCCTTGGTGAAGCCCAAACCGTTGGCTTCGGCATAGCGACCCATAAACCGCATAAACCGATCCCAATCGCCACTGGAGGTCATCACGTAGTCGGCTTCAATGCCTGCCGGTTGACCGTTGACGAACTTCCCTTTCACATCGCGCGTCATCAATTCACCTTCTTCGTCGATCAGATACATGCCGGTAATTTCTTGATCGATCGACGAAGCCAGCGTTTTCGGGTTATCAAAAAAGAAGATTGCGCGGCCGTTGCTGCCATCGCGCGATCGCGTTAGGCGCACGTCCGGCACGACTTCCTCGTTGATTCCCCGCACAAATTGAATAACGGCCATACTCTTTAAGTTTTGTTAACAACAGAAAAGCATTGTTCGATCATCCCACAAAACCTGACCCACAAGCCCGAGTCTCCTTTGACCGACTCCCCATCCAAACTATGAAACGCTCAACTTTGGTCAGCTTTGTCTCGTTGGGTATGGCGTTGGCGATCGCCCCGCTGGCCCTGTCTCGCCCCGTGACCGCCCGCCACACTGCCGCCCCCACTCAGCCTGCCCTCGAATCCCGGGCAAACCAGGCGATCGCCCTGTCAACCACCGGCCTAGCCCAACACCTGCGCCGCACGGGAGCCAAGATGTACGGAACCTACTGGTGTGGTCACTGCGCTGCACAAAAAGCCTTGTTTGGTAACGCTTTTCGATTCATCAATTACATCGAGTGCGCCGAAGACGGTCGCAATGCTCGCCCTGACCTGTGTCGCCGCGCCAACATTCAAGGCTATCCCACCTGGGAAATTGGCGGACGCAAATATCCTGGCAGCCAGTCTTTGGCGGAGTTAGCACGCCTATCGGGCTATCGCGGACAGTAGCCGATCGTAGGGGCGGGGTCTCTCCCATGGGCTTCCACTAGGGAATGCATTCACTAAGTTAAAGCTGGTAGTTCTCCCCGCCCAGCTCCTGCGATTCTTGATGCTCCTAGTAGTACTACTAGACTAATATGCTGGGTCGGCACAATCCGAAAACCAGACGAATCAGGCTCGGAAATTGATAGACCCGACGAATGATCGTAGGGGCAGGTTTCAAACCTGCCCCTACCAAGATCTTGGAAATAAACGAATCTGTGATGTAACGCAGATCGAGAATCGACATGCGATTAGTGACGGTGCATAGATCCAGCATATTAATCTAGTGGCGCTCCTAGCACCAGACAGGTTTGTGGCGATCGCTCGGGTTAGGGCTGGGAAACCCCAATTCCTACGGCGATGGAAAGAATCACAAATGACGACAGCCCCTGATTTCTTTGTTTTTCTTTTCTGCTGGCGATCGCTGCTGCTGGCGATCGCTGGAGCAAACCTGGGATGAATTTGGCCTCGCACTAAGCTCGCAAAACGATCGGTAATTCAATACAAAATTCAGCCCCCCCACCCTCCTGGGATGACACTGAAATTTGGCCCCCATGGTTTTCAACCACAATTTGATAGCTCGTTGCTAGGTTGAGACCAACGCCTTGACCCACGAGTTTGGTTGTAAAGAAGGGGTCAAATAAGCGTTGCTGGACTGTGGGCGACATACCCGCCCCATTGTCTCGAATCCAAATTTGCACTGTCTCGGTATCTAAGCACTTAGTCTCGATCCAAATGGTGGGCGAGTCTTTTAACTGTCCTTGCTTCAGTGCTAGGTTAATCGCCTCGATCGCATTGTTCAAAATATTGAAAAATACCTGATTCATTTGCCCCGTATAGCATTGCACATTCGGCAAGTCGCTATAGGTTTTTAGGACTGCGATGCTCGATCGGCTTAGGTCTTGATTCAGCAGGAGTAACGTACTATCTAGCCCATCATGCAAACAGGAGAACTTGATATCCGCTTCTCCCAGTCGCGAGAAAATACGGAGTGAGGAAATAATAGATTGAATGCGATCGACTCCATTCTGCATCGCATCAACCAGCAACTGAAAGTCCTGCGAAATAAACCCTAAATCCACTTCTTGGAGCAGGTTTTGAATCGCTTCTGGTGGACTGGGCAAGGCTGCCTGATATAAGCTCAAGAGCTGAAATAGGGTGTCAACATACTCCCGGGCGGGGGATAAATTGCCCGCAATAAAGCTGAGAGGATTATTAATTTCATGGGCCATGCCAGCGGCCAACTGACCCACGCTAGCCATTTTTTCATGTTGCAAGAGCCGCAGGTTGGTTTGATGCAGCTCTTCTAATACCGTTTGGAGCTGGATATTTTTAGTCAGTAATTCGTCTTGCGCTTGCCGAAGGGCTAGCTGGTTCTCGATCCGAGCGATTACTTCTTCCAAGTGGAAGGGCTTAGTAATGTAATCTGCACCACCACATTGAAAGGCCCGCACCTTGTCATTGGTATTATCCAGGGCGCTCAGAAAGATAATCGGAATACTTTGTAGATTGGGACTTTGTTTTAGGATTTGGCAGACTTCATAGCCGTTCATTTCTGGCATATTGATGTCTAGCAAGATTAAGTTGGGCGGCTCGGCCCGCACAAATTGCAGCGCCATGGAGCCGCTTAAGGCTTTGCGGACAGAATAGCCCTGCTCGGTCAAGAGGGATGAGAGAAATTGGATATTGGCGATCGTGTCATCAACGATCAAAATATCACTCTGCGATCGCTGAGATTGTTGATGACTGGATATCAACGATTCGTCCATAAGTGCCCTATCCACTGGATGTCAGCCAACGGTTAGTCAACAAACCATCAAATGCCCGTACTCGATCGCTCAATCATCGGGTATCTAATTTTCGGGAATTTCAGCACTGCCATCTTGACCCCACCGTGATGGGTGGCGATCGCCCTGTGGGTAATCATGATCCCAATCAAAATGCTGAAACATCAGCACTATTTTGATGATTGTGACTTAAAAAATGCTCGATCGCATCAGTGGTCAGCGGCCGCGCAATCAAATATCCCTGAACCAGATCACACCCAAAATCTTTGAGCTTATTCAACTGCTCGATCGTTTCCACACCCTCGGCCACAATCCGCTTCTGCATCGTATGTGCAATATGGATGATGGCCGCCACCAATTCGCCGCGCTCGGTCGATTCATCCAGGGGGGCAATGAAGGATTGATCAATCTTGAGCACATCAACGGGGAGCTTTTGCAAGTAGCTGAGGGAAGAATAGCCTGTGCCAAAATCATCAACACAAATTTGAACTTGGCGATCGCGCAAATTATTTAAGATGGCAATGTTCTGGGGAGTATGGCCCATAAATACGCCTTCCGTAATTTCCAGCTTGAGGCAGGATAGATCAGCCCCTAAATCGTCAACGAGTTGGTTAAAACGAGTCAGAAACCCTGCCTGATTGATCTGGCGTACCGACAGGTTAACGCTCACAAAAATTTTGGTTTTTACTGGGCGATCGCAGTTCCAAGCCTTAACCTGCTGGATCGCCTCTGTCAAAACAAATTCCCCGATCGTTGTGATCAACCCCGTCTCTTCTGCCACCGGAATAAACATCGCTGGCGGCACCTGCCCGTGGGTGGCATGGGGCCAGCGCACCAGCGCCTCACAACCCACCATCACCCCACTGACGGCACAGACAATTGGCTGATAGACCACTTGCAAATCTCGGTTTTGCAAGGCTCGGCGCAATTCTGTCTCCATCTCTAGGGTCTGCAATGCATACCGATGCATGGAGGTGTCGAATTGGCGGTAATGACCACGCCCCATTGTTTTGGCCTGGTACATGGCCGTGTCAGCATCGCGCAGGAGATGTTCTGGGCGGCTGTAGTCACCCGAATCAACCGCAATGCCGATACTGACGTTGGTAAAAATTTCCCGACCACTGAGATTAAAGGATTGCTGTAGTGCGGTCATCACCCGATCGGCCAAGGCTTGGGCTTGGGCGAGTGGGTCTTGATCTTGCAGCAAAATGGCAAACTCATCACCGCCAAACCGGGCGATTAATTGACCCGGTTGCAACAAATTCTGGAGCCGCTGGGCAAGGCTGACTAATAATTCATCGCCTACAAAATGCCCCAAGGAATCGTTGATTACCTTGAAGCGATCGCAGTCGATAAATAACACTGCCACGCGATCAGCCTGCGTAAGACGAGTTGCTTGAAATCGCCTGGCTAACTCAGCCGTAAAAGCGGTGCGATTGGGCAGTCCTGTGAGTTCATCGCGCATCACCAGTTCCATCAACTGTTCTTGTAGGCGCTGGCGTTCTTCAATTTCTAGGCGCAATGCATTGTTAGCCCGCTCCAAGGCCCAGGTGCGTTCCCGCACGCGCCGCTCCAACTCCAAGTTGATGGCTTCAATTCGAGTGCGGGCCGATCGCGCCTCTAGGTGGATGCGAACCCGTGCCAACACCTCCTGACCATGGAAGGGCTTGGTGATGTAGTCTGCGCCACCCACTTCAAAGGCCCGCACCTTGTCAAAGGCATCGCTGAGACCACTTAAAAACAGTACGGGAATCCCGGCGGTGGCAGGATCGGTCTTGAGAGTTTCACAGACGCTGTAGCCATCCATGTCTGGCATCATGATGTCGAGCAAAATCAGATCCGGGGGATCGGCAGCTACGGCCTTGAGCGCCATGCTGCCACTGAGGGCTTTCCGAATGTGGTAGGACTCGGCCGCCAGTAGGGCTGCCAGCAGTTTGAGATTCTCCGGTGTGTCATCCACGATCAAAATATCGGGCACTGAATCCGGTTGCGATTGATCGTGATCTATCGCCCGCTGCGCGGCGGAAGCTGGATGGGTCTCCACCTACTCGATCTCCGTTGGGTCAGCAATATTGGGGCGATCGCTTCGATATTCTGATCGTGATTGCGATTGTGGTCGTGATTGCGATTGTGGTCGTGATTTTGCTTTTGCTTTTGATTGTGGTCGTGATTGTGATCGTGTTCCTGGGTTCCCTGGGGTGTTGGCAAAAGCCACTGTGGCCATTGGCTCGATCCAACGATCGAGTTGATGGTGAACTAGTGTGGCCTTGGGTGGCCAAGGAGCCTTGGGATCGGGGACTGAGTAACCAGAATTAGGAATTGACATCGCTAAGGCGTTGATTCGCTAGGAAGATGAGTGCTTGACATTGCTAGGACGTTGATTCCCGATCCTGGGTTTGCAGGCTGACCCGATCGAGCAACTCAATGACGCGATCGAACCGTAAGGCATCCAGCCAGCCGGTCAACAAGGCGCGCAACTCCTCGGCGGTGTCTGGCAACTGCTCCAGCAACTGCAATGCCTGAATATCACTGCCCCGAGTCACGGCCGATCGAAATTGGCTGCGCCAGTCGGTGGGCAAGGCGGCTAACAGCGGGATGAGAGCCGACTCATCGGATCGGGAAATCACTTTGGCTGGGGGGGTAGGGTTGGGTTCCCTGGCGTAGGTGTATTGCAATCCGAGGTGCTGACCCAGCCGGGTTAAGAGGTCGGTGAAGTTAAAGGGTTTGCACAGCAGGTCATCGCAACCGGCTTGCAAGATGGCGGCGCGATCGTGCTCGAAAGCGCTGGCAGTTAGGGCAATGATCAAGGTGTTTGCACCGTTGGGCTGATCTTTAATGATGCGACTGGCGGCATAGCCATCGAGACCTGGCATTTTCATATCCATGAAAATGGCGTGGGGTCGATGCTGTTGCCACAGGTCGATCGCCATGCGGCCATTCAGGGCTGCATCGGTGATAAACCCAATGCTGTTTAAGAACTCGATCAGGAGCAATCGACTGTTTTCATCATCATCAACCACCAGGATTCGATAGGGCGGTTGCCCCACAGCTAGGCCAGTAATGGGTTGTTGCGATGGGGGTTGGGGTAGGGCATCGACTCGCTGGGCCGCAACTGTGACGGTGAAGGTTGTGCCTTTTAAGGGCTGGCTGTTGACCGTAATTTCACCACCCAGTAGTCGGGCAAATTCTCGTGAAATGGACAGTCCTAACCCTGTGCCCTGGCCCGATCGCAAGCCCGCCGTTGTTTGTTCAAAGGGCTTAAATAGGCAGTTCAGTTCCGCCGCATTCAGGCCGGGGCCGGTGTCGATGATGGCAAACTCCAGCCCGATCGCCCGCTGTGGATCAATCACCATCCCGATGGGCCGCAAGGCGTGGTCAGTAATGGCTTTCGCCTTGAGGGTGATCTGGCCGAGATTGGTAAATTTCAGGGCATTGCCCAGCAAGTTGAGCAAAATTTGGCGCAGGCGATTTTGATCCGTCGCCACATACTGAGGCAGTGAATCATCCGGCTCAAACACTAGCGATAGGCCCTTGTCTTGGGCTTTCACCAGCAGCAGGTCATGGAGCGCATGCAGCAAGCGGTGGAGATCAAACTGCTCTACTTGCAGTGTCATCTGCTCGGCTTCGATTTTGGACATGTCCAAAATGCTGTTAATCAGGGTTAGCAGGTGCTCGCCGCTGCGGTTGATGATGTTGGTTTGTTGGCGCTGGGTGGGTGATAGGGAGGAGTCGCGGGCCATGAGCTGCGTGAAACCCAAAATCGCATTCAGGGGTGTGCGCAGTTCGTGGCTCATGTGGGCGAGGAAGGTGCTTTTGGCTTTGTTGGCGCGGTCGGCTTCGTCCTTGGCGATCGACAGTTCGATCGTTTGCTGCTGGGTCTGGGCCAGCAATTCCGCCTGCTGCACCGCCACCCCAAACTGCTCGGCGATCGACACCACGCTGGAAATTTCCGGTTCAGCCCAATCCCGGGGTTGATTGTTTTGATAGCAGGCCAGCAGCCCCCACAACTGCTCTCGACAGAAGATGGGCACGATGATGTAGGCTTTGGCCTGCAATGCTTCTAGCAGCGACAGGTAGCAGGTATCAAAATTGCAACGATAGATGTCTGAAACACAGCGATAACTCTTGACCGATTGATAAGCACCGCCATGGGTGTCTTGAAGGTAAGTGTCTTGGATCAGCACTTGGGGGTCGTCGATCGAGTTGATGGTTTGAATGACGCAATCGGGGCGATCAACGGCGATTTGTTCAATCTCGGGGTTGGCTGCCACCGGCTTCCAGCCCGTAGCCACCGATTCCGACACGATCCGCCCGCTCCAATCAGGCTCGAACCGGTACACCAACACTCGATCGCACTCCACAATCTGCAAAAGCTCGCTGGTGGTTGTGTCCAAAATTGTTTTCAGATCCAGGGTGCGGCGCATCCGTTGAATGACGCGGGCGATCGCACTTTCCCGTTTCGCGGTTTTTTTGAGGGCCAGTTCGGCCAGGCGGCGATCGGTAATATCCGTCAGAGCACAGACAATCCGCTCGACCTCCCCCGCCTCATTCAAAATCGGGTCTGCATTGGCCAACAGCCAGCGCCGCTGGTTGCCTTGATCCAGACTCAGCACCGTGTTAGCCAATCGCCATTGGTGGGCTGGTGGGGACTGGTTGGGATCGCTGGGGTTGGGAGCCGACCGGTGCCAAGATGGCGGATCGATCGCCATTTCACCAGCCTCCAGTCCTGCCGCTGTCCCCTCTTGGGCCAAGTCCAACACCTGCTGGAGGGGCATTCGGCCCTGGCCCAGGGCCACGCCATTGGGATTGAGCAGCGGCAAGCCTGCGCTAAAGGCCTTGCCCTGCAACAGTTCCGGTGATGTGCCCAGGAGCCTAGCTGCCATAGGATTACAGGAGAGAATTTTGCCTTGGGGGTCTACTAACAACACGCCGGTTGGCAGGTAATCGAGCAGCAGGCGAAATCGCAGTTCGCTTGCGGTCAAGCTTTGTTCTCGCATCCGTTGGCGATCGAATATCCGCTGCAAGGTCGATATCACCAGCGCGATCGCTAAAATCACCACGGCCCCCAAGGCCACATCCACCGCCAAACTGGCCGAGGTCAGGTTGGCTTGGCCATTGCCAAGTGGCAAGTTCCACAGATCCAGTAAGGGCAATTCCCGATCGAGTGGTGGTATTTGCTCGGCCATGGCGGGTGCTTGGAACCGCGTCGCCGTCATAGCCATGTAGTGCATACCCCCAATGCCCAAGCCCATCACCGTGGCACTGCCGAGGGACTCCCAAGACCAGTCCACCACGGAAGCTTGGTTCATAGCTTGGTTCATAGCTTGGTCTATGGAACGCTTTGCCAGCCGAAAGGACAGCCAAACGGCCCCATAGGAAGCCCCCAAGGCGATCGCTACTGCCCCCGCAACCCCAACCGGCGAGTGATTAATTTCCCCGGGAATGCGCATCGCTGCCATACCCGTGTAGTGCATGGCCACGATCGCCAGACCAATGCAAGCGCCCCCCACCACCAGCGACCAACGCATCACCTGACGACTCATGGCGTGTAGGGCCATCCCGGAAGCGGCGATCGCCCAAACCAAGGACAGGGCTGTAGTGGTGATGTCGTATTGCACCAGGATGGGCAGCTTCAGGGCGAGCATACCGACAAAGTGCATCGACCAAATGCCGATTCCCATGGCCAAGCTACCGCTGACTAGCCACAGCCACCGCTGACCAAGGGGCATGGCTAGCCGCAGTCGCCCAGCCACATCCAGAGCGGTATAAGACGCAACAATGGCAATGACTAGCGATGCGAACACCAAAAACCAGTCGTAGGTTCCCAAAATAGGTTGTAGTGCGGATTCCATAGTTTCTGGATGTTGAGCGCCTGGATTTTGCTCACATATCGTTAGCGATCGCACCCCATTTGACTGAGGAGATGTCGTCAAATTGCCGAAAACCCTGATGCTGGCCTTACGAAACCGTTAGGGGCAAGAGGCTGCGGGACTGTCATCAAATCCCTGAAACCCTGATTCTTGCGTTACTTGATCGTGAGGGCCAAGGGACTTGAGCCAATTGGCTAGGGCGGTTGGGCTAGGAAAATTGGTCGTTCCAGCCCCAATCAAGCTCATTTGATGACAGACCTTAGGGCTTGTCGTCGTTGCGCCTAAAACCCTGATTCCACCGTGAGGCGATAGGGGAGAACAAGGGGCTTAAGCCCCTTGCTACGACGATTGGGGCACTTGTTACGACGATTGGGGCATAGGAAACCAACTATTTCAGCTTGCCCCCGGCACATGACACCCCCTCAGCCCCTGGTCTACTGTGGCTGGGGCATGGGAAGGCAACTATGTCAGCTTGCTCCCCCGAAATTTGCTCCCCATGACAAAAAGCCCTAGAAGCGATCGCTTTCTTGGGCAGGCACCACACCTGGCTGATTCAAAAACAGGTTCCCCGCCGCATCATTTTGGTAAACACAATCCACGCGCGGTTTGCTCTCAATGCTGCCGGTGAAGGCAAAGGTATTCATCCGATTCTTGCACTCGGAGACTTGTTTATCGGTCACCACGCCGCGCTGTTGCAACACGGCCCAGTTGTTACTGCGCATTACGCAACCGGGCTGCATTTCCGGCTGGGCCACATAGACGCTAAAGGGACTGAGGGTGACAAAAATGCGCGCATTCATCGAAATGGCACTGGCTCCAAACTGGGCGCATAGCTCGGGGTTGGGGGCGGCGCGATCGATAAATTCCCGCGAGGCGACGTTTTGCGGATCGATGCTGGCTGATGAGCTAAACCCAATACCTACGCCCATTCCCAAAATGAAGACCCCGGCCAAGATGGCGGCGATCGCGTAGTTAAAGCCTTTCTTTCTGGGAGGCTCGGGCGATCGGGCTTCCGTGGTTCCGACTCGATCGCGATCGCGGGCGGGGCCACGGTAAGGATCGCGATCGGCACGGTCATTACGGTAATCGTCGCGATCGGTACGGTCAGGGCGATCGGCACGGTAGGGATCGCGAGCAGGTGGGCGTTTGCGGTTCATAGCCACTCCAAGAAACGGCCGAGAAGACAGCGGGGCAAAGGCAGCCAATGGATCTTGCCCGATCGAGTCAGCCTAGCTTCAGTATGCAATGCCAATTGTCTATCAGGATGTCAGCAATCTTGCGGACTGGGGGAGCTGGCGATCGCGCCCCCATTAATCACCCCACTAGGACTTGTGCAGGATTTTCTAAAATCCTCACCCCTCGCCCCTCTCCCCAGTCGGGCGAAGGGAACCCAAATCAGGCTGATTTCCTTTTTCCTTTTTCCTTTTTCCTTTTTCCTTGCTCCCGTCCTGAGAGCAGGGGTTGGGGGATGAGAACAATTGGGGTTTTGCGTAGGTCTTGCCCGAAAAAATGGGCCGCGATCACGTCGCGACCCGGAAGTGTTTAACGTCTAGCGTTTGATAACGTTGAACAGTCTGAATTCTGCGTGATGCCGCATGGACGGCGATCGCCCCTAGCGGCGACGACCACCCCGGAACCCACTGCCAAAGCTCGATCGCATTCGCACAGGCGATCGACCATAGCTGCTGCCAAAGCTGCTGCGGGGCTGGGGTGCGGCAATTCGGCGGTTGGGGCTGCTGCGGAAATTGCTGCTGCCAAAGCCCGATCCCGTGGACTTCACGTTGTTGGCGGTGGCTGGCCGGCCCATGGTCGCGGCCGAGCGAGCCGCTGTGCCCGTTGCCCGGAACTGTTGGCGGTTGCGTTCCACCGCCGGAGCTGCCTGGTAGCGATCGCGATAGTTACCCACCGCATCGCCATAACTGCGGCCATAGCCGCCATAGCCCACCATGCCACCCGGTGCATAGGCCGGCGGCAACACGTAATGGGGCCGGAACAGCATATTCGCCAGCATCTGCCCTTCTAAGGCCGCCATGAACGGCGACCAAGAGCTAGATTCCCGCTGCACAACTACGGTCTGTTGCTCGCCTGTGCGGGGATTGGTTTGCACCGCCGTTTCCTGGTGCACGTATTCGATTTTGAAATCCTTGTCGAGGTACAGCACCGGTTGGCCGTCCTTCAGGGCCAGGTAAGGCTTTTGGCCTTGGGCGATCGCCTCGTCATCCAGCCGCGCCATTTGCAGCTCCGTGGTGCGGAACAGGGGCGATGAACCGGCCGGCGTGTCCAACAACATCAGGGCATATTCCCCCGTGCCATCATCGAAAGCTGCTTGCTGTACCGGATAGCGGCCGTCCGCGAGGGACTTGGCCGCGCTGGGAGCCGCCGCCACGATCGCGCTGGGCAGTTCTGCGGCTCGCACCGGCAGCGGGCCGCCCGTCACCGTCACCCAGGCGATTGCGATCGCCAGCACTAGGGCCAAACTTTTTCGGAACATCGATCGAACCATAGGGCTATCTCAAACCAACCTCAAAACAACAGAAGCAGCGTCAGGCCAAACCCGCCAGAACTCAGAACCAGGTCGATCGCCGACCCTCAGGCTCCCTGTCTAAACCGGCTAGTCCTCAGAAAATGCAGTCAATGGGGTCAAATTAAAGTCAGGTGAAAGTCAGGTGAAAGTCTAGACACAACCTCGGGTGAAAACTCGATCGCGAGGTCGAGGGCTGGTTGTCCAATCGTCTAGAACCCCGATGCCACCGTCAGCGGATCGTTGGGCAGCAGGGGGCTTAGAGCGTGTCGTCATTTCTCCTGAAATCCTGATTTCACCGTTAGGAGATCGTGGGGAGCAAGGGGCTTAAGCCCCTTGTTACGACCATTGGGAGCCCCTTGTTATGACCATTGGGGAATGGAAAATCAACCATTTCAGCTTGATCTCCAGCCATGACGACTGGGCCTACAGCGGAATTAGTTCTGGGAAATTTTGCAGTAGATGATCGCTCGTCAGCTCATCGCCGAGACGCGAAGGCGCAAAATGCACCTGCACTGCCCGCAACTTTCGATTGTAGTGGAGGTTTGCCAGGCTCTTGAGACCCGTTGCTAAGGCTTCAGAATCGGCCAAATCCGTTTCCAGGTCAGGCACTTCGCCTTCATAGCCCACGGTCAGCATCACCAACACATTGCCCGTGGCCGGCAGGGTCAAAAAATCGGCCTGCGGATCAACGGGGTTGGGGGCATCTAACTCTGGCTGGCTCAGATATCGCGCCGCTGAGTCCGTAAACAACTCATTGAAGCGATCGCCCGCCTCCCCTTCATTCCAAAACACATCGCCCTCATTACTAGCCGATTGCCAATAGAGGCGATATTGCAACAGGCTTTCGCAGAGATCTGACAGGCCTTGCCCCAAAACATCCATATCGCCTTCGGAGTCGATCGCCTGGCGAGCAACCTGATTCAGTTTGCCCAGTAGGGGCGCAACTTCCGCACCCGTGAGGTGAATAAAGATCCGACTGATGACAAAACGATTTTTGCCAACCAGTTGATTCCATCGATCGCCTAGACTCATGGCTTTGGAAAAGGTTATTAGGAACTGTGGTTGAGGGAGGGCTGGGAGTGGGGCTAGGGTGCTGAGACTGTTGATGAACCCCAATGATGAACCCCAAGGCAGAAAAGCGATCGCAGGTGAGCAAATCTAGGACGCAGAATTCAGGGCGCGATCGCGGGTTAACCATCACCACGCTTGGTTTCCAGCTTATCGCGCTCCTGGGTTGGCTCCTTGGCGAAATAACCGTCCTCCAGTCACACTAGCGGGAGCGGGCCTCTGGGTGCGATCGCGGTTGGCCGGTGTGAGTATGCAGGGGAGTGGGGAAATGCAATGGATTGGTGTTGTGGGCAAACTGGGCTGGGCCGGAACAGTTGGGCTGGCGATCGGGCTGGTGATCGGCTGGAGCGGCGGGGCGGCGGCTCAGGTGTCGCGCTTATCTGGGGAACCGGATCGATCGCCCGAGCCTAGCAGCAATGCCCTAACTTGGCGCTATCAATATCGCAAGATCCGTCACCCCCAAGGGTTTTGGGCGATCGAGCTGCCCTTTGGCTGGAATGCACCGCTCATCGATGGCTACCAGGCGGTGTTCTACAGCGAGTCGATCGCCCCTGCCACCCAGCCGGACAAGCTGCTGGCTCCGTCGCGATCGCTGCTGCGGTTGGATCTGGTGATGTTGGATCGATCCAAGGCCCAAGCCGAAACCGAGCTGCTGGCCAATGCCCAGGCCCAAGGTATGGATTTGTTGGCGCAATCGCACCTGACCGTGGCGGGGCGATCAGCCCAGCGTTGGTTGTTTGCAGGCGGCAACACGTTTGATCGCACCTCCATGACTCTGTTGCCGATCGCTGACGATCTGAGCCTGTTGTTGGTGGGGTCTTACAACGTCGATGGGGATGAGACGGGGCCGGCCCGGCTTGATCGGCTCCAAAGTTCGATCGAGCTATTTTTTGATCGCCCCACCGATCCGCGATCGCCAGCTCAACAGCTCATGCCTTGAGCAATGATCCTAGCGTCGTGATTCTGCTGGCCATATCTCGGTGGCAGCACGGGGCGATCGGGCGCGCTCCCTAAAAAATTCCCACCCTAAAAAATTCCCACCCTAAAAAATTCCTAGGCGGCGATCGGAAGAGTGCAGCGGAGTTGTACACCTTCCGGCCGGGGAAGCAAATCAAGATTGCCGTGCATGGATTCGATCGCCAATTGAGCCACCCACAAACCCATCATGGGCGACAGTTGCACGGCGGTCACTCCAGCCTGTAAGTCCGCCAAACTAGCCGCCGCCGGGGGAGCCTGCTGTAGCAGATCGATCGGATCACTCCAGCTCGCCGCTTCGGTTGTGACATTCAACAGAATTTGCACCTGCTGGTCGGCGGTCGTGGCACTAACCACCACTGGGCCGTTGTCACCCGCCTTGGCCAGCGTGCCCAACACACTATCAACCGCTAGGGCGATCGCCTGTCGAAGTCGCTTGAGATCCGCCAACACATCTACTGCTGGGGGCATCTCAAAATCGAGACCGATGTTGCGGTTTGCCGCCTGCATACAGGTCAGGGCTTCAACTTCATCAAAAACCAAATCGAGGGCGATGGGTTGCACATCCGGCACGATCGCCCCGCTGTTCATTTTGGCAACCTCGATGAGGCGATCGAGCAAGTCCACCATCCGTTGGGCCGCCCGGTTGGCATCGGCCACGCACTGGCGTTCTTCTTCAGGGTCATCGCACAAATCATGCAAGATCATTTGATGAAGCCCGATCGTGCTGCTGAGGGGCGATCTCAGCTCATGGGCCGTGCGGGCCAAAAATCCTCCGTGGAACTCCCCCCATTGGCGGGCCAACTGATAAGCCACTTGCCAGGTGGCCGCAGCCGGGGCCTCGGGGTTGCTGGCGATCGCCCCGCTGGCGACTGTTGGGATAGATTCAGGATCTGGGGTGGCTAGGGTGATGACCGCAGGAGGCCGCTCGGCATCAACTGCCAAAGCGACGGGACTGGGAGCGATCGCCGCTGGTATCCGATCGTGATCGTTTGATGGCTGACCTGATCGCTGATCCGATGGCTGACCCGACTTGATCAGGTTGATCAACCTGATCAGCACGACCGGCGCGACCGGTACGATCCGATCGATCACGTTGCAACGCCGCATAGAACCCAATGCCCACACCCAACATCAAACTTGTCCAGTCTGGCCAACTCATTGCCACTTATCCCTAGCGACCAACCCAAGCAATTAATTTCGCATTATTTCGCATGTCACCCCGTTGTCCCCTAGGCGGTGAGTTGCCCAAGGGACGTAATTGTGCCTTCGCTGCACATGTTGCGCGGATTGTTTGGGCGCGTTTGTCAAGACGGGGAGGGGGCCGGGCCACAAGCAGCGAGTAACCTAGCCAGCGAGCAACTTAGCCAGCGAGCAACCTAGCCAGCAGCAGCTTGTGGATAATCTGCTCCCCCATAACTTGCCCCAATACTTGCCCCAATACTTGCCCCAATACCTGCCCCAATGACTTGGACTACTTGCCCAAGCTGTCGGCAAAGGCCTCGCGACTCTCATGGAGTTCAAAGACCCGATCCATGCTGGTTAACTCAAATAGCATCTTCACCTGATCGTTGATGGCACAGATAGACATTTTGACCTTGGCCGATCGCGCCGTTTTGAGGGCCAAAACCAACGCCCCCAACCCCGAACTATCCATAAAGGTCACGTCTTGAAAATCAATCAAGATGTGTTTGGCTCCGTCGCGAACGCGATCGCTCACGTCTTGGCGAAAGGTGCTGGCCTGCGTGCTATCCAAGATGCCGGCGGGCTGCAAGATGGTTACGTCATCCATTGCTGCTGTGAGTGAAATGCTAGTGAACGTCTCGGCTGTCTAAACTCAGCGATGCGATCTGGGCGATCGCAGCTCTAGGACTAGGGGGGTCATCATCGAACCAATCGATCAACTGGGGTTGAACGATCGGCAAATCGAGCCGGCCGGGGCGGTTTCCCCACCGTCGGGAAGAATCCGCAGAAAAGGGATCAGCTTGAATGCAAATACAGCCGCCGAATATCGAAGCTATATGCTTTTCCCAACATACCACCCCCATTTGGGGTCGTCTGGTTGGGAAAACTGCGATGGGGGCTTGATCGCAGGTTCAGATCGCAGTCCAGAATCGCACCAGAATCGCAGTTCAGGAATTGCTCTAAGACGAGCATACGCGCGAATGGGGGGCGATCGCATCCTGCTCAAATTCCCCATTCGCTGTGGGGGCGGGGCTTTCGCGGTGCTTTGGGCAATTTCACAGGATCAGGTTTCCTGGCTTCACGATCGGGGATGGTGGCCGGTGCGGGGTGATCGTGCCTGTGGGCAGGGCGATCGTTCCTGGGCTAGGATCCAAAGTTGGATCGCCCCCCGCGCCAGTTGCGACACTCAAATCTCCAGCATCTAATCCTTGAGCATCAAATCTTGAGGATTGATTGCATTGATATTGGCTGTGAAGCAATACCGAAAGCTCCTAATTGTCAAGGCTCAAAAGGCTTTGAGGCATTTTGAGCGCCGACTTTGGTCGGGACGGCTGGTGTTACGATGGATCGAAGATTCACCGATATCTCGATCGACTTACGGGGCATTTGATCCTCCTAATTTGCCACTGCTGGACTCATGGCCAAATCTGCTAGCTCGCCGGTTGCTGCACCCACCGAAATCCGCGTCTCAAAAGTAGAAGGACTCAAGGAGCGTAGTGATTTTCTACGCGAACCTGTTGCTTCTGAGCTTTTGTTGGACACGAATTATTTCTCTAATGATGCCGTTCAGATTCTGAAGTTCCACGGTTCCTATCAGCAGGTCGATCGCGACTTGCAAAAACCGGGGCAAGAAAAGCCTTATCAAATGATGTTGCGTACCCGGAGTCCTGGGGGCTTTATTCCGGCGCAACTGTACCTGACGCTCGATCGCCTGGCCAGTGAATATGGCAATGAAACCCTGCGAGCCACCACGCGCCAAGGGTTCCAGCTCCACGGCATTCTCAAGAAAAACCTGAAGCCGACGATCGCGGCGATCGTGAAGGCCATGGGATCGACCCTCGGGGCCTGCGGTGACTTAAACCGCAACGTGATGGCCCCGCCGGCCCCCTACAAAAACCGTCCCGAATACGAGCTGGCCCTGACCTATGCCAACAACATTGCGGACTTGCTGACTCCGCAAACGGGGGCCTATTACGAAATTTGGCTTGATGGCGAAAAGGTGATCTCGGCGGAAGAAGATCCGGCCGTGAAGGCGGCTCGCAGCAGCAATGGCTCAACGCCGATGCGCTTCGACACCGAGGAGCCGATCTACGGGGCGCACTATATGCCCCGGAAGTTTAAATGCGCGGTGACGGTTCCGGGGGATAACTCTGTGGATCTGTTCTCGCAGGATTTGAGCTTGGTGGTGATCACCGATGCGAAGGGCAAGCTGGAGGGTTTCAATATCTATGCGGGCGGCGGCCTGGGCCGCACCCACAACAAGGAGGAAACCTTCGCCCGGATTGCCGATGAGATTGGCTTTGTGGCGGCGGATGATGTCTACGCGGCTGTGAAGGCGATCGTGGCGGTGCAGCGGGACTATGGCGATCGCTTCGATCGCCGCCACTCGCGGATGAAGTACCTGATCAACGACTGGGGTGTGGCCAAGTTCCGCACTCATGTGGAAGATTACCTGGGCAAAAAGCTGGAGCCGGCCAAGGCCCTGCCCCCGTGGAAGTATGAGGATTTCTTGGGTTGGCATGAACAGGGCGATGGCCATTTGTTCTTGGGTTTGTCGATTCAAAATGGCCGGGTGCACGACCTGGGTGACTTCAAGCTGCGATCGGCCCTGCGGCAAATTGTGGAGCGGTTTGAGCTGCCGATGCTGCTGACTCCGCACCAAAATGTGCTGTTCTATGACATCAAGCCGGCCGATCGAGCGGCGATCGAAACGATCCTGAAGGACTGCGGTGTGTGGGCGATCGAACAGATCGATTCGCTGGAGCGGTTGGCGATGGCTTGTCCGGCCATGCCCACTTGCGGCCTGGCGATTACCGAGTCAGAGCGGGCGCTGCCTGGGTTTGTGGAGCGGATTCGATCGCTGATGGAGCGGTTGGGCTTGGGTGACGAGTCCTTTGTGATTCGGATGACCGGCTGCCCCAACGGCTGCGCGCGGCCCTACATGGCCGAGTTGGGCTTTGTGGGCAGCGCCCCGAGCAGCTACCAAGTGTGGCTCGGTGGGTCGCCTAACCAAACCCGCTTGGCCCAGCCCTTTGTGGAGCGGATGAAGGATTCGGATCTGGAGTCGTTCCTGGAGCCGATTTTGGTTTACTTCAAGCGATCGCGCGATGCGGGCGAAAGCTTTGGCGACTTCTGTAACCGGGTGGGCTTCGACACCCTGCGCCATTTCATGCAGGCTTACCGGCCGGTGGATGGTAAGCCCGAAAAGGCAGGCAGTAAGCGATCGGGCGGTGGCAATGCTGGGCCGCGCCACCGGATCGGGATTCGCGATGAGCTGTATCAGCAGGTGCAAACCCTAGCGGTCGATCGCGGTCAGTCGGCCACGGCGCTGATTAACGAGGCGATCGCGGCTTACCTGTCCCAAAAACCCTAGGGGGTCTAGGCATTGCCCCAGCCGTCGTAACAAGGGGCTTAAGCCCCTTGCTGCTAACGATCCCGTAACGGCGGAATCAGGGTTTTGGGCGATTGGATGACCAGCTCCTTGCCTCTCACGATGATCGGCTAACGAGCCAGTTACCGATCGCACAAATTGCCCAAATGAGCCTGGTGTTCGCAGCGAAAGCCCTGCTGACACCAGGCTTTTATGTTGACGCGATCGAGCCGATCAACCCGCTGACATTGAGGATATGCAAAATGGCTGCCGACGGCCCAAGCCCCGGCCCGCCCCAGATCCAGCCAGGTTTTCAGCGCATATTCCTGATTGGCCGGCACACCCGACTCCGGCACTGTCACCACATCCACCCAAATGCCGTGGCTGCCCAAAATGAGCCGCGCCATCCAGCCCGCCCGCCATTGGTGCGATCCCGAAGTGAGCAAGCTGACTCGCTTCACGCCCCATTGCTGCAACAGGGGTAGGCTCCAATAGCAATTGCCAAAGGTGGACTGGGCACATTGCTCTAACCAAATGCGATCGCCCTGTACCCCAGCGCGATCGAACAGCGCCCTGATGCAAGGCGGTTTTGAGCCACCCGAAATCAAGATCGGTTGCTGGGGATGGCGAACCGCCCAATCGGCGGCGGCCATTTCCCGGCGAATGCTGCCTCCTAACACCCACAGGGCATCGGTGGGGCCACTGGCGGCGATCGCCAACCGCCCAAGCCCAATCACCGCCCATAGCCCGATCGCACCCAAACTGGCCACTCCTATCCAGTACCCCATGCGTTTGTTACATCGCTTCAGTAGCTTTAGTAGCTTTAGTAGCTTTAGTAGCTTCATGAGTTGCTTAATGACTGGTGTGCTCAGGGGATGTCTGAAGAGCCAAAATTGATACTCGGCACGCTTTGTCGATCAACGCAGACAAGGGGGCTTCAGACCCTCGCTCCCACGACTATTGGGGCTTGGCTCATGCCAAAAGATACTGCTCGGGCATCCTCGCGAGGCCGTTGGGCGGGGTGGTGGGTTCTGTAGTTTGATGGGGGCGGCCAGCTAGCCTCAAATTGAATCGGCCATGGCTTGGCGAGGGGGCAAATTGTCTGAGATCGATCGCAAAGTCCCGATTTCTCGGCGATCCAGCAGCTAATATCACCCCAAGGCGATCGCATTCCGATACCATTAGCTGTTCGGTACGAACTTTTTGTAGACTCGTAAGGCTTGCGGTCTGGCTCCTGAATTGCTCCGGCGCGATCAGGGCTGGCAATCAGGGCTGATGATCAGGGCTTGCTGAGGTCGATCACCCCGCCAAGCCGAGCGTATAACCCCCTGCCTTCTATGCTTTCCCTCGGCCTTCTCCTTACCCTTAGCAAGCTGGAATGAGTTTAGAAGCCTATCTCAACCACCCCACCTTTGGGCTGCTGCTCATGATTTGCCGCCTGGAAAATAACCGCGAGTTGTTTACCACGCTGTATGCCCACCGCCTGTTTTTTCTGGTTTCCATCACGGATGCTGGCATTCGATTTGAGCCAGTGACGCGCAGCGATGCTCGCACCATGGTGGAAGTGCGGATGCGGGCCCTGCAACGCACGGGACCAACCCAGGAATACCAACAGATACGAGCGTCCTACAAGCAAACATTTCAGTAATGCCTGAATGCCTTGCGGTCATTTCCTCGGAGTTATTGCTCCCTTGCTTATTCGTTAGCCACCGTTAGCCAATGGCGACTTCTCAGGCGATCGATTCTTCTGACGACGGCGTGATGTATCCCGATTCGATCGATCCCGATTCGATCAATCCCGATTCGATCAATCTCAGCCCGATCAATCCCAGTCCGATCGATCCCAGTCCGATCGATCCCAGCCCGATCGATTGGGCTTCTAGCGATCTTGACACCAACCCTTCCAGCACCAATGCCACCGGCCCGAGTAATCTCGATTCGGTCAATCTTGATTGGGTGCAGGCCCTGGCGGCGTTGCCAACTTTGGCTGACCGGGTGGCGTTTTTGCGCGATCGCCTGCCACCTTCTGTGTGCTTGGTTGCCGTGACCAAAACCTTTGGGGTCGATCGCATTCGCGAGGCCTATGCCTGTGGTCTGCGGGATTTTGGCGAAAACCGGGTTCAAGAAGCCGAAGCCAAACAGGCCGCATTGGCCGACTTGCCCGATATTCGTTGGCATCTGATTGGGCAGCTCCAAAGCAACAAGGCTAAAAAGGCGATCGAGCAATTTGACTGGATTCACTCGGTCGATCGACTCGACTTGGCCCAGCGACTCGATCGCCTGGCCGCCGAAGCCAGCCGCCGTCCTCAAGTTTGCCTGCAAGTCAAGCTCCAAGATGATCCCACCAAGGCCGGTTGGCCCGTCGATGACTTTTTGACAGCCTTGCCAGAACTGGATCGACTGGAACATCTCAACATTTGCGGCTTGATGGCTATTCCGCCCCTCGCCCTCTCGCCGGTTGAGTTGGTGGATTTCTTTGGCCGGGCCGGAAACTTAGCCGATCGCGTTCAGGCCCAGTCCTGGGAGCGCTTGTCGATGGAGGTGCGATCGCTGGGTATGTCCAATGATTGGCCGATCGCCTTGGCAGCGGGTGCCACAATGATTCGACTGGGGCGCACGTTATTTGGTGATCGGGCGATCGGCTAATTTCTGTCAGCTAATTTCTGTCGGCTAATCCATATCGGCTAATTTCTGTCGGCTAATCCACAACAGATCCCTAACCGGCGATCGGGCGATCGGGTGCTTGGTCAATTCATAACAGTTGCCTGACTACTGATTCAGATATCCCAATCCAAATTTTAAAAACTTGTATCAATCTCAAAACTTGGGTTTTAATCGAATTGCCCGCACGGTCAAACCGGGCCAGAGTGAAATCGGAAAAATTGGAGTAAACTGTTGACGCAACACGGCCGACAGAGTTTTTGCGGCATTTGATCGCCCTGAAGAACTCGTCGGTACTCCAGCCCAAAGTGCGGTTAGCAAATGGAGAGGACGAGGTGAACGCTATCTTTACGAAACTTCGGGATTTTGTCGGTCTCGGCGATCCAGTCGATTACGATTACGATTACGACGAAAACGATAGCAATGCCAACAACGGCTATCGGGGTTCGTATCAACAACAACCTGCCGATGGGCAAGCTGCCACCGCCGATGAGGCCAGCGCGCGCCGCAGCCGTCGCTATGCCCCCGTTGCTGCCGATTCAACCTCGGTGCCAGGTGGTTTCGCGGCTCCTGCTGTCGGCCGATCGCCCGAGCCGATCGCGCCGCCTAGCCCTCGCACGACAACTGGATCGTCCACAACAACTATGAGTAATGTGATTGGTATGCCGGGTGCGGTGAATGGAATTTCCGAAGTGGTGGTGATGGAACCCCGCTCGTTTGAGGAAATGCCCCAGGCAATTTCGGCTTTGCGGGAACGCAAGTCGGTGGTGTTGAACCTGACCATGATGGATCCGGATCAAGCCCAGCGCTCCGTAGACTTCATCGCTGGCGGTACCTATGCCCTAGACGGCCACCAAGAACGGATTGGCGAAAGTATCTTTTTATTCACCCCGAGCTGTGTGCAAGTCAGCACCCACAGTGGCTTGGTGCGCGAAGTGTTCCAAGCCCAGGCGGCGGCGGCGGCCCGTCCCGGTCAATCGCCCGTGTGGGCAACCGATCGCTTCCAAGCGGCCGGTCAGTAATTCCATGCCGGTGGGGGTAGGGTTCCAACCTGTCCCTAGGGTAATCGTCATTGAGACAAGGGGCTGAAGCCCCTTGTTTGCTTTTTACTGATTTTTACTGACTGGTGGATTGGCTAAGTTGATTAGCTAAGTTGATTGGCTAAGTGGTGGAATTGAGCGGGTTTTCAAGGACGTTTTGAGCTATGGCTGAGTCTGGGGCAACGCAATTGGGGTTCATTGGGGGTGGGGTGATGGCTGAGGCGATTTTGGCCCGGCTGTGCGATCGCGGGACGATCGCCCCGGCCCAAATGGTGGTCAGTGATCCCATCGCCGATCGCCGATCGCTGTTGACGGAGCGCTACGGGGTGCAGACCACTGACGACAATCGATCGCTGCTGGCCCAGGCGGCCGTGGTGGTGCTGGCGATTAAGCCCCAAATGTTTGCCCCGGTGGCTGCTCAGGTGGCAGGTTCCTGGAATGCCGCCTCACCGCCATTGGTGTTGTCGATTTTGGCGGGAACACCGCTGACCAAGCTGGAAGCAGCCTTTGCCGGTTGCCCGGTGGTGCGAGCCATGCCCAATACGCCGGCCACCGTGGGGGCGGGAGTCACGGCGATCGCCCCTGGATCGTTGGTGACGGCAGACCAAATGGAGCAAGCCCGCCAGATTTTTGCGGCGGTGGGTTCGGTGGTGGAAGTACCGGAGTCGCTGATGGATGCGGTCACGGGCCTGTCGGGATCGGGGCCGGCCTTTGTGGCGTTGTTTGTGGAAGCCTTGACCGATGGGGGCGTGGCTGCGGGGTTGCCCCGAGCCACGGCCAGCACCTTGGCGTTGCAGACAGTGTTGGGCACGGCGCAATTGTTGGCGGACACCGAGCTACACCCGGCGGTGTTGAAAGATCGTGTCACCAGTCCGGGGGGCACAACGATCGCGGGCGTGGCGGCCTTGGAACGGGCGGGGCTGCGATCGGCGGTGATCGAGGCGGTGCAGGCGGCTTGGCAGCGATCGCGCAGCCTGGGCCAGGATTAGGGGAGTTGAGCAGTGGCGCTTAAACCCTATCAACGAATCCCGATCTCCGACTGTGGCGATCCTCTAATGCCGATTCCGTCCGATCGCTTTTGCCTGTGGAACCCACCTCCCTATGCGGCCTTAGGCGCACCCTATGGCGATCGATCACCTTTCCACCTGCGATCGGGTGTGCTGGAGCGGTTGGAACAGTCGGCGGACTGGCTCGACCGGACTCGATCGGGCTGGCGGATTGCGATTTTTGATGCCTACCGCCCGATCGCCGTGCAGCAGTTCATGGTCGATTACACCTTTGGCGAGTTGGCCCGCGCCGCTGGTCTTGACCCGGCCGCCTTGCTGGCCCATCCCGACCATCCCCAAACCCAGATTCTGCAAGGGCGCGTCACGCAATTTTGGGCGGCTCCCAGCCACGATCCAGCCACGCCGCCGCCCCACAGCACCGGGGCAGCGCTGGATGTAACCCTCGTGGACCTGTTGGGGGAAGTGGTGGATATGGGATCACCGATCGATGAATGCTCTGAGCGATCGTTTCCCGACTACTTTAACCAAGCCACTGATACCGGCGATCGTCTGTTTGGCGAGCGGCGACAACTGTTGAGGCAAGCAATGGCGGTCGGTGAATTCGCGCAGCATCCCAATGAGTGGTGGCATTTTTCTTGGGGCGATCAACTGTGGGCCGAGCGCACCGGCCAGTCAATTGCCCACTACGGTGGCTTGTAGTCCCCGGGGTCAGTTCTGTGTTGGCGATCGCCCCTAGGCGCTTCCTGGGATGGGAAGTGTATGATTGCGGGAAATCTTGCTCTGAATGGGCGGCTGGGCGTGATGCGACGCGCTAACTGCGGCGGTTCATGAGATCAACAGATCAATCCCGGTTGATCCCCTTCAGGCAACGGTCAGGAAGGCAATCGATACCCCGGTTATGTCTCAGACGGAACTGTTACTGCTAGCCCGGCAGGGCAATGTAGAAGCGATCGCCACGCTCATGAACCGCAAACTGCAAACGGCAGGGATTGTGGTGGATGTGGACTTGGATGGCAATTGCTTGATTCTGAACCTGGTGGGAACCGATCGCGCTCCCGATCGCCCAGCTCTGATGACCTTTGTGCGCAAGGGCATGAACATCCTGAAGGTGGAGCAGGTAGGGGTGGTGCGGGTATCCGGTTGGGCCGCTGGTAGCAACAGCCCCACTTGGACAGATGCGCTGTATTTGGCCGATGACGGCTCGGGAATGTCTTTGGCCACGCCGCCCCTCAGCGCCTTGGGTTTGACCAGCCCACCGAGCTACCAAATTACACCACCGATCGCGCCGTCCCTAACACCGTCCCTAACACCGTCCCTAACGCAAGCGCCACCCGCGATCGAGGGGGCCAATACTTTTGCTGGGGCCAGTCCAGGGGCGACTGCTGCGATGTCTGCACCCGAACCCGCCCTCACACCCACACTGCCGGTGTTTCAAACCTCGGAGCCGGCCTATGAGGCCCCTCTGGATGCGACGGAAGATGCGATCCAACCGGAGAAGGTTTACGAGGCTTGGCTAGCGGAAACGGGCCAGTTGGGATTTCCCTTGCAGGGGACGATTCCTCGGCTAGCAGAATTTTTGGTGTATTTTTTGAATGCACCCGAGGAACAGCTGATCGATGTGACCGCTGTCCGTTGGGACGATCGCCCTGTGGCCCTGTTGCTGACCAGTGCGCGGCTTTGTGCGATCGCCTTGCCTGCAACCTTTTGGGGCGATAAATCGGTGCAGGCTCTGTTTGCCTTGCCCTTTTCAGCGATCGGGCGAGTGGGTATGTCGCGCGATGGCCTCTCAATCGAAACGGTGGCGGGCGATCGCCATTTGCTCTATTTTTCTAGTCCCCTGTTGGGCGATGCCTTTGTCAACCGCAGCTTAGTGCGGTTTTGCTTGGTGGAGGCCGACCCCAGCTTGCCCAGTCCCAAGGCTGATCGCTCATTGCTGTTCTATAGCGCGGCGATTTTGGCGGTGGTCTTTTTGTTGATCTTGTTGCTGCATTGGATTTTTGGCAGCTAGGGATGGTCTCTTGCCCTCGCCAGCCTGAGGGTTAGGACGCGATAATCGCGATTAATCCGTGATTGATCCGTGATTAATCCGTGATTAATCCGTGATCGCGTGTCGATTCATATCAATTTGGTATGAGTGCATCATCAGTCGGTTGATCGTCAGGGTGAATAGACCGCGCGTGTGGCAAACAAGGTGGGAAACCTGGGCCAAGACCGATGAGGGCGGCCCACGGCTTGTGCTGGCTGTGGCGATCGCCTTGGGGTTGGTGTTGGGTCTGCGCGGTCAAGGACTGCTGTTGCCGATCGAGCGGGCCCTATACGATCGCTGGGTACAGTTGCGACCGGCTCGCCCCCTAGATGATCGGATTGTGGTAGTTGGAATCACCGAAGCTGACCTGCGCCGCCTGCCAACTTGGCCCCTAACCGATGACCTCTTGGCCGCCACAATCGATCGCATCCAAGCGGCCAAGCCCGCCGTGATTGGTGTTGATCTCTATCGAAATCTGCGCCGGCCGCCGGGATCTCAGGCCCTAGCCCGCGCCCTGCAAGCCCCCAACGTGATCACGATCCAAAGTATTGACGGCAATCCCGGTTCACCGATCGCCTACGGATCGCAGCCACCGCTCGATCGCGTAGGGTTCAACGATGTGATCTACGACGATGATGGCGTGGTGCGCCGGGCCTTACTGTTGAGCCAAAACGAGCGTGGAGATTTATTCCAGTCCTTTGCGTTGCTGGTTGCCCTGACTTATTTGCAGCCACGCCAAATTACTGCCGTCGAAAGCCCCCTCAACAACAACTGGATGCAGTTGGGGCAATCCACCCTGATTCCACTGGAGCCGGATGCGGGTCAATATCAAGATCTCGATGCAGCCGGCTATCAAATCTGGTTGGACTATCGGGGGCGGCAAAATTTTGTGGATGTTGTGCCCCTGCACAATGTGCTGGCGGCTCAGGTCGAGCCTGATCGCCTAGCGGGCAAGGTGGTGCTGCTGGGCACTCTCGCGGAAAGCAGCCGCGATTTGTTTTTTACGCCCTACAGTCCAACGGAGCGCTACCAAGCCCGGATGGCGGGGGTGCTGCTCCATGCCCAAATCGTCAGCCAGTTGCTGGATTTAGCCGACGGCCGGCGGCGGTTGCCCTGGTTTTGGACTGCTGGGCAAGAAATCGCTTGGATTGTGGTCTGGACGATGGTAGGTGGGATAGTGGCGCAGGGGTTGCCGGTGCTGGCTCGATCGAGCTTGGCGATCGGTGGGGTGATGGGAGCGATCGGCTGTGCTGGTTTGGGGCTGTTCTATGGGGGGGCCTGGATTCCGATCGCGGCTCCGGGCTTGGGGGCGGCCCTGGCTTGGGGGGCGGTGGCAGCCGTGCGGGGTCAACAGGCCCGCCAACAACGCCAAATGGCCATGAAGCTACTGGGAATGAATGCCTCGCCCGCCGTGGCCAAAACCCTGTGGCGCGATCGCCATCGGGTGATTGAATCGGGGCGCTTACCGGGCCAAAAACTGGTGGCCACAATCGTCTTTACGGATATTCGTAACTTCAGCACGATCGCCGAGCGCCTTGATCCCGACGTGTTGTTGGATTGGCTCAATGACTATCTGGACGTGCTGACACGGGAAGTGCTGGCCCGAGACGGGGTTGTGAATAAGTTCACCGGGGATGGCATTTTGGCCATGTTTGGCGCGCCCATTGCCCGCACCAAGCCGATTGAAATTGCTGATGATGCGGAGCGGGCGATCGATTGTGCTCTGGCGATGCGGGCTGAATTAATCCGCCTCAATCAGTCTTGGCACAGTCGTCGGTTGCCGGTGATTCAAATGCGAGTGGGCATCTACACCGGAGAGGTGGTGGTGGGCAGTTTGGGTGGGCGCGATCGTCTGGAATATGGAGTGTTGGGTGATTCAACCAACGTGGCTTCGCGCCTCGAAAGCTGTATGAAAGAACGCCAACCAGACAATTGCCGCATTTTGGTGGGGGATGCAACAGTAGCGGCTTTGGGCGATCGGGCAGAACAATTTCTGTTGGAATCCTGGGGCATCACAACGCTAAAGGGCAAGCACCAGCGCGTCAGCGTCTATCATGTCAGTGGCCGGCGATCGCCAGATACTCATCTCTCAAATTGATATTCCTTGTAGTATGATCAATTTCCTCAATAAGCATCACCTCATAGACACTACCCCGCTGAAGAATGGGTAGGTCGGCAGAGTCCACCAATCACTAGAAGAACTGCCTAAAAAAACAAGTCCAGAGATCAAGATCTCTGGACTCGCGAGGAGTTTGATGAAATATAAGTCACTAAGCCAACAACGCGCGATCGAATAGGTCTATTGAACAGGCTGAATTGGCAGTCCGTTCTTCATGAGGTGAGGGATTAATCGTTCCAGTGCGCGTCCTGATAAGGATCGTCCTCAAAGGGCTGAACACCAACGTGTGGATAGTCATCGTGGTCGGGTGCGAAGATTTCGCCGAACCCTTCCAAGACATACTTCATTGCGGATTCTAAAGAGTTCCAAAACTGCATAACCTAACCTCCGGCTCCATTATCAACGGAGAAGCGTTGATTGGCTTTTCTTTAGGATAGGCAAGGACAGAATCGGCAAGATCGCTTTGTGATGAATCGATGAATTTCGATGAATTTCGCAATGTTGAAGTGAGTTGAGGTGAGTTGAGGTGAGTTGAGGTGCGATCGCCGCATCTCCCGCCGCATCTCCTAGGGGGATCGGGATTTATTGCTATTTGTCTGCATTCATCTCGTTTAGTCAGGATTAGGGGGTTGAGGATTAGGGGCTATGGTCAGCCTCCCAGAGTTCCAGATTCCAATTCCCAATTTTCTGCCAGGTACAAACCGCCCATCTCTTCAGCCAGGCTGGTTGATACCTGGCCACTCCTAAAGCTTGCTCGCCCCGTCTCGCCCCGTTGTTCTTGGGGGTCGATCGGGTCTTTGTGCATTTTGTATCACAGCTTCATCATGACAACCCCATTTCTCAGGGCGACTGAACCGCGATCGCCCGTTTATCCCTGTGCTGCTGGGCTGGGGATCTCGTGACGAGTTGATTGAACCTCTGACTTTCCGAATTTCTGACTTGTTGACAACTTGCAGTGCTACATTTATGAGTTTTTGTATTGTCAACTTGTTAAAAATACAAATTTCTAGATTCCTGAATATTCAAAAAAGGTGACTGGCCGGCCGTACAATGCGCCCACGAGTTTGGGTAACAATCGTGGGTGCAAACGGAAGCGCGAGAACGCTTGCCGTTGTTAATCCCAAGGGCGGCGTGGGGAAAACAACGACGGTGTTGTGTTTGGGGGAATTGCTCTTGGATCGATCGCCTTGTGTCACCCTCGACCTCGATCCTCAGGGCCACACCACGGCGGTACTGAGTGCCGTTGCCGATTCGGAGTCGCGGGCGGCTGATCGCGCCGGGCCGTTGGAAAAATCCTTGGATCTGGCTCTCCGTGGGGATTGTGCGATCGGGGATTTGCTTTGTAATGGAGGCGATCGGGGCTGGTTTGTGCCCGCGCAGTTGAGCTTGGCGGCAACGGCGGTGGAATTGGCGCGATCGCCCAATGGATTGCAGCGCCTGCGACAGACACTCGCGATCGACTGGACAACGGCGCATCGGGCTTTAGTTGACCCGATTTTGTTGCTGGATTGTCCGCCGGGTCTGGGTTTTCTGACCTTGAGTGCGTTGGTGGCGGCGGACTGGGTGCTAGTGCCGGTGCAGTGTCAGCCGTTGGCCCTGCGGAGTTTGTTGCCCTTGATGGAAACGATCGCCAGCGTTCGCCGCCAACTGAATCCGTCATTGCGCGTATTGGGTGTGTTGCCAACCATGGTGGAGCGGCGATCGCCTGTGGTCGAAGCGGTGTTGGCGGGTTTGGCAGATTGGGCGCAGGCTAGCCAAGGGAACATCGAGCTGTTGCCGACGGTTCCGCGATCGTGCTGGTTGCCCAAATTGACCCTCGATGGGCGACTGTTGCGCGATCATTTGCCGCGATCGCGCCGGGCTGCCGTGTTTGGGGGCTATTTAGCTGCGGTCGATCACCTGCTGTCGCCGAGTGGAACTGCTGCCAGCCCGCCCTGATTCTCGGCAATTGCTTGTCAAGTTCTGGCTGGAACGTCATTCAAGAATCAGGTTCCCATCATGGTTAATCTTGGGCGATCTGGATGAATCAGATGAATGATTGGCTGGATCATGGCGCTAATCAGTTAATCGCGGGTCATTTCGACTGAAGATGGTTGCAGCGCCAACCCTCCGCGCGACTTAGCCAAGACTTTAGACCGTACCTTTTTGGCCTCAATTTTCATGGCGACTTCTCCTCAACAATCGGCAGCCCAGACCCCCAACAGCCCAGACCCCACGAATTTGACGGCGGGCGATCGGCTCCTTGCGCCCTATCTTCAGCCTACCGAGCCACCTACCGATCGCCTGCCCCCCGTGCCCAAAGGTGACGCGGCCAATTTGCGACGAGCCACCTTCCAGATGCGGGAATCTGTGCTGGATGAACTCGATCGCTTTCATTTGGAGCTGCAATTAGCCCTGGGCAAAAGCAACGCACCCTATAAGGAAGTGATTGTGGAGGCGGCGATCGTCCAATTGCTGAATCAAGCCAAGGAAGAGGGCAGCCAGTGGGTTGAGCGCTTGCAGCAATGGCAACAAAGTCGCCTGCGATCGCGCCGATAAGCTGTTGAGCGTTTTGATCGGAGTCTGATGGTCTTGGAATAACGGTCTTGGAATAACGGTCTTGGAATGATGGCCTTGGAAATACTTTGAGGGTTGAGCTGGTCGGTTGCCCCTAAAATCACCGTCCATCTATTGGGTGCTGGGGATGATTGCAGGCTGGGGGGCGATCGCTAGGGACTGGTCTTTTTAGCGGGATGGCCGGGCGTGGTGCAATCAAGCCGATCGAGCCAACAAAGGCCGGCATACCCCAGCCAGGCCCCCAATCCGTAGTGCAAAAAATCCCAACCATCAAAACTGGCTCCCAGGGTTAATTTCCCCAGCAAGGTTGCCCGGAAGGTTTGCAGGGCCGGCGGTTGCCAAAGTTGCAACAGCTCCGTCACGATCGCTACTCCCAAGATGGCTCCACTGAGGACAGCGGGCGATCGCTGAGGGCAACACCAACGGGCCGCCCCAATCAAAAACGGCATCACCAAGACATCTCCCAAGTGGCCCTGCACCCAACTATCCAGGGGGCCGCGATAGATTTTGGTGCTTAAACCGATCGCCACCAACACCCCCAAGGCCCCAGCTAAGTACAGGCGTTTTTGGGGGCTAGAACGGGGGCTGGGGGTCATGGGGATGTCCTGAGGGGTAAAACGCCAATTCAACCCCCAATTTAGCGCGCTTGAATGCAAGATTAGATTTGTAATCTTGCATAAAAAGCCAAAAAATAGGGCAATTCAAACAAGAGACCCCTTGCATCAATCCACACTCGCACCCCCCAATCCCTACCCCAACCTGGGAGAGAGACTTGCAGACCCGAAAGGCGATCGCTGAAAACCCCAATTTCTGGCTTCCCTTCACCCCATCTGGGCCGAAGGGGTTGGGAGATCAGGGGTTAATCAACGGTTCTAGATCGCCACTGCAATCGCCACTGCAATCGCCACTACATTCGATCTATTGCAATGGAGTGTTGTGGGGCATGAAAATCAGTTCGGGTTCGCGCCTGTCATCCGATCGCCCGATCTGCCCTTGATCAATCTGCTGATCAATCTGCCCTTAGTAAAAGGGAGAGCCAGAATCATGGCGATCGCAGGGCTAGCCGTGGGTAACCACCACCCCCACCACCCGAAACTCAGGGCACTGATGATCGTCATGAGGCCGATCGCCCCACCGACCCACGACAACCGATGTCGCCAGGGCGATCGCTCCGGCAAACAGCACCCCCCCAGAACGACAATTCCCACCCAAGCCCCAATCCAAAAGCCTTTAGCCGGCCAGGCCAAAGCCTGGAGTAAGGGGCGATTGTCCAAAACAGTGCTGATCAGTTGGCTCGCTCCGTGGGCTTGCAGCTCCAGCCCGGGAATAGTGCGGCCGCCGGGAACTAACCACCAATCGTTGGAGTGGCGATCAATGCGGCCAATCAAAACGATTGGGCGGGCGCGAGGTCGCCATTGGGGCGGAATACCCTCCACCAAAACCTGAGTCAGCGAAATCGATCGCCAAGGTTGTGTCCCCTGTCGAAAGTTCAACAGCAGTTGATTTTCTGCGGCCACCAAGGGGCCATAACCACCCGCTCCCGATGCCAACTGGGGAATGAGCCGATCACCATAACCCCATTGACCCGTAGCGCGTCGATGTTGAGGAACTTGCCCCTGCTGCTGTAGGTAATGATCTGCGAGAGCCGCACTGAGGGCGTATTCGGTTTGACACAATCGCCCCAGTTGGCCAGTTGATTTGGTCATCGGCATGGTCAGTAACTGGCGACGCACCACCCCATCGGCATCAGCGTCAAGATCCGTGAAGGTGAGCCGATCGCCCGGTAGGTGGGGAGGTGCAGGAATTTCTGCCGTTTCGCTAGTGGGGTCAGCCACCTTGCAGATCCCAAACAACCCCTGCTGGGCCCACTGCTTCCACTGAGCCGGGGAATGACTCGATCGGGGATAGTAAATATCCAAGCCGATTGCGCTGGGTTGAATATCCCTCAGGCGATCCAACAACCGTGTCAGCGCTTCGGGAGCCAGAGATCCCGCCGTCCCTTGCCAAATGAGCCGTTGCCAACCCTGACGCACTTGGTAGTCCATATCAGCTTGGTCGATCGTCACCAGCAAAAACCGATCATCGATCGGCTCCGCTGGCCGCTGTTGCAGCCCAAAGTCGTAAATAGCCAGTTCGATCGGCTCAATCCACCGCCCCGCCGCTGCAATGAACGCCGTAGCAATCGCGGCAATTCCCAGCGATCGACCCAGCGATCGACCCAGTAATCGGATCACCCGCCGCTGCCAATTTTCAGGAACCGGCAACGGCCTGGTTGATGTGGGCGCGATCAGTGTTGGTGCAATTGGTGCAATGGACACATCTGACTCGATATCAGTTAGCCCAAGGTCGGCTGGCAGCGGGTCAACATCCTCAACAGACCAATCCCGCTGGGGAGTAGTGACCCGATCGACCCAGTGATCGACCCAGTGATCGGTGTTGCGAGGGATTTTGTGAGGGATGTTGCGCTTGATGTCATGATCGGTATTGCGAGGGATGTGGCCATCGGTGTCGCCGTTAATGGTGTCGCCATCGGTATCGCCGTTAATATCGCCGTTAATATCGCCATCGGTGTTGCGATCAGTGAGTGTTGGGGCAGCAGTTGGAGGCGCGATCGCCAGCCGCAAACCACTCCAGTTCGGCAACTCGGTAAAGGGGTGGTGGTAGATCAGCGGCAACCAAGTCGCTCCCGGAAATTTGGATTCTAAGGACTGGAGGCCGCGGCGCGCTTCCCGAAAGGCGATCGCCAAAGAATCTTCCTGGGCATAGAGCCGCAAAAAGTCCTTAATAAACTGCTGCGCCAACAGATCTGGCACTGGGGCACGCATCACAATAGCCACAGGCAAATGCAGGCGATGTAAAGACTGGGCCAAATCAATGCTATTGCAGCAATTAAAAATACCTACTTGCAGCCCATTGCGAACCGCCCGATCCAGCGCGTGGCTAAAGTCCTCAATGCTCAAATTCTGACCGGGAGCAATAGTGATTTGTCCCGATCGCCTATTTCCACCCGGCCGCCCATGGCCCGAAAACACCAACACATCCGGCGCAGTCTGGTAGAGCCGCTGAAAAAAAGATTCCGCCGACGGAGTATCCAGCAACGTAACCTCAGCCAGTTCATCCCGTTGAAGCTGTTGCAGAGCCTCTCGATCGGGGCTGAGATCTAGGCAATCGCGATCGCCCAACACTGCCAAAACCTGCACCAATCCTGGTTGCACCCGCCGAAATGGTCGCTCCAGATGCCAACCATCCATCGGTGCGCATCCCCACTCAAACCGATAATCACTCAGGGCCTCCCAAACCTGCCAAGGCAACAGTCGAGCATGGGGATCATCCGTATGAATGGATAACCATAAACGATCATTGGGTTGTCCAAACTTCAGCAATGCCCGCTCAATCTCCCGAAACTCTGGCCCATGCAACCACTGATTCATGGTGTTGGCCAGTCGATCGGCCGCCAACCGACACCGCTGGTTATGCCTAGGCCGAGGAGACTGTAAACGGATGCTTTTAGGTTTAATCCGCAGGTCAGGAAACTCAGTCACCAACTGCCAAAAGCGATCGACTTGCTCCGCCAAAATCGGGTGGCATGGCAAACTTCCCTGGCGCGTCACACAATTGCGACCATTTCGCGCCAGTTGTAGCTTGGCTCGCAGGCCCCCTTCACTGAGGCCACCATCCAGTGAAAGTGTTGCTCGCAAGGTCACAGCCGTCATCTCGCCATCTTAATCTCAAGCACCAATCATGGTGGCAGTAAGGGTCAGAGGATATATCGCCTTGGGAACAACATTGGATTAATTGCAATGCATTCCAATCATCTTTGACTGTTCGGTTCTTCAGCTTCTATTGAGTTAATCCAATCATCTAATCACCTAAGCGGATGTCTGAAAAGCCGAAGTTGATCCTCTGGATGTCCCAGCGATCGACGTAGCCAAGGGGCTGGAGCATATGGCGATTGATGCTTGGTTCGGGCCAAAACATACCTTTCAGAGATCCTCTAAGCAGCTTCATAAAATATAATTTAGCGCCTCATAAAATATTATTTTGAACGGATTGATTTAGGTGATATCTTGATCATCAATTTTTGACATTTTTGATAGGTTGGTAAAGCTATCTTTTTGAAGAATTACTTAAAGTCTTCTCAGGTTCTAGCTAAAAGTTTCCTGCCCTAGAGGTTTTTCTAAAGCATATAAAATATGCACATAAGATGCGATATATAGCTTTAACAAAAAAGATTTAAAGAAGCCTGTCTCTAAATGAGAAATGCACTAGCGGGTTGGGGTGTCATCGCACTTTTCGTCACGGGCGGCCCGCAGTGATCCGAGCAAGCTATCCATGTATAGACAGGTGCGTGAACGAAGATCGGGGCGGTTGGCAATTTGGAAGGTGAGTCGTCGGCCTTGGGCGTTGTCTTCATTGCCACGCGACTCGGTGGCATCCTGGCCGGATGCTAACCAGCCGCTGGCGTTGAATTGCACCACGTAAGCACTTTGACTGGCGGTGAGGTTGGAAAGGGTGGTGTCAATGGTGGTGAAGGTGGCGGCTTCTGCGCCGAGGGGTTGCCAAGCGGCGTTGCCACATTTGCCATTGCGGTTGGGGTGGACGGAGTATTGCAACTGACCGTCATTGGTACGGAAACAGGCTTCCCAAATTCGCTTTTGTTGGCGGGCTTTGGCCTGGGCCAGTCGCAGAGCACGAAAGGCCTCGTCCTGGGAGGCTCCAAGGCGCTGGTTATCAGACATGGATAGCCATGTGGGTGCGCCGATCGCCATCAAGATGCCCACCATGATCAGTACGACCAGGAGTTCTAGCAGGGTGAAGCCGCGCTGTTGTGCATGGTGGTCATGGGAACTGGGTGATCGCCCGATCGCTCGCATATAAAGGGACATCAGGGGCGATCGATGATTAAAGGGGCGATGGGGAGGACGGATCGACGGATTCATGGGGTCTCGGGGGTGATGATTGAATGATGGTGAAGCGACTGGAGGGATGGGGGCGATCGCTAGTTAGTGCTGCGACGGCGATAGTGCAAAAACACTTCAGTGCCTCGGGGTTCGGCGCTCACCAAGTCCAACCAAAGGGCTTGCTGGAGAGGTAAACCAACACCGTCCATGGATGTGGGTGCGGTGGCTCCGCCGACCAGCAGGGGGCAGACCGTGAGCCACAGCTCATCGATTACTCCTATTGACAGTAACGATCCCACAAGGTTTCCGCCGCCCGAGACGGCCAGTTTTGTCACGCCCGATCGCACGAGGTCTTGAAGAACTTGGGCCCAGTCTAGATCTCCTGCGGGAGTCTGGGGGGCGGTGAGGATGCGATCGAAAGTGGCTGGGATGGTTGGGGCAACGGCTGGGCGATCGGTGGGGGTGTTGCTGTCGATCGGGCTGTGAGTGGTCTGTGTAGTTCCAGCGCGATCGGCCCAGTGAGCAGCGCCGCGCTGGGTGGTCAACAGCCACCGGGGCACGGCCTGCCGAAAAAAGCCATAACTCGGATCGATCGCCCCGGATGCCGAGCAGATAATTTGGGCAGGTTGGGGGGGTTGTCCGCGATCGATCCGCTGACGGATCAGATCTGGAGCAAACACAGGCATGGCTAACCCTTCCGATCGCAGGGTGCCGGCTCCCATCAAAACAGCATCAGCCAAGGCCACCTGTCGTTCGAGGTGGGCACGATCGGCAGTGCTCCCAAAGCGACCAGGGGAGCCATGGGCATCGGTAATTTTGCCGTCGGCGGTAATGGCAAACACCACCGTGATATTGGGTCGATTGTTCACCCGAGACTCCAAGGGATCAGGGCTGATCGTCTACAGGACATGGCCATAGATACACCATGCCCAAAATGATTGCCTAGGCGAACTACTGGGAAATGGAAAAATTTCTTGATTGACTACCCCAGTCGATGTCTCACTAGTCAATGTCTCAGGGAATGGCTGAAAAACCCAAAACTGATTCATGACTTGTCTTTGCGCACTAGTGATCAACACAAACAAGGGGCTTTAGTTCCTTACCCCTACAATCTGACTAAGACAGTATTAGGGGGTGTCATCATTGCCCAGCATGAGTCTGAAATCATCAATTTTCCATGCCTCATTTCTATTCCTCATTTCTATGGAGTCAGGGTTTCAGACTGGCTGATGACAGGTTCTGGTGGTGTAGCTGTCAAAATTAAATTAAAAATAGCCCAAAGTTGACTAAAACTAGTGTGAGGCTCCAATTCTCGAATTTCCTGACTCATGCTCTGGCTCGTGTTCTGGCTCGTGGTCAGTTTTTCACCTCTTAGCCCGTTCCCTGTCGGGAATTCAGCGATGTTGCATCGAGCTATGTTGGATTGCTTTCCTATGGGGCGATTAGTTATTCGGTTAGTGATGGGGCGCTTAGTTATGCAGCGTTGGACGGGGCGATCGAGGCGGCGATCGGGGACAAGTCCGGTTGGCATTGTTCTGGGTGTCATTGTTCTGGGTGTCATCAGTATCCTCGGGATCTCTGCATCGGCCAGCCTCTTGGGGATGACCGCCACCGCAACTGAGCCGAAGACGCTGCAAGGGGCTGAACGTCCCCCCGTCCCTGGCACCAATCAGCCACCGGGCCGCCGTCGGGGAGCCGGTAGCTTCAGCGGCTGCGTGCTGACCGACGAGCGTGATCCTGCCAAATTGCTGGTGGCCTTGGTGCCAGAGGTACAGCTTGCGAATGGCGAATCGGTGGTGTTGGCGCAAACCCAGCGAGATCGCCCCATGCTCTGGTTTTATGTGGCCTATCCGGCAGGAACGGCGCTGGAATGGGTTTTGCAAGATGCGGCAGGTAATACGCTCGATCGCCAACAACAGATTATGGGTTCCCAACCGGGGCTGCTAGGCTTTTCCAGCGCCAGCGTATCCCTCACCAATGGCCAAGATTATCGCTGGTATCTCAAAATTCGCTGCTCTGGCCCCAACAGCTCGCCAGATGATTATGTCAACGGTACTCTGCAAAAACTTTCGAGCGATCGCCCCACCAACCAACCTTGGCTCGATCGCCTCGATGCGGCCCTCTCGCCTCGGAGTCGAACTGACGGTTTCAGCGGGGGACGATCGCCCTGGGCCAGCCTGCTAGAGCAAGTGGGATTAGGGGACTTAGCCGAGGCGCGACCGGTGGCCACACCCTAGGCGGCGATCGCCCTTGCAAATCAGCGTTCATTGCAGAATGGATCAGACAGATTGATCCAACAGATTGATCCAACAGGTTAGTCCAACGGGTTAACCCAGAAGATCAGGACTTGCGGGAGTTCCGCCGGGGCTTGAGGTTCGCTGTCTGATCGCGGGGCAGATCTTTCAACAGCAAACTCAGCCACAAACGCAACGTGCCCCCATCACGAGCTTGGCGACTGGCGATCGCTTGGCGTTGGGTCTCTTGGCGATCGATGTCAGTTTTGAGAATTTGGCTTTGGTGTTGGGCTTGGGCGATCTGTTGTTGGAGCTGTTGCAACTGGAGCTGACGATCGCGGCATTCACTGACCAGGCGATCGCGCTCGGTTTGTAAATGGGAAATTTCGGAGGGGAGCTGGCTCGCCTGCTGCTGCAACTGCTCAATTTGCTGGCGCAGCTCGTGGCGACGGCGGTGATGAGCGTCGGACTGGGCACGAATTTGGGCAAGTTCCTGCTGTTGTTGGTGCAGGGTATTGTCCACATTTTGCTGTTCGCGGGCGGTGTCGGCGAGCGATCGGGTCAGGCTGATGGTTTGCTGACTCAGCTTGGCCACTTGGGTTTCGAGCTGATGGCAGCGATCGAGCAGGGTGCGTTCTTCTTGGCGCAGGGACTCGATCGTATTTTGGCGATCGAGAATTTCGCGTTCCAAGATCACGGTTTCGTCCCGCAGGCGATCGAGCCGGGGCAAGTCTCGTTCGATCGCAGCCTGCTGGGTATCTAAGTCCGCGAGTTGGGTTTGGCGCTGGGTAATCTTGTCTTCTAGTTGTTGGCGTTGGGCTTCCAAGTCGGCCAACACTCGGTAAACGGATTGGGTGCGGCTGCTGCCTTCGTCAATTTGGGCTTGGATCGCGGTTTTTTCCTTGCGCAGCACGCCAATTACGGCTTCAAGTTGCTGTTTGCGCGTGAGGGATTGTTCCAGTTCTCGTTCCAGCCGATCAACTTCACCGCGCAAGGCATTGCTTAAGTCACGGTTGGGAACATGACTGCCGCTCGATCGCCGGTCTTTGCCTGATCGCCGATCGTTAGGAAGCCAATTGGCATATTCAGGAGCGAGAGGAGGCAGGGGATTGGATGACCAAGGCTCATTAGTGTTGCTAGACCGTGAGCGATCGGTCAGGGCCGCAATGGCCGCAGCACCAGACAGGGCGATCGCGCCCAATCCCAAGGCTTTTTGCCATTGCCGATCGGACACCGTGCCAATGCCCAACCCCAGGCTAAAGGCTGCTATTCCTGCTATCCACCAATTGCGATTCACCGCTACCGTACCAACTTTCGTTCTATGGAAAAGATCACAGCATTTGATCGCTGTTAATCGCCGCTAATCACTGTCAATTCAACTGTCAATTCATTTGTCTAGCGGTCTTGGGCTAAATCCGCCTCGATCGTAATCCCTACGGCTGAAGCAGTGGCTAGGGGCATTGCCACATAAACAGTTGGCAAGCAAGCCATCGCGGGCGATCGCGACCCAATGGTGTTGAAGGGATCAAGTTAAGGCAGTTGATCTTCCTCGCCCTAATGGTCGTAACAAGGGGCTTAAGCCCCTTGCTGCCCAACGATCTCGTGACGGTGGAATCAGGGTTTCAGGGATTTGATGACAGCCCCTAAGCCCCTTGCTGCCCAACGATCTCGTGACGACAGCCCCTAAGCCCCTTGCTGCCCAACGATCTCGTGACGGTCTCGTGACGGTGGAATCAGGGTTCTGGGCGATCTGACAACAGGGCCGATTGTTTGATTTTCCCTGCCCCACAATTGGCGAACGGCGGGATCGGAAACGACAGACTCAGAGTTACAGACTCAGAGTTTTGGACAGTTTGATAACAGGCTCCAGAGATCAGCCACCACTTCACAACACTGCCGCCAGCCGATCGCCCAAGTCCACAATATCCGCCTGACGCGCCAGACCAGCCAGCCAATCGGCGGGGATCGCGGCTAAACCATAGCATAAGCCCGCCAACCCACCGGCAATGGCGGCGGTGGTGTCCGTGTCCTCGCCCAAGTTGACCGCTTGCAGCACGGCAGCGGTGTAGCTGTCGGTGGTGAGCAAGCACCAAAGCGCGGCTTCTAGGGCATTCACCACATAGCCGCTGCCCCGGATGGTGTCGATCGGTTGCTGGGCCAAGTCTCCGGCCCACAGGCGATCGAAGTGATGGGCTTCGGGATGGTTGGCATAAATCGGTGAGAGAGACTGAATTGCCCACCGATAAGCCTCTTGGGGCGATCGCCCTTCCAGCAATCCCAAGGCAATCCATACATACAAACCACAGGCTATCTGCGATCGAGCGTGGCCGTGGGTAATGCAAGCAACCCCATGAACGCGATCGAGCAGTGCCGCCCCCGTAAACCACGATCGCAACCAAGCCATCGGCAAAATCCGCATCAAGGCTCCGTTGCCATTGCTGCGCTCATCGGTGCCACCGGCCTGTCTTGGGTCGCAGCCCGATCGCAACCGGTTGATCGCCCGCGCCGTCGCCCCGCCCACATCAAACACTTCACCCCGCGCCGTCCAGAGATTGTCGCCATACCAAGCACAGAAGCGATCAGCAATCGGTTGCAAGGAAAATTGTGCGGGCCCACCCATAGCCACCAGCCCATCCACCAAGCACAGGGTCAAGGAGCTGTCATCCGACCAAGTGCCGGGCGGTTGGTTCCAAGTGC
The DNA here is from genome assembly GCA_004292515.1 of Oscillatoriales cyanobacterium. Classification (GTDB taxonomy): domain Bacteria; phylum Cyanobacteriota; class Cyanobacteriia; order CACIAM-69d; family CACIAM-69d; genus CACIAM-69d. The sequence goes on from RDXB01000079.1 coordinate 97,135, forward strand.
CCCAGCCCCGCAACCCCGTGACCGGATCATCCAATCGCGTTGATCGGCCGCTGAACTCCACCGGCACGCCCAGGGCATCTCCTACGCACAGCCCCAATAAGCCCGATCGAATTTGGGCGATCGACACCGGCTGCTGATTGATCAATAATCGCTCCGTCAATGACTCCGGAATGGCAATCGTTCCCCACTGCATCATTGATTTTATCCCTCGATTGGATGCCTCAATTCTGAATACTCAACATCACCGTAAATGACCGTCATCATAGGGATAGGGTTTGCAAGCTGACCCTACCAGAGATGCAAATTTTTCGATAGCCTATTAGGGGTAATTGCGAATTTGCCCGCCCCTAACTAAAACTCAAGGAAGGGAGAAATTTCACCAGATCAGGAAACAAAATAATAATCAACATCACCAACAGTTGCAGACAGATAAAGGGAATGACACCCCGATAAATTTCCGCTGTTTTGACAATTGAAGGAGCCACGCCGCGTAGGTAGAACAGCGCAAAACCAAAGGGCGGCGTGAGAAATGAAGTCTGCAAATTTGCACCCAACACCACCCCATACCAAACCATATTGAAACCCAGCGCTTTTGCGACCGGTGCAAAAATGGGAACCACAATAAAGGCGATTTCAAAGAAGTCAATGAAGAATCCCAGAATAAACACCACCAGCATATTTAGGATTAAAAATCCAGTGCCTTCGCCGGGGAGATTCGAGAGAATTTCAAACATAAAGCGATCGCCATGGAGTCCCCGAAACACCAAGCTAAACGCCGTTGAACCCATCAAAATAAACAGCGCCATGCTGGAAATTCGCAACGTCGCTTCACAGGAATCGCGCAACATGGCCCAGTTGAATTTGCGATTGACCACAGCCAGGGCGATCGCGCCCAACGATCCCACCGCACCCGCTTCCGTGGGCGTGGCCACCCCAAAGAAAATGCTGCCCAACACCAACAAAATCAACAGCAACGGCGGCAACATGGCCTGTAACACCCGCCGTCGCAACTCACCGGGCGGTAACTGACAAACCTCGGGCGGCAAGGCCGGCGCAACCTCGGGCTTCAAAAGCGCCACGATCACCACATGCAGCGCAAACGCCCCCGCCATCATTAGCCCCGGAATCACCGCCCCCAGGAACAAGTCACCCACGGACACGCCCAACTGGTCGCCCAGCACCACCAACACCACACTGGGCGGAATGATTTGTCCCAAAGTGCCCGACGCGGCGATCACCCCCGTGGCCAGCTCCCGACTGTAGCCGTAGCGCAGCATGATCGGCAGCGAAATCAACCCCATCGCCACCACCGTGGCGGCCACCACGCCAGTTGTGGCCGCCAGCAACGCCCCCACCAGCACCACCGCCAACGCCAGCCCACCCCGCAACCGCCCGAACAAGATGCCCACGGTTTCGAGCAACTGCTCGGCAATGCCAGATTTTTCCAACACCGATCCCAAAAAGATGAAGTAGGGAATGGCCAGCAGCGTGTAGTTTTTCATGATGTCGAAAATGCGGCTGGGCAACGCAGCTAAAAAGCTCGGCTCAAACGCATCAACTCCAATCCCAATTGCGGCAAAGGCGATCGCCGCTCCCCCTAAGGAAAACGCAACGGGATAGCCCAACGATAAAAACAGCAATGCCCCAACAAACATCAAGGGGCCAATCCAATCCAGTCCGATCGCTTCCATCACAGCCCCCCATCCCGATCGCCACTATTGCCACTATCACCACTTGTAATTGCTGTCATTTCAGATTGCTGAATCGTCATAGATTGGTTGGGTATAACCAGCCCTACAACGATCGCCAAATGTTTAATCGCTTCTGAAATTCCCTGAATGATCAAAATACTAAAGCTGATAATAATCAGGCTTTTGATGGGGAAGCGAGGCAACCCACCCGGATCAGGTGATAGCTCGCCCACCGACCAAGAATTGATTGTCCATTGCCACGTAGCAATGATCACCAACACCGAAAAAGGGATCAAAAAACAGACCGTACCAATCAAGTTGGCGAGGGCCTGGCCACGGGGTGACCAGTTTTTATAAAACACATCAACCCGCACATGGTTATCACGCTGCAAGGTATAGGCCGCGCCCAGCATGAACACCAGATCAAACAAATGCCACTGCACTTCAATGCTGGTATTGGAGGTGAGGTTTTGACCAATCATTCGCCCTAAATAGCGACCAACCACATTCCAAGACCCAACCACCAACATCACCATTACCAGCCAACAAATCCCTCGCCCGAGCCAGTCGTTGCAGCGATCGATGGCGCGTGATAATCGTAACCATTGGGGAAGCTGTCGCAAAATCCATTGCTGAATTGATTGATACATTGATCTCGTAAATTTCGCAGATTTCGCATTAAATAATCAAGCAAAAATTTGCCTATAGACTGGCGCGCGCCATCGCATCAGCAAACGTCCATTCATTGGTTTGATTCCAGGCGATCGCCTCATTGCGAAACTTCAGCCAAGGATCATAAATTGCCTTAAAGGAAGCATCCTTCGCTGAGAGTTCTGAAAACAATTCATCCGTTGCCGATCGCGCTGCCTGCAAAATCGGGTCAGCATATTTCCGCAACTGCGTACCACCAGCAACTAATTTCTGTAATCCCACCGCATTCAAGGCTTCGTATTTTGCCAACATATTCAAGTTGGCTTCCATGGCCGCCACCTGAATCATCGACTGATACACCTTCGGCAACTTATTCCAAGCCGCTAAATTCACAAAAAAGTCGAGCGTGCTACCAGGCTCCCACCAACCGGGATAGTAATAAAAGGGGGCAGCCCGGTTAAGTCCCAGCTTTGCATCGTCGTAGGGGCCAACCCACTCAGCCGCATCGATCGTGCCGCGATCGAGTGCCAAAAAAACTTCACTCCCTGGCAACACCTGCACACTCACCCCCAACCGTGACATCACCTCACCGCCCAGCCCAGGAATTCGCATTTTAAGGGCTTGCAAATCCGCTAGGCTATTCACCTCCCGCTTGAACCAGCCACCCATTTGTGTGCCCGTGTTTCCAGCCGGGAAATTGATGATATTAAAATTGCGATAGATGTCCTGAATTGCTGTTAGTCCGCCACTTCCATAGAGCCAAGCATTTTGTTGTTGGGCAGTGAGTCCAAAGGGAACTGAGGTGGCAAAAGCTAGCCCCCGAGATTTGCCTATATAGTAATAGCTGGAACTGTGGCCACACTCGACGGTTCCTAACTGCACCGCATCCATCACTTCGAGCGCCCCGACAATTTCGCCCGCTGCATGGGGCACAATCGTAAATCGTCCGCCGCTGAGATCTTTGACCCGATCACAAATGCTGATTAACCCGCCAAAAATCGTATCGAGGGCCTTGGGCCAACTGGCGATCGCCCGCCACTCAATTCGAGGTAAGTCTGCGGAAACGGGTGGGCCGCTTTCACGAGGCCGGGCTGTGCAAGCGGCGATCGCCGCCGATGCGGAACCCAATCCGAGCGATCGCACCAAGGCTCGGCGCTTGAGGGCTGCCATAGGTCACCTAAAATGGGTCTTAAATTGGGATCAACGGGCAGCAAGGCCACTAGCCCGCTTCAGCAAAAGGTTTAGCGGACAATCGGGCAAAGTGTCAAAATTGCAATCAATTGTTCTAATTCAAAAACAAATTGCAATAAAAAATTGGGCGATCGGGCAAGCGATCGCCCAAGCGACTGACCCGAGCGTGTACGATTAATTTGCTTTGGCCTAGAGCCAACCCAACGATGTTTTTGACGATTTGACCCTTTTCATTCACCCACCGCTAAAGCCCCATGAGTGAATCCCTCGCGCTCCTCGACGATGACAACTGGGCCGTAAACCTTGAGCAAGTGATTCGTAATGCGCAAGATGGCGACACAATCATTGTTCCCAATGCATCAGTGCAGTCCCTAGCCGAGCGTGCCAAAGAGGAGCTTTATCCCGACAAGGCATTGCTATTTTTAGTGCCTGATGCTGGGGTTTCAATCGACAATCCTTAACTCGATCACTCGATCACCTTAGACTCGGTGATCCTGAACATCGGTGATCCTGAACAAAGGATGTCGATCAAAAGTCTCTCAAACAAAAGTCTCTCAAGCTCTAATCCGGCGATCGCCCCGGCAAAAACCACAGCAGCTGCGGCACGATTGATCGCAGCACCAACCCCAGTGCAGCAGGCCAATCTTGGGGCGAAGACTGCTGACTCTTGAGGATGGCGAGCTGACGATTAAATGCCTTCCAATAGGCGATCGAAAATCCTACTAGATAGATGGCTAAAAGGCTACCTAAACCGTGTTGTAATAGCACAAACGCACCTACTAAACCGTCTGCAAGTCAGCGATCAGAGCTGAGTAGCACTGCCCCTCAAACCCTGCATCCCTGACCAGACATTCTCCGAAATTGTACCGCGCGGTTTCCATCACTGAAGTTGCGTGATCAAAAACTTGGCGAAAAATCGGATCGTCTTGATCTCCTAACTTTTGATTCCTTCATCTTGGGCAGAATCATGATGTCTATATTCTAAGCATCATGCTCCATATTGCAGATGGCGATACTAAAAATCAGAACCTGAAAATCAGAACCTGAAAACTAGAAATTGTAGTTGCCTTGGTTCAGGTAGTGCCGTAATCCAGTAATGATGAGCAGGTGAAAGCCTTGCAGTGTAAGCAGTCTTTCTCCAAAAAACATCACCTCACAGGCACTACCTTGGTTCATTCTTAGTCGTAATGATTTTTGAAAATGATCTTTCACTCTGACCAAGACTCAATTGAGCCAGTCATCCATCATCACCGATCCCATGCTCACCCTAACTAATGCAGGTTAGCCAGCCGCGACGTACAGCATGAATGATGCGATCGATAGCAGCTAAATCTTCTGCATCGAGGGACGCGCTCAAAATGGCGCGGGCCAGACTCCAGCGATCGCCAACCGTGAGGCAGCGTGATTCCCAAACACGAGAAAACAAATCAGCCAGCATATCCTTATAGAGCCAATTTGACTGAATCATGATCGCGCTCCTAGGGTTGAATCTTAGATAGTCAAGTGAAGTTTTGCTAATTCTGGGGCTGACGTTTGGATGCTAACGGTTTGATGCGGTATGGGTGTAATTCACCCAAAACCATCAGCAGAAGTTAAAAAAGGTAGCAATCAGCGATCATTCAATGATCAGTCGATCGGTGAATTGATCGGTGAATCGATCGATGAATAGGCTGGTAATCTTTTTGGACGGGGGCGAATGGCAGCATTTGCTACTTTTGGGACTGCGCGACCGTTGTAACCTTTCCGTAAAGGGATAAAGCTGACCGTAAATCATGAGTGATTCCGATCAGCCTTAGAACAACGATGTCGATAGCAGCGATCGCTTTCTATTCAAAATATCTCGTACTTCTATCCAGTTTGCTGTGATGTCTCATCGGTAGAACTCGTGATTCAGCACAGTTAAAATCCTTATCGAATTCACCACATATCTGCGATCGCCAACGCTGTAATCAGTGATCCCGATCGCAAAATTTCGCCCAAATCCCTCCCGATCGCGTCAATGCCTACAGAAGGCAGCGCGATCTCTGCGCTATGACGATCCCCAGCCATATCCCAGGGCCACTTGGATCGATGTCCATCCATCGTTTCCACCCCCAACCCTCCGGGCGATCGCACCCAATTGCCTCTTTTTTGGTCAAACCTTGTACAGCACACCCGGTCAACCTATGGACTACTACGATTCAGGGGACTTCTATGACGAACTCTTCATCGCCCCCGGCCAACCCCGACCCGAAGCCCAATTCTTGATCGATCGGCTCCAATCCCTCAGCCAAGCCGAACTGCAACACCGCCAAGAAGCCGCCCAAATCGCCCTGTTTCGTCAGGGAGTCACCTTCAATGTCTATGGCTCCGATGAAGGGGTTGAGCGCGCGCTGCCCTTTGACATCATTCCTCGAATCATTAGCGCCGCCGAGTGGCTTACCCTAGAACGCGGCCTCAAGCAGCGCGTCCAGGCCCTGAATTGTTTTTTGCAGGACATTTACAACGAGCAAAAGATTCTGGCAGATGGCGTAATTCCCCGCGACCTTATCGAATCCGCCACAGGATTTTTAAAACCCTGCATGGGTCTGAAACCACCCCAAAATGTTTGGTGTCACATCACCGGCACTGACTTGGTGCGCGATCGCGCAGGTCAGTTTTATGTCTTAGAAGATAACCTGCGCTGTCCATCTGGCATTTCCTACGTTTTAGAAAATCGGCGCGTGATGAAAAGCACCTTTCCCAAGGTGTTTGAAAATGCCCACATTCAAGCCGTTGATGAATATCCCGCGCGGTTGTTGGAAGCCCTGCTGTATCTAACAGCCGATCGCCTGGAAAATCCCACCGTTGTTGTTTTAAGCCCCGGCATCTACAACTCCGCCTACTTTGAACATTCCTTCCTGGCCCAGCAAATGGGGGTGGAGCTAGTGGAAGGACGCGATTTAGTCGTCGAAAATGGCTACTTGCAAATGCAAACTACCAAAGGATTGCAGCGAGTCGATGCCATTTATCGGCGGATTGATGACGATTTCATTGACCCCAAAGTGTTTCGATCGGACTCCATGCTCGGTGTGCCGGGTCTGATGGAGGTCTATCGATCAGGTCGTCTGGCCATGGCCAATGCCCTCGGAACCGGCGTGGCCGACGACAAAGCGGTCTATGCCTACGTGCCTAAAATGATCCGCTACTACCTGGACGAGGACACCCTGTTGCCCAACGTGCCCACCTACCTCTGTCGGGAGCCACAGGATTTGACCTATGTGCTGGAGCACTTGGACGAACTAGTGGTGAAGGCCACCAATGAATCGGGCGGCTACGGTATGTTAATTGGCCCCCAATCGACTGCCGAGCAGCGGGCCGACTTTGCTGATCGCATCCGCAACAATCCCCGCAACTACATCGCCCAGCCAACACTTTCCCTCTCGCGCGTTCCGAGTCTAATCGATGGCCAGTTTGAAGGCTGCCACGTTGATTTACGGCCCTATATCCTCTACGGCGAGGACATTTACGTTCATCCCGGCGGTCTGACGCGGGTGGCCCTGCGGCGCGGTTCGTTGGTGGTCAACTCTTCCCAGGGAGGCGGTTCCAAGGACACTTGGGTGCTGATGGATGATCTCAGCTAGTACCAGTTTCGATCACCAATGCTACAAATCCTGCGCTGAAACCTTGGTCAGGCAAGAATTTTGAGTAGCGTCAATTCACGAAATTGGTATAACGACCACTAACGATCATTAACGACCACCTCTAACGATCGTGATCGTAAAACCCATCGGCTAAAAGCTCTCATCCCCCCCAACCTCTTCTGCCGTCTTGGGAGAAGGGATTGGGCGATGAGGGCAATTGAGGTTTTGCGTCAGGCCTGTGAACGTCAACCTATCAAAAGTCAATCCATCAGTTGATCGCTCTATCAAAAGTCAACCTATCAAAAGTCAATCCATCAGTTGATCGCTTTGGATACGATCACCTTGGCTGTCTGCCCATCCCACCGGTTCCTACAGGCGATCGTGGAACGTTCGGTGAATTACGTCCAGTTGTTGCTCGCGGGTCAGCTTGATGAAGTTGACCGCATAGCCCGACACCCGGATCGTCAGTTGTGGATAGGCTTCGGGGTGTTCCATCGCATCCATCAACATCTCCCGATTCAAGACGTTGACGTTGATGTGGTGGCCGCCGTCGCGGAAATAGCCATCCAACATCCCGGTCAGGTTGCCCACGCAATCGCCCTCGCTGTGGCCTAGGGACTGGGGCACGATCGAGAAGGTGTAGGAAATCCCGTCTTTGGCGTGCTGGTAGGGCAACTTGGCGACGGAGGCCATTGAGGCGATCGCCCCTTTGGTATCTCGGCCATGCATCGGGTTTGCGCCTGGGGCGAAGGGTTCCCCAGCTTTCCGGCCGTCGGGGGTGCTGCCGGTCTTTTTGCCGTAGACCACGTTGGAGGTGATGGTCAACACCGACTGGGTGGGGGTGGCGTTGCGGTAGGTGGGATGGCGGCGCACTTCGTCCATGAAGGATTCCACCAGGGCGATCGCAATCAAATCCACCCGATCGTCGTTGTTGCCATATTTCGGATAGTCGCCCTCCACTTGATAATCGACCACCAACCCCGTTTCGTTGCGCACCACCCGCACCTGGGCATATTCGATCGCCGACAGGGAATCCGCCACCACCGACAAGCCCGCCATGCCGCAAGCCATTGTGCGGTAGACATCGCGATCGTGTAGGGCCATTTCCAACCGCTCGTAGCAGTATTTATCGTGCATGTAGTGGATCACGTTCAGGGTGTTGACGTAGGTTTTCGCCAACCAAGCCAGGGCCTGTTGGAACTTCGCCAACACTTCGTCGTAATCCAATAGCTCACCCGCGATCGGGCTGAGGCCGGGGATCACCAGTTCGCCGCTCTTTTCGTCGCGTCCACCGTTGATCGCATAGAGCAGGGCCTTCGCTAGGTTCACCCTCGCGCCAAAGAACTGCATCTGCTTGCCCACGCGCATGGCCGACACACAACAGGCGATCGCATAGTCATCGCCAAAGTCCGGCCGCATCAGGTCATCGCTTTCGTATTGGATCGAGCTGGTGTCGATCGAAACCTTGGCGCAAAACCGTTTGAAGCTTGCGGGCAGCGACTCTGACCACAGCACGGTTAAGTTCGGTTCCGGCGCGGGCCCCAGGGTGTAGAGGGTTTGCAAGAATCGGAAGCTGCTGCGCGTCACCAGGGGCCGACCGTCTTCGCCCATGCCCCCGATCGATTCCGTCACCCAGACGGGATCGCCCGAAAACAGTTGGTTATAGTCGGGAGTTCGCAAGAACCGCACCATCCGCAGCTTCATCACGAAATGGTCGATCAGCTCTTGGACGGCGGCTTCGGTCAGTCGTCCTTCGGCCAAATCCCGCTCTAGATAGATATCCAAGAACGTCGAAACCCGCCCCAGGGACATGGCTGCGCCGTTTTGTTCCTTGATCGCACCCAAATAGCCAAAGTAGAGCCATTGGATCGCTGCTTGGGCCGTGGCGGCGGGCTGGCGAATGTCGAACCCGTAGCGATCGCCCATTTCCGCCAATTCCCGCAGGGCACGAATTTGTTCGTTAATTTCCTCCCGCAGTTGGATCGTCGGTTCGAGGATCGCGTCCCCTTCGAGGGAATCGAGCTGGGCTTTCTTGTCGGCCACCAGCCGATCGACCCCATAGAGGGCCACGCGCCGGTAGTCCCCAATGATCCGACCCCGACCATAGGCATCGGGCAAGCCGGTGATGATCCCCGTGTGGCGGGCCAGGCGCATATCGCGGGTGTAGCCGTCGAATACGCCGTCATTGTGGGTCTTGCGATATTGGGTAAAAGTTGCTTCGGTTTCAGGATCGAGGCTGTAGCCATAGGCTTCCAGGGACTTTTGCACCACCCGGATGCCACCGAGGGGCATGATCGATCGCTTCAGGGGCTGATCGGTCTGCAAACCAACAATCTGTTCGAGGTCGCGATCGATATAGCCCGCTTGGTGAGCCAGGATGCTCGACGGCACTTTCGTATCCACATCCAGCAGCCCCTTGGCCCGTTCTTCAGCGATTAGGGCACAAACTTGCCGCCACAGTTCTTGGGTGCGATCGCTCGCCCCGGCCAGGAAATCTGCCGCACCGCTGTAGGGCTGGTAGTTGCGTTGGATAAAGTCGCGCACATCGATCGCCTCGGCCCAGGGGCCGCGATCGAACCCACGCCAGGGATCGGTAGGTGGGCTAGGCTGCGCTGGATCGGGCTGGGCCAACACCAAATTTTGCAGGACGGTCGCAACCATAGGACAGAGTCTCCCAAGGAATGAGCAGTAAGGAATCAGAAGTCAGGAATGAGCAGTAAGGAGTAAGGAGTCAGGAATCAGAAGTCAGGAATCAGGAGTTAGGAATGAGCAGTAAGGAATGAGCAGTAAGGAATCAGGAATGAGTCATCGAGCAATGAGCCGTTAGGAACTGGAAAATGGGGATCGGTCTGGGTCGGTATAGCAGGCAAATAGCTGGGAACCACTGGGCGCAACCCGCTTGGGAGTTGCTGCCCAGGGGCAATTAGTTGACCTTGCAGGGGTTCAGATCTGGGGCGATCGAGTTGGCAAAGTCGATCGCCAGCCGGTCATCAATCAGCGGTTTCCCCTCGTAGGCATCAACCAACAGTTGGCGCAGATCGGTAATGAGGGGATAGCGAGGATTGCAGCCAGTACATTGGTCATCAAAGGCGCGATCGGCCAGGTCGTCGAGCTTGCTGTAAAACTCGTCGCGGCTTTCGTGGAGCGCCCCGGCCAAGCTGCTGGGAATATCCACCCGCTGTTTGAGGGCTTCGATCGCCGCAATTAACCGATCGACCTTTTCGGCTTCGTCCTGCCCCCCCAAGCCCAGGTAGTCCGCAATCCGGGCATAGCGCCACTTGGTGTTTGGATATTTGTACTGGGAGAAGGTGGCTTGCTTGAAGGGCGCGTCCGTGGCGTTGTAGCGGATCACGTGGGAAATCATCAGGGCATTGGCTAAACCGTGGGGCACATGGCAACTGGCTCCCAACTGGTGGGCGATCGAGTGGCAAATGCCCAGGAATCCATTGGCAAAGGCCATCCCGGCGATCGTGGCCGCGTAATGGATCTTTTCGCGGGCCTTGGGATCGGCAGCTCCCTGGTGGTAGGCACTGGGCAGATATTTAAAGATCAGCCGAATCGCTTCCAGGGCCAAACCGTTGGTGTATTCCGAAGCCATCACCGACACGTAGGCTTCGATCGCATGGGTCAGCGCATCAATCCCACCAAACGCCGTCAGGCTCTTGGGCATGTGCAACACCAACTCGGGATCGACGATCGCCATCGTCGGTGTCAGGGCATAGTCCGCCAGCGGGTACTTGATGTTGGTGCGGCGATCGGTCACCACCGCAAAGGGCGTGACTTCCGAACCCGTGCCCGAAGTGGTCGGAATCGCCACCAAAATCGCCTTGTTACCCAACGGCGGCAGCTCATAGACCCGTTTGCGGATGTCCATAAACCGCATCGCCAAGCCATCGAACTCGATTTCGGGATGTTCGTAGAGCAACCAAACAATCTTGGCCGCATCCATCGGCGAGCCGCCCCCGATCGCGATGATCACATCCGGTTGGAAAGCCTTGGCCCGTTCCAGCGCCCGCATCACCGTATCCAACGATGGATCAGGCTCCACATCGTAAAACAGGTCGTAGCGCAAACCAGTGGACTCCAAGGCCCGCTCCAGCCCCACCGTCACCCCCAAGTCAAACAGCGGCTTATCGGTGATAATCAGCGCCCGTTGCTTGCCCGCCAAGTCGCGGATCGCCACCGGCAACACCCCATATTTGAAGTAAATCTTTGGGGGCACCCGGAACCAGAGCATATTTTCCCGGCGCTCGGCCACGGTTTTGATGTTCAGCAGGTGGCGCGGTTCCACGTTGTCGCTGGTGGAGTTGCCACCCCAGCTACCACAGCCCAGAGTGAGGGACGGATCGAGCCGGAAGTTATACAAATCCCCGATCGCCCCCTGGGAAGAGGGCATATCAATCAGCACCCGCGACACCTGCATCCGGTCTTCAAAAACCCGGATTCGATCGCGCCGCGCCGGGTCCACATACAGCACCGCCGTATGGCCCCGCCCGCCAAAGTTGACCAGGCTTTCGGCCTTGGCCACCGCCGCCTCAAAGTCCGCCGCCCGATACATCGCCAAGATCGGCGACAACTTTTCGTAGGAAAAGGCTTCGGTGGGGCCAACGTCGCTCACTTCGCCCACCAACAGGCGCGTACCCACTGGTAGCTGAATGTTCACCATCGCCGCGATTTTTTCGACGCTTTGGCCCACAATCGCCGGGTTAATGTGGCCATCGATCAGCATCAGTTGGGCGATCGCCTCCCGTTCCGCCGGGTTCAGGAAATAAGCGCCCCGGGCCCCAAACTCCCGCCGCACCTCGTCGTAGACCGCATCGACCACCGTTACCGATTGCTCGCTGGCGCAAATCGTGCCGTTATCAAAGGTTTTGCTCAACAGAATCGACGACACGGCCATTTTGATGTGGGCCGTTTCATCAATCACCGCTGGCGTGTTGCCCGCGCCCACCCCGATCGACGGGTGTCCCGACGCATAGGCCGCCCGCACCATGTTTGGGCCCCCCGTCGCCAAAATCAGATTGACCGCCGGGTGTTGCATCAGGGATTGAGACAAGGGCACCGAGGGCTGATCAATCCAACCAATGATCCCCGGAGGCGCACCGGCCGCCACCGCCGCATCCAACACAATCCGAGCCGCCGCGATCGTGCAGTCCTTGGCGCGCGGGTGGGGCGAAAAAATAATCCCATTCCGAGTTTTCAGAGCAATCAGCGCCTTAAAAATCACCGTCGAAGTGGGATTCGTGGTGGGCACAATGCCAGCCAAAATCCCGATCGGTTCAGCAATTTTCTGAATCCCAAAAACCTCGTCATCTTCCAAAATGCCGCAGGTTTTTTCGTCCTTATACTTGTTGTAGATAATTTCCGAGGCGAAGTGATTTTTGACTGTTTTGTCTTCGACCACGCCCATGCCCGTTTCAGCAACGGCCTGCTTGGCCAGAGGAATCCGAGCGGCATTTGCGGCTAGGGCTGCTTGTTTGAAGATTGCATCAACCTGTGCTTGGGAAAAGGTGGCGTATTGGGTTTGGGCCGCCTGCACCTGTTGGATTAATTGCTCAAGTTCTGGAACATTCGTAACTGTCATGGCAACCCCGTGGTTGAGCGCTAGCAAAACGGTGAATTGTCCTAGACCGGGCGATCGCGATGGATGGTAGATGATGGGCGATCGAAGAACAGCCATGCATCGCAGGCGATCGCCATGCCATGCTTGCTGCAGGCTATTAATGGGTCGTCAATGGGTCGTCAATAGGGCACTAAGCAAGCATCAGGTAGTGCCTATTCACAGAATACGCCCATCATTTCGATGGAAAGGATTTGGTATAGAGATCCTTAAGAATTGCCACAATTGGCTGTGATTAGAATCGCGTAGAATTCCTTTTTGCTCAGGCTTTAATTTCAGAGAAAGAGAGCCGAAATCAGCCTCTATTACTAGGATAATGCGGTTTTTAGGTTGTGGCGATCGCCCGCCTTATCCTTAACAATTGACCGACGTTTAACAAGTTTTGCAACTAAAATCTTGCAGAAGATGATCAGGGCTAATAGGGTAAATGTTGTCGCTTAATCCCTGGCTAGGCTGTTGAAAAATCCCGAATCGCCCATTAATCAAACGTCTGTTGGGGATAGGTTAGGTATGGGTATGGATGGGGTTAGGGAATGTCGTCGTTTCGCCTGCAACCCTGCCGCCACCGTTACGGGATCGTGGAGCAGCCGGATACGCCAGTAGTGACGTGACATCTTTAAAGTGCTGGTCAGTCAAACTCCAAAATTCATACCAGCCAAGAATTTAGTGATTTTAGAACCCAGCGAATTAAGGCAGCCGCGCTAGTGGGTTGGGTTGAGGTACGAAACCCAACGCGATCAATGCATACTCGGCCGCCGTTGGGTTTCGCAAGCTCTACCCAACCTACTGATCTGATCTAGCTAGAAACTAGGGCGCAACCAGCGCATAGTGAGGCGGTCTAGAAAACCGCGCTACGGATCGACGGGTTTCACCTGGGCGTTAATCGGGTAGCTCGTATTGATCGACGATCGCCTTAGCGTAGGCGGGCACGTGCTGATCCAGTTTTTCGGGATAGTTGCGCTTCACGTAGAGATAGTTGCGCGTGAAGTGGGAGTCGATCGAAAACCGGGCGTATTCCAACCCCTTGGGCCCAATCCGCTCGATCGCCAAGCCCAGCAACTTGGCCGCCCACATGGGAATAGTCATGCCCTTGTCGTAGGCGGGAATGCTGTTTTGGACGGCCGGGCGGCGCTCCCCTTGGGACATCACCGGCTGGGTTTCGATTTGGTCGCGCACCATATCCAGCAGCTCTTGGCCCGTTTCGTTGCGAACCACGATCCATTGCCAGCCAAAGGGCGCGCCCATGTAGCCCACCACCAAGTCGGCGAGGGAATTCACATAGTCAAAGCAGGTCATGCAGGAGGGCGCGAACACGTCCTTGAGTTGGTCAGTTTTCAGGCCAAAGAACGGCACGGTTTCCGTGGAGCCGTCTTCGTGCTTGAAGTGGACGCGGAAATCCTGCATGAACTCGTAGTAAACGACTGTGCTGGGCGATCGGCTGGTGGTGTCGAGGAATTTTTGCAAGCCAGCGCGGGTCACATTGTCTACGCAGGGTGTACCCAAAACGTAGAGCTTTTCGAGACCAAGTTTGTCCTGCACCGCGCGCAGGGCTTGGATTTGGCAACCTACGCCGATCACCAATAGGCGCTTCATGCCCGATCGCTCCACTTGCTCCAACACGGACAGGTTAGGCGACAGGGTGGGCTTGTTGACTCGGGCGGCTAGGATTTCCTCGGGGGTGGTGGCAATCACTGGCTGGGGCTGGAACCGGTCTTCGGGGGTGTTTTGCACACAAACCACGCCTTCGACCTTGCCGCTGGTGAGCATGGCGATCGCGATCGAACTGACGATGCCCGTCCATTGGGCCCCTTCGATCGGCTCCGTCTTACGGGCCGCCATCATCTCTTGGTGGACTCCAAAGTACAGATCGTCTTCGGAGTCCAAATCACGGCTGCGGCCGTGGGCTTGGGCTTCCAAATCCGCAACCTGTTGATTAATGAACGCGCAGGCTTCTTTGACGTAATGCACGTAGTAGGTGTCGCAGAGGCCACACTCGCTGCACAGATCCTTGGCGGGGCGGCGACTTCCGGCCTTGAGGGCACGGGCTTTGTGATGGCCGAGGGGCGCTTGACCGGATTCCGAGGGCGACTGAGCGAGGGTCATGGCGGGCAGCGAAGGGGGTCAACGACGGCAAAGAAGCAATGAATGGCAAAGCAATGGCAAAGCAATGGCGAAACAAGCAATCACCAAGGCGCAACGACGGCCCCAGAGCTATATCAATCCCAGAGCCATATCAACCTCGCGGCAAGGCTGCGTTACAGGGCTGTCGGCAGGTTGTGTTTTTGTTGCGTTTTTTATTGTTCCACGGGCGATCGCCCTCGGTAACAGTGCGTTGCTAACCCGCAATGTTCGGCAATAGTCGAGCCGGGGATCATGCGGGGCGATCGCTTCTTGTTGCTCAGGTTTTGGATCGTGTGCGATCGGTTCGCATCAGTTCGCGCAAGGTGGACACCGAGGCAAAGGTGGCGACGGAATAGGGCACGAGATAGGTCAGTCCAATTTTCAGCCAGCGATCGGGCGGGCAATCTCCCCGCAGGAGCGCATCGCCATGATTAATGCCAACCAAAATCGTTCCTACAAACAGAGAGGTTTTGAGGGCGCGGGTCACAATCGATCGCCGTCGAGCGATCGCCCACCAAGTGCAATCCTCAGCAGGGGCGGGTTGGGGGCTGACAGCGATCGATCGCAGGGGGGGTGGCGGGGTCAGCAGCGTCATGGCAGAGTGAGGCCGATTGGACAATTCCAGCCCCAATTATATCGATCACGCGGGGTCAGGGGCGATCGCCGGCCGTCGCAGGGGAATTTTGTCTAAATTGGACTCGATCGACCGGGATTGTGGGGTGTCGTCCAATTATCGAATTTTTGGATGTGAAAGCTTTGGATGTTACAGCGATGGATGTCGAAGCAACCGGACAGCTTTTGGGACATTGGTTGAAGCTGGCGATCAGCCTGTGGCGCGAAAACGCCCGCTGGATGCTCTGGAATTTATTGTTAGCCTGGGTGCCGGTGGCGCTGGCCTGGTGGCTGTTTTGTCGATCGCCCCGCCGGCCCAATCTGTTGCCGCGATCGATTCTTTGGTGGCTGGTCGCAGGCATTTTTGTGGCGTTTTTGCCCAATGCGCCCTACGTGGTCACGGATCTCATCCATCTAGTGCACGACATCCGCTACGGCCCCGTCGCATCCTATTGGACGGTGGTGCTGCTGGTGATTCCGCAATACGTGGTGTTTGTGGTGGCCGGGTTTGCTGCCTATGTGTTGTCGTTGATCTGGCTGGCTGACTGGCTGCGAGCGATCGGCTGGAGCGATCGGATTCCCTGGATCGAACAGGGGTTGCACGGTCTCTCGGCGATCGGGGTGTTTTTGGGGCGGTTTTGGCGATTCAACAGTTGGGACTTGATCACCCAGCCCGATGCCCTACTCGATCGCGTCAGCACAGACTTGGGCGCGCGTCGTCCCTTGGCCACCATCGGGCTACTTTGGGTAATTTTGGCGATCCTCCATGCCCTCAGCCAGCCCCTCGCCCTCGGCTATCGGCTCTATCGCCAGCAACAACAGCAACTGAAACAACAACTAAAACAGCAAGGGCGATCGCCGCGCCCCCGCCAGTCCGATCGCCCTATTTGAGCCGGTCAATGCAGCAGGTTCCCTGCACCGCAAGCCTACAGGGCCATCACCGCCGTGTTCACCAACTGCGACAACAGTTGCAGTGCAAAAATCGCCAGCATCGGCGAAAAGTCCAATCCCCCCAAGGGCGGAATAATCGATCGAAACAAATTCAGGTAAGGATCGGTGAGCTGCCCCACCGTCGCGAAGGGCTGCGAAAACCAATCAATGTTCGGAAACCAGCTCAGTAGAATCCGAATGAAGATCACCACCGTGTAGATGTTGACGAATTGCAGAATCGTTTTGGCGAGCAGGTCGATCGAAGTACTCGAAGCATCCATAGCGTAAATACCAAATCAATATCAGACAGCAACAGAGAACTTAAAAGGGTCGTTTCACGGCAACCGGGAGCGCTTTGATGGTCGCGCTAGGGGCTGGATAGCAGGGCCACTCGATCGCCCAGATCCAGAGTAGCGGCAACTGCTCAGAATGGGAATTCTCCCGCCGGTAGATTCACGGGGTAAGGTATACTGGCAAATTGCGCTCTCAGCTTGGCGATCGATGCCCGTCGTCCCCTGCCGAAGCCACCCGACCAAACCGCTTCAGCACCCGTTCGCGGCCTTAGATCCGTAAGATTTTGGATCGGTAACATCCGAACTATCTGAATCTATAGGATTAATCTTCAGGATCAAATCTTCAGGATTAATCTATAGGATCTCAATTCGCGATCTGAAGTCTTTGCAAATCCCTAGTCTGCTTCCGCTTGGAGAAAGCCATGTCTCGTGTCTGTCAGTTAACTGGCAAGAAAGCCAACAACGCCTACGCCATTTCTCACTCGCACCGCCGCACCAAAAAGCTGCAAGAAGTGAACCTGCAGTGGAAGCGGATCTGGTGGGCCCAAGGCAACCGCTGGGTGCGTCTGCGCCTCTCGACCAAAGCCCTCAAAACTCTGAACACCAAAGGTCTGCAAGCCTTTGCCAAAGAAGCCGGCCTCGATTTGAACAAGCACTAAACCCGAGTGGAAGTTTGCGCTGGCTGCTGGGTTGCTTCGGCACTAGCACCATCTCACTCACCAAATTTGCCCCGCCCGCGATCGCACCCCCACTAGCGATCGTTGGCGGGGTTTGCAGTCTTTAAAACCAAACAACCAAACTTGCCCCGAGAGCATGTCTAAAAAGCCAAAATTGATACGCCAAAATTGCTACACCAAAATTGAATTGATACTCTATACGCCCCAGCGATCAATAGCGATCGATGTAGACATTGATCAATATAGACATCAATAACAATGTAGAAACAATGTAGACATCAATAATGTAGATACAGCCTTTGCCTCAAACGGTTGGTACAGCAGATCGCAGATGCTATGGAGTTAGTCGGTGGGTATTAGTGCAACTAGCGAGGCGACTGGAGTTATATTTTCCCCTCGCCATGGGCGAGTGACTGGACAGTGAATGATACAGAGCTAGGGACGAAGATTGTACATGGGCGGATTCACTCGATCGAAACTTGCGGCACCGTGGACGGCCCCGGCATTCGATTTGTGGTGTTTACCCAAGGCTGTTTGCTGCGTTGCCTCTATTGCCACAATCCCGACACTCGCGATCCTCACCAAGGGCGCGAGGTGACGGTGGATGCGCTGATGGACGAAATTCAGCGCTATCGATCGTATATGCAGGCTTCCGGTGGTGGCTTGACCCTGAGTGGTGGTGAGCCGTTGTTGCAGCCCGAATTTGCGGCCGAGCTGTTTCGGCGCTGTCGGAATTTAGGGATTCACACAGCACTCGATACATCGGGGTTTCCTGATTTTGCGCGATCGCAGCCAGCACTAGACTTAGCCGACTTGGTATTGCTAGATCTCAAGTCCTTTGATTCGGAGATTTATCACCATGTCACCCATGTGGCGATCGAACCCACCTTGCGGGTGGCACGCTACCTGGATCAAATTCACAAGCCCACCTGGATCCGGTTTGTGTTGGTGCCGGGCCTAACCGATGATCCGGCCAACCTGGCGGGCTGGGCGCAATTTGTGGCGGGGCTGCGCTGTGTGGAAAAGGTGGAGGTGTTGCCATTTCATAAAATGGGTGAGTACAAGTGGCAGCAAATGGGCTACGACTACGCCCTAGGCGAGGCGCAACCACCCACCCCAGTTGAGATCGATCGAGTGGTGCGCTGCTTCCAAAGCTACGGTCTGCCGATCGAATCCACATGATCCCAGCCACATGATCCCAGCCGCGCGATCGCCCAAATCCTGATCCCAATCACCAAAAGAAAAGGGTTTGCAGCCCTGCCCTTTTAGAGCGGCTTTTTCGATTAGCCCTACTGCATAGTGTTAACCATGAAGGCACGATTCCGCTACCGAATCTATCTGAATCGCCCGCAAAGATTAATGCTGGCGAAAACATTCGGCTGCGCTCGCGTGGTCTACAACGATGCAATTTGCTTGCATCAAGATCTTTATCAGCAGGGAGAAAAAGTCAACGACACTGAACTGCAAAAGCGGGTCATTACTCAAGCCAAATCAACTATTGAACGTGGGTGGCTGTCGGAAGTGGGATGCGATCCACTTATTCAGTCTTTACGTGATTCCTGTCAAGCACTGAAGAATTTCTTCAAAAGCCTAAAGGGTGAGCGAAGAGGTCGCAAAGTCGGATTTCCCAAGTTCAAAAAGAAGCATTCCACTCAGTCCATTCGCTTCACAACTAATGGCTTTTCGGTTAAGCCCAATTCGGTTTACCTAGCCAAGATTGGTTGTGTGCGAGTGAAATGGTCTCGGGAGCTGCCATCTGATCCTTCATCGGTCACGATCATCAAAGATGCTACCAATCGGTATTTTGCGTCGTTTGTCTGTGAAGTCGATCCAGTCGTTCTGAAGGCGGTCAATGATGGAGTTGGCATCGATTTAGGGTTGACCACTTTTGCCACCCTGTCCACGGGTGAAAAGGTGCTGAGTCCCAAGCCTCTAGCCAAATCCCTCAAGCGGTTGCGCCGTGCCCAAAAGCGATTCAGTCGCAAGTCCACGCCCGAATCAAAGATCAACGAACCGATTTCCTACACAAGTTATCAACCCGGATTGTTCGCGAGAACCAAGCGTTGGCGCAAGCCTTGCGGAGCAATCTCGTTCTGGAAGATTTGAATGTGTCGGGAATGATCAAAAACCGCAAATTGGCACGGGCGATTAGCGATGCTGGCTGGTACAGCTTTCGGCAAATGATCGAAGGGAAATCAATTCGCTACGGGCGGGATTTCCAAGTGATTAGCCGATGGGAGCCGACTAGCCAGCGCTGTTCAGCCTGTGGACAGTTAGGCGGCAAGAAGCCACTGAATGTGCGTGAGTGGACTTGTCTGCACTGTGGCGCGGTTCATGACCGCGACATCAACGCAGCGATTAATATCCAAGTCGTGGGCGGGCAGTCCGAGACTTTAAACGGACGTGGAGGTAAGCGTAAATCCAGTTCGCTGGTAGCAGCCGATGAAGCGTCAACCCGTGGTCTAGTCGAGCAGCTTCGGTTGTTCGGTTAGGGCCGGAATCCCC
>RDXB01000030.1 GCA_004292515.1 Oscillatoriales cyanobacterium
GGCACATCCCCAAACCGCCGAAAATGCCATTGCAAATAGCCAATCCACACCACCAAATCCGCGATCGCCGCCGCCCTCGGATTAATTTCAATCCCTAAAAACTGGCTCGGATTAATTTGCTCAAAATCCAACCGCAACTGATCTCGCCCCGACACCTCCGCCAGCCGCGCCAACACCTCCGACTCCAACTCCTTCATCAAATCCATCGTCACATACAAAAAATTTCCCGTCCCACAAGCCGGATCGAGAATCGTAATTTCTCGCAGTTCCTTCAGGAAATTTTCTAACTCCAAAACCGCCCGATCGCGCTGAATTTTTGTTGGTTCGATCGCCCCGATCGCCCCGATCGCCTCGGCAGCAAGGGGCTTAAGCCCCTTGTCTAATCGACTATTTTCGCCCCTGCTAGGTTGGGGTTCTTCGCCCATCCCCAACACCCCATCCACCGCAATTTGTACCAGCCGCCACCGCTCCCGCAACGGCTCCAACACCACCGGCCGCACCAACCGTTCCACATAGGCACGCGGCGTATAATGCGCCCCCAACTTGCTGCGTTCCTTTGTATCTAATGCCCGTTCCAACAACGTCCCAAAAATCGCCGGTTCAACTTTTTGCCAATCCCGTTTCGCCGCCCGCAACAACGTCGCCAACTGCTCCCCACTCAACGCGATCGCCGACGAATCCTCAAACAAACCCCCATTGAATTGCAGCAACTTGCCATAATCCCAAAAGGGTTTCCCCTCATTCATCGCCGCCCACAGCGCCTCAATTCCCGCTTGGAACTTGTGCGGGCTTGGTTGCCACCGTTCCTCCAGGTTCTCCGTAAAAATCGGCTCTTTTTGTAACAGCCCCACATCCTCCGCAAACATCGTGAAAATGCAGCGCATCAGGAAATCCGCCACCAACTTTGGATCGCGACCCTCCGCCTCCAACGACTTCGCCAAATCCGCCAAATCCGCCGCCACTTCCCGCGTCACCTGCGCCGCAATTTTCTCCGGGTTGCGCTTTTGTGGATCGGTGAAAATATCCACAAATAATTCAAAAATCTCCGGCTTGGCTAAATCCCCAAACGGAATTTCCTGGCGCGCATCATAGCTGCCATAATCCAACTCCGAAGCCGCCCCAAAATCTGACCAAATTTGGAAGCTCTCGCCAATGTCGCAAGTAATCAGAAACGGCGGGCGATTTTTGAACGTTCGGGCATAGGAAACCGCTTGGTTAAAGGCTCCCCGCATTGCTTTGCGATAGGTTTCCGTGCCGCGCTTGGCCGTGCCCACTTTGCCGCCACTCACGCCGCCCTGTTTCGCTTCCAAAATGAAGCAATTTTCTTTATACAGATCAATAAATCCCGCGCTCTTTTTGCCGCTGGGGTGATAGATCGTCACATCCCGATCAAAACAATAGGGATCACCCGCGATCGCCCCCTTCGGATCGGGCCGCGCCACCCCCAACACCTCGCACCATTCACTCAAAAAAAGCTGATAATTGCCCCGCTCATTGCCGCTCGATGCTTGCCACCGCTGAATGAAACGTGCGATCGGGCTAGAAGCTGGCTCAGACATAGCGCAATCGTACAGCAAGATACATGATTGTAGTACTGTAACTAGTCTATTTTGATTGATTACACTATTGATCGTTAGGGAGCAAGGGGCTTAAGCCCCTTGTCTGTCACGACGGACTTCCTAGCATTAACCTAATGCTTTAGTAGCTAGTAGGGTGGGCATTGCCCACCAAAACTGCCGTCACACCCAAAATTGAGAACAACGCCCTAAAAACTACTTTCACCTTTGAGCTAGTAGGGTGGGCATTGCCCACCAAAACTGCCGTCACACCCAAAATCGAGAACAACGCCCTAAAAACTACTTTCACCTTTGAGAAACTTTGGGGGACAACTTTGGAGAATAGTGGTGGGCAGTGCCCACCCTACCCAGACTTTATGAAAGGCATTAACGGCAACCGTCTACTGATACCACGTAAACTTTGCCGATCGAACCCGTGTTGCCCACCTTCACATTCACCTGAAAAGGCTGAATATTTCGACCCTGTTGACGACGCGGATAGGCAGCCACCGGAAACAGCTCGTTTTCTTCGGTGACAATTCGCTCGTCATAGAAGCGATCGTTGCTGTTGTTGCCATACTTCAAAAACATTTCAGCCTGATAATTGCCCGAGTCTTTGAAAAACAAATTCACCCGAAAACTGGCGAAACTTTGATTACTCGGAACCACAAAATCCGTGTTCCAGTTGTTGCGCGTCAACAACAGACCGGGCGCTGAAACCCGCTTCACCACTTCGGGATCAGTTCCCCCCACAGGCATCAATGGAACAGCCCGTCGGCATTCAACCTGCGGAGCTGTTCGATCTTGGGCTTGGGCGGTGATAGTTTGGAGTCCCGCCAAGCCCAAACCGAGACTGGTGAGGGCAGCGATCGCAAGCGGCCGGTTCATAGCGCGCAAAGAGTTCCTAAAAATGCCCCTTAAGATTAACCCAAGGCCTTGCGGCTGCGTAAAGGGCTAGAACGTTAATTTCAGCATTCCAGACGAGGCGATCTCGTGACCAGCAATCCCCAATCGACCGAATTTGACTCCCCATCGATCGCCTCAGCCCCGGATGCAAAACCGGTGACGGACTTTGAGGTAATGTCACACGATCGGGCCCAGGAGCTATACCAACAGGGGCGATCGCTCTTTGAAGCGGGTCGCTATCGAGAGGCGATCGAGGCCTTGGAATCGGCGGTGTCGCTGTTGGCGGCGGCCAGTGCCCTGGGCGGCGAGATGCAAGTGTGGCTAGTGACGGCCTACGAGGCGGCGGGGCTACAGGACTTGGCAGTGCAGCTTTGTCGGCAACTGAGCAAGCACCCCAGCCTAGAAACGCGATCGCAGGCGCGGCGGCTGTTGGCCATTTTGGAAGCGCCGATTTTGAGCAAGCGGCCCGAGTGGCTGACCGAAATTCCCGATTTGTCAAATTTGGATGAGGCGGGCAACTCCGGCGGCCGGGCCACGGCAACGGTCGCGCCAGCCCAGCGATCGCGCCCCCGCCCCACCCCGGAACCAGAGCCGATCGATCCCGCCTCGATCGTTCACGAAAACCGCTTTTTGGGTTTTAGCCTCGTGGTGGTGGGTCTCTTAATCGGTGGCTGGTGGATCTGGAGTCGTTAAATACGCCCAAAATGCGCCAAAGCACGCCAAAGGCCGATGGAGAACATCCATCGGCCCCGTTGTTTGGATGGCTAGATTATTCAGGACTCACGCAAGCCCTCAATTGCCCTCATCCCCTAACCCCTTCTCCCAGGTCGGGGGAGGGGCTAGGGCGTGTCATCAATTAGCCTGAAATCCTGGTGCTGCCGTTAGCGAATCGTGGGGAGCAAGGGGCTTAAGCCCCTTGTTACGACAACTGAGGCATGGAAAACCGACGATATGCTGCCGTTAGCAAATCGTGGGGAGCAAGGGGCTTCAGCCCCTTGTTACGACAACTGAGGTATGGAAAACCGACGATATGCTGCCGTTAGCAAATCGTGGGGAGCAAGGGGCTTCAGCCCCTTGTTACGACAACTGAGGCATGGAAAACCGACGATTTCAGACTCATTCCAGCAAATGATGACACCCACTAGGGTCTTCGCAAATCCTGCATCGATCCTGACCAGACTGACCCGACCAGACTGACCCGACCAGACTGACCCGACCAGACTGATTGCGCTAACCTGACTAGACTGCTTGCGCTAAATCGAATAGGACTCGGGGATCTGCATGGCGCGGGCCAGCTCGGCCGCCACCAAGGGGCGCGAGAATTCCGGCGGCGGCAACTCACCGCGACGCAACATTTCCCGCACCTTCGTCCCCGACAGGTGCACCCGCTCATCGGGTTCGCTGGGGCTGGTTTTGGAGGTGGCCATGCCCTGAGTGCGCTTGCAGTAGAAGGCGTGCTCAAACTTCAGGGGCATGATGCCCAACTCTGCCGGGGTGAACTCATCAAAGATGTATTGCGCGTCGTAGGTGCCGTAGTAGTCACCCACCCCGGCATGGTCGCGGCCAACAATGAAGTGGGTGCAGCCATAGTTCTTGCGGATCAAGGCGTGGAAAATTGCCTCGCGGGGGCCGGCATAGCGCATGGCGCAGGGGTTAATCGCCAAAATCACGCGGCCGCGCGGGAAGTAGTTTTCCAGCATGATTTCATAGCAGCGCATTCGCACATCGGCGGCGATGTCGTCACTCTTGGTTACGCCGACCAACGGGTGCAAGAACAGCCCATCGGTGATTTCTAGGGCGCACTTGATGATGTATTCGTGGGCGCGGTGGATCGGGTTGCGGGTTTGGAAGGCGACGATCGATTTCCAGCCCTTTTCGCGGAAGGCGTGGCGCGAGTCGATCGGGTCGATTTGGTAGAGGGGGAAGCGGGAGTCGGGTTCGCGCTCCAACAGCCACACGGGGCCGGCTAGGTAAGTGCCGCCTTGGTTGTAAACCACGGCCACGCCGGGGTGCTTCTCTTCGTTGGTGCGATAGACGTTGATCGCTTCGTGGGCTTTGTCGTAACGATATTTTTCAGTGAGTTCCAATACCCCAATGAAGCGGCCTGTGGGGTCATCGAGGCGCACCAGTTGACCCACTTGCAGGGTGTTGGCTACGTCGTCGCTAGCGGGCAAGGTGACGGGAATTGACCAGGGCAGCCCGTTGGCCAGCCGCATATCGGTGACGACGGTGTTGTAGTCGGCCTGGCCCATGAAGCCGTTGATCGGGCTGAAGGCTCCGATCGCGATCGCGATCAAGTCACAAACGGCGCGATCGTCCAGGGCGATCCGGGGCAAATGGTCGGCCTTGCTGAGAAATTCGGCCTTTTGCTCGGGGCTGGCAATGCGGTTAACGAGTGTGCCGCCATGGGGGGCGATCGCGTCGGCTGTACGGGTCATGGAGGTCGAGTGAGGTTGCTTGAAGGGAATAATCAGTAAAAATTCAACACTAAAACGGCCGCCTTGTGGCGGTTACTTCGATCGCAGCAAGGCGGTTCATGATTGCACCCTGAACCACCAGAGACCTACTCGATCGGCAATTCAGTTGCCTATAATCAGTGGGGTTGCAGTGTGGAATTTAATCCATCTCAACTATTAGAAATCATGGCAGATTTTGTGTTTTTGGGAGGACTTTTATGGCTCGCAATGAATTGAAAAATCAGCGCCCAGGTTGGCAATTTATCAGTTGCTTGGGTGTGCTGGGTCTAGGCTTGGGATCGGTGATGACCGTTGCTGCCGTGGCCCAAGAGACTGGGGCGATCGTCCAAGCTACCGCCCCGAAACAGGCCCCCAGTAACCTCGACCAAATTTTGACGGGTTTGCCCCGGCCCCAAGGATCACCGCGTAATTTGGCCACAATGTTTGGTGCAAATGCCTATGGGCAAAAAATGCTGAACTTTCAAGTGAAGCTCAAGCCCGAGCAAGCGGCCCAGTTTTATAAGACTGAACTGACCAAAAAAGGCTATGTGGAGCGACCGATCAACACCCAAGTTGCTCAGTGGGGAATCAACCTGGTGTTTGATCCACCGGCCACGATGAGTTTGCGACCAACATCACCAGCCAAAAAAGTGGCCTTGGTGGTGCAAGGAACCATGCTTGGCCCCGACACAATTAACATCAATGTGCGGTTTGAAGAACTGTAGATTCCATGCTCTTTTTGAGCAGATCTAAAAGGCATCTTCAGTCATCTACAACACAGCAATAGTTGTGGGAAACAAGGGGCTTAAGCTCCTTGTTTGACTGTATGAAAAGCCAATACTCATATCATTGCTCATGCCAATATACATACTAATACTCATACCAATGCTCATAGTAGATGAAACCAAATTAGCCCCCAAAACTGAGTAGGCCACGGCCAGAGGGGCGATCACCTTGCCCACCGAGATGTGTCGATCGGGGAAGTCTTGCTTTAGGATGATGGGTTGGCAGGAACATAATCTAATTTCTTGGAGGTAGCGATCGTGTCAGAACGTGCAGGCCGATTCCCCGACTTTTTGACCGAGGCGGTTGCGGATTTGACCGAGGCGGAGTCGATCGACTTTGTGCAGCAAATTCAGCGCCAAACGATTAATGTGCCGTTGCCCTACGCCCACAGCTTGCTCCCGATCGCCACCAGTTTTGTCAGGGCGCAACCTGCGATCGAAACGGCGACTGACAGGAATAGTGCACCTATTTTGGCAATCCACGGCTTTGATAGTTCATTGTTGGAATATCGGCGATTGTTGCCAAAGTTAGCTGAACAATGTGCGACCTGGGCGATCGATCTATTGGGGTTTGGTTTTACCGATCGCCCCGAAAAATTAGACTTTACGGCTGAAGCAATACGCACCCATCTCTACGCTTTTTGGCAGCAGATGATTGGGCAACCCGTCATTTTAATCGGGGCATCGATGGGCGGGTCTGTGGCTATGGACTTTGCCCTCACCTATCCCGAAGCGGTGCAAAAGTTGGTGTTGCTTGATAGTGCCGGATTTGTGGGTAAGCCGATCGCCAGCCGGTTTTTGATTCCACCCTTGGGGCAACTGGCGACACAGTTTCTATCTACAAAAGGGGTGCGATCGGGCATTGGCCGCAAAGCCTACGCCGACCCCGATCGCTGCGCCACCGAGGAAGCCTATCGCTGTGGGGCACTGCATTTGGGGATGCCCCGTTGGAGTGAAGCACTGATTTCCTTCACACGCAACGGGGGCTACACTATTTCGGGCGATCGCATTGCCCAAATTCCGCAAGAAACCCTAATTTTGTGGGGCGATCGCGACCAGATTTTGGGTACTCAAAACGCCACGCGATTGCAAGCCACGATTCCCAAGAATCAATTGGTTTGGATTGATCATTGCGGTCATGTTCCCCATCTTGAACAGCCCGATCACACCGCCGATGCCATTTGGCAATTTATAGATCGGACTGAGGCTCAATCATGAGTCAGTAATAGTCAGCAATAGTCAGTAATACAGTCACGTTCAGGTAGAGACTATTCCATTCCATCAACAATCTTTAACCAGTCGCTCTCAATTGGCTGCGGCACAAGTAGTCATACCAAACTAGACCGTTTTGAAATCTTGAGTGGCAGCTTTCACCAATTCCGAAAAGTCTGCCCCATCGTTTCTATAGTCGATAGGTTGGTGTTGAGCGTACGAGTGCCGAAGACAATTCAGTGAAAATTTGATCAACATTATCCCCACTTCTTGCAGAAGTCCAATACAGCGGACATTGTTCAGACGAGATCAAGGGTTCCAAGCAATTTGCGATTTTTTCTAGCTCCCTTGGTTCAATCAAATCGACTTTGTTCAAAGCCAAAATAACTGACCCGGCTGGTGAAATCGTTCGCACTAGATTAACGTGGTCGCGTATGTGATCTAGGGTTTCGGGGCGGGTGACATCAGCCACAATGATCGACCCCGAAGAGCCTTGCAAATAGCTGGGGGCAATCCGTTGGAATTTGGTCTGACCTTCCACATCCCAAATCAGAAGCTGCACAGCCGTTGGTTGGGTTAAGTCTTCATACTGATCATTTTCAGGGAGAGGCACTAATTTGCGCGAGATTTTGACACCAATGGTTGATAGATAGCGATCGCTGAATTGCCGATCAACAAACCGTCGCACGAGACTGGTTTTCCCAACAGCGTAATCACCCACTAAACAAATTTTCTTTGCAAGAGTTTGCATTACTTCACAGATCATTAACAGGAATTAGACTGGGTTTGATCATCTCGATCATGGCTGTAGATCACGAATTTAGATTATAGAGATCATCGTCAGATCATGGATTAATCAAATCATGGCTCACTCAATTGATGAATCTATTGACGGGTCGATTGACGGGTCGATTGACGGGTCAATCAATGGGTCAATCAATGGGTCAATCAATGATCAAGTAATCAAATGGTCGTGCCGTCATTCGGTAATGATGGACGGGTCAGATCCTTACCACATCAGCGATGAGCAATGTTTGACCCAAAGGCATCACCTCACGGGCACTACCCGATCCCGCTTCATGGACTGTCCATCGGCCTTGGGTTTGATGATTCGAGAGCCGCCACTCTTCTCGGACGCGGCCCATCCGGTTCGGCTGATCTCCGCTG
This sequence comes from Oscillatoriales cyanobacterium, assembly GCA_004292515.1. GTDB lineage: Bacteria > Cyanobacteriota > Cyanobacteriia > CACIAM-69d > CACIAM-69d > CACIAM-69d. Next base: position 8,083 of record RDXB01000030.1, read on the forward strand.
ATCTCCTTGGGCGCTAACCACCTGCTAGGGTGCTGCGATCGCCTCAAAACGCACACAGCGCCCCATCCAATCGGGATCATCCCGGGTCACATCGGGTGGCGGCCCCGTCTGGGAACCAATGGTCAGTCGCTGGGCCTGAATGCCGCGACTCACGAGGGCCGACCGCACAGATTGGGCCCGCAAGAGCGCCAAACCAGCCCCGTTGGGTTCGGTGGTCAAACTATGACCAACCACCCGCAGGTTCAGGTCGGGATAGCGCTGGAGAAATTCGCGAATTGGCTCGATTTTGCCGGCTAAGTCAACATCGACAAAGCGATCGGCTCCTAACTCAAAGTACAACCGCACTGTCAAACTCGGAATGACGATTTGCAACGAGTTGACCACGCGCGCAATGCCCGGAATTTGGGAAAAAGCCGATGCGATCGCACTAGATTCAGCACGGCTGCGCACAGATCCAGCAATTGTCGCGGTTCCTCCCGCTTGGGAGTCAATGCTGTAGCTGGCACCGACGCGATTGCCATTGCGGTTGAGGGTTTCGGAGACGCGGGCCACCTCTGCCGCTGCCAACACGGGATCGTTGGGCAATTGGACAGCAATGATTTGATTGTTGGGTGGGGGCGCTTGCTGGAACCGGCTGGGATCGGTGGCGCGATAGGTTTGCATGGCGGTGCGCTCGGCCTGGAACCGCAACCAGGGATAGGGCACTTTGCCTTGCAGAGATAGACGATCGCCCGTCAACTGCACCGAGAGATCGTACACCGCCAGTTGAGGGGAGGTGCTCAAGGCCGTTTCGATCGCCGTCATCAGGGTGCGATCGCGCTGGGCTTGGTACCGAAACCAAGTCCAAGGCAAGGCGATCGCCAACACAAGCCCCGTGATCAATCCTGCCAAGGCCCAGGGAAATCCAGCAGGTCGAGCTTGCTGCTGTTGGGGGCCGATCGTTTGGCGCACCAGGGCCGCCACGGCCAGGTGGATCGCCTGGGGTAAGGCGCTCGGATCGCCATCAAAGCTCTGAATCGGGCGATCGTAGCGCTCGACCAACCGCACCAGGGTCGAGCGCAAATGTCGATAAAGGGCCTTGGACGGCTCTCCCTGCACAATCACCGCCAAGTAGCAATAGCCAGCCACTTCCATGGCAATTTGCGAGTCGTTGTACTGAATTTCGTGCAGCTCCGACACACTCTCGCTCTGGACAATGCAGTCGCTCACGAAGCTGCGAATGGCCGTCAGCATACCCGCCAGCATGTCGCCTTCGAGGGGTTCCTGTTCGGAAAACTGTGCCTCAGACATGACCAATCCCGAGGCTTTGTGGATCAAAAACACGGCCCGTACCCGGTAGGGCATGGCTTCCCGTAGGATTAGCTCCGCCTCCGACACCCCCTGCATTCGTGCTCGCAGCTTGCGACTAACCCCTTCAACACTGAGGGTGTTTTGCACCTTTTCATTGATCGACTCGATCGCATCCTTCATGTACTTGGCGATCGTGTTGCCAATCACCGGGTACAGCGCATCGACCATCGCATCACGCTCAACCACAATCTGCTGCTTGATCGACGCGCCCATCATCGGCCCGAGCGCTTCCACCATCGACATCGAATCCAGGCGATATTGCTCGCGCATGGCGGCAGCCGTCTCAGGGGCCACAGCCCGAGAAATAGCCTGGGCCAGGGCTTCGGGTTGCTCTTGCATTCGGCTGATGATCGCCGCATCCAGCACAGGGGCGATCGCCTCAGCCATGGCTTGGCGATCCTGAAGCGATCGCTCCAAAATAATCCGGTCGATCGTTGGGAGCAGCGCCTGGCAAATTTCCTCACGCGCTTCCACCACTCGCCGCTCAATCAACCGCGCAATCAGCGGTGACAACAGCTCCACCAGCGAATCCGCATCATGCAGCAAGTAATGTATCTGCTGAACTTGATGCTGCAAGGTCGAAAAGCGCGCTAGAAAATCCGATCGCAGCATCTCCACCGCTGGCGACACAACCGATGTAATTTCCCGCTCCACATCCTCAACCCGTTTCTGGGTCGTCGAAACGATCGCCGGCGACAGCAGCTCCACCAACATATCTGGATCGCGCAGCATCACCTGCACATAGTCAATCTGCCGTTGCAGAATATTGACCCCATCACCGGCTCCTTGATCGGCAGACTGAAGCAAATCATCGGTAAAAGACTCCAATCGATGGGCCAGGGACGGAGCCAGCACCCGAGTCAGCTCATCCGGCTCATGGAGGATCTTGCGCATTTGGTCGATGTGCTTTCTGAGCTGCACATCCTCACCGGGCAAGGCCTGCGCCAAGACAGTTTCCAGGGACTCCACAATTTCTTGTTCGGCCCCTCGCACTTGCCGTTCAATTTCTTGGCTGAGTACCGGTGATAAAAAATTCACCAAGGTTTCCGGGCTTTGCAGCAGGCGATCGAGCGGCTCCACCTGTTCCTGCAAACAAGTCACCTCGGAGCGCAGCCGATCCACACGGGTCTCAAGCTGGCTGGCCACATCCCCCACTAGCAAGTTTTGGAGCTGATCCCATGCGTCATTTGCAGTCGATGGGGGGTCAGGGGCTGTGCGGTTGGTGCGACGGCGCGATCGAGCAGCGGGCGTAGATGCTACGGAAGCCACCACAGCCGAGTCTGTTGATATTGGCTGGCTTAATTCTGGCTGGCTTAATTCTGGCTGGCTTGATGTTGATAAGGGATCGATCGCCAATAGCGGTGGCTCGGATGTGGCAACGGCCACCGCTGGGGAGGCCGGAGCTGGGGGCAACTCCGGCACGGGCAACTCCACCGTCGATCGGTCTGCCACGACCGGCACAGCCGCAGACTCGGGAGCCGGCTGGGAGGCAGACTCCGCCGCAGACTGACCGGGAACCAGCAGCATGTCACCGATGAGGGATAGCCAATCTAGCCCGTCATCGGCAGCGCCAGAATTTGAGGCTGAAGGGTCGGCCATAGATAGTGCCCGGAAACGCTAACAAACTCGTGGATTACCCTTCCGGTGCAATCAACTCCACCGACAGCGCACTGGGCGGATCGATCGCCGCTTGCAACGCCGGAACCACATCCTGACCCTTCAGGCGCATTCCCAGCTCAAACAACAATTCGGCCATGCTTTCGCGCTCCAATTTGTTATCGCGCAGGGCGTTAATTCGTCCTTCCAGTTCTTCAAAAACTTGCGATCGCAGGGTGCGAATATCCTCTTGCAACTTGTCACGACTTTCATTTAAGCGCCCATCGATCGCACTGGTTTTATCTTCAAAAGCACGATCCAGCTCCTCAAACGTACTTTGCAACCGGCGACCCAAGCGATCATTTTGTTGCTGAAGATCCGTTGTCTCTTCCTGCATTTTCATCGTGAACGCCTTCAATCGCTTGTCAAGGGCTTCGAGAGATGCTTGCAGTTGTGACGACAAGGACGACTTCACTTCCTCGATTCGATCCTCTAGATCTTGATGCAACAGGTTTAATTCCGATTCAATTTGAGCGAACCGATTTTCATAGTCGCGCAGTTGCGAACCTACGAGAATGTCGCGGATTTGATCGATATTACCCAGGCGCTCCCGAACATCTTGGCGATCCATAAAATCTCGATTCCTGCTGCGGATGGACTGGCGTTTTGACGGTTTGATTGTATCCCGACCGCCTCCGATACGATGCAAACCCCTGATTTCGGTTTTGGATGAGCGAGAGGGCCGACCGCAAGGCTGGGGCCATGATGGAACCAGTGATGGGCGATCGCCACTGCCATCGACGAGGGCGATCGCTCCCAGCATCCCAACTCCTAGACGCTTAACTTGAGGGCCGCCACCGGCACATCATCCCAGGAGTCCACCGTGCGCATGGTCACCACCCAGCCTTCTGCCCGTTGGTGGTCGGTCAGATTTTCTTGAAACGACTCATAGCAAGCCTTTGCATGTTCTTCCGTTTGTGACGCAATGCAAGCATAGGTAATGCCCGCAGGGTCAATTTGCTCGTTCACCCAAATCGTCATTGGGGCAGCTCCGAAGTTCCAACGTTTAAAAGTGGTCTAGCCGCGATCGTCCATCGGGGTAGATATCTCCAGTTTAACGACTCTCCCAGGGTGAGGGCTTGTGCAGGGGGACTTGATTAATAACGAACGTTCGATTAAAATCAAATCCATCGACCGTAGCAGTCCACTGTCTTCCCAAAATCCATCCAGTTACTTAGGGCGATCGCCAATTTGAGGAATGTTTTGGATGTTTTGAGTCATGTTTGCTTGCACGGCAATGCAGTAGTTCCGACCTAACATATGCTTTGCCGCCTCTCCGCGTGTTAATCCATGCCCAAAATTGTTGACCACCACCAATATCGCCAACAGTTACTGAGCCAGTGCTTTACCCTCTTTGCCAAACAGGGCTATGGCTCCATTACGATGCGCGCGATCGCCCAAGGGTTGGGGGTTTCCACCGGCACGCTCTATCACTACTTCGACAGCAAGGAGCAGTTATTTGAGCAGTTGATCGACTATTTGAGTTTGCAGGACACCAACGAATGCGCCTTGGCTGAGTTGAGCCATCCACCGGCTTTGGCCGATCGCATCCGGGTGGCCATGGAGTATGTGGCTTGTCATGAGGAATATTTTCGGCAACAGGATTTGCTGCTAGCGGAGTTTTATCGCCAGCAAACGCCGGAAGTCGCTCGCCAAAACGCGGTGACGATGGCCGCAGATGAGCGGTATGTGCAGGCGTTGGCGCAGTTTTTGGGCATTGATGATCGATCGGTATTGGACTTTTTTTTGGCTTGGGTGAGTGGGCTGCTGCACCGTCGAATGCTGATGGGGGATCAGATTTCGATGGCGGAGCAAACGGAACTAATCGCAGCAATGGTATCGGCTTACTGGGAGCGAACGGATCGTGACAGCAAAAGCTTGGAATGGACGGGTGCTGGTGGTGGCGGGCGGGGCAGCGATCGCTAGTGTGGCCCTGGGGGCGATCGGGTTGGCCCAATGGAATCGGGCCCAAGCCGACCCAACCCAACCCTCCGCAGCCATTACACCCGCAGGCCCGCAGGCCGTCACCGCCTTGGGACGACTGGAACCCGAGGGCGAAGTGGTGAAGCTGGCGGCCCCGCTGGCGTTGGATGGCGATCGGGTGGGGGAGTTGCGGGTTAAAGAAGGCGATCGGGTGGCGACGGGCCAGGTGCTGGCGGTGCTGGCGGCCCGGGACGTGCTGGCGGCGGAACTGCAAGAGGCCCAGCAGCAGGTGACGGTGGCCGAATCACGTCTGAAGCAAGTGCTGGCGGGGGCCAAAACCGGCGACATCAACAGCCAGCGGGCCACGGTCAGCCGGGCCCAAGCGGAATGGCAGGGCAACCGCGACGCACAGGCGGCCCAACTGCGGCGGTTGCAAGCCCAATGGCAGGGAGATTTTGCTCAACAACAGGCGGCGGTGCGACGGCTGGAGGCCGAGTTGGCCAACGCCCAGGCGGAATATCGGCGCTACGAGTTGCTGTACCGCGAAGGGGCAGAGTCGGCCTCGCGCTACGACACCCAAAAATTAGCGGTGGAAACTCTGTTCCGCCAACTGCAAGAGGGGCGGGCCGAGCTGCAACGACTCGATCGCACCGGTCGCCAAAATGTCCAAGAGGCATCGGCCACTCTGGCTCGGCTCGATCGCACCGGTCGCCAACAGGTGCAGGAGGCGCGATCGACCCTCAGCAGCGTGGCCGAAGTTCGATCGGTGGATGTGCAAACGGCGCGGGCGGAAGTGGCAGCGGCTCGGGCCACGCGCGATCGGGCCGCCGCCGCCCTCGATCGGGCCTACCTGCGCGCCCCCAGCGATGGCCAAGTGCTGAAAGTCCATGCGCGAGCTGGGGAAAAAATCGGCGATGACGGGCTGCTGGATTTGGCCCAAACCGATCGAATGGTGGCGGTGGCGGAGGTCTACCAAAGCGATGTGGGGCGGGTGCGCGTGGGCCAGCCGGTGGCGATTCGGGGCCAGGCGATCAACGGCTCCCTGCGCGGCACGGTGTCCCAAGTGGGGCTGCAAATTCTGCAACAAAACGTCTTTAGCAATCGCCCCGGTGAAAACCTCGATCGCCGCGTGGTAGAGGTGCGAATTCTGTTAGATCCGGCCAGCGCGGCCCAGGTGAGATCGCTCACCAATTTGCAAGTGGAAACGATCATTGGGGCGATGAATTAGCACCAGTTTTTGGTTCTCAAAACCTGGATGCTGCCATGGCGCGATCGTGGGGCAGCAAAATACTTCGGTCTGGTCGTCCAATTGCCCAAAACCCTGATCCCACCGTTACGAGATCGTGGGGCAGCAAGGGGCTTAAGCCCCTTGTTACGACGATTGGGGCACGAAAAATCAACCGCTTCAGCATCTGTAATCTGCGCGCTACTTTACCCCTTTGCAGGCTCGCATCATGCCTAAAAAAACACCGCTTCCGTGGCTGATCTTGGTGCGCCAAAAATCGCGATTGATTGTGGCGATCGCGGGCATTGCTTTTGCCGATATGTTGATGTTTTTGCAGTTGGGCTTTCAAGGGGCGCTGTTTGATGCAGCAATTAAGCCCCACCGCAGTTTGGATGCAGACTTAGTGCTGATTAATCCGCAATTTCGCACCCTATTTTCTGTCAAGAGCTTCAGTCGCGAACGGCTTTACCAAACATTGGGCTTTTCCGGGGTCGATCGCGTCAGTTCTGTTTATATCAGCACGGGGCAATGGCGCAATCCCAAAACCCGTGAAAGTCGCGCCATTTTGGTCTGGGGGATTGAACCGGGCAAGCCCAGTTTTCAAATTCCCGAATTAACCAACCAGCTCGATCGCCTCTCGCAATTTCGCACCGTTTTGTTTGACACGGCTGGCCGTCCAGAATATGGCGACATTGGCAGTTGGTTGTGGGAATCGGGCAACCCAATGGATGTGGAAATGAGCGATCGGCTGCTCAACGTCAATGGACTATTTTCCATGGGGGCATCCTTTGCGGCCGATGGCAACACGATCGTCAGTGATTCCACCTTTTTACACCTGTTTCCCGATCGCAGCGCCGACCAGATCGAAGTGGGTTTAGTACAGCTCGATCCAGGCGTTGATCCCATCAAAATGCAAAAGGTTTTGACCACTCATTTACCCACCGATGTGCGCGTCTTGACCGTCGCAGAATTCGCCAATGTCGAAAAACAATATTGGGCGGAAGGCACTGGCATCGGGTTTATTTTTGGCTTGGGCGCAATCATGGGCTTCATTGTTGGGATCGTGATCGTTTACCAAATTCTCTATTCCGATGTGTCCGATCACCTGTCGGAATTTGCCACCATGAAAGCCATGGGCTACAGCAATGGATTTTTGGTGCGGGTGCTGCTCACGGAGTCTTTGATTTTGGCGGCGGTCGGTTTTTTACCCAGTTTGGCCTTGGCGATCGGGCTATATCAAGTCACCTATTCCGCCACGTTGTTACCCATTTTCATGACCACCGATCGAGCGATTACCGTGTTGGTGTTAACGGTGGCGATGTGTGGCGCATCCGGCGTAATTGCCATGCAAAAACTCTACCAAGCTGACCCCGCTGATATTTTCTAGGGTTGTTATATTTTCTAGGGTTGTTATGCAAAACCTCCCAGCACAGTCCACCGGGCCGAGCACCGGATCAACGGTTTCCCTAGTTAATAGTGCGATTGAAATTCACGAGTTGAATCACTATTTCGGCCATGGCAACTTGAAAAAACAGGTGCTCTACAGCATCAACCTATCGATTCAAGCGGGGGAAATTGTGTTGCTGACGGGGCCATCGGGTTCCGGCAAAACCACCCTGCTGACTCTGCTGGGCGGCCTGCGATCGGCCCAAGAAGGCAGCCTGAAACTGCTGGGGCGAGAAATGCGGGGAGCCAACACCAAAGAGCTACTCAAAATTCGCTGCAATATTGGCTATATTTTCCAAGCCCATAACCTGTTGAGCTTTTTGACGGCGCGCCAAAATGTGCGGCTGTCGCTGGAGTTGCACGATCGCTACACCGATGCGGAGTGCGATCGGCTGGTCGATGAAATGTTGGTGGCGGTGGGCTTGGGCGATCGTTTGAACTATTACCCCGAGGAGCTGTCGGGCGGGCAAAAACAACGGGTGGCGATCGCCCGGGCCCTGGTCAGCTCGCCCCAAATCATCTTGGCGGACGAACCGACTGCCGCCCTCGACAAAAAATCCGGGCGGGACGTGGTGGAAATTATTCAGCAGCTAGCCAAAGAGCGCCACTGCACCATCTTGCTCGTCACCCACGACAACCGAATTTTGGACATTGCCGATCGGCTGCTGTACATGGAAGACGGGCGCTTGGTGAGCGATCGCTCCGAGTAGTCCACCCGATCTAGCGAGGACTAGCCGGGGCCGCGCTGGGGCTGCCACCGGGCTGAATTTGGGGCTGAACAGGTTGGAATTGCTCTTGCTTGTTCGACAAAATCGGCCGCACCAGCGCAAAGCTAATGCCAAAAGCCGTAGCCGCAATCAGGGCGATCGCCACGATCGGCCACAAACCCGAGCTTGATTCACCCGCAGGCGATCGCCCAAAGTTGCTAAACCCGCCGAGGGGGGTTGCGCCCGGCCCATCTGGCCCACCATAGAGTTGATCCACCGGCTCCAAATCTGGTAGCGAATTCCAGCCCTGGGCCGCTTGGAAGGGATCGCCCGCGATCGGGGTGGCGGCTGGGGCCGGAGGGTACAGGGCCGTCAGGGGCGGCGGGGCGGCGGGCGTGACCGGGGGCGGAGTCACGGGCAGGGGGCTGGGATCGATCGGGCGGGGCGCATCCTGGGGTGTGGCATTGGCCCGCAGGGTGGCGACGGCTTCCGCCAGTGCGTCGAGATCCGATCGCAGGCGATCGCGCTGTTGGGTTAGTTGGGCATTGTGTTTTTGCACCGCTTCCAACATCGCCCGCGTCGCCTGCAACTCCGATGCCAACTGGCGATAGACCGACACCGGAATCGTGCCTTGGGAACTGCTCAAGCTGGGCGATGCAGCCGATCGTGGGGAAACGTTGCTATCCATGGCCCACCAAATTCAACCCATTGATGTAGAAACTTCCCGCCATTATCAACGATTCCCCCCAAAATCCGCCCCTGTCCCTGCTGGAATCGCATCCCCCGATCGCTATAAAGTTTTGTGAAGGATCGCCACTAGCACCAACCAACGCCACTATGAGCCAAGTCACCGCTAACCCCACTGCCAGTTCCGAACCCGTGAAGTATGGTGAGCGGGAAATTACTGAAGGCGAGTTGATCACGTTTCCCAACCCGCGCCCCGGTCGCCGCTATACCGTGCAAATCGTCCTGCCGGAATTTACCTGCAAGTGCCCGTTTTCCGGCTATCCCGACTTTGCCAAGATTTCGATTAACTACGTGCCCGACCAAAAGGTGGTGGAGCTGAAAGCAATCAAGCTTTACATCAACGGCTATCGCGATCGCTACATTTCCCACGAGGAGTCGATTAACCAAATCCTCGATGATTTTGTGGCGGCGGCCGACCCGTTGGAGGTGACGATCATCGGTGACTTCAACCCGCGCGGCAATGTCCACACGGTCGTGGAAGTCCACCACAAACAGGGCGAATAACTCAGATCCGGGTAGGGGCGATCATCATTGCCTGGAAACTGGAATGGTTGACTTTCCATTCCCCAACCCCGGTAGACAAGGGGCTTAAGCCCCTTGCCCCCCGATCAACCAACGGTGGAATCAGGGTTTCGAGTGCAACCGATCGCCCCTAATCCAAGCGCTTTGTCCAAAAGTCCCGATCGAGATCCTGAAACCCTAGGGATTGATAGAGCGATCGGGCCACCACATTGGTTTTGCCCACTTCCAACCGCAGGGCCACCAGCCCCCGATCGCGACAAAACTGCTCGATCGCCCCCATGGTTCTGCGCCCCAGCCCTTGGCCGCGCCAATCGTCGCTAATCCACAGCTCATCGAGCAGGGCCACCATCCCGCCAAACTCCAGACTGTAGAGATAGGCCAAGACGGCATAACCGGCGATCGCGGGGCGATCGTCCGTGGTGTCACCGGCCGGCTGAATCAACAGGATGCTGCCCCAATCTGGTTGGACTAGGAGCCGATCGAGCGCTGACCCGACTCGATCGGCCGCAAACTCAATCTCCTCATGCGCGTAGAGCTGCCGAACTAACGACAGCACCAAATCCCGATCGGTTGCCTGGGCCGGAACAAGCCGCATCATTTAGCGCCGATCGTCCCGCACAGCCCAGCTCGATCGCGGCAAATTCACCGGCATGGGCCGTCGCGACGACCCACCCGATCGCCCCGAGGATTCGCCATCCGCGCCCACCGGTTCCAACAGCGCCAAGGTGTCCCAAGCCGCTTCCCGTACGGGGCGATCGCAGCCTTGGGCCAACAGCAACCGCACACAGTCGGCCGCCGTGCGCTGTTGTTTATGGTTTAAGTGACCTCGATCGGCTAAATGCTCCAGTTGCCGGGTGGCGGCCAGTTGCGCCAAGGGATCGCGATCGCTCAGACGGTCGATCGCCCGGTGAAACAGCCGGTCATGGTCGATCGCCGGTTGGCCCAGCCAGTGACGCACCAACAGGGCGATCGCCCCCAACGTGCCCAGGCCTTGCAACACCGTCGCCGCCCCCAGCCAGCCAGTGGACTCGCCCAGCACCGCCGCCGCCACATAGGCCGACAACATAGCTACGCCACCGCCGGCCACCGCGATCGCTAGTTTGCCGTTTTCGCCTCGGTTCAATGCCCGAAACCAGCCTTGCAGTTGCCGATCGATTGCTTGCCAATGGCGCGGTTCACTGCGGTAGACCAGCCAGACCACAGCCCCACCGGCCGCAGCGGCCGACCCAAGCTGCCAGTCGGACAGTAGCAACAGACTGCCCCCGGCCACCCAGGGAATCCAACGCCGCGTGACTAAACCCGATCGCCCCCAACGTTGGCGCACCAGTCGTTGCACCGTTTTGGCAGATTTGACCGTACGGGTTTGGGGGGCGCGGCGGGGGCGATCGCGCGGGGGCGACTCGGCATCCTGATCCCGGTAGTGATCGGGATCGTCGGCCCAAGGATCATCGGCCACATCCCGCTGCACGAGGGTCGGTTGGGGTGGGCGATCGACCCGTTGCAGGGCGATCCGGCGGCGCTGGGATGTGGATCGAGAACTGACCACCAAGGGGCGGGCCAATGGGGAGGAAGATGCTCGGGGCGATCGATGACGCGCCGAATACATCACCTCTTCCACCAGTCGTGCCAGCGACATCCAAGCAGACGAAGTTGCAGCCACAGCCCAGCCCTTGCCCAACAATTTCAAACTTCTAAAAACCATCAGCACCCCCAATAGCGGGGCTGATCTTGCTGTCTATGGTATCAGCCGTCACTACTTCACTAACAATTGCTGCGATTCGCTAAGAGGCTGTTTGAAAAGTCCAATTGGAGACTCTACTTGCCCCAGTGTATTGACGAAGATAAGGGGCTTAGGCGCTGTCGTCATGTCTTGGGTGCAAGCCAAAACGATCGATTTTCCGTGCCCCAGCCGTCGCAACAAGGGGCTTAAGCCCCTTGCTGCCCCATGATCCGCTAGCAGTGGAATCAGGGTTTTGGGCGATTTGATGACAGGCTCTCCTATGGATCGAGACCCAACTCCCGTAACCGGGCTGCGAGTTGATCGGCGCGTTCCCGTTCCTGTTCGGCGCGTTCCCGTTCTTGCTCGGCGCGTTCCCGTTCTTGCTCGGCGCGCTCCTGTGCTTGATCGGCGCGCTCCCGTTCCTGATCGGCGCGTTCCCGTTCTTCCAACAGGGTGGAAAAGGGCTGACCGTCGGGCCGCAACAGCGTCAAGGTTTCGTCATCCCACTGGAACCGAATCCCCAGCCGAGGACTGACCCAATCTCGCGGATCATCCACAGGAATCAAATCACCCTCGGCGTTGCGGATCAACACTTCCAACTGGTTGCGATCGGGATCGTAGATGTAATATTCCTCCACGCCATAGCGGTGATAGAACATCTGCTTTTTCAGCATTTCCCCCACGCGGTTTCCCGGCGAGAGGATTTCAAACACCACCTGGGGCGCAATGTTGGCTTCTCGCCATTGCATATAGGAACCCCGATCGCCCTTGGGTGCACCAAAGGCCACCATCACATCGGGTGCTTGGCGAATCGTGTTGCTGCCTTCGACGGGATACCAAAGCAAGTCACCGGCCACAAACACTTGTGGGTCTTGGGCAAAGAGGGCGGCCAGGTTGCTTTGGATCGTTTGAATCCATTGAAATTGCTTGGTGTTGTCTGCCATCGGTTGGCCATCGCTGTCGGGATAGTCGATCGGCTTGGTCGGGGCGATCGCCGGGTCGATCGAGGTGGCGGGCGTTTGGGCAATCATTGGTAAGTCCTCAGTCAGTCCTCATGATCGCGATTGGTCTCATTATGGCAATGGGCGATCGGTCGAGGCCGAGCGATCGCAGGGTCTATGGCAAAATGAAAGGCGGCCTGCTATCCCAGCGAGCCAGGTTAGGGCGTGTCGTCATTGCCTGGGCGCAAGCTGAAACGGCTGATTTTCCGTGCCCCAATGGTCGTAACAAGGGGCTTAAGCCCCTTGCTGCCTACGATTTCGTTGCGGTGGAATCAGGGTTTCATGCGATTTGACAATAGGCCCTAAGATCCAACCCTTTAGATTCGACATTCAGCAAAAGCCCGTGACCGCAACCCTTGTCAGTTCCCAAACCCGCAGCCGCCCCGTTTTTCCCTTCACGGCGATCGTCGGGCAAGCCGAAATGAAACTGGCGTTGATGCTCAACGTCATTGACCCCAAAATTGGTGGCGTGTTGATCGTGGGCGATCGCGGCACGGGCAAATCCACCACGATCCGCGCCCTGGCCGATCTGCTGCCGGAAATTGATGTGGTCGATGGCGACCCCTTCAACAGCGACCCCCGCGACCCGGAATTGATGAGCGACGAGGTGCGCGATCGGGTGTTGGCGGGTCAGTCCGTGCCCGTGGCCCAACGCAAGGTGCAAATGGTTGACCTGCCCTTGGGAGCCACCGAAGACCGCGTGTGCGGCACAATCGACATCGAAAAAGCCCTTTCCGAAGGGGTGAAGGCCTTTGAACCGGGTCTGCTGGCCAAGGCCAATCGCGGCATTCTCTATGTGGATGAAGTCAACCTGCTCGACGACCACTTGGTGGATGTGCTGCTAGACTCGGCGGCTTCCGGCTGGAACACGGTGGAGCGTGAAGGGATTTCGATTCGCCACCCGGCCCGGTTTGTGTTGGTCGGTTCTGGCAACCCGGAAGAAGGAGAACTGCGGCCCCAACTGCTCGATCGCTTCGGGATGCACGCGGAAATTCGCACCGTGAAGGAGCCGAACTTGCGGGTGCAAATCGTGGAAGAGCGATCGGGCTTTGACAGCAACCCGCAGTCCTATCTCGATCGCTGCCAAACGGAACAACAAGCCCTGCAAGCCAAGCTGGTGACTGCGCGTAACCTGCTGCCCTCGGTGGAGCTGGACTACGACATGCGGGTGCAAATTTCCCAGGTTTGCTCGGAGCTGGATGTGGACGGCCTGCGGGGCGACATCGTGACCAACCGAGCGGCCAAGGCGATCGCCGCCCTCGAAGGTCGCACCCAAGTGACGGTCGATGACATTCGCCGGGTAATTGTGCTCTGCCTGCGCCACCGCCTGCGGAAAGACCCCCTGGAAACGATCGACTCGGGCTACAAGGTCGAGAAAACCTTCTGCTCGGTCTTTGGCTTGCCCTTCGAGCAAAATTAGGATCCAGGTAGATCCGGTTAGGGGCGTACGGCCGTAGGGCCTGTCATCAAATGGGATTGATTGGGGTTGAAATGATTGATTTTCCTGGCCCAACCACCCTAAACAAGGGGCTTAAGCCCCTTGCTCCTCACGATCAAGCAACCCAAGAATCAAGGTTGCAGAGATTAGATGACACCCCCTACGCCCCTACTAACTTTTTGCAACTAACTTTTTGCAACTAACTTCTTGCAACATCCTCGACGGGGAGGCGAAACCGTGGCGCTGCTGTTGGCCGGTGATGTGGGTGGAACCAAGACAATTTTGCGGTTGGCAAAAACAACCAACCCCAATCCCCAGGCGGTGGACTTACAGCCACTGTATGAGGCCCAATACGCCAGCCGGGATTTCACGGACTTGGTGCCGATGGTCGAGGCCTTTTTGGCCAGCTCAGGGCTGGATCGCCGGCCCGATCGCGCCTGTTTTGGGATTGCTGGGCCCGTCGCTAACAACGGCACCTCGCACCTGACCAACCTGGGCTGGTTTTTGGAAATCGATCGGCTGATCCAAGCCCTGGACATCCCCAACATCGCCCTAATTAACGACTTCGCCGCCGTGGGCTACGGCGTGCCGGTACTGGAAGCCAAGGATTTGCACTGGCTGCAAACCGTGACCGCTGACCCCGCTGCCCCGATCGCCGTGATTGGTGCGGGCACGGGCTTGGGCGAGGGCTTCTTGATCCCTACGGGCCAGCCGGGCCATTACCGCGCCTTCAGCACCGAGGGCGGCCACACGGACTTTGCGGCCCGATCGGCCCTGGAATGGGAACTGCATAACTATTTACAAGACAAGTACCAGATCGATCGCGTCTCTGTGGAGCGGGTGGTGTCGGGCCAGGGGGTGGTGGGCATCTATCAGTTTTTGCGCGATCGCCAGCCCGGCCATGACCACAGCGCCGTGGCCCAAGCAATTCGCACCTGGGAGCAGGAAGCCGGCCGCAGCGAAAAGAGCATTGACCCCGGCGCAGTGATTGCCCAGGCGGCCCTCGAGTCGAGCGATGAACTCTGCGAACAGGCGATGAACCTGTTTGTGGCGGCCTATGGGGCCGAGGCGGGCAACTTGGCCCTGAAGCTGTTGCCCTATGGGGGCCTGTATGTGGCGGGGGGGATTGCCGCTAAGATTTTGCCCCTGCTCGATCGCGGCCAGTTTCTCTACCACTTTGGCCACAAGGGACGGGTCAGCGGCCTGCTGGAAAATGTGCCCGTGGCGGTGGTGCTGAACCCGCAGGTGGGCTTGCTCGGGGCGGCGGTTTGCGCGGCTCAGTTGAGCATTGACTAGGCGATCGGCGATCGACCAACGGTGTGTTCAAACCCATTCGTCGTCTATTTCCCAGTCCTCGGGATGGGCTAAGTCAGCAATTTTCTCTAGTTGAAACTCGCTGACCCAATGTTCGATCGCCTCGCGGAGGGGCCGCCATTCAGGAGCCAACTCAGCTAACAGCCGGTGAATCGCTTCCTCATCAGCACTGCGTGCTGCCCGTTCCAGAGCCAATCGCCAAACCAGGGATTGGCTGGCCAACTGCGACTGTAGCAGGGTGGAGAGCGCATCGCCCTCCACCCGCAAATGATGGGTGGTTGTTGGGAACAACGGACAGACGGGCGCTGGCTCCAACAAACCGTAAGCCGCATCAACCAAAACTGGACCGATCGGTAAAGGATTCTTGAGCAAAGTACAGTCCAATGCTTGCCAGTCTTGCTGTTGTCCAGCTTGGGCAAACATGACTAGTACCTTGCAAGGTGGACGCGATTTTTTGCGTTCGATCGCCCGAATCCGGCGCAGGGTTGCCAACCCCTCATCGCCCGCTAGGGGCAAGTGAAACCACACCAAGCTCGGCTGCCAAGTGGCATATTGACGCAGGGCATCTCGGCCGGTGGCCACACTACGCACCGCAAACCCCTGACCGGCCAAGTAGTGGTGAGCATCTTGGGCGCGATCGGGCAGCGCATCCACCAGCAAAATTTTGGAGCCGATCGGGTCTGGGTAGTCGTGGGCGGTTCCTGCTCCTGCCAGAGGGGTGAGACACTGCGGATCGGTCGCGATCGACAGGGGCTTGGCCGCCACAGCATCCAGCGATCGCCCCGCAACCGTTCCCCAGGGACTGGCTCCCATGCAGGGCACCAACGACACCCACAACCGGAAGGTGGTGAGCTGGCCGGGTTGGCTTTCGGCCGTGAGCCGACCGCCCATCAACTGGGCCAAATTGTGGCAAATGGCCAAGCCCAACCCCGTGCCCTGGCCAGAGTTGCGACCGGCGTTGGCCTGCACAAAGGGTTCAAAAATTGTGGTCAGCTCATTCGGCTGAATCCCCTCCCCCGTGTTGCTAACTGCAAATTGCCAATCCCCAGGATTGGGCCCCGACAACACCACCAAGCTCACCTCGCCTAGGCTGTCAGAAAATTTAAAAGCGTTGTCGAGCAGGTTGGTCAAAATTTGCCGCAACCGTCGCCCATCACTGCGCACCGATGCTGGCAAATGGGAATCGATTCCCATTTGCCAGCGAACGCCCACACTGCGCGATCGCATTTCAAAAATGTCGAACAGATCGTTCAACAGGGCCCGCAAATCCACATCTCCAATTTCTAACGACAACTGCTCCGCTTCCATGTGCGAAATCGAGAGCAGATCATCAATCAGTTGCAGTAGGTAGGCTCCGTTGCGGGCGATCGCATCCAAATAGCTGGTGGTTGAATGGACTGGTTGCGGATGTGTGACCGCCGAGGCCAACGCCGCCCGCAACAGTTGCCCAAAACCCAAAATGGCGTGCAAGGGTGTGCGCAACTCATGGGTGACATTGGCCAAAAATACGGTTTTGGCTCGATTGGCCTGCTCGGCAGCATCCCGGGCCGAAGCCAAGTTGTGGTTGGCAATTTCGAGGGCTGCCGTGCGCTCCATCACCTGCTGTTCCAGGGTTTGGTTATAGCTCACCAACAGTTCTTCGGCGATTTTGCGATCGGTAATGTCCTGCAACACCACAATCGCCCCCATCACCTGGCCCAGATTGTCAAACAGCGGCACGGCCCGCACCTCAAGGGGAATCCGCCGTTCGTCATGTTGCAAATCTAACTGGACGGCTCCCGACGCTTGGCCACCCAGGGCAAGGCAACCGGGTAATTGGCTGCGGAGAAAGGGGCGATCGGACCCGGCACAGAAGATCAGATCGTGGATGTCATCGTAAGTCACCTGATTCGGTTGGCGACCCGTGGGCAGCTCAAACAGATAGGCGGCCACCGAGTTGGCATAATGCACAAACCCTTCCGCACTCAAGGCCAATAGTCCGATCGGCAAACTTTCGAGCACTTGGGATAGGCGCGCTTCGTTTTCTTGGAGAGCATCGAAGGTGGTGCGCAGGGTGGCCGCCATGGCGTTGAAGGTATCTGCCAGGGCATCAAACTCGACTACACCGCTGCGATCGGACACCGACTGAAACTGGATGCGGGCTGCGGCCCCAGCCGCTCGATTCAACTGCTGTAGGGGACGCAGCACCTGCTGCACCATCCACCAGGCGCTGGCCAGGGCCAGCAACAGGGCAGCACCCGCCAAGAGGGTGAGGGTACTGGCAGTGTTTTGGGTTTCGCTCAAAAAGTTGGTCTCGGGCGCAACCACCCCAATCCACAGCCCCGGTGCGATCGCACTTTGACAGCGCGACAAGTGCATCAGATAGCGCTGACCATCAAAGGAATAGAGCTGAGTGCTTTGGGGCGGAAAATGGTGAAAACCATCAAAGCGATCGCGCAAATAGGAGTTGGCGCTGCGGAGGATGAGATCAGCCGTTTCGGAGAGATGTTCTGGGGGGCGAATAGCAATCTCGCCAACACGCCGATGGCTAGAGGAGGCAATCAGCCAGCCCTCATCCGTAAACACAAAGGCCCGGGCTCGATCATCCAGTTCGATCGTTTGCAAAATGCGATCAATCTCCAGCAGTCGCAAATCCGCACTCATCACCCCCAGCAGCTTTCCAGTCTGAGGCTGTCGTAGCACCCAGGAATATTTCAAAAAGGCTTCGTTTGGTAGCAACCCAGACTGTAGCTGTTGATCCAAGTCGCTTCCCAAGCCGCTCCAGACGGGGCGATCGCTCTGGACTGCCTTGGTGAACCATGGCAGCAACTGGGCTTGTGTGATCTCGTAGGGGCGGGGAGCCGCCATCGGACGACCCAGGCGATCGAGTGGTTGTTGCTGCCCCAGGGATGCGTTGCCACGACTCGACAAACGCCGCCAGCCTTGCACCCGCGAAATACCTTGGAGATTACCCTTTGGGTCAACGAAGATGAGGCGATCGATCGTTGGCAGCACTTGCATCCATTCCCACAGATCACCCCCCACGTGGTCGAGCTGCCGGTTGGTCAGCAAAGTGGGCCAATGACCGTTGGCCACGTCATGCTCGGTGAGGCGTACGATCGCGTCATAGGCATCGAAGGTGCGCTGGAGGTGGGCATTAATGTGGCGACCCACGGCAGCCAGCAAGGCTTGGGTTTTGTCGGTGGCGATCGTACGACTGCTGTGCAAGCCGATGTAACTGGTAATGGCCAGCACCACCAGGCATTGGGTGGCAAACGGCACCACAATCAGCCAACTCAAGGGCAAGCGCCGCTCCGATCGCTCAGGACGCGCACCACCCCCTGAGGTCGGAGTTTTGGCCATCGGGATCTCAACAATTTTGGCGGAGGATTTCACGGCCGGCCTCCCAAAATGGGGCAACGGAGCTGTGGGAGCAACAGACAAATACCCAAAGCAACTGGCCACGGGAGCCGAGCTGGATGGCTGCGACCCGACCAACAGGCGATGGGTGGCAGAGAACTCAACAAATTGCCAACAACCCCCTAGGTCGGCAGGGCCAAGCATTCGCCCGGTTGCAACCGCAGACCATTGGCAAAGTCCCAACCCGATTGGGAGCGCTTGCCCGCAGGAATCACTTGGTGCAGCAGCAAATAGCCCTCACCCGTGCGCACCACAGGCCCCCAGCCCTTGAGGGTGGTGACGATCGCCCCTGGGCCTCCCGCAACAGCGGCCCAATCGACCGTGAGCGCATCCCAGCGATCGCGCAGTTCTGGTGGGTAGGCCGGTAGCCGCTCAATATAGGCCGGCTCTAGGGGCAGGGTTTCCAGCACTTTTAGGGGGCTGTTGCGAAGGCTGCTATGGCAGTTGGGCCAGAGGCCGCGCACTTGGTTGTGAATGGCGATCGCCGGGGCAGACCAGTCGATCGCCCATTCGGGCTTCTGGATTGGGGGGGCATGGGTGGCTCCGGTGGGTTGGGGTTGGGGGTCGATCAAGCCGTTGGCCAAACCTAGCAGGGTGGGGGGCAGCAAATCTGCCGCTAGGGTTGCCAGACGATCAGCCAGGGTGTGGGCATTGTCCGTGAGGGCGATCGGGGTTTCGGCCCGCAGTAACATTGGGCCCGTGTCCATGCCCTCGTCCATCAGCATGGTGACAATGCCGGTGTGATCGTCCCCGGCCTGCAAGCAGCGCTGGATTGGGGCGGCCCCGCGATAGGCCGGCAACAGGGAGCCGTGGGCATTCACACAGCCCAAGCGCGGCATGGCCAGCATTTCCGCCGACAGCAATTGCCCATAGGCCACCACCACAAAGCAATCGGCGGCCGTGGCCCGCAACCGATCGAGGGTTTCGGGATCTTTTTTGACCCGATCGGGCTGCCAAACCGGCAAGCCAGCGGCCAGGGCCAGTTGCTTCACGGGCGAGGGAATCAACTCGCTGCCCCGGCCCCGGCGGCGATCAGGCTGGGTGACCACAGCCACCACCTCAAACTCCGGGCGATCGAGCAGGCGTTGCAAACAGGGAACCGCAAAATCAGGCGTACCAAAGAAAACGAGCCGCATGGATTCAACACACAACAACAGGATGAGAATTCGGGAGCGATTCAGGAGATGCAAGCTTAGGGGGTGTCGTCAAATCGCCTGAAACCCTGATTCCACACCGACGAGATCGGGGGGGACAAGGGCGAGATCGGGGGGGACAAGGGCGAGATCGGGGGGGACAAGGGGCTTAAGCCCCTTGTTACGACCACTGGGGCACGGAAAATCAACCGTTTCAGCTTCAATCTAGGCAATGACAACAACCCCTAGGGTGCGATTGGGGGTTCAATCACGATTTCGATCCGGCGATTGCGCTGGTGGCTGGCTGGGTCATCCCCAGGGGCGATCGGGCGGCTGGCCCCAAACCCGGCCGCCACCCAGCGGTAGGGCCCTTCCAGGCGATCGGCCAGGTATTGGGCCACGGCGCGGGCCCGGCGCAGGGACAGCTCGCGGTTCGCCGCCAGATCGCCGATCGCATCGCTGTGGCCCGCCACCCGCACCACGGCTCCCGGATAGGCCCGCAGGTCGGCGGCAATGCTGTCGAGGATTTCGCCCGCTTCCGGTCGCAAATTGCTGTGGTTGTCTTGGAACAACAAATCGGCGGGCAAACCAATCGCCAGGCGACCACTGGCCACCCCCTGGGGCGTGGGTCGAGGGGGAACACCGTTGGGAGTGCCATTGAGCGATCGGGCGATCGACTGCACCCGCTGTTCGATCGGCTCGGCCGGGGAGCGCGCACCCAACTCCGCCTCGATCGCCCCGGCTTCCCCAATCAGGGCGTTTAGATCGGCTTCTAGGGCCTGGAGTTGTTTTTGCAAAGCTTTGCGGCGATCGGGCGTGAGGGATACCAGCGGCGACGGAACCGTGGAGCGCAAGGGCGAAGGACTGGCCGCCACTGTGGGCTGGGCCGGCACAATTGGCACGGTTCCCAGCCGCCCCCAACGACTGAGTTGGCGATCGAGTTCGCGCAAGCCCAACTCAACCGGCGGTTGGCCCGTAACCGTGCCAGGAAACCAGCGGGCAACCGCCACCCCGCCCAGCAGCCCCACCACGGACAGCCCGCCCAACAGGCCCAACCGGAACAGCCACGCGATCGCCCCCCACGGGCCACCCCCTCGGGCAGGCGGCTTGGGTGGACGGCGCGATCGACCGCGCGACGGCTCGGGCGATGACGGCGGTGGAGGCGGTGGGGGCGGTAGCTCAAACGGCGATTGCAAAACTCAGGGAACCCCAATCGATAGCTGGTGAGATCACTAGTCGTCCAACAAGTCAAACATGCAAGTTGACAGGTGCTGAGTCGGTCGTCATAACAAGGGGCTTAAGCCCCTTGCTGCCTCACGATCTCGTAAAAGCAACAGTCATGATCTGGCTGTGTTTGCTAGTGCAAGAACGGGTACAACATCTGATCGGCACAGCCTAGCCGTCCCGATCGTTGGCTCTATTCTAGGCTCAGGGTCAACCCCTCGCGACGGAGCATCTAGCGACCCAGCTTGTTTTCAATGCCCTCGCAGCCGCCGGGAATCGTGCCCCGGGTGCGATCGCCACCCCACATGCAGCAATAGACGCGATCGCTCTCGGCCAACGCTTCCACATCGGTCAGATCAGCCCCTTCCACCACCGCCCCGGTGCCCTCACCCGTTTGGTAGTTGGACTCGTCGCTGTCACGCAATCGGGGTGTGGCCGTGGCCGCCTCACCATAGAACAGCCGAATGCCCTTCATGTCCGCACCCCGCAAGTTGGCTTCAAACAGCACCGTGCGGCTGAAGTTAGCCCGCGTCAGGTTGCAGCCACTCAGGTTGGCCCGCACTAGGTTCGTGTCGGCCAAGTCCACCCAGCGCAAATCCGTGTCCTGCAAGTCCGCACCGGCCAGCATCACCCCCAAATCGATTACCCGCACGCCATGGGCCCGATCTTCCTCGTAGCCCCCGGAGCCATCGAGAATTGGGCGACCCAGCAGTCGATCGCGCTTCAGGGGCGAAAGCAACTTGGCCTGGGACAAAAACCGCACAATCTTAGCTTTTCCTTCCGCATCGACACTGCCCAAAATCGCGGCGGTGCGGCCCTCGGCGATCGCCCGTTCTTGGGGCCAATCTTCCAAAAAACCCTGCTCATCCAAAGCCAAGTCCGACACCCCTTGGAAATAGGCATCGATCGTTTGCTGTTGGGTGATCCGGTTTTGTTGAATCGTCAAATCCCGCGACAACACGTACTGTTGCCAAGCCACGTAGACCGCTAACACGGCGATCGCAATTTGCCCCAAAGCGCCCAGGGCTTCGCTGATTGCGCCGACCGCATCCCAGTTGATGCTAAGGCGCGTGCCCTGTTCATCCTGCGATCGCTCCGTGCCCCACAGCAGCAGCAAGCCAAACACCCCAACAATCGACCCCAGGGCCCCGGCGATCGGCACGCGCCAGGACACCGGAATCAGTTGCGTCCACAGCTCACTACGAAAGGGCGTGAGCAACCACAGACCCGTGCCCAAGGCCGACAGCCCCCCCAGCAGTCCTAGCCACAGATTGCCAGACACCAGCCCCATGGCCAGCATGGCAATGGCCCCTGGCACTACCCCATTGGTCAACAACCGGGATAGGGGAGATGGAATTCGATCTCCCCCCGGCGATCGCAGCCCGATCGATCCAAGCAATCCCTCGGCCTTGTCTGGCAACAAACTCATAGTGCAACCACTCCTCGCACGGTTCTTCAGGGTCTTCTGAAAACGGTAGCAATTGATTTTGACGGGAACCGCATTTCCCTGAGAGACTAGACCATTAACGCCAGTCACCGGCTTGTCATGCTGTTTTTGCAGATCTTGCAGACAGCTTCAACAACCTCTGATTTGGTTCATCCTCTCTGATGTGAACTTTTCAGCAACATGAAACTAGCGGCGCGGGTCGGACAAGTCACCCCCTCCATCACGCTCGCCATCACTGCCAAAGCCAAGGCGATGAAGGCCAGCGGGATGGATGTCTGTAGCTTCAGCGCCGGGGAACCCGATTTCCCGACTCCGCCCCATGTGGTGGCTGCGGCCCAACGCGCCATGGACGAAGGCAAAACCCGCTATGGCCCGGCGGCGGGCGAACCGGCCCTGCGCGAGGCGATCGCCCACAAGCTACAACGAGATAACGGCATCACCTACGCACCCCAACAGACGATCGTCACCAATGGCGGTAAACATGCGCTTTATGGGTTGATGATGGCGCTGATTGAGGCGGGGGATGAGGTGATTATTCCTGCCCCCTACTGGTTGAGCTATCCCGAGATGGTGATCTTAGCCGGTGGCCAGCCGGTGATTGTGCCCACCACGGAGGAGAGCGGCTACAAAATCACCCCGGAGCAGTTGCGATCGGTGATTACGCCGCGCACCAAGCTGTTGGTGATGAACTCGCCGTCGAATCCCACGGGCAAGGTCTATACGCCGGATGAAATTCGAGCGATCGCCCAGGTGGCGATCGAAACGGATTTGGTGGTGGTGTCTGATGAAATCTACGAAAAAATTCTCTACGACGGGGCCGAGCACCTGAGCATCGCAGCGGTCGAGGGGATGTATGAGCGATCGCTGGTTTGTAATGGGTTTGCCAAGGCCTATTCGATGACGGGCTGGCGTGTGGGCTACTTGGCGGGGCCCGAAGCAATCATCAGCGCCGTGGCTACAATCCAAGGCCACTGCACCTCGAATGTCTGCACCTTTGCCCAATACGGGGCGATCGCAGCCTTGAATGAATCTCAAGATTGCGTGGCCGAAATGCTAGCGGCCTTTACCCAACGGCGATCGGTAATGTTGGAGCGGATTCGATCGATGCCGGGAATCACCTGCCCGGAACCGGAAGGTGCGTTCTACCTGTTCCCGAATATTTCCCGGCTGGGGCTGACTTCCGTGGAGTTTTGCCAGCGCCTGCTCGAAGAATTCCAAGTGGCGACGATTCCCGGCTTGCCCTTTGGGTCTGATGCGAATTTCCGCCTATCCTACGCCACCGACCTGGACACGATTTTGCGAGGGATGGATCGCCTGGATAAGTTCGTCAGCAGTTTGCAATAGGGCGATCGCGCCCCCACATCCACGGCACAACCCCAGGGATGATCATTGGGGCTTGTCGTCAAATCACTTGAAACCTTGATTCCACCGTGAGCGGCTCGTGGGGGAGCAAGGGGCTTAAGCCCCTTGTTACGATGATTGGGGCAAGGGAAATCAACTGTTTCAGCGGCCCTACTGCCAATGACGACGGGCCTTAGACCTAAGGTGTTGATAACCGTTCTTTTGAATCCTGCGATCGCCCCCATGAATCGCCCCCATGAATCGCCCGCGTAATGCCCCCCATAACGCTTTTTTGACGATTTGGCAGTCTGCTACTCCCTCAGAACGCCGCGCCTGTGTAACGGGTGGCCTCTGGGCGATCGGGCTGGGGCTGCTGCTGGGCTGGGTTTCAGCAAATGCTTACATTGGCCTGCTCACGGCCATGCTGTTGATCGTGGTGCATCGGAATGAGCTGATTGCGTCGGTGCTGTGGCGTGAACTGGAAACCCTCAAAGGGCGATCGACCCAAGCATCCCCCCAGGACTTGCCCCCGGAGGATTGAGCGCGCGGGCCTCACCGACGGCGGGTGATGATGGCGCGCCTGTAGCAGCTAGCATGGCGCTGGATAATGGCGCTTGGTATTGCGTTGGAGGCGATCGATCGCATGAGTCAACCCTGGAAACAACTGACCCAACAGCCTTGGAGCGAAATGGCCGGCACGGCGGCCATGGCCCTCGCGTTGGCCTTGGCGATCGACTATGGGCTGGTGTTGGCGGCCGGAGCCTGGCCCGTCGTTGCCAGCGCCCTGATGGCCCTGGCGCAGGTGGGCGTGTTTATGTTGTTTGGGGTGGGTCTGGGGCTGGGGGCCTTGGCGGTTTACTGTGGCGAGCGGCTGTTTCCGCAAATCTGCCTCAACACGGGCAGTCTGTGGACGTTGGTGGCCTGCTTGGGATTGGAGTTGGGGGTGCTGGGGTTGTTGCCGCTGCCGATTTTGTTGGTGAAGTTTGATCAGTTGGTGGTGATGGGGGCGATCGTTGGCATCTTTTGGAAAGGTCGCCGCTATTGGCGCTATTAGCAACTGCGCTAATCACTGCGCTAATCACTGCGCTAATCACTGCGGGAGCTAGCCTTTTACGCCGCTGCCCGATTCGCTGGGGACGATGTAATTTTGCATCACCAAAAAGACGGCCAAAATGGGGGCGATCGAAATGACTGATCCCGCCGCAATCAGTCGCCAATCTAGCGAAAATGTGCCCGAGAGTCGCGCCACACCCAGGGGCAGCGTGTAGGTGTTTGGATCATCCAAAATCAACAGCGGCCACAGAAAATCACTCCAAGCCCCAATAAACACAAAAATCGCCAGGGTGATTAGGGCCGGTCGCACTGCTGGGATCATCACATGCCACCAGATTCCTAGTTCGGAGCAACCATCAATTCGGGCCGCTTCTTCAAGATCTTTGGGCACACCCATAAAGGCTTGGCGCATCAAAAAAATGCCAAAGGCTGAGGCGATCGCCGGGAAAATTAGCCCCACAAAACTATTGCGTAATCCCAAATTCACCGCCAACACATAGAGCGGGATCATCACGATTTGGAATGGGATCGCAATTGTGGCAACAATCGCACTAAAAATTAGCTCCCGACCCTTAAACGACAGCCGTGCCAGGGGATAGGCCGCCAAGGAGCAAATCAATAGATTCAGCGCCACGGTCAGCCCCGCCACCAGGGTGCTGTTCCACAAATATTGACCAAAGGGGGCGCTTGTCCAGGCTTTGGCGAAGTTTTCGAGGGTGGGCGATCGGGGAATCAACTGGGGTGGAAAGGCGAAAATATCTTCCGTGGGGGCCTTGAGCGATGTGCCCAACAACCACAGCAGCGGCAACAACATCACCAGGGCGATCGCCCCCAATAGGATATAGTTAGCCGCCAGTTTCCAGGGAGATGAAGGAGTGGTTTGGGTCATAGCCAGTTCGTTCCCGATCGAAACACTCGACCAATAATGTCTTCGACGGGTGGCTCGGTGATCCCCAAATCTTGAATCTCGAAGCGATCGAGCAGTTGTGCAATGATTTGGGTCAGCTCCGCCCGCCGCACCAAAAGTTGAGCCGATCGCCCCTCGATCGCCGCCACTGTGCCAAAGGGCTGCAACTGGTCGGCAGTGATGGGGTGAGCCAGCTCCAGCCGCACTTCCCGGTAAGGAGCAAAGCGATCGACCAGGCCGGTCAAGCTGCCGTCATAAATCGATGATCCTTCGTGGATCAACAACACGCGATCGCACAGAGCCGTAATATCGCCCATGTAGTGAGAAGTCAGCAGCACCGTTGCCCCATAGCGCTGGTTATAGTCCCGCAAAAATTCCCGCAAATTCGCTTGGGCATTCACATCCAGCCCCAAGGTGGGTTCATCCAAAAACAACACCTGTGGCCGATGCAACAGCGCCGCCATCAACTCCGCCTTCATCCGTTCGCCCAAGGAAAGCTTGCGCACGGGCTGGGTTAGCTTCGATTGCAGCTCCAGCAGCTCGCTCAGTTCGCCCACCCGCTGATCCAACTCGCGATCGCTCAGGCCATACACCGCGCCATTGATCCGCAACGAATCTAGGGCTGGTAAATCCCAAATCAACTGCTGCTTTTGGCCCATCACCAACGCAATCTTGTGCAAAAAGGCCGGCTCCCGCGCAAAGGGTTCGTGGCCCGCCACTTGTAACCGGCCGCCCGAGGGATAGATCAGCCCTGCCAGCATTTTCAGGGTGGTGGTTTTGCCCGCGCCGTTCGCCCCCAAAAAGCCAACGATTTCGCCCGGAGCGATCGCAAAGGACACGGACTTCACCGCCTCAATCGTTCGATAGCGGCGCTGGAAAAAATGGGCGATCGTCCCTTGCAGCCCCGGAGTCTTCAGGGCCACCCGATAGGACTTGTGTAAGTTTTCGGCAACCAACATAATGGCTCGATCAGCTCCCTGTGGCCTCTACCACCCAACACCACACATCATCCTGCACCCAGGCGATCGTTCAATAGACCCGTTAATGAATAACTGTTGATTAGCCTCTGGCGCAAAAGACCTCTGGCGCGAAAGACCTCTGGCGCGAACCGGCTAACAGGCCCTCATTCCCCAGCCATTGCTCCCAAGCTGGGCGAAGGGGAGCCAGAAATCAGGGGGTTCCAGCGATTACATTGCGGGTTTGCAAGTTCCTCTCCCGACTTGGAAGAGGGATTTAGGGTGAGGGTCGGGATTGGCGCAAGAGATCTATCGACCGGTACACAACAGGGGAGCATTGTCCAGAGTCCAGAGGCCGCTCATAAATAGTGGTATAGCGAAAATTGATAAAAAACTTCAGAAACATTATGAATATTCTTAATGAACTTAGCGATAAACTAGCAACTAACCCTAAGAATGATCAATAGAGACACTAACATTGCTGCTGGGTTGCACTATCTTCCTGTCAAAAGTTTATATTTCGTGACTTAAGTTCTGAAATATACGCTTCAGGATTCAAGAAGTCAAACTGCTTCCTATCAGCACTTGTAGATCCAGCCTAAATACCGCAGCCGGATCGGTCAGTGTATCTTTACCGGTCAGACCGTGATTGACGAAACTTGTTGAGTCAAAAATTCCAATTACCAATTTTATTCTTGACTGTTCGTATACACCTAATTGACTGTCAAATCCCGGTTGCTAGGTTCTGTCTGACCCAGCTATCACAAGACCCGCGAGATGCATTTTATGAGTGGTTTTGGTATCGATCTCGTCGCGATGATTCACTACCTAGAGTCGCAACCATTGACCAATGAAGAGCTTTTGTGGTTGCGCGATCGCAACATTCAACAAATCGTGGAACTGGCCTCCCATAAGGGCTATCACTTCAACAATCCGACTGTCATAACGCATCAGTCACGCTAGGTTACAAACCTGCTAAAACCTAACCCATCTTTCGTTCCTGAGTGATCATTACTTAACCTGAGTTTGGGATGAGCAAATATCCCAAGTCTGCCTAATTCCCCATTCTCTGTTCGCTTGATGCGGTCGTCCCTGGAATTGGCTTTACCCAAACTCAGGCTAATTCAGCCTTTACCTACAGCCTTTACAGACAGCCTTTATCTCAAACGATTGGTGCGTCCGATCGCAGATGGGTATAAAGCTGTTAGTCGATGGGCATTGCCCACCCTACAGACTGCTGTACTCAGGCTAATTCAGCCTTTACACATCATTAGCTTTTACACAATTAGCCTTGACACATCAAAGGACTTGACCAAAGGACTTGAGAGGCGGCTCTAGGCCTTGGCTGCTTCATAACGCTGGTTAATTACGGGCCAATTCACGACATTCCACCACTGCTTGAGATATTCATCGCGTCGGTTGCGATAGTTCAAGTAGTAGGCGTGCTCCCAAACATCGTTGCCTAGGAGGGGCGTTTGGCCGTCCATCCGGGGGCTGTCTTGGTTGGCGGTGCTGGTGACGGCGAGTTTGCCTTGGCGATCGAGCACTAGCCAGGCCCAGCCACTGCCAAAGCGCTTGGCCCCGGCTTGGTTAAAGGCCGTTTGCAGGGCTTCAAAGCTGCCGAAGGTGTCGGTAATGGCGCGGCCGATCGCCCCGGTGGGTTGGCCGCCCGCATTGGGGCCCATGCCTGCCCAAAAGAGGCTGTGATTGTCGTGGCCGCCGCCATTGTTGCGAACGGCGGTGCGAATGTCGGCGGGCAGTGCATCAAGATTGCTGATCAACTCTTCGATCGACTTTTGGTGCAGGTCGGGGTAGGGGGCGATCGCGGTGTTCAGGTTTTTGACGTAGGCGGCATGGTGTTTGTCGTGGTGAAACTCCATGGTTTCGCGGTCGATCGTCGGTTGCAGTGCGTCGTAGGCGTAGGGCAAAGGCGGGACTTTAAAAATCTCGGGGACGCTGGGGGTGGTTTGGGCGATCGCAGTGCCGATCGCACCATCCTGGCCCAGCCACAACCAATCCGCCACGGTCAAACCGGCAGCGGCAACCAGGGAGCGGCCAATAAATGCACGACGGGATAAAGCCATAACGCAAGCACTCAGATAGTCAGGAGCGATCGCCCGAGCAAAACGGGCCCACAATGCGGGTGCGATCTGCTTTGAGCATAGACCTTGGCTGTGGGTTGCGTCGATGATGCTACAACCAAGACAGATGGGCAGGCTAGGCTCCCGATTGGGCTAGAAAGACTGGCTGGCAAAAGACTGGCTGGCAAAAGGCTGGCTCACTGCTGAATTGGTATCTGCTGAATTGGTATCTGCTGAATTTCTATCTGCGTGGGATCTGATCGGGGACTCAGGATGCAAGCTCGACTCGTGGCTCGATTGATGCAGGGTTTTCGTCATCGTTGGCAAGCCTGGGTCACGTCCTGGGAAACGCGGGCGGTGGGTCTGTCGTTTTCCGGGGCGCTGTTGGGAACGATCGCCCTGTTTTTTTTCGGGGCGGCCACTAATGCGATGGCCGGTTGGCTCTACGTAATGAGTGGGGTGTTGCTGGCCCTGATGGCGGTGGCGGCGGTGTTGACGGCCCGATCGCTCGGGGGGTTGACCGTGACGCGATCGACCGTTGCGCCCATTAGTGTCGATGATGTGGC
Source organism: Oscillatoriales cyanobacterium (assembly GCA_004292515.1). Taxonomy (GTDB): domain Bacteria; phylum Cyanobacteriota; class Cyanobacteriia; order CACIAM-69d; family CACIAM-69d; genus CACIAM-69d. The sequence continues at coordinate 37,239 of RDXB01000030.1, forward strand.
GGTGGTGGATTGCCAAATTCACAATCCTTCGGGACAAGCCAGGGCGCTGTTGCAATGGGTCGATCGCCCGCCGGCCCCGCTGTCGCCCGCTGAGGGGTCGATCGCACTGATTCCCGCCCAGGGCAGCGCGACCCTACAGGCTCGGTTCCGCGCCGATCGCCGAGGTATTTATCGGTGGCCCGAGTTGACCTTGCGATCGGGTGCGCCCTTTGGTTTGTTTTGGAAGCGACAGGCGATCGCCGCCCCGGCCAAGGTGGTGGTCTATCCGCGTGTGTGGCCCCTGAGCCAATGTCCGATCGTCGATTGGATGGGCGAAGGCGATGCCCAAAATACGGCGGGCGATCGCGCTTTGCGGTTGGGTATGGAAGGCTTGACCCGTTCCCTGCGCCCCTACCGCTGGGGCGACTCTACCCGGCTGATCCATTGGCGCAGCAGTGCCCGGTTTGGGGAGTTGCAAATTCGGGAACTGGAAACGGCCGCCACGGGCCCGGACTTGATTGTGGCGCTGGATAGTGCGATCGCCTGGAATCCCGAGGACTTTGAGCAGGCTGTGGAAGCGGCGGCTTCGATCTATGTCTATGCCAGCCGTTGCTATCTCGACCCGTTTTTGTGGACGGCGGCAACTGGGCTGGTGCGGGGGCGACAGGTGGTGCTGGAAACCCTGGCGGGGACACAGGCGGGGGAGTTGACCCAACAGGAACCGCCCACCCGAGCGGTGTTGTGGTTAACGACGGCGGTTGACCGAGTGGCGAGTCTACCCGATCGCAGTCGCTGGTTGCTGTGGCTGGCTCCGGGCACTGGGCTGGCTGGCGCTGGGCTGGGGCAATCGGGCCGGGGGCTGACCATCACGCGCGATCGGCCGATCGCCGAGCAACTGCAAGCCTTTTAGCCTCACCTCGCAGGCCTAGGGTTGTTCTTGTACGGGGCGATCGTCACGAGCAGTGCTGTCGGCAATTTCGATCGAGAGATGCAGATTGGCAGGCGTGGGATAGCAATCCTCATAGAAATCCGAGTGCGATCGCAGCACTGCAATATCCGCCTGGAGAAACGAATCGGTCATTTGCACCGAATTTTGCACACTGGCGATCGCCTGCCCCTGAAGTTGCGCTGTCAACAAATACACCAACCGATTCACACAGGCTGCATGGCGCTTCCCAATGGGCGACATTTCAACAATATTTCCTGCAATCAATATTTCCTGCAATCAATTCTATCCGTCGATCATCCATCAAAATCCCCGTTTCATAGAGGCACTGATAGTCAGCTACACTAGACCGATAAAAACTGAATAATCCTGAACCTCTAACAACTGGGCTTGAAGCATTATCTCTAGTCCTCAGCATCACAGCATTTTAAGTTTATTTCACTACCATTAATTTTATAAGCGTTCTTGCCAGTAGGTAATCGCTACCTGAATTAAGGATTTCAAGGTTTTTCCAGAAGCAATCACTTCTTGATAGCGACTATAGGCAATTTGAGCTTCTGCATTTCGTGATTCTGCAATATTCCCAAGCCATTCAACCATTTGCTCGAAAGATAGTCCTCCATTGAAATTCATTGTTCCTATCCAGTATATGTTCGTAAATTTTGTTCCATCTTCAGAAACAATAAATAGTCTTAGTCGATCCTTAGAAAAGCAGGTATAATCTGGTAATTTTAGAAGCAATAAGCCTCCAGAACCTCTTTTAGACTTAATGTGTAGCTCGACACATATTCTTGACTTAGTGTTACCATACATCAAGATCCCCCTTTCTTGAATCTCTTTCATTCTAGGATCAGATGAGAGTAAGAAGTCTCTGATATGAAGCAAGCTTGCAATCTTATTTTCTTGACAATTTTTATTTATCAACCTAATTAATGACTGCGAAGGAGGTTCAACAGCTAATTCTTCCTTTTTAGTCCAGGCTACAATCGGAATTTTCTTATTCAATGCTTCCAGATTCCAATAAAAATTCTCATCTTCTACAAGAACAGAAAATTCGAGTAGCTCAAATTCCAATCTATGATATTTGCAATCTAATTTACTGAATAGGTGAACGCTGGGTAAAATACCAATCAATCGAACCTTTTTGAACTTTGGGAGTTCAAAAGGTGAATCATTGGAGTTGACAACCAAATCAAAATAGCGAGTCAATTGTTGAACAATATGTCGATCTTCTATATTTTTAAGCTCGACAATAGCCAGATTCTGTTCTTCATCCATGGCTAGAATATCAATAAATTGTCCTTCCAAGGAAAATTGTCGCTTGATGGGTGTCAGTCCTAGGGCTATCTGCAGGTTGTCCCAAACAAAATTTTCCAATTCAGATTCATTGACAAAGCACCACTGACCATTTGCTTGTATAAGTTGATAACGAATCATTTGCCTGTCGCCAAATAGAAGCCATTTATCCTTGCTGGATTATAAAATTTTTGATCTATGCGATCGCTCTGTTTACAACTGCTGAATCATGACCATCTCGATCAATTAGTGGCGATCGACCAACTTGCCCTGGGCGGCCTGTGGAGCGCTGATACCTACGCCCGCGAACTCGACAGCCCCAATAGCGACCTGCTCGGGGCGATCGATCCGCAGGGACAACTGATTGGATTTGGCTGCGCTTGGGCCATTGTTGACGAGTGCCACATCACGGCGATCGCCCTGCAACCCGAATGCCAAAGGCAGGGCTTGGGTCAAGCTTTGCTCTGGGGTCTGTTGAGCCTGGCCCGACAGCGGGACATGAAACGCGCCACCCTGGAAGTGCGCCCGAGCAACCAAGCAGCCCTGTCGCTTTACGAAAAATTTGGCTTCCAAGAGGCCGGCCGTCGCAAACGCTACTACGCCGATGGCGAAGATGCGGCGATCCTGTGGTTAGGCAAGTTGGACTGGCCCCAGTTTGCCCAACAGCTCGATCGCACCGCTGCCGACCTGAGCGATCGCCTAGCGCAACACCAGTGGCAGTGGAATGGCGCGATCGCCCTCTCGCCCCCGGAGTCGGCAACCGCCCAGACCATACGCTAGAGTGAAGCCCTAACCGGCCGCTTCCGGGTTCTAACGTCAAACCCACCCCCGAGCTGGCGGATGCGCCCCTCGTTCGTTGGGCTGCCTGCCCCCTGGCCCCTGCCATCAGCAGCGCGCTGTACCCAACAGCCGGTTTTTTACCCCAAATGTTCTTTAAAAAATTCTAAAAGCGTTCATCAATCCAGCGCTCAATCCAGCCCCCAGGATCGCCCGAAAGGCTTGATCCCCATCTACCCAAATTAGGGGTCAAAACCCCTCCAAAAGCTAACGGTAAATTCCTGGCTTTTTGAGCTTGTCAAATTCCAGGCGATCGAGTCGGGAAAACCGCCCGATCGCCCCCCAATCGCCGGTCAGGCCAGCCCCAAACGACCCAAACCGCGCGTGTTAAAATCAAACTTGCCAGCACTTCGCAGGTGATAGGGAACCGCCAATGTTTGAACGCTTCACGGAGAAAGCCATTAAGGTGATCATGCTCGCCCAAGAAGAGGCCCGCCGCCTGGGCCACAACTTCGTGGGCACTGAGCAAATCCTCCTCGGACTGATCGGCGAAGGCACTGGCGTAGCCGCCAAAGTCCTGAAATCGATGGGGGTCAACCTCAAAGATGCGCGGATCGAGGTCGAAAAAATCATCGGTCGCGGCTCCGGCTTCGTGGCTGTGGAAATTCCCTTCACGCCTCGGGCCAAGCGCGTTCTGGAACTGTCGCTCGAAGAAGCCCGCCAACTGGGCCACAACTACATTGGCACAGAGCACCTGCTGCTGGGCCTGATCCGCGAAGGCGAGGGGGTCGCGGCCCGAGTGCTGGAAAATCTGGGTGTTGACCTGTCGAAGGTGCGTACCCAAGTGATTCGGATGTTGGGCGAAACGGCGGAAGTGACCGCTGGCGGCTCCCAAGGCCGCACCAAAACCCCAACCCTGGATGAGTTTGGGGCGAACCTGACCCAACAGGCCGCTGAAGGCAAGTTGGATCCGGTGGTGGGTCGCCAAAAGGAAATTGAGCGGGTGATTCAGATTTTGGGTCGCCGCACCAAAAACAACCCGGTGTTGATCGGGGAGCCGGGCGTGGGTAAAACCGCGATCGCGGAGGGCTTGGCCCAACGGATTGCCAATAACGACGTGCCGGACATTTTGGAAGACAAGCGAGTCGTGACGCTGGATATTGGCCTGTTGGTGGCCGGTACCAAGTATCGCGGGGAGTTTGAAGAGCGGCTGAAGAAGATCATGGACGAGATTCGCCAGGCCGGAAACGTGATCCTGGTGATCGATGAAGTCCACACCCTGATTGGGGCCGGCGCGGCCGAAGGGGCGATCGATGCTGCCAACATACTGAAGCCAGCCCTCGCACGGGGTGAATTGCAGTGCATTGGCGCGACCACGCTGGATGAGTATCGCAAGCACATCGAGCGGGATGCGGCCCTAGAGCGGCGTTTCCAGCCGGTGATGGTGGGCGAGCCGACCGTTGATGAAACGATCGAGATCCTGCGCGGCCTGCGGGAACGCTATGAGCAACACCACAAGCTGAAGATCTCCGATGAGGCGGTGGAGGCGGCGGCCAAGCTGTCTGATCGCTACATCAGCGATCGCTACTTGCCCGACAAGGCGATCGACTTGATCGACGAAGCCGGATCGCGAGTGCGCTTGCTCAACTCCCAACTGCCCCCCGCAGCCAAGGAGCTGGACAAGGAACTGCGCGAAGTCCTCAAGCAAAAGGACGAAGCCGTGCGATCGCAGGACTTCGATAAGGCCGGCGAGCTGCGCGACAAGGAAATGGAAATCAAGCAGCAAATCCGCGACATCGCCCAAACCAAGAAGTCGGAAGAGCGCACCGACGACCCCTTGCAGCCGATCGTGGACGAGGAAGACATCGCCCACATCGTCGCCTCTTGGACGGGTGTGCCGGTGAACAAGCTCACCGAGTCCGAATCCGAAAAGCTGCTGCACATGGAAGACGTGTTGCACCAACGGCTAATCGGTCAAGACGAAGCGGTGAAGGCCGTGTCCCGCGCCATCCGCCGGGCCCGTGTGGGTCTCAAGAACCCCAACCGCCCGATCGCCAGCTTCATCTTCTCCGGCCCCACCGGGGTTGGGAAAACCGAGCTGACCAAGGCCTTGGCAGCCTATTTCTTCGGCTCCGAAGAAGCGATGATCCGCCTCGACATGTCGGAATACATGGAGCGGCACACGGTCTCGAAGCTGATCGGTTCGCCTCCGGGCTACGTGGGCTACAACGAAGGTGGCCAGCTCACCGAAGCTGTGCGCCGTCGTCCCTACACCGTGGTGCTGTTCGATGAAATCGAAAAAGCCCACCCCGATGTGTTCAACATGCTGCTGCAAATCTTGGAAGATGGTCGCTTGACCGATGCCAAGGGCCGCACGGTGGACTTCAAGAACACCTTGATCATCCTCACCTCGAACATCGGTTCCAAGGTGATCGAAAAGGGTGGCGGCGGTCTGGGCTTCGAGTTTGGTGAAGACCAAGCCGAATCGCAGTACAACCGGATCAAGTCCCTGGTGAACGAGGAGCTGAAGAACTACTTCCGCCCCGAGTTCTTGAACCGCCTCGATGAGATCATCGTCTTCCGTCAACTGAGCAAGGACGAGGTGAAGGAAATCGCCGAAATCCTGCTGAAGGAAGTGTTTGCTCGCTTGACCGAGCGCGGCATTACCTTGGCGGTGACCGACAAGTTCCGCGAACGGTTGATCGAAGAGGGCTTCAACCCCAGCTATGGGGCGCGGCCGCTGCGTCGGGCAATCATGCGCCTGCTGGAGGACGTGCTGGCAGAGGAAATCCTCTCGGGCCGGATCAAGGATGGCGACACGGCGACGATCGACCTCGACGAAAACCGCAACGTACAGGTGGATGTGACGACTGTTGCGCCGCCTGCCGAGACTCGTGAGCTGGTGGGTCAAGGGGCCGAGTAAGCCCCTCGGCTAATCGGTTAATCGGTTAATCGGAGCGATCGCTTGAGCAATCAGGCGATCGCTTTGTTTTGGAAGTCAGAACAGTCTGGCCCCACTGCGATCGCGGCATGATTGCCCTAATACCAACTTTGCGAATTAACGCTACGCAAGATCTAGAGCCAGTAAGGATTCCAGGTCAGCGTTTGTAGCGTTGGCGATCGAAATTGGTATAACGGTATGGCCAAGTTAAATCATCGGCTTAAAAGCCAAGATCCAAAATTCACCTCAATAGCATAAAAACAGTATAAAAACCAGACTAATATGCTGGGTCAAGACAACATCACCAACTATATAGGGATCTTTAATCCGCATTACATCGCAGACTCGCTGATCTCCAAGATCTCGGCGCGGGAAAGTCTGAAACCCACCCCCACGACAACCCATCGGGTCTATCAGTTTCTAGCCCTAGTAGTGCGGCAAGCTGATTTGGATAGGTCAATGCAAATGGCTGATGCCGTCACCAAATCGTTAGGCAGCAAGGGGCTTAAGCCCCTTGTTACGACGACTGACTCGCAACTTTGACCCAGCGAATTAAGGCAGCCGCACTACTATAGTAGTTCCGACTGACAATGAGACTACAGGAGCCTTACTCTGTAAAGGTTGTAGGTCATGATATGTCTCATTCTGGCTTGCAGCTACTATAGTTTGTTTGGATTTCAGATCTTGTGAACCCAGCTTATTAGTCTAGCTTTGCTGGCAGGTTGGCTTCAGGTGCAAAACCCATCGCTAATCTAAATTCCACCAACAGGAGGGCTGATCGCCCAATCATCTCAAACCTGTTGTTTGCGAAGGAGTTGTAGAGGGACAAGGGGCGCTTAGAGGATGTCTGAAAAGCCAAAATTGATACTCTGGATGCCCCAGCGATCGACGCAGACAAGGGGCTTGAGCATCTTGCCCTCACGACTATTGGTGCTTGGTTCGGGCCGCAAGATACTCCTCAGACATCCTCTTAGGCCCCTTGGCTGCCGGGGCTGGGGCAAGGAAGGACAATAGACCTCTTGCATCAATCAAGACCCTCACCCTAAATCCCTCTCCCAAGTCGGGCGAGGGACTTATAGATCCGAAACGTGATCGCTGAAAACCTCAAGTTCTGGCTCCCCTTCGCCCATCTTAGGAGAAGGAGTTGAGGGATGAGGGGCTTCTGGCTGATTCACGTAAGAGGTCTAATCAGTGCCGACAGGCCCTATCCCTTGGTTTCTGGCAACAGGCACTTATCGGAATCGCAGCCCGCCGGCCCCGCTTCCGCCATTTCGCCTAGGTCATAGCGCCGCAGAGCCTCATGGAAGCTATCAACCCGCCGCCGCGACAACATGACCGCATGGAGCGTCTGATAGGTTTCCCGCGAAATTGGCTCAAAGGGCAGCCGGGGGAAGGTTTGCAGATCGTCAAATCGGGCCAGCAATGCCGCTGAAATGTAGCCTTCATCGTTTTTGATCGCCCGGTGAATCCGTTGGCCCAGGGGTTCGATTTCTGGCTCCCGCAGCTCGATTGTGGCGCTGGTGTTGTGGGTGGTGTAGTGGGTCTGCACCTGCATATAGAAGTCGAACTGAGCCAGGGCGCTGAAGTTTTCGATCGCGATCGTGTCCGCTCCCGGCAAGTCCGCCCAAGACACCGCCACCGGAATTTCCACCAGCCACTCGGTACAACGCGGATCAAACGGATCGTTTAGCAAATTGCCGTTTTCGTCCTTGTCCGACTGGGACGGCACAATGCTGTAGCCATAGTCCAAACAAGCCCGGGCCACCGGATCGTTTTTGCGGAACGTGATCCGCCGCAGGAACCGGGCCGCCTTGGGCGGATGCCAACCGGGAGAAGCCCCCGTCAGCAGAGATTTGGTCCCCGCCGGCTGGGTTGTGGTGCAGCGGTTGGGGCGGCGCAGACCGTGGCGATCGCAGTAGTCCCACACGGTTTGATGCACGATGTCGCGCCAACGGCTGAGGTATTGCCGTTCTTGGTCTTTAAATTCCAAACCTTGCACCGTGTCCGGGCGGCCCGCTCCCCACCAACGCAACCAATCGACCCCAAAAGCTTGCACAAAGAAATCGAACAAGCCGGTGAAGGAAACGCCCACGATCGGGTCAATCGATCGGCTGTATTGATAGCGCTCTTCTTGGAACCGATGATTCAGCAACCCAGCAACCGATAGCGCTCCCGCCTTGAAGGCATCTTCTTGGGTTTTGTAATCTTTTGGATCAATTTGATTCAGGTGAATCTCAGACAAATTGCAGTGAAAATCAGCGCCTAAAATTTCACCGCAGTTGTGGGCTACAAAGCCATTGGCATCAAACCGCGCCGGGCCAGGAACCGTGCAATCGTAAACTGGCTCGATTCCGTCATGCGTGATTTCAGCGATCGTGACACTGAAGCGATCGCGATTCAGCTTGCGCTTGTAGTTGCTGAGTAATTCACTGAGCTTGGCTTGTTTTTCAGGTTGCCGGAAACCTACTCGATCACGAAACTCCGTCAGGTTGTCATTAGCGATGACCAATTCATGTTGTGCTTGGCAGAAGTAAGGAGCCAAGTTGCGGTCAGAATCGGGCATCAGGCGAACACCGGCTGGGCGACGATTTTGATAAATCGTTGAAACAATGCCAACTCGCAGCAACATCCGCTGAACAGCTTCCAGGGTTGCCAAGTTGCTTTGGGCTAAACGCACGCTAATGCCTTTTTGCTGAGTGCCTTGGACGCTGCCATCAGCATCAAATAGCCCTCGCAAGAAGCCGCAGTGAAACTCATAGCTCGATCGCTCAATTTCACCCGTAACCCATTTTTCGCGTCGGTGAATCCCAAAGCGATCGGCTAGGGTTGCCAAACCACTCGAAGCAATTTGGTGCAGGTGGTGATGAGGATGATAAGAACCAGCCAAGTTCGCGCCACAGGCAACCGTTTTCTGGAGAGTCGCAACAGCGTATTCAGCCATTTCCTGCTGCGACTCACCCCAAAAGCGCAAGATTCCTTGATCGCTCCAGCTAGTTTCTGCTAGGGAACCATCCCCAACAAGGCTACCGAGCAACCAGCCTTCATCAAAGGTTCCGTTGCCCGACCAAGGTTGAATTTCACGGTGATTATGAATGGAAAGGCGATCGCCCGGTTGCAACGCTTCAACAGCAGTCCATTCCAAGTATTGCCGTTTTTGAGTTTGGGCACTCACGCGCAAGAGTTGATGATTTGCCGTCAGTCGCAACGACAATCCTTCGCGAGTTGTGACTTTGAAGACCGGTTTATCACCTGTATAGGAAAAGCCATCTGCCGTGGTGCTAAACAGCTCACCATTGACATAGGTTCCATGCTGTTGACCAATCAGCTCTTTCACTTGGCGCGGGCCAAACTCTGTATGTACCCAGGTATCGGCTGTGACGCAGGGATTCAAACCATACCGTTGCAGGCGATGGGCAGACTCACGGTCATCAATTTCTGGTGATTTTTCTTTCAGCCACTCTGCACCTTTTTGAGCTTGGAAAGCAGTGATGAACGCTTTCTTTTCGTCAATTCCAGAGATCAAGTCGGCATTACTGCGGGCGATCGCCTCGCCGGCCCATTGGATTGCGCCTTCGCCGGAATAGAACTGTTTGCGAACTGCGTCGATGCACTCAGTTTCCGTGGGTTTGCGATGGAAAACACGGGTATGATTCGCCATCCGCAGGGAGTCGCGATCGGGATCAATTCGCCAATTGCCTGCCTCATCTTGCTGCCACAAATTATCTTTGGCAGTAGCCCCCAGTTCGTCAGTGCTATTGAACTGCCGCATCCCAGCACTGTTGGAAACTAGTAGCCCTTCGCAAACAAACTCGTGAACTGTTGCCACCTCAATATCAAAGGTCTCAGCAACACGCACACCCAATTCAACATTCGTTACGGCTACCGGAACCAAATCTGTGGATTGAGGCAGGTAGCGCTTGAGAGTCGGAAGCGTCATTTGTTGCTGCGCATTGCTCCAGTGATACTGATAGGTATTCACCAGGGGACGCACCATAGCTTTGGGAAAGCCATGATCCTTGAAGGATTGGGGGCGATCGCGTTTTTGGGCTGCGAATTGCAAGGAATGCGCTGTAAAAGCTGACTCGACTGCCTCAAAGACCTGCTCACCCACCGTGACCAATTCACCTTCCCATTTCCCTGTGCGTTTCCGAACGGAGCTGCACAAGCGAACTGTCACGCCTAGGGAAGCATAGAGTGCTTGAACTTGTTGCAGGAATCGCTGATGGACTGATGCAACCAAAACTCCTTGCGAGTGACAGCCATCAGCATCTGCTAAACCTGCCAAATAACCCCACCGAATTTCTGGTGTTCCTAACAGAATTGCGTCAGGCACAGTCAAAGCCTGGAAAGATTGCTTGAATTGCCCCAGATAACGATTCAGAGCTGAGGAATTGAATTGCAATTCATAAGCTTTAGTACGGCATTGTTCGGGCGATCGGAGGGTAAACGTCTTCAACCCAAATTCCCGACCAACAGCTTGTAAACGATCCAAAATCTGTGGGCTGTCTTCGTGCACGCGGAAGCGCACACGCAAACCATCACTAGCCACAGACCCATCACCTTGCAGATAGCCCAAGAAGTAGGCCACATCAGGCGTAAGGGCGGGTACGGTGATTGCCTTGGTTTTACCAGTGACCGTCTCGCGGAATTCAGGGAGTTCTGTAGGAGTTCCGGGGATACTTTGCGGTACAAAAATCAGACGATCGCCCGGTTGCAAATCACGGGCTTTGACCATCCGATAATTTCCCTGAACGTCATCTAAAACAGCCACCTTGTGATCAGCGGTGCAGTCTAATGATCCATCTTGGGTATGAATTCGACATAAAGTCTGCTGACCTTGCACAAAGAAGTTGGTGACGGGGTAGAAGCCTTTGCTGGTGAGTACCCGATCGCCCACGCGAACTTTTTGAATGGGTACGAGGCCGGCAGTCGTATGCACCAGCGCCTCACCTGGTAAGCAGCGGCGAATATTTCCCGCCACAATTGTGACAGCCGCTTCATCAATCAGTAGGCAGCATTCCACGGAGGTGAGTTGCCGACCGATCGCCCGGTTCAAAATTCGAGTCACGCGATCGTACAGTTCCGGCAGCTTGATCGGGTTGGCCACGCCGCCGAAGCCCTGGAGCGTTTCGCCTGCCGGCCGCACGTTGCTGAGATCGATCGCGATGTTGACCTCGCCATCGAAGCGATCGTCACTGCACAGATCCAGCAGGGTTTGGTAAGACTTCACCCAGCCCTGGCGACTGTCGCCCACCACCACGCGCACGGCGTTGCCGAGAATATCCACGGTGGTTTCCTGCAAGCGATCGGCCGCGGGCACAGCGCCAAGCTCGCCAGTCACGGTGACGTTAATCGCATTGCGGACGGCGGGCAACTGGCTAATGTAGTGCGGTTCCAGTACGCCGCCCGTGCCGCAGCCCATCATCGCTAGATCCATCATCAGCCCAAAGGCTTTCCAGTCAACCACGTTGGTGCTGGTGCAGTTGTAGGCTCCCGAGAAGTTCTGCGGGTTTTCGAGCCATTCCGTGCCGCCCACCCAGAGCCAACGGCCCGAGGGCAGGGCAATCACCCGTTTTTGCATCCGATCGATCAGTTGCGCTTCCTCATCGGTGAGCTTGGCCAGCTTGACCAGGCCGCGCAGGGTTCGATCGGTGGTTTCAGCCCAGGACTCGCGCTCGCCATTCATCCGGCGGCTGTAGGTGCGGTAAAACACCGGGTAGGCCGTGGGGGCATTGGCGGGAAAGTCGGCGGGCTGCTGCGCGGAACGGCTGAGTTCTTGCACCATTGGGATTGCGAGGGTGACGGATGGTTGGCGATTTTGTACAGACCGCCAAGATATAGCGTCTAGGGGCGGTCAATTGCTCAGTGCAACACTAGATTAAGGGTAGTTAACGAATTTTTACAATCAACCGATCGGCAAAATTAGAATTTTCTGAGTTTCCCGATCGCCGATCGAGAGCCTGTCGTCACTTCGTCTGAAACCCAGATTTCACCATGCTCAAATCGGGGGAGTAAGGGATTGAAGCCCTTGGTGACAACGATCGAGGCACGGAAAATCAAGCATTTCAGCTTGCTCCCAGGAACTGACGATCCCCCCTAGCAGGGGTCTGGCAACGGGTTTACTCGCCGTCTTTGTCCCACTCGATCGCCTCGGGCGGATCGATCGCCTGCAAATCTTCCCGGTAAAAGTGGCGAATGCCCTGGCCCCGCTCCACCCGCAAAGTGACGGCGCGATCGCCCACCTGTTGCACCTGGCCCCGCAATCCATTCCAAATCGGATCGCCATCGGGTCGCACCACCGCGATTGTTACCCAATCCCCGATCGCCAAGTCGGGATGCTGTTGTTTCGCACCGGCTTTCCACAAAATCCAATCGCGCAGGATGTAGTTCACCTGCTTAGGTGCTTCGTCTTGGGGACAATGGCCCACCCCTTCCAGGTTCACGAACTTCTCGACCGCTGGATATTGCTCAAAGGCCAAGCCCCGCTCGATCGGCTCCCAAGGATCGGCCGCCCCCCACAAAATCGCCGTCGGACAGGTCAATCGTGGCAACAGATCTTCGGGAAGCGGCCCTTGGGAATAGCGCGTGAAGGCCAAAAACACATCGGCGGCCCCCGGATCGCGCGCCGGTTCCATCAGAATCTCGATTAGCTCATCGGTGACTGCCGATCGATCCCGATAGGCCTGGTAAAGAATTTTGCGAACCGTGTCGGGCCGGGCGATTTGCTGAAAAAAGGCCCGGCCCAGCCATTGCCAACTGAGGATTTGTTGCAGATAGCCAGAGCCAACCCGCTTCAACCAAGGCAGCTCGGCCCGGCGGCGATCGTGCAGCAACCGCAACGAGCAATTCAGCAACACCACGCCTCGGGCTAGCTCTGGCTGATCCACCGCCGCCTGCATAGCCACCACACAGCCGATCGAGTTGCCCACCAAAAAGGCCGACTCACCCACCACCTCCCGGCAAAAATCCCTGACCAGTTGCCCCCAAGTCTCGAAGGTATAGGCAATTTCGCGATCGGGCGCGGGCTTGTCTGACCCACCAAAGCCAATCAAATCGAGGGCAAACACCCGGCACTGTTGCCCCAAAAAGGGAATATTCTTGCGCCAATGCCGCCAGGATGCACCGAAGCCATGAATCAGCACCACGGCCGGCCCGGCTTCCCCGGCCGCCTGGTAACAGATCCGGTGGCCTTGCCAAGTCCAGACATGGGGGCAAGCCGTGGGTAGAGCGGGACTCGGGTGAGCAGCGGTGACAGTCACAGGGATCAGTTTTGGGTTAGGTCACTGGTTATTGTGCCGCAGGTCTGGGGTCTTACGCCGGTTTGCAAGCTGGGCGATCGGCGGTTATTTCTCCCCTGCTGGATGGGTAAGTTGAACTCAGCTCGCCCACGAACGTTCCTCGCCCACAGACCTGACCCCACCGCCCCACAACGGTTTTTCTCCCATACTTGAGGTGATCATGCCTGGTTTGTCTTCTGATGGTTTTTGGGATTTGACGGCGGAGAACGATCGCTACAGCATCCCGGCCAACCTGTTAGCCACGGCCCCGCGCGGGGTGCGATCGCTCGAAGGAGCCGACACCGTTGACGGTTCCAGCAGCACCGATCTGGCCTATGGGAACGCGGGGAGCGATCGGCTCCAGGGCAACGGCGGCAACGACAGCCTGCTCGGTGGGCGCGATCGCGATGACCTCGACGGCGGAACGGGGGACGATTTTCTCGCAGGCAACCAAGGCGAAGACTGGCTCAAAGGTGGCGACGGTAACGACATCCTGGCCGGGGGCCGCGATGCCGATTTACTGTTGGGCGGCCTGGGTGATGACCAGCTCACGGGCGATTTGGGGGTCGATATCCTGGTTGGGGGCGATGGGGCCGATCGCTTCAGCCTGCGGGGTGACGCAGCGGGCTTGAATAATTTGGATGTGATTTTGGATTTCAATCCCGCGCTCGATCGCCCCCAACTCAACAACCTGGCCGCCAGTGACCTGCGTGTGCAGGCCACCAGTTATTCACTCAGTTTGCTCCTCAGTTTGTTGCAGGGATCGACGGGCAGCTTGCCACCGAGCTTGACCCTGCCCGCCAACCCCACACCAGCCACCATCCGCCAAGCGATCCAAACCGCCGTCGGGGTTGATATTGATCCCGACGGTGATGGCACGGTGACGGGTGCTTTAGTGAGTTCCGGGGCCGGAGAGCTGGCCTTTTTTGTGGGGTCAACGGCCAGCGCGATCGAACAGGCGATCAGGATCAATCGCACGCCTCTAGCCAATGACATACTGACGGCTCACAACCAAGCGCGATCGGCAGTGGGCGTGCCAGCCCTCACCTGGTCAGCTTCTTTGGCCAACGATGCCCAAGCTTGGGCCAACCAACTAGCCGCCTCCGGGGCCTTCAGCCATGCCCAAAACACAGGACAGGGTGAAAACCTAGCCCGAGGCACGGCCGGCCGATTCTCCGCCAAAGACCTGGTGGGCCTGTGGACAGCGGAAAAGCAATTTTTCAAGATGGGTAATTTTCCCAACGTCAGCACCACCGGCAACTGGGCCGATGTGGGGCACTACACCCAAATGGTTTGGCGCAACACGACCCAGATCGGTTGCGGCATGGCCACGGGCAACGGCAACGATACGCTGGTTTGTCGCTACTCGCCGCCCGGTAACGTCACAGGACAGATGCCTTACTAGAGAGAGCTAATCGAGCAACGCGGGGGCGCGACTAGTGGCATCCGCAGGGGCGATCGCCCAGCCCAGTCGGGTGGGTTGTTCGTAGACCTTGACTAGGGTGTTTAGATCTCGGATCGAGAGGTGGGCGGGATGGGCCACGGCCGCTGCATACATCACGTCACGCCGATCGCGGCTGTGGCCCCAAAGGCCCAGGGCGTGGCCCAACTCGTGGCGCGCTGTGCCCAAGAGCTGTGGGGGGGAGCGATCGGCCCGAAGTTGGATCAGCATTCGATGGGCCAGGCGGGGGCGATCGCCCTTTTGCAGATCCCGCCGATCCCAATAAAACTCATAGGTGGTGCGGGCATTGGCCGCTCGGGACATCCCGGCTTCGGTACGCAGGGTAGGATTGCCCCACTGGATCATGATGTCTGCTGGCTCGGCGGAACCTACCGGCAACAGTTCTAGTGGCAGATACGGCGACCAGTCGGCGATCGCCTGCTGCACCGCAGTCAACCAGCGATCGGGCGCAACCGTTGGCGGCACGAGGGCGATCGTCACGGGCCAGCGCGACCAGACCAGATGCCCTAGGGGTGAGGCCACCATTTGGTCAAAGTAGTGATCATCTTGGGGGTTGACCAGAGCACCGGGCGATCGGGCCTTGGGTTGATCGCGCCAACGCCGCAGCGCCTCGGGCATCGGGTGGACTTGGGGGGCCGGAAACTGGCTGAAGTCGATCGGCGGTGGGGCTTCTTCGCTCCTACTCGGGTCGATCGCGCCAAGCACCAGGCAACCAATCACCCCTAGGGCGATCGCCCAAAGACTGATCCTCCGCAGCCGCAGCGGCCGTGGGAGCAGCGATCTTGGCCGCCAGCGGGGCGATCGACCCATGAAATCTCGCCCTTACTTCACCGCTACTTCACCCCTACTTCGCCAACCACCCAGCGCTCAACACCACTGCCAAACCCATAAACACAACGGCCAGCGTCCAAGTCACTCGGTTCAACGTGGCTTCCGCACTCTTGGTGCTTGAGAACAGTTGTGCTTGGCCGCCAATGCCGCCCAATCCATCACCCTTGGGGCTGTGCAACAACACCAGCACCACCAAACCCAAGGCTGACAGGGCCCAAATCGTTTCCAAAATCGGGATCAACATAGCGAAGGATGCAGGACTTTACCCAGAAAGAGCCGAAATCCCATTCTAGGGCCAAAGCCCCACCGGGGATGATTGCGATCGGGCATCCAGAGCACCACAACCAAAACGCGACCCAGGTGGCAGGGCTGCATCACATTTACATCATTTGCTTTGCATTCTAGATAACGTTACCCAATCGCCCAACCCTTGATACTGCTCTGGTGTGATTGGATGGGTTGAACGAACATTGACTCAACAATGGGTGCTTAACAATGGGTGCTAAATAATGGGTGCTGAATGGCAGGCTATGGCGTTTTCGTAATGATTTTCGAGCAATTTTGATGACTCATCTCTCCTATTCGCCGCTGATCCGTGCACGACTGACTCACTCGGGACTGCTCGCACTCTTGACGTTTGCCTTGGGAATTCCAGTGGGGGCGATCGCCTCGGAGCATCCGCTCTCCACATGGAGCGATCGTCCCGCCCTGGCCACCCCAGCCGCTGCCCTTGAGGAAGATAACCTCACTCAAGTCACCTCAGTGTCGCAACTGGCAGATGTGCAACCCACCGATTGGGCTTTTCAGGCCTTGCAGTCCCTGGTGGAGCGCTATGGCTGCATTGCGGGTTATCCCGATGGAACCTTCAAGGGCGATCGCCCCCTCAACCGCTATGAATTTGCGGCTGGGTTGAATGCTTGTCTCGATCACCTCAATGATCTGATCACCTCCGCAACCGATCCCCTCGCTCGCAAGGCCGATCTCGGGACACTGCAAGCCCTGCAAGAGGCGTTTGCCGCTGAACTGGCCAGTCTGCGAGGTTCTATCGCCGCGCTCGAATCCCGTACTTCGGAGCTAGCCACCAACCAGTTTTCTCCAGCAACCAAGCTGCAAGCGGAAGCCATGTTTGCCTTGGCCGATGTGTGGGGTGATGAGCAAGCGGGTGGTAATGATTTAGACGACAACGCTACCTTTGCCTATTGGGTGCGGCTGAACTTCAACACCAGCTTCACGGGCAAGGACGAATTGCGGGTGCGGTTTCAAAGCAACAACATTGTCCCGATCGATGGCGAGGTGACGGGCACGAGCATGACCCGCCTTGGATTTGACGGCAACAGCAACAACCAACTCCGGCTTGGGGATTTGTACTATCGGTTTCCTCTGGGCGATCGCACTCGTGCTTGGTTGATTGCCAACGGCCACGGAACCGACGGGATTACCGATCCCCTGAATGTGTTCCTCCGCAGCGATAGCTCAGGGGCCCTCTCGCGGTTTGGTCGATTCAGCTCCATTTATCGAGGGGTGCGCGGCCCCGGCATGGGCATTCAACACCGCTTCAATCGCCATTGGTCAGCCGACCTGGCCTATCGTGCCCCCCGAGGTAGCAGCCCAGCCGATGAATCGGGGTTGTTCAATGGCAGCTACGGCATCTTAGGTCAAATTCTCTATCAACCCAGTGCAACCACCAGCGTCGGCTTCACCTTCACCCACACCTACTTTGACGAGGCGGATGTGAACCTTACGGACAATATTGGCAGTGCGTTTGCCCAACGTCCGTTCGATCGCGTTGATACCCAGGCCAATTCCTATGGACTGATCGGCAGCGTGCAGTTTAGTCCGCGATTAAACCTGTCAGGTTGGGTGGCCTATACAGACGCTCAGGCAAAGTCTGGAGGCGATCGGGGCGCTCACGCCGACATTTGGACTTGGGCAGTGACGCTGGCCTTCCCAGATCTCTTCAAAGACGGCAACGTGGGCGGCTTGGTGGTGGGTATGCCCCCGAAGGCCACCCACAATGATCTCGACAGCCGCGAAGATCGAGATACATCGCTGCATCTGGAAGCCCTCTACCGCCACCGGCTGACGGACAACATCGCAATTACCCCAGGGATCATTGCGATCATCAATCCAGAGCATTACGCGGATAACTCAACCCAAGTGGTAGGCGTGATTCGGACTACGTTCGCTTTTTAGGCGGGACTTCCACAGGACTTGCCAAAACTCTCCCCTACCCTAGTCCCTCTCCCAAACAAGGCAAGGGGAGGGGAGGTAAATGCTGGCCTCCCTTCGCCCAAGTGGGACGCAGGGGGTGGGAGATGACGGCAATTGAACATCAGTTCGGGCTAGGGACTGTCATCAATTAGCCTGAAACCCTGATTCCACCATTAGCGGATCGGATCATCGGATCGTGGGGGGCAAGGGGATTAGGGCGTGTCATCAAATGAGCTTAATTGGGATTGGAACGACCAATTTTCCTAGCCCAACCGCCCTAGACAATTGGCTCAAGCCCCTTGCCCCTCACGATCAAGCAACGCAAGAATCAGTAGTTCAGGGATTTGATGACAGCCCCTAAGCCCCTTGTTATGACCATTGAGGCGTGGGAAATCGACGATTTCAGACCCAGTTGTGGAAAATGATGATACCCCCGTCATTTTCTCCAAAACCTCATACCAATTCCGTGAATTGACGCTACGCAAGATTCTTGCCTGACAAAGGTTTCAGCGCAGGATTTGCCGCATTGGTAATCTGGTAATCGAGACTGGTATGAGGTTGGTTTGGTATGAGGTTGATATGAGGTTGATATGGGGTTGGTATTCGCAACTCGTCACAAATCCATCGTTTCACTCCAGAATCCTTAGTAAGAATCTTTCTTGACAAGCCCGAATCTGGGCGATAGTCTAATCACGTTACTGCAAAGTAGTCGCAATTAGCAATCGGTCTTTGTTGCAACTTGACTAAGCCTCTGGATTCGCCAACTCCCTCAGTAGTTTGCCAAATTAACCATTGAGCCTTTCCAGAACTCCACCGTGGCTGAGTGGTTCAACAAGCACTTGCGTTTAGCATCAAAGCTTTAAAGATCTGATTGCTAATAGTGCACCTTGCCAGTCCTGGTGATTGGTCTGTGCGATCGCTACCCGATCGCCACCCGATCGCCATTTGTGAGGAGTGATTCATGAACCGTCGTCCCAGTTTTGCCAGTCTTCGATTAAGCCTCATCCTCTCACTGCTGTCATTTGGCGCAGCGCCCCTCGCTGCCACAGCGGTTGAGTTGCCCAGCTCCAACGCCAGCGCAACCCCGGACAGTGTCACCAGTGCTGCTCCTAGTATTGAAACTCATTCCTGGGAATCGGCCGGCCTGACCAACGAAATGGATCAGGTCACTTCCGTTTCCCAGCTCTCGGATGTTCAACCGACTGACTGGGCTTTCCAGGCCTTGCAGTCTCTGGTTGAGCGCTATGGTTGCATTGCCGGTTATCCTGACGGCACCTTCAAAGGCAATCGCCCCCTGAGCCGCTACGAGTTTGCGGCCGGCTTGAATGCCTGTCTCGATCGGATCAATGACCTGATCAAAGCCGCCACCGATCCGCTAGCCACCAAGGAAGATCTGCGGAAACTGCAAAAGCTGCAAGAAGAGTTTGCCGCTGAGTTAGCTGCTTTGCGTGGTCGAGTCGATGCCCTGGAAGCCCGCACGTCGGAACTCGAAGCCAACCAGTTTTCCACCACCACCAAGCTGCGGGGTGAAGTGATCTTCGGCTTGGCTGATGTGTTTGGTGACGAAAAAGCAGGTGGCGGCGACCTGGACTACAACACGACCTTCTCCTATCGGGCGCGGCTAAACTTCAACGCCAGCTTTACCGGCAAGGATGAGTTGCGCATCCGGCTCCAGAGCAACAACATGGTGCCGATCGATGGTGCGTTGACAGGAACCAGCATGACCCGGCTCGCCTTCGATGGCAACAGCGAAAACCAGTTCCGGTTGGACGATATGTACTATCGCTTCCCGATCGGGCAAAACTCCCGCATGTGGTTGATCGCCAACGGCCAGGGCACTGACGGGATCGCCGACCCGCTCAACAACTTCCTGCGCAGTGACAGTTCCGGTTCCCTGTCCCGGTTCGGGCGCTTTAGCTCGATCTATCGGAGTGTTCGCGGCCCAGGGATCGCGTTTGAACACAAGTTCAACGATCGCTGGTCAGCCGATTTGGCCTACCGCGCACCTCGGGGCAGCAACCCCGCCGACGAAGCCGGCCTCTTCAATGGCAGCTACGGCATTTTGGGCCAAATCATGTACCAGCCCAGTAAGACGACGGGCATTGGGTTCACGTTTGCTCACACCTACTTTGATGAAGCGGATGTGAACATCACCGATGGCGTGGGGAGTGCATTTGCCCAGCGACCGTTCAACCGGGTAGACACCTTAGCCAATTCCTACGGGCTGATTGGCAGTGTGCAGTTTAGCCCGCGTTTTAACCTCTCGGGTTGGGTCGGCTACACCGATGCCAAGGCGAAGTCGGGGCCAGACCGGGGCGCAGAGGCGGACATCTGGAACTGGGCCGTGACGCTGGCTTTCCCTGACCTGTTCAAGGAAGGTAATTTGGGCGGGATCATCGTGGGGATGCCTCCCAAAACCACCAGCAACGATGTGGGCAGCCGCGAAGATGAGGATACTTCGCTCCATGTGGAAGCCCTGTATCGCTATCAACTCACGGACAACATTGCGATTACGCCGGGGGTGATTGCCATCTTCAATCCTGAACATGACGACGACAATGAGACCCAAGTGGTCGGCGTTGTGCGCACCACGTTCTCGTTTTAGGTCATGGCACAGGCATCCCCCAATCAGCTCGGCCTGTGACTCAGCGATCGGCTGATTGTGGTTGCCTGGTTTCGCCGCGATTTTGCCAGCAACCCTCTGACTGGGTTGTTTCTCACACCAAAAAGCCAATCCCCACCGGCACAGAGTCTGGTGGGGATTTTTGGATGGGGATGGTCTGTGGGTTATGGCCCCCAGGAATCGATCAGCCTGATTGATCAGCGGAATCGACTAACCCGATTTACACGCCCACGGTGACGGGTGTGCGGTTGCGTTTGGCTTCGTAGACCGCTGGAGCAATGATCGATTTGCCCGTCATTTCCACCGGCTGCGGTAGGCCCAACAGTTGCAAAATCGTCGGGGCAATGTCGGCAAGGCAACCATCCTCTCGCAATTGCACGTCGCCGCCGTGACCCACCACCTTGCGGCGCTCTCCTTCAACCACAATGAAGGGCACGCGGTTGGTGGTGTGGGCTGTCCAGGGATTGCCCTGCTCATCAAACATACATTCGGCGTTGCCGTGGTCGGCGGTGATCAACACTGTGCCACCGACTTTGGACGCGGCGGTTAAGACGCGACCCAAACAACGATCGACGACTTCGATCGCTTCGATCGCTGCTGGCATTTGGCCCGTGTGACCGACCATATCCGGGTTGGCGTAGTTCACCACCACCAGGGAATAGACCTCCTTGTGGATCGCTGAGACCAAGGCATCGGTGACGGCTTCGGCGGACATGGCCGGCGCGCGATCGTAAGTCGGCACCATCGGACTGGGAATCAGCACCCGATCTTCCCCTTCAAATGGCTCTTCCAAACCGCCATTGAAGAAGTAGGTGACATGGGCATATTTTTCGGTTTCCGCTGCTCGGAACTGCAACAGGCGATGGTTAGCCAGCACTTCACCCAAGATGTTTTTGAGATCTTGGGGTTCAAAGGCCACCGACACCGGCAGCTCGGGATCGTACTGGGTGAAGGTGACGAAGTGCAGGGGCTGAATCAGGGGGCGATCGAACCCGTCGAAGTTGGGATCAACAAAAGCTTGGGTGAGCTGCCGCGCCCGATCGGGTCGGAAGTTAAAAAAGATCACCCCATCCTCAGGGGCCAAGGCCCCGGGAGCCACCCGCACCGGCAGAATGAATTCGTCGAAAACCTGTTGCTCGTAGGAGTCCTTCAGGATTTGCACAGGCGATCGCCCATCCACAGGGCCATCTTGGGCAATCACGTCATAGGCTTTTTGCACTCGATCCCAGCGGCGATCGCGATCCATCGCGTAGTAGCGCCCAGAGACCGTGACGATTTGCCCCACGCCCGCCGCATCGATCAGCCCTTGCAGTTGCTCTAAAAACTCAATCCCGCTGTTGGGCTTGGTGTCGCGCCCATCGGTGATGGCATGGACACAGACTTCCGTAATCCCTTGGGCCTTGGCCAAAGCTAGCAAGCCTGCCAAGTGATCGAGATGGGAATGCACCCCACCGTCAGAACACAACCCAATCAGATGCAGCTTGCTACCAGCGGCCTTGACCTGTTGGCAACCGGCCACCAACACCGCGTTTTGCAAAAGGGAGCCATCCTCCACTGCGTCTGAAATCCGCACTAACTCCTGGGGGACGATCCGGCCAGCACCGATGTTCAGGTGGCCTACTTCTGAGTTGCCCATTTGCCCGTCTGGCAGACCCACCGCCTTGCCCGATGTGCGAATCAGGGTGTGGGGATAGGCGGCCCAGAGGCTATCCATAATGGGTGTTTTGGCTTCGGCGATCGCATTTCCGTTGCGATCTTCACGGTAGCCCCAGCCGTCGAGAACGATCAGCACGACAGGGGAGACAGTTGACTCCACCATACTCTGATTACTCTTCATATTTGCTTAATTTTCCCGCCATCATAGCACCGAGGTTTGACTGAATCAGCGCACAGTTACTAATCGGTTATTAATCGGTAACTGTGCAAGATTCCGAGACTTTACAAACTGGTGTTCGCTTTTTTGGTGTTCTGTTTTGAGCGCTGTTTTTCGCGATCTTTTTCGCGCTTGGCAGCCGCCTTAGCCGCTTTATCTGAGGCGATCGCATCGAGCTTGGCCTGGTCTTGCTCTTCCGCAATCTTGTCAAGGTAATAGCGATAGTTACCTTGATAAACACGTAGTTCGCCATCACGAACTTCCACAATCTTGTTAGCAACCTGCGAAATGAAGTAGCGATCGTGCGACACGATCAACGCAGTGCCATCAAATTGCGTGAGGGCCGATTCGAGGGTTTCTTTGGCTGGAATATCGAGGTGGTTAGTCGGCTCATCTAGGATTAGCAGGTTCACCGGCTGCACCAACATTTTGGCTAGGGCCAGGCGTGCCTTTTCACCCCCGCTGAGGGACTCCACCTTTTTCAGCACCGCATCCCCACTAAACAAAAAGCGTCCTAGGAGGCTGCGAACTTCCTCTTCTTTCCAGTCCGGCGCTTCGTCGCGCAGGGTATCAATCACGGTTTTACGGAGATCCAGGGCTTCGGCTTGGTTTTGCTCAAAGTAACCGGGGATCACGTTGTGCTGGCCAATTTGGGCGCTGCCTTCGGTGGGGGTTTCGCGGCCCATGATCAGTTTCAGCAGGGTGGATTTGCCGCAGCCATTGGGGCCCAAAAAGGCAATCCGATCGCCCCGTTCAACCACTAGATTTGCACCCAAAAACAGGATTTTGTCTGTCCAGGCATGGGTTAATTCTTCAATCTTCACGACTTCCAAACCGCTGCGGGGAGCAGGTGGAAACCGAAAGCGCAGGGTGCGCACGTCAGCTACTGGAGCTTCAAGCCGTTCAACCTTATCGAGCTGTTTTTCGCGGCTCTTGGCCTGGGTGCTGCGGGTGGCGCTGGCGCGGAACCGATCAACAAAGGCCTGTTGTTTGTCTAGTTCCTTTTGTTGGCGATCGAAGGCCGCTTGCAGCGCGTTGCGGTTTTCTTCCTTTTGGGCCAGGTATTGGGAATAGTTGCCCAAGTAGGTGGTGGACACGCCGCGTTCGGTTTCGACCACGCTGGTACAGAGCCGATCGAGGAATTCCCGGTCATGGGAAATCAAGACCAGCGCTTTGCCCAGTTGCTTCAGGTAGCCTTCTAGCCACTCGATCGATTCGAGATCCAAGTGGTTCGTCGGCTCGTCCAGCAGCAGCAAATCTGGCTCTTGCAGCATTACTTTGCCCAGGCAGATTCGCATTTGCCAGCCACCACTAAAGGAGCTGACCAGCCGATCGCCATCGTCCGGCTCAAAGCCCAACTCGGGCAACAGCCGATCGACCCGCGCTTCTAGACCATAGCCATCGAGGGCTTCAAACCGCCGTTGCAGGCGATCGAGATCCCGCAACAGGGCTTCGAGGCGATCAGGATCAGCCGCGCCCATCTCGTTTTGAACCTCGTGCATCTCCGCTTGAATGTCACAGGCTTCCGCAAAAGCCGTAAACATTTCCTCGCGCACCGTGCGACAAGGATCCACATCAAACTCTTGGTTGAGGTAACCAATTCGCAAATCAGCCGGGCGAATTACTTGCCCGGCCGTCGGTTCAATCTCGCCCGTAATAATCTTCAACTGGGTTGATTTACCAGCCCCATTCACCCCAACCAAACCGACTCGATCGCCCGGTTTGACTTCCCAACTCACATCCCGCAGGACTTGGCCCGTTGGATAAATTTTCTGGACGCGTTCTAAACGCAGCACGCTTGCCTCCCGGTGTCTGGTTTGCTGGTCTGGGTTGCGGACAATCGACGATTAGGGGTTGGGGTCACTCGGTTGAGGGATGGTTAGCCCGCTCGCGCTTGAAGACGGCGACGGTGGTTGCCCGGTTATAAAGAAGCCCTCAAGCAATGACCTACTGAAGTTTTGGGCCAGCACTTTGTCGAAAAGACAACATCGACAAAGGAATAGCCAGCAAACTGTTGTTTTTGTAACAAAACTTAGGCCGTATGGTAGCAGGGTCGGACGAAATCGCCTAGCGTTTTTGTCAGGGATTACCAACGAATAACTTGTGGATTCCTTGTCGCTTCCATCAACAATTCCCATCACCCTTCCCGCATCAGCTTTTCACGGTTGGTACGTTCTGGCAACCCGCGCTCCCCAACTGATCCCGATCGGAAGCCGATCGCTCCAACCCGACCATGGGCGATTGGGCGATTCAAAACTCAGATTCAACCCAGCCACCGCCCGAAACGATCCAACAAGCCAATAAAAAACCTCGGACTGGCCAAGCCAGCAACCGAGGTTTCGATCGGGGTGCATCTACATGGAGCAATGTTCCGAGCAGCCGCCAGCTATTCCGGACAGTTTCAGATCCCGGCTGGCCTCCCCAGGGCCTCCCCAGCGATCGCCCCGACCTCAGGGAGTCTTACAAGACCACCGTGAATGCATCGCGGATGCCCGGTACCTTCACTATTTCTTCGAGCAGACCATCGGGCAACAGGTCGTCAATGCTCAACACCATCACCGCATCACCGCGCACAATCTTGCGACCCACTTGCATACTGGCGATGTTGACATTGAAGCTGCCCAAGAGCGAGCCGATCTTGCCGATGATTCCCGGCATATCCCGGTGCTTGGTCAGCAGCATATAGCGGGTCGGCGTGACATTGATTGGGAAATCGTCGATGCCGGTAATGTGCACTTCGCCATCGCTCAACAGGGTGGCGGTTGCCGAATGCTCGCCGAGGGAGCCGACCGCCGACAGGTGCAGCGAGCCGGTGTAATCCCGCACGGACGAATCACGGGTTTCAATCACCCGAATGCCGCGTTCCTTGGCTTCGATGCTGGCGTTGACGTAGTTCACCCGTTCGCGCAGGGCTTGGGACAGCAACCCCTTGAGGGCGGCGATCGTGATCGGCTTGCTGTCCTTTTCGGCCAGTTCCCCTTGCAGGCGCACGGTCAAGGATTCGACGCGACCGCCAGCCAGTTGACTAACCAAAGTTCCGAGGGTTTCCGCCAGGGTCAGATAGGGGCGCAACTGCTCCATCACATCGGGATAGAGACCGGGGATATTCACCGCCGATCGCGCGGGCAACCCAAGCAACACATCGCGGATCTGTTCTGCCACATCGATCGCCACGTTCACCTGGGCCTCTTCCGTGGAAGCACCCAAGTGCGGGGTCAACACCACCTCTTTGCCCAGGGTCTTCAGGGGCGATTCACCCAACGGCTCATCCACAAACACATCGAGGGCCGCGCCACCGATTTGCTTATCGCGCAGGGCTTCGTAGAGCGCTTGCTCATCGATGATGCCGCCGCGCGCGCAGTTAATGATCCGTACCGTGGGCTTCATCTTCGCCAGGGCTTCGGCGTTGATCAGGTTGGCGGTTTCGGGGGTTTTGGGCATGTGCAGGGTGATGAAGTCTGACTCGCGGAACAGCAAGTCCAGATCCACCAAGCGGCAGCCCAGTTGCTCGGCCCGTTCTTTGGAAATGAAGGGGTCGTAGGCCAGCAGCTTCATGCCCATTGCTTTGGCACAGGAGGCCACGTGGGAGCCGATTTTGCCTAGGCCCAACACGCCGAGGGTCTTTTTGTAGACTTCAACGCCGGTGTAGCTTTTGCGATCCCAGTTGCCGGCCTTGGTCGATTCGTTGGCGGCGGGAATGTAGCGCGACATGGACAACATCATCGCCAGGGCGTGTTCGGCGGCAGCGATCGTGTTGCCTTCGGGGGAGTTGACGACGACGATCCCTTGGCGGGTGGCGGCGGGCACATCGACGTTATCAACGCCCACGCCAGCGCGGCCAATGATCTTCAAGCTGGTGCCGGCTTCGATCACCCGGGCGGTGACGCGCGTGCCTGATCGAATCATCAGGGCATCGTAGTCACCAATAATTTGCACTAATTCGTCTTCGGGCAGGCCCGTGCGGACATCGACTTGGGCCACTTGCGACAAAATATCGAGACCGGCTTTATCGATCGGGTCTGAAACAAGTACCTTCGGCATGGGTTGCGGGTGTGGTTGGCAGAATGGAGGGTTGAGTTTGCTGCGGTTGTGCGAGGCAAAGCGCTTGTGAGGCAAAGAACCAGCCCAGAACCATCCAGACCCACTGGCCAAACGGAAACGACGGAAACGGCGCGATCGAACGGCTAGTCGAGGAGCTTGGGCTGACTTGCAGCCTTTTATTCTACAGGTGGCGATCGCCCTCGCGATCGCGCTAGTCAGTTTCTTTGACTGGGCTGCTTTGGCGGGCGATCGCCTGTTCTGAGGATGACGGGGCCGCTAACTCGATCGGCAAATCCAAGCCAAAGACCGTTCCTGCCCCCACCCGAGACTGGCAGTTGAGGCGGCCACAGTGCTTGTCCACCACAATTTCCCGGCTAATGGACATTCCCAGCCCCGTGCCTCGATTGAGTCCCTTGGTGGTGAAAAACGGATCGAAAATCCGTGCCTGGGTCGCTTCGTCCATGCCAGGGCCGTTGTCCGAAATCGTAATTAGAACCCGATCGGCCTTCAGGGCTGTGCTCAGGTCGATCGCTGGCTTGGTGGGTCGATCCGTCCAGTCCATCTCCTGAATCGCATCGATCGCATTACTCAAGATGTTCATAAACACCTGAGTCAGGGGGCCGGGATAGCAGGCAACCAAGGGGAGATCGCCATAGGTGCGCGTGACGGCGATCGATGGACGACAGCCCTTCAGACGATGGGACAAAATTAGCAGGGCACTATCGATCACCTCATGCAGGTTGACCATCTGGCAATTCGATTCATCGAGCCGGGAAAACGTCCGCAACGATTGGACGATGTCTTTGATTCGATCGACCCCCAGCCGCATGGATTGAAACAGCGCTGGCAAATCATCGCGCAAAAACTCCAGCTCGATCGTTTCCGTCAGGTCGGCCAACTCGGGATGGGGCTGGGGGTAGTGGGCCTGGTAGGCCGCCACCAACTCCAGCAAGTCCGTGACTGCGCTCCGCAAATGGGTCAAGTTTCCGGCAATGAAATTGACGGGGTTATTGATTTCATGGGCGACCCCGGCCACCAACTGCCCCAGGCTCGACATTTTCTCGCTTTGCACCAACTGCTTTTGGGCCAACTGGAGGCGATCGAGTGTGGTTTGCAACGCCTCGGCTTTGTGGCGCAAGGCTTGCTCCGATGCTTCCAGGGCCAGCCGATTTTGCTGGCGGGTAATGCCAAAGGCAATTTCACGGGTCACCAATTGCAACTCATCCAGCACCAATGAGCTGAGGGGCTGGCGAGCAAACATCGCCGCCACGCCAATCACCTGGCGATCGAGCAGGATCGGATAGCCCGCAAAGGCCACCATACCCTCACGCGCCGCCCAGTCGCGATCGCCCACATTGGGATCATTCAGCACATCATTACTCAGGTGGGGGTGCCCCGAAGCCGCAATGCGACCAATCTTGAAAGCCCCCACCGGCACTCGCCCGTGGGGCCCATCTGAGTGGGTATACAAACCCGCGCTGGCCTGGAGTTCAAGCATTTGTTCTGCATCATTCAGCAGCCAAATGCGGGCAAAGGCGGCCTGCAACGAGTCCACCATCACCTGGGCGCATTGCTGCAACATGGGGGCGATCGGCTGCTCGATCGTCAGGCAGCGATCGATCTCTAAGCGAAACTCCAACAGGGCCGTACGCTCTTGGCGCTCCCGTTCCACGGCCCGTTGCTCGGTCATGTCACGGGTAATGCTGATGAATTGATGCGCGCCGAGGGGCACAAAGCGCGATTCAAAATAGCGATCGCCCCGGGGCGTAGGCAGGCAATAGTTGAGGGAGGTGCTCGCACAATGCTGACGAGCCTGCTGGAGCGCTTGCTGGAGGGGATCAGTCAGATGTGAGGGCCAGCAATCCACCAACCGCCGCCCCAGCAAGCCCGTTGCTGGCAACACAAAGGCATCAGGCTCAGGCAACTGCACATCCAGCACCGTACTGTCATCAGCTAGGCGCAGATAAATATCGGGCAGAGCAGCAAACAAGGCTCCTCGCTCAAAGGTATTGGTTGGGCAATTATTTGGAGAATGAGCTGGAGAACGGTCTTCGGACTTAACTTGACTCGACTCTTCCATAGCAAACCGATCGAGGCTCCCGCATTGGGTGGATGGTGTGGCGTGTTGGACAAGCGTGTTGGCGATCGCGGCATTGCGCCAATTTGCGCCAATTTAGAGATCCCCATCGAGATGGATCAATCCCAAGACCAATCTCAATCGGCTCTCAGTCGGCTCTCAATCAGCATTCGGATTCGGATTTGGATTCGGATTCGGATTTGGATTCGGATTTGGATTTGATCTGAAGGTCTGCTCAACGGTTGCGCGGATCTGATGTTGAGCTGGCTTGGGACTGAGTGGGTCTGCTGCCCCAACCGATGCGCGCTATCGGCTGGCTGATGTTTACCCATCTTATGCAATCCATCAGGTCGAACGGGAAGATTCGGGGCTGGGATTACCACCCGTGAGGCGGCCTCCATGACTCTTGCACCGATGCCTCAAAATTGCCCCAACTATTGCCCTAACCATTGCCCCAACTATTAACCCAACTATTAACCCAACAACTATTGACCCAACTGATGCATTAGGGCTTGTCATCAATAATTAGCCTGAAACCCTGATTCCACCGTTAGCGAATCGCGGGGGGCAAGGGGCTTAAGCCGCTTGTTACAACCATTGAGGCGTGGGAAATCGACGATTTCAGACTCAGTTGTGGAAGATGATGACACCCCCTAGACCCTTTGCACCAATCCCGACCCTCACCCTAAATCCCTCGCCCAAGTCGGGAGAGAGACTTGACAACTAACAACGAAATCGCCGTCACTCCCTATTTCTGGCTCCCCTTCGCCCTCTTCGGGCGAAGGGGTTGGGGGATGAGGGCTGTTAGCTAATTCGCGCAAGAGGTTAATTAACAGTGATGACTTTCCTCAAAAACGCTTAAAGATCATTCAAGATGCCATGATGGTTTCATGGCATATATCCCCCTCAGAAAAGCGGTCGAATTTCTGGGATTGAGTACCACAACGCTACGGAAGTATGCAGATGAAGGCAAAATCAAAAGCATCCGAACCCCTTCAGGGCAA
>RDXB01000080.1 GCA_004292515.1 Oscillatoriales cyanobacterium
TACGACCCCGATCGCCATGACCTGAGCATTTTGGGGCGATCGGAGCGGGGTGATTTACACCTAATCGGCGATCGCGCACACGATTGGGTCAGTCCCCGACTGGGGATTCGGTTCCAAATGGACGCAGACACCCTCACCTTATTTCGGCCCGATGGTCAGCCTTTCTCGACCCTGACGGAGGAAATCCAACGCACCGCCCAGGAGCGCCAACGGGCTGAGGAAGCGAATCAACGAGCCGAACAAGAGCGGGAACGGGCCGATCGCCTAGCGGACAAGCTGCGGGAGTTGGGCATCGATCCCGAGGCGATCGAGTAGGTCACGGCACAATAGCAACAGGCGATCGCGATTGGCAGGAGCGCAACGGGAATGACCATTGCCACAAGCCGTCACTAATTCACTAATAATTGCTGCAATTGACTAGCAAATACAGCAATCAGGAAGCCTCCCGCTTCATCTGAATGATGATCGCGTAGGGTGCATGGGAGTAATTTTCAATCATTACGAAATGGGAAATTTGTTCTCCCATGCACCGAGGATTGATCGCCACCCAACCGATCGAGGATTGTTGTTTTTGCGCGATCGGTTGTGGTGCATGGGCGATCGAGAGAAATGGTCGTTGAATGCGTTGCGGGTTGCGGTGCACGGGAGATTAATGGAGATCATCGTTGCTTCTGAGGCGTTCTCCCCTGCACCCTACGGTTCTTGGATTAGAGACTGCAAGCGAGGATCATTACGCATTGGGTAGAAATCAACATAGATTTGAGACTCATCTCGATACTGAGGATGCAGTTCGATCGCCCGCTTCAAATAATCAAGGGATTGATCAACCTCGCCCCGCTTGCTGTAACACATTGCTGCTTCATACCAAGCTGAATAATCATTCTCTGCAAAATTGAGGTTACAGCTTGAAGGTGTCACTTGAGGAAACAAAAACAGCGCGCTGTACATCAGCGTTGTGAAGGCCGCTAACGGTAACAGGATAAGGATCAGAACTACTTTTTTCAGCCTTCCACTCGGCTTTCTACTGTCTTTGTGCTGATCTGCCTTGACCGAAACAGGCGGCTGGGGTGATGCGACTGGGGGTGAATCGGTTGATGATGGAGCGGACGCAACAATCGTGGGCGGAATCGAATGGGTTGGCTGGGCTGAAATTGGGGAACTGGGAAGCGGCAGGTTGTCTACAACGGTTGGGGAAGTTGGCAAGGCCTGCACAGCAGTCCAAGCAGCATTGGCATCGGCGTAGCGCTGTTGCCAATCGGCGGCGGTCAGTTGATCCAACACCCCTTGCAGGCGATCGCTCACCGACACCAGTGTTTGATAGGTGAAACAACAGCGCCGGGAGTCGTAGGGCAGTTCTGGCGCGGGCCGTCCCGTCAAGGCCTGCAAGGCAATCACCCCTACTGCATAGAGATCGCTTTGGGGGTAGGCTTCCCGCCGCATGGCCTGCTCGGGCGGCATATAACCCGGTGTTCCCAAAAATAGGGTGCGCGGTTCTGGGGAAGCAAGCGATCGGCTATAGTCTGCCGTCGCCACCTCTTTAACACCACCAAAGTCAATCAAAACGAGGCGATTGTCCTTACTGCGCCGAATCACGTTTCCGGGTTTGATGTCCCGGTGAATCAACCCATGCTGATGCACAACCCGCAACACAGCTAGCAAATCTGCCAACAGTTGCACCACCGACATTTCATCCCAAGGACGACCTGGTAATAGCTCAGAACCCAGGAGTTGGCCCTCGATGTAGTCCATCACGATAAAAAATTCGCCGTCTTGCTCAAATTGGGCGCAAAGTTTGGGAATTTGATCGTGCTGAAGGTTATAGAGCTGCTGGGCTTCACGCTCAAAATATTGCTTGGCGATCGAAAGTTCTTCGGGGGCTACGCGGGAGCCGTCGCGATCGAACTGGGGGCGAAAGTGCTTGACCACATAATCTGGCTGGCCCGGTAAGTGTAGATCCTGGGCGATGTAGGTGTCGCTCGATCCACCCTGACCGCTCAAGAGTCGAGTGATGTGGTAACGATTCTGAAGGGTACGGCCAATCATGGTGGGCAGTGAACGGCGCTGGGGAGAATGGTGGTCAGCCGCTTCTAATTTAGCCGCTTGTGCCACCGGAACGCCGATCGCCCCCGACGGCTACCGGGGCTTGGCTACAATGCGATCGCGCTGTTCGATTAACTGGTTCGATCGCCCTGCCCTATGCCGCCGATTCTTGCTGAAGCCCTCACCCTGCGCCCCCTGCAAGTTCGTGACTATCAATGTCTGATTGATCAAGGCTGTTTTGGTTCTGAAGAACATATCGAATTACTGAATGGTCAACTGATTCAAATGGCTGCCAAAGGAACTCGCCACGCTGCCGCCGTTAGTCGTGTGGCGCGGCTGTTGGGTCGGCAATTGGGCGAAACGGTGCTGATTCGGCTGCAAGACCCGATCGCCCTCAATGACCAATCTCAACCCGAACCCGACTTGGCGATCGTCCAGCCCCATCCCTTCGACTATGCCGACCATCACCCCACCCCAGCGGAAATCCACTGGCTGATTGAAGTCGCCGACAGCACCCTCGCCTACGACACCCAAACCAAGGCCCGCGCTTATGGGCAAGCGGCTTTGGTGGACTATTGGGTGCTGGACTTGCCGGGCGATCGGCTCTGGGTGTTTCGCAATCCCAATCCGGCGGGCTATGGGCTGGTGATGCAGCTCGATCGCACCCAATCGATCACCCCGATCGCCTTTCCCAGCTGCACTTGGGCGGTGGCGGATTTGCTGCCGATCGCGCCGCCCCAGACCTAGCGATTGATGATTGATTACAGATAGCGTTGCAACACCTCGATTGTGGGGGCAGCGGTTTTGGCCCAGCTAAAGTGGGTCGATCGCACCAGGCTGCGTTGACGGAACTCTTGCCACAGGGTCGCATCGATCGCCAATTGATGCATGGCGGCGGCGATCGCGGCGGGACAGTCGGGATTGGTCAACCAAGCTGCGTCCCCCGTCACCTCCGGCAGCGAGGCTAGGTTGGAGGTAATCACGGGTGTGCCACAGGCCATCGCCTCCAGGGCCGGAATGCCAAAGCCTTCCCAGCGCGTGGGGAAGACCAGGGCGATCGCCTGATTCAACAGCACCGGCAACTGCTCGATCGGCACATAGCCCAAAAACCGCACCCGATCGGTTAAGCCCGCCTCGGCAATTTGGGCGACTAAATCGGGTTGGTAGCGATCGTTCATTGGCCCCGCCACCCACAGCTCCCAGGGGCCGGCCGGCGCGAGGTTTAAAAACTGCTGAAACGCGGCGATCGCCCCTGACAGATTCTTATAGGGATCGTTGCGACCAATGTAGAGAAAATAGTCCTGCCGAGGCAAATCCAAAAACCGATAGCGATCGGGATTGTGGGCGAGGGGCGTGATGGTGATTTTGCGGGCGGGAA
This sequence comes from Oscillatoriales cyanobacterium, assembly GCA_004292515.1. Taxonomy (GTDB): domain Bacteria; phylum Cyanobacteriota; class Cyanobacteriia; order CACIAM-69d; family CACIAM-69d; genus CACIAM-69d. Next base: position 3,419 of record RDXB01000080.1, read on the forward strand.
TTTGGAAAAAATCCACCAAATCATTGGCGGTGGCTTGGGAATTGCAGAGGAGATGGGCGGCTTGTTCTGCGACCCAACGCACATAGTATTTGCTGTAGAGATGTAGACGCGATCGGGGCGGAAACAGGCGCAACGGGATCAAGTCATGCACCATCACGACTGATTGCAAACCCGATCGCAAACCCGATCGCAAATTTGATCGCAATAATCGAATCGGCGCTTCGGGTACGGGGGAAAAGAGCAGGTGCGATCGCGATCGACGATAGAGCACAGGCAGCCGAAATTGCGTCCAGAGCAATCGCCGTAAATGGCCCTTAGCTCCCAAATCCGAAGTCATGTTGGCCGGCACGACTTGATGGCGAAAATCGGCGATCGGCTGGGGGGCTAACAACAGGGGATCAAGCGGTCGCAGGTGGGGCAACAGTTCGATCGCATAGGTGGCCAGCCCCGTTGGCTCAGGGATCGCAAAGCTTAAATTGATTAATAGCTGACTCAAACTGGCTCCCCGGCAAGCAACCTAAAAGCCTCCAACAAACTAAAAGCGCGTTCCCAAGTTGGCAACGCGCTTCTAGCAAAAATAGCAGTCTGTGGAATTTAAAGGGCGATCGCTAAAAAAAGTGCGATCAGGGATTTGAACAGGAATTAAAAAGGAGATTAAACGGAGTCGATAAACAAACTGCCGGTCTTTGAAGATTGCTCCAAGGAGCATTTTTATCAGATTGTTATGGGCGGACAGTAGGCATTGATTCCATGTTGGCTGGTGTCGAGGATTCGAGAACTAACTCTAGCCCACTTGCCGAGACAACATTTTTTCAACGACTTCCTGGGTTTCACGCAAGAGGCGATCGCGACCTTCTTCAGCTTGCCCCAAAGACGGAACCAAATTGCGGGCTTGCAAGCTCATATGGAGCTGCAAATCAGCAACATAGTCACTGAAGTTTTCCCGAACCGGTGTCATGCTTTTTTCGGTCAACATAGCTACAGCCAATTAAAGACAGCCAGTAAGGATCGAATCGCGTGAATCAAGCTTGTTTTAAAAGCTGGATTACGCAGCGCACCATCGAACAAGTCGATACAATCAAGATGATTGCGGTTCCGCTGGGTCACCCAGAAATCTAACCGAGAGAAAAGTTATCACAGACACTTTTTCGCTTGGGTGATCGTGCAAGAAACCTTAACTTTCCAGTTAACATTTCGTTGTTCACGGCAATGTATCTCCGTCGCTGACCCGTAGCGAATTCATCCCCTCAAGCATGGTAAATCAAGACAAGGACTGGGTTTCAGGCAGCGAGGCGATTAAACCTCCCGCCGGGGGGATCGAGGGGATCGATGCCATCGCTGCGCAACTTCTCGACACAATTGCCCCCCAAGCCCAGCAACTGGATAGTGATCCCGTTGCATTGGCGGCGGCGATGGACTGGTTGGGCGATCGCGGCTGGCTGGCGATGAAAGTCCCTTCGATCTGGGGCGGTCGCGGTGCGAGTGAGCTGGAATATGGGCAATTTCGGGAGGCGTTGGCCCGCTGTTCGGGGGCCTTGGCGTTTTTGCAGGCTCAACACCAAAGCGCTGCGGCCTCGATTGCCAAGGGCGAAAACGAAGCCCTCAAGCAAACTTATTTACCGCCGATCGCCCAGGGTAAAACCCGTTTGGGGATTGCTTTTTCACACCTACGCCGGTCGCAATGCCCGATCACAGCGCAGGCGGTGGCGGGAGGCTGGGAAATCACCGGCACGGCTCCTTGGGTGACGGGGTTGGGGCATTTTGCTGAGGCGGTTTTGGCAGTCCCGATCGCTGGAGCCGATCGCGTGCTGTTTTGCATCGTGCCGATCGCTCCGACAGAACACTGCCATAGCCGGATTCAGCCGGGGCAATTGATGACTTTGGGCGCGATGAACAGCACTCAAACGGCTACAGTTGAGTTCGATCACTGGCTTGTACCCACGGATTACACAATTGGTATTAAACCCGGCGATTGGATTCAAAAGATTGATCGCCAAAATGTCTTGCAGGGATCGTTTTTTGCACTGGGTTGCACTCAAGCAGTGCTCGATCGCTTAGTGAGTTTGTTTCGGGAAAAACGGAGTGTAGCGATCGCCGCTGTTCACGATCATCTCAGTCACCGATTGCAGCAGTTGCGCCACGCCATTTATCAAGCCATGGATGCCACAAGTTCCCTAGATGTCTATGAGCAAAAGCTGCAACTACGAAGTCAGGCGATCGGGCTGATGAGCCGCGCGGTACAAGTGGGCTTAATCGCAGAAGGTGGCAGCGCCAATTTAACAAGTAGTGTGGCCCAACGATTGCTACGGGAATCAACCATATTTGCCACCAGTGGTCAAACTCCCGAAATTTTAGCTGCCACCCTCAGCGAAATTAGCGATATGTCGCTAGAGTTCCAAGGCATCCAATTCCACAATTCAGCAATTAACTGATGAGTCATTAACCAGCAATTAATCATCACTCATCACTCATCCAATATCTGGAATTGCCTGAAATTATCTGGGATAGTCTGGGATGACCTGGAATTCATCGAGTTTGATTAATCGAGTTTGATTAATCGAGTTTGATTAATCGAGTTTAGATTCTCGATCGCGCTAGTTCTCGCGCTAGATTGCCACAAAATCCGCTGGCGTTAAGCTGGCAGTGGTGAGCGTGGCAGCCGGAGAGATGGTATTGGTTGGCTGATGATTCAAAATTGCCAAGGTTTGACCAGTCGATCGCACCCGCAACACCAAGGATTCATCAACCACGTTCGATAGGTTTGACCCCCAAGGTGCAAACTGCGATCGGAGAGCTTGGGTTTGCTGTACCGATCCGGTCAAGCCAGCCGATCGCGCCGTTGTGATTTCTAAATCATTGAAGATTAAACCACCACCCAGGGCGATTTTATCTTCACCGGGAATAAAGTCTCGCAAATAATCAAAGGAATTGGCTTCCGGATCAACACGCACCACCAAAGTGTCGTTGCCAAAACTGCCAATCAACACATCAAAACCCAAATCACCCGAGAGCAAATCATTACCTGCTGATCCGTTCAAAACATCATTATCACGTCCTCCAAAAAGAGAGTCATCACCACTATTACCCACTAAAATATCAGCACCCAAGTTGCCGAAAATTTGATCATTTTCCTCTTGTCCATCGAGCGCATCATTATCTCGACCGCCAAACAACAAATCGCTCCCTAATCCGCCATTGAGGGTATCGGCTCCCAAGTTGCCATAGATTTCGTCATTCCCCCCAAATCCATTCACAAAGTCATCGCCACCCAAGGCCAGAATCCGGCGGCTATCGGCAGTGTCGGTAATTCGATCATTGCCAGTTGTGCCTTGAATTTCTGGGAGCTGAGAAGTTCGCTGAGAAGTTCTACGAATAATCATGGATTGGCAGGTGTAATTCAAGACAACTACTTCGGTTAAGGACAGACAGAATTACTCAACAGAATGAATCAACTGATGAGGGAAATCGGGCTAGTCTTTAAACCGGTTTTGATAGTGCCGCAGATTCCCAAAGGTGCGCTGGTTCCTGTGCCAATCCTGAGGCGGCTATGCCGATCGCAGCGGATGGTTTAGCGGGGCGATCGCCCTGTTGCCGGGTTGCACCGCCCTAGCTTTGCCCAGAGAACCGACCCGCTAGGCTTGAGCGGCCGTCGGCATGGCGCGTTAGTATTTTGGGAGTACGACCGCCGATCGCACCGATCGACTCGATTTGACTCAATCAAGCCAAATCGACCGGTTCACCGATCGGTAATCCCCTGAATTTTCTGAAGCTGCCGATGACTCCCAAGATCGAGGCCGTTCAAGCGCCCTACTACGGCGATACCGCGTACCGGACTCCCCCGCCAGACCTTCCCTCCCTGTTGCTCAAGGAGCGGATCGTCTACTTGGGAATGCCCCTCGTACCTGCCGTCACCGAGCTAATCATTGCCGAGCTGCTCTATCTGCAATACGACGATCCCGAGAAGCCGATTCGGATTTACATCAACTCCTTCGGTAACTTGGGCTTCGAGACAGATGCCTTTGCCATCTGTGACACGATGCGCTACATCAAGCCGCCGGTACACACGATTTGTCTGGGCTTGGCGGCGGGTACTTCGGCCATGTTGCTCGCAGCAGGCACTAAGGGTTGTCGCGCCAGCTTGCCCAACTCCAAAATTGTGCTGCAACAGCCCCAAGGCGGGGCCCGCGGCCAAGCCACTGATATTCAGATCCAGGCGGAAGAAGTGCTGCGCAACAAGCGCGTGATGCTGGATATTTTGTCGGAATCGACCGGGCAAGATCCCGAGAAGCTGTCCAAGGATATGAACCGCCGGTTCTACATGACTCCCGCTGAAGCGAAGGAGTACGGGATCATTGACACGATCCTGGAATCGTCGGAAGGGCTGCCTAAGTCGGTGGTGAGTTCGGTCGGTCTGGGCTAAGTTTGCCCGATCGCCCTCGATCGTCACCCCACCCCATCTAACCAGCCATTAGTCAGCCATTGAAGAAGGAGTCTCGATCCCATGCCGATTGGCATTCCCCAAGTTCCCTATCGTCTGCCGGGTAGCCAATATACCCAGTGGATCAGTATCTACAACCGTTTGTATCAAGAGCGGATCATCTTTCTGGGCAAAGAGGTAGATGACGAAATCGCCAATGAAATCGTGGCGGTGATGCTCTACCTTGACTCGGAAGACAACAGCAAGGACATCGTGCTGTACATCAACTCGCCGGGCGGTTCCGTGACGGCGGGGATGGCGATTTATGACACGATGCAACACATCAAGTCCGATGTGGTGACGGTCTGCGTGGGCCTGGCGGCCTCGATGGGCGCGTTTCTGTTGGCGGCGGGGGCCAAGGGCAAGCGGTTGGCGCTGCCCCACGCCCGAATCATGATCCACCAGCCGAGTATGGGCGGTTTCCGGGGTCAAGCGACGGATATCGACATTGAAGCCAAGGAAATCCTGAAAACCCGCAGCCAGTTGGACGAGATCCTGGCGCTGCGGACGGGTCAAACCCTGGAGAAGGTGAAGAAGGATACGGAGCGGGATTACTGGATGTCGGCGGCGGAGTCGAAGGACTACGGCTTGATCGATCGCGTGATCGAGTCGCGGGACTAGGGCTGATCACCACTTCGATCACGGTAGACAAGGGGCTTAAGCCCCTTGCTCCATCACAGTCTTGACCTATTACAGTCTTGACCTATTACAGTCTTGACCTATCACAGTCTTGACCTATCACACCTGACCTATCACAGTCGGGTTCAGCACGGGGCGATCGATTCGAGAGCGAGTCGATCGCCCCTAATTTTTGACTTCTAACCTACTGGAATCATGGCAATCGGGTTCGATCGGTTATTTTTGAAGGGGTTTGGGGCGATCGCCGCGATGTAGGTGAGGAAATGAGGTGGCTATGGCCTTGATGGTGCGCGATTGCTATCGGTTGTTGGAATTGTCGCCGGGTGCTTCGGTGGCGGACATCAAACGGGCTTACCGGCGGTTGGCCCGGCGCTATCATCCCGACTCGGGCCATCGATCGGCTTCGGCGGACAAATTTGCAGCGGTGTCCCAGGCCTATCAAATGCTGCTGGAGCGGGCAGGACGATCGACCAGCGTTTCGTCCACCATGCCCCGCCGATCGCCACCGCCCGCCCCGACTCCCCCGCCCACCGATCGCACCCCGGCCCCACCGCGATCGCCCCAGGCCACCACTCCCAAGGCCACCACTCCCCACACCACCACCCCACCGCGATCGCCCCAGGCCGCCGCCCCACCACCTCACCGCGAACCGACAGCGGCCCCAGCCCCGGAGCCACCCCGCCAGCCCCGGCGATCGCCCCAGCCGCCCAGGGTGCAAATCAATCCCCACCTATCGAAATTTGAGCAAGAACTGAAGGAACAGGCTTACCAACGCTTGCAGGGATTATTCCAAGCCCAGCGGTTCCCCAGTGCGATCGCCCTGGCCGAGGGCTTGGCCCAGCGGCTCGATCAAGATCAGGAGGTGCGCCAATGGCTGGCGATCGCCTACCACCGTTGGGGCCGGGAGCTAGTCGATCGCAACCAGGGCGATCGGGCCGAGATTTTCCTAAAAAAAGCCCTCAACACCGACCCGCGCAACCGCCAACTGTGGGTAATGGTCGATCACGAGTTGCAGCGGTTGAGTTGGCGATCGAGCTGAGGGTCTGTCGTCATTTCGCCTAAACCCCTGATTCCACCGCTACGAAATCGTGGGTAGCAAGGAGCTTAGGGTCTGTCGTCATTTCGCCTAAACCCCTGATTCCACCGCTACGAAATCGTGGGTAGCAAGGAGCTTAAGCCCCTTGTTGCGACCATTGGGGCACGGAAAACCAACCTTTCAACTTGACCTCAGGACATGGCGACACCCCCTAGGGGCCAAAAAATCTTAATCAGGCTTCATCGTTGGGCGATCGGCAAACTTTTATGATGGGGCAATCATAAAAGACCTGTTTTTTAGAGCCTGATGATTGCCACCATTCCCAACCCCACTGCCGCTGCACCCACCATCAGCGATCGCCACCGCCTACAAACCAGCCAACTGAACGTGCCGCCGCGCCTATTGCTCGGCCCCGGCCCGTCCAATGCCCACCCGCGCGTGTTACAGGCGATCGGGATGCGGCAAGTGGGCCACCTCGACCCCCGCTTCATCGAGCTGATGAACGAGGTGCAAGAGCTGCTGCGCTACACCTGGCAAACGGACAACGCCCTGACCATTCCGGTCAGCGGCACGGGCAGCGCCGCCATGGAAGCCACCCTGGCCAACTTGGTGGAACCGGGCAACAGGGTATTGGTGGGGGTGAATGGTTATTTCGGCCATCGGATGAGCGACATGGCCAGCCGCTACGGTGCGGAGGTGCGACAAATTCACCGGCCCTGGGGTGAGGCCTTTTCGCTGCCGGAGTTGCGGGCTGCGTTGGAAGCCCACCGGCCAGCGATCCTGGGCTTGGTTCATGCGGAAACCTCCACGGGCGCGCGCCAACCCCTCGAAGGTGTGAGTGATCTCTGCCGGGAATTTGACTGCCTGCTGTTGGTGGATACGGTCACCAGCTTGAGCGGTGTGCCGTTGTTTTTAGATGCTTGGGGCGTGGATGCGGCCTACAGTGGCAGCCAAAAGTGCCTGAGTTGCCCGCCGGGGATTTCGCCCTTTACCCTGGGCGATCGCGCCTTGGCCAAGCTGCAAGCCCGCAAAACGCCCGTGGCCAACTGGTATCTCGATATGGCACTCGTGGGCAAATATTGGGGGAGCGATCGCACCTACCACCACACCGCCCCGATCAACATGAACTACGCCCTGCGGGAGGCCCTGCGCCTGGTGGCCGAAGAGGGGCTGGCAGCCCGCTGGCAACGCCATGCCGACAATGCACGGCTGCTGTGGGATGGGCTGGCGGCTATGGGATTGAGCTGTCAGGTGGCTGAAGCAATCCGCCTGCCCTCTTTGACCACGGTTTGCGTGCCCGAGGGCGTGGATGCCAAGGCTGTGGCCCGGCGTTTGCTGGAGGACTACAACATCGAAATTGGTGGCGGCTTGGGTGAGCTGGCCGGCAAGGTTTGGCGGGTGGGGCTGATGGGCTTCAACAGCCGCCCGGAAACGGTGCTGACCCTGCTGAAGGCGCTGGAGCAGGTGTTGTAAGACAGCTTTGCCAACCCAGAGGGCCGATGCAGGTGCGATCGTTCCCACGTTTTGACCCGTTTTGATCGTTCCCGCGTTGAACGTGGGAACGCATCCCTAGACGCTCTGCGTCTTGCCCCCACAACTCAGAAGGACACAGAGCGTCAGAGCCAACATGCCCACGTAGAGCCTGAGGACATGAGACGGGGACGGGGACGGGGGGAGATCCTCGATCAATGGCAGAGATCAATGGCAGAGCAAATCAACCATCACTCACGTTAATCACACTGCTCGAATCAGGCTGCTCGGGGCGGAACAGGGCAAACACAGACGTGTAGCCGTGGATGAACGTGTTTCCACCCACGGGGCCCACCTCGCCATTGCAGAAAAAGCCCGCGATCGGGAGGGGGCCCAAATAGCGCTGGAGCAAGTGGGAATCAAAGTTGGCTTTGCTGTATAACCCCTGACCACGCCCCACACAGGCAAACATCAAGACTCCCACGGGCGCAGGGCGATCGGGCGGACAATCGCGCACATAACGTTCGAGGACAGCTTGCAGGTCTTCGGCGGAGGTGGTCGCATCGCGCAGGTGAAACTGAATCCGCTGGCCTGGCCGAATCCGATCGCCGATCGCGATCGCTCCGCCATTGGGATCTACGCCCAACAGGTTGCGGATCAAAAAATCCCCCGGCTCGAGGGTCTGGCGAAATTCATCGCGCGCCAAGCCCACAAACAGCGAATATTGCGCCAACTCGCGATCTTTGTCGTCAAGGCGATCAATCAGTTGGCGTAGGGCCTTGAGGGGCGACTGGGCCCCATCGCGATCGGCGATCGGATCGGCCTGATTCTGGGCCGCCACCTTCAAGACAATGTTGCGCTCGCATTCTGTCACCCAAAATGGTGTACCGATCGGGCGGCAACCTTGGGCCACAATCGGCTCGATGCGCACATTGCCGGTCAAGGCCACTCCCACCGCCCCCGATCGATAGGCGCGAAAACTGACAAATAATTGCTTGGCATCACGCAAAGAGTCGCCACTGGCCAAGCCGCCCACCGTGATCGAACCCGGATAGGCATAGTCCAGCCCTTGCAGCAGGTCATTCATTTGCACCAACCCGGGATCCGCCAACACGATAAAGTTGGGGCGATCGGCCGCCTCCACCCCAATCAAATCAACCCAGGCTTGGGGTGACCCATCCAAGTCCGGTAAGCTTTCGCGTTCCAAATGAAAGGTACGCAGGTTCACCCCCGGCAACCGCGCTGCCATCACCGACAGGGCCGGATCATCTTCAACTTCCAGGACGAGATCGGTTGCCGTCCCGATCGTGCCGCTGCCGCCACAACCCAACATCACTTTGGCCGGCAGTCGATCGCGCAGCAAGGGCATCAATCGCGAATATTCGCTACTGAATGCGGACGAAATAAACACCAGCAACAAATCTGGCGAGTTACCCAACGCACTAGTAATGTGCTGGCTAATTTCATCAACCGCTAACTCCAGGGAGGGTTGCGTTGAAATCGCACTGACCCACTGCATCGTCTCGCTCATGGTTAGTCTTCCTGCGCGCAAGGGGCGATCACTCAGATCGCAATCCTAACTCGTTAACCCCATAGGACTGACGCAAAATCCGAATTGCCCTCATCTCCCAACCCCTTCTTCCAAGCTGGGAGAAGGGGAGCCAGCCTGATGCCAGTTGCCCTCGGCCTTTTTGGAAGGGGGGCTAAGGGTGAGGGGTTGGGCCAGTCCTGCGTAGGTTCTGACCTATTCAGGTATCGTCCTGGCACGGAACTATCGCAGCACCCTTGCTTATGTTGGACAAACCATGGGCGATCGCCCCTTGTTGTGTTCGGCAGTGGCTTAAACCGAGGTGGTTTCTCGGACTAATTTATCCCAACCCAACTCCTTGAGCGCCCCATTCCGGCGTAGCGGCCGCGTCACCAATTCCAAAATGTCGCGGGTGCTGCCAAAACCGTGAATCTGAGCAAAGGTAAATTCCACTGACCACTTGGTATTGATGCCGCGCGCTTCAAGGGGATTCGCGTGGGCCATGCCCGTGATCACCAAGTCTGGCTGCAAATCATAAATGCGCTGAATTTGGTTGTAGTTGTCGGGTTTTTCGACAATTCGGGGCAGTGCCACACCCATTTCCTGACAGGTTTTGGTCAGCAACTCCAGTTCTGCCCCTTGATAGCGCTTGTCCATGTAGGGAATGCCAATTTCTTGAACGGTTGCCCCACAACGAATCAAAAATCGGGCCATCGACACTTCTAACAAATTGTCGCCCATGAAGAAAATAGACTTGCCGCGAATCAGTTGCACATAGTCTTCGACGCTCTGCCAAATTTGCGCTTCTCGCTCATCCAAGCCCTGGGGTTCAACACCCAAAACCAAGCAGATTTTTTCGATCCAAGCGCGGGTGCCATCGGGCCCGATCGGGAACGGTGCGCCAATCAATTTGCACTTGCGTCGCCGCATAAAGGCCGTGGCTGTGCGCGACAGAAAGGGATTCACACCACAGGCATAGTAGCCCTCGGCGATCGCGGGCAATTCGGTGTAGCGTTTGGCGGGCAACCAACCGGCTAATTTAATCCCTTGCTTTTTCAGTTCAAGGGTCAGTTGGGTCACCACTGGATCGGGCACTGACCCAAACAACACGAGTGGCGGGTGATTCACATAACCGGCTTCGTCCGATTGAATCTCTTCCTTCTTTTTGCCAAAGTTCAGCAACTTTTGAATGGCGTTGCGATCGGCGGCGACGGCTGGGGTTTGTTGGGTCGCATCGGGACAGCGCTGCACCATGGCCGCCAGCACCGTATCTTCCCCTTGGGTGAAGGCATAGTCCAGCCCATTGGCACGGGCCACGACGATCGGGATGCCAATTTCGGCTTCTAGTTTGGGGGCAATGCCTTCGAGATCCATCTTGATGATTTCGGTCGTGCAAGTGCCGATCCAAACAATCACCGACGGGTTGCGATCGCGCTTGATATCTTCACAGAGTCGCTTCAGTTCGCCGTAATCATTCAGTTGGGCGGAAATATCCCCTTCTTCGAGTTCCGCCATCGCATAGCGCGGCTCGGCAAAAATCATCACCCCCATGGCATTTTGCAGAAAATAGCCACAGGTTTTGGTGCCAATCACTAAGAAGAAACTATCTTCGATTTTTTGATAGAGCCAAGCGACGCAGCTAATGGGGCAAAAGGTGTGGTAGTTGCCCGTTTCGCAGTCAAATTGCAGGGCGGGGGTATTGGGTTCGATCGCAGCGGTCATGGAGTGTTCCTCACAGGTAAAACGGTTGAGGTTTGTGGGGGCGGATGGTTGATCGTAAAGGCAGGTTTGAAACCTGCCCCTACCGGGATGTTGATTGGCAACGAAGCCGATCCCGACCCGGCTGCGTGACTGAGATCGAAATGACTGCGATCGAACTTTGGCGGGAAACCCTAGTCTTAAAAGGTCGATCGCTCCCAAATCGGGATCAGTTCTGCATCGCGGGTGCGGCCATTGCAGTCGGTTTCGTCCTCCAGATCGATCGCCGGTTGGGCAAACTCGATCGGGGCGGGGGCACTCGCGGGCAACAAAATAGCGGGACGGTTGCGGCGATCGCGCGCGGCGGCTTTGGCCACCAATTCCAATTCCTTGTCCGGGTCAAAATCCAAGCCCAGGGCTTCGATCACCCGATCGGGATCGCTGCTGAGATCCACCAACAGCGGCATCAACTCCGTGACCCGCGGCTCCAACACCGTCGCCGTCGCCAACAAAAAACTCGAGAGGGGGCGGCGGTGTCCCAGTTCGCTTTCAGTCCAAATGGCCATACGGGCCAGCCAGGAGCGATTGTCGCGGTAATAGTCCAGCCACTTTTGACGGAGCGATCGGCGCAACTGTTCAACGTTCATAGCAGGGGAAATCGGTGGCTTTGTGGAGATATCAAACCTCGATCGAGCCTACCCGATCAGCCCTACCATTCCCGACCCCGAATTGCGGAGACAAGGGGCTTAAGCCCCTTGTCTGGACTCGGATTTCGCCCTAAACCATCATCAGATCGGGTTCCGGTTCCGCCACCTTCGCCTGGGGCGGGTTTAGATAGAAGTCCGACAGCAACGAGAACAACTCCCGATCGGGCGCACCGTTGGGCACCACGCCCTCCGGCAAGGCCAACAGTTGATCCGCAATATTCAGGTAATAGTCGCAAACCGGCAGCAGCGACGGATCAGACTCCGCCATTTCAAACAGCGTCTTGCCCTTCACCCGCGACACGCGAATATCTTCAATCAGCGGCAAAATCTCCAACACCGGCATCGGCACAGCGCTGATGTACTTGTCGATCAAGTCGCGCTTCGAGGTGCGATTGCCAATCAAGCCCGCCAACCGCAACTTGTGCGTCCGCGCCTTTTCACGCACCGAAGCCGCAATTCGATTGGCGGCAAACAACGCATCGAAGCCATTGTCCGTGACGATTACGCAGTAGTCGGCATAGTTCAAGGGAGCCGCAAAGCCGCCGCAAACCACATCGCCCAACACGTCAAACAAGATCACGTCGTATTCATCAAAGGCGTTCAGCTCCCGCAGCAGCTTCACCGTTTCGCCCACCACATAGCCCCCGCAACCCGCACCGGCCGGCGGCCCACCCGCCTCGACGCAATGCACGCCGCCATAGCCCTTGTGGATCACGTCATCGGGCCACACATCTTCGTAGTGGTAGCTCTTGGCTTGCAGGGTGTCGATGATCGTGGGAATCAAATAACCCGTGAGGGTAAAGGTGCTGTCGTGCTTGGGGTCGCAGCCAATTTGCAGCACTTTTTTGCCACGGCGGGCCAGGGCGACGGAGATGTTGCAACTGGTGGTGGATTTGCCGATGCCACCTTTGCCATACACTGCGAGTTTCACGCGGGAGTCCTCTTTTGGATCGAGAAGGGCGGGCGGGTCGATCGGGGCGCGGGGCCGAGGCGATCGACGGGGAAAATTAAGCCCAAAAATCAAGCTCAAAAATCAAGCTGAATGATCGGAATCTCAAACCGAACAGCGATTCATCAAAATCTGAGTTGGATCGGTGGGCAGCCCTGGGGCGATCGCAATGGGCTACCCCACCGATGGCATTATCGAAAGATTTTTCGACAACGCAAAGACCCACTCATTTTGCTTGGTTGAGCAGTGATTCGTTGGAAACTGCTGGAAAACTTCAGGTTTCAATAATTCTCAGCCAAAGTTTCAGAGTTGTTTTTTTGAGCGCTTAGTCAACTTTAGGATCTAAAATTTAGATAAATAAGAACAAAACCCAAATAGTGGATTCACTGGATATTTGAAGGTGCGGTGGTGGGTCGATCGCCCCGATCGCCCGATCGGCAGCGGATGAGCCAAAATTGCGACCCGTTTGTTAAGAATTCGATCAATCCCGCTGATCAACATTGGCGGCAGACCGGGGCGATCGCCCGTTGTCGATCATTTCCAACCCGCTTTTTGAGGGTTTATGGCAAATTGGTGGCAGTCTGCGCGAGTCTTGGCTTCTGCTGACCGTGGGGTGGCCAGATAGCCTGGGTCAGTGCAGTGGGGTTGAGTGCGGTTGATTAATGATGTTGTTGCCGAAGGTTGCCTGCTATGTCGTTTGAGGTGTTGTTGATCGTTATTTTGGCGTTGATTTTTCTGTTTCAGTGGCTGGATATGCTGGATCGCGATCGCAAAAAAGTTCGCGAAGCAGAGGCCAAAAAGGCAGCTGATAAGCAGCTCCGTGACTCGTTAGACGATTTGCTCAAGCAGCTAAATGATGATCCAGAAAATCTTGACCTATATAAGAAGATCCTGGGATCAATGAACTTGCAGGAAGACTCTAAGGAAGGCGGAAAAGAAGTCAAGGCTTCGCAGAAAACGAGTACCGCCTATCAAATGATCCTCAGGATGCTAGCAGCGAATCCTAGGAATACCACCTTCAGATACTTAGCTCTCGAGGCTGGTCGATGCAATTGCCGAAAGAAATTCGATGGAGCGGTTCCTCCAGAGGAAGAGCAAGCCATTATGAACGACATCACAACACGCGCAGGTGTTGGCCCTACATTCCAATGATCCTACGGTTCTAGTTCCTTATCCCATCGTCCCCATGCGTTGCGTGGGAATGTTTTTTGACACTCTGCGTCCTGCTGAGTTGTGGGGGCACGATCCAGAGTGTCGAGGAATGCTTTCCCACGTTGAACGTGGGAACGACCGCCATGATCGAACGTGGGAACGATCTATTTTCTTGGCCCCAATCGTCGTAACAAGGGGCTTAAGCCCCTTGTTACCCAACGATTTGCTCACGATGGCATCAGAGTTTCGGGCAGTTTAACGACAAGTTCTGATGCTTAAGTTTTGAATTTCAGCTTTCAATATTCTTAAAGATTGAGAATCAAAGTTTAGGAATGCTAGACCCCCAGACTCCCCTGCTATCCCCCAAGGTCAACCCGGCCAAGGCTACTTTGTCAGTTTTGTCAGTAGCTGCCCTGTCCTGTTTGCTGACCAGTTGCGCCCAAAGCAAGGCCGCCCAGTGCAAACAACTGGTGAACATTGCCAGCGTCGCCAACGAAACGGCCCGCGAAGCCGCCACGGGCAAACCCGACGCGATGCGCCGCGCGGCTGAGTCGTTTGATCGCGCCGCCAATGACCTCAACAAGCTTGCTCTGGCAGACAGCGACCTGAAGCAACATGGCTCGCGCCTGGCCGACATCTACGCCGACACCAGCCACAGCACCCGCGATTTTCTCAACGCCATTCAGCAAAAGGATCGCAACCTGGCTGAAATTGCAGTGCAATCCCTGGAGCAATCGGCCAATAGCGAACGGAGCCTGATTCAAGACATTAATCGCACCTGCCAGGTCTCGGAATCGGCGGCCAGCAAACCTTAGGCGATCGCGGGTCAGGCTTCGGGAGCATTCCCTTGGGAGCTGGCCGCTAGCTTGGCGAGATAGGGTTCCAAAATCAGCCCCAGTAGGGTTTTAATCACACGGTTAGGGTCCATCGGAACCAGGTGCTTGCCGCCCAACATTTCTTGGGTGATGTTGAAATGCACCAGCGCCCCGATGAAAATGCGGGCGGCCGCTTCGGGATCATCAATTTCGAGTTCGGGGTGCGCTCCAAAATAGGCCGTGAGGGCACTACAACCACGCTGGGCAAAGCTGCGGATAAAGACTTCTGCTAGTTCCGGAAACCGTGCCGATTCGGCCATAATCAGGCGCACAAAGTCGATATGCTCGCGATCGCACCCCACTTCAAAGATCAATACTTCAGCCAGATGGCGGAGAAACTTTGAGGGTTCTGCCGTGAGCAAGGTTTCATCAAACATTTGGGGAAATTTGCTGTGGGCCAGCTCGTCCACCAGGGCGGCAAATAGGCTTTCTTTGTTTTGAAAGTGACTATAGACCGTGGCTTTGGACACACCAGCGATCGCCGCTACTCGATCCATGCTCGTGCCCGCATAACCCTCAGATAGGAACGCGGTCATGGCTCCATCTAGGATTTTGCGTTTTTTGCCTCGGGGAGCGATCGAACGAGCAGCCGTAGCGGCCATAGCCATAAATCCCTACTAGCAACAGTTGACTGAGTGGCTGACTGAGTGGTGGCCTCTGTTTTGGCCCCTATTTTTAGATAACGCCAAGGCTGGTTGATCCATGCGTTAGCGACGATTTAACCATAGTGCATGGTTTGCGGGGGAGACAGGGTTGGAGCGCTGAGTACTACTGTCTATTGTACTAAACGGTTTAGTCTGGTTATACTCAAAACTGAACTACACGGTTTAGTTTTGCTGTCTGCTATCCCAATCACGCGCCACCGCACACCGGAGGTTGACTCATGACCAGCCCAGAACCTTGGAAACTCGCTCAACCGGGCAACTGGACAGGAACGAAAGGGCTATGGATTGCGATCGGAGCGATCGCCTTGGTCGGTGGTGGAGCTTTTGGGTTGCGAGGTCGCACGGCACCGACCCCAGCCCCGATCGTTGCCCCGCTGCCTGCGCCCACGGTGGTGACGGCCTTGGGGCAACTGGAACCGGCGGGTGAAGTGATTATCCTGGCGGCTCCGCCTTCGGGCACTGATTCTCGAATTGCGCGGCTGCTGGTGGAAGAGGGCGATCGGCTACGGACGGGCCAGGTGGTGGCCATTTTGGATGAGGCCGATCGCCTGGCCGCAGCGCTGGAACGGGCCGATCGCCAAGTAGACTCGGCCCGGGCTGCCCTCGCACGGGTGCGGGCCGGGGCCAAGCGCGGCGAGCTGAATGCCCAAGTGGCCGAAATCGATCGCATTCGGGCCCAGCAGTCGGGGGATTTGGTGTCCCAGCGGGCCACGGTCGATCGGCTCTCGGCCGAGCGCGACACCCAACTAGCGGCCCAGCGGGCCACGCTCATTCGGATCGAAGCCGAGCTAGCCAACGCCCAAATTGAAGCCGATCGCTACAGCAACCTATTCGACACCGGGGCGATTTCGGCTTCCCAGCGTGACAGCAAGGTGACGACCCTGCGAGCCACCCGCGCCCAGCTCCAAGAGGCCCGAGCCAACTTGGCTCAAATCGATGCGTCCTATCGCGAAAAGATTGTGGAAGCGCGGGCCAACCTCGATCGCATCCGCACCACCAGCGTGGCCCAAATCAGCAGCGCCCGGGCCAACCTCGATCGCATTGCCGAAGTGCGCCCCACGGATATCCAAGTAGCCCAGGCGGATTTGGCGGCGGCGATCGCGGCGGCCAAACAGGCCCGCGCCGATCTCGATCGATCCATCATTCGCGCCCCCCGCGATGCCCAAGTGCTGAAGATCTACGCCCGCCCCGGCGAATTGGTGGGCAGCCAAGGGATCGCTGAACTGGGCCAAACCCAACAAATGGAAGTGGTGGCTGAGGTTTACGACACCGACGCGCCCAAAATTCGCCTGGGCCAAGCGGTCAAGATTACCAGCGATGCGTTTCCGGGTGAGTTGCGCGGTCGGGTTTCGCGTCAAGGACTGCAAGTGCGTAAGCAAACCACCCGCGATGTGGATCCATCGGCCAACCTTGACGAGCGGGTGGTGGAAGTGCGGGTGCAAATTGACCCGGCCGACAGCTCGATCGTGGCGGGCTTGACCAACCTGCAAGTGAAAGTGGCGATCGATCTGCAATCGGCCCCACCGCGCTAGATGGCCTGGCCCACGACCTCACCCAGGCCTCTCGATTGACTGCGGGCTGACCCAGCTTTGTATTGACCGTTTGCAATCGCCTCAACTGCGCTTCATCTGCCAACCGTTTTTGGATCGCTCCCATGCTCGATCGCCTGATATTGCCGATCGCTCCCCCTGAGCCTGTTGCCGAACCGCCGTTACCACCCCCCAACACCATCCCAGCCGATCGAGTGGATCACATCGATCGCCCCTATGAGCATCCAGACCCTCCTACCCGGAAGCCAACTCCTCCTTGGCTAGGGGCCATGCAGCGGCGGATTCCCCTGGGCTGGCTGCAACTGCGACACGATCGCGGGCGGCTACTCACGGCGTTGGCGGGGATTGCCTTTGCGGATTTGGCAATGTTTATGCAACTGGGCTTCCAGAGCGCCCTCTACGACAGCAACACAAGGCTGAATCGGGCGATCGCCGCCGACATTGTGTTGATTAGCCCTCAAGCACGCAACATGATTGGGCTGTCCACTTTTGCCCGTCGCCGCCTGTTCCAAGCGGAGGCGATTCCTGGGGTTGCCCATGTTGATCCGCTCTATGTGGCGGTCAGCAACTGGAAAAACCCCGAAACTCGCCAAGAAAAGCAGATTTTAATTTTGGGGAGCAATCCCGATCGCCCGGCCTTTCAGCTTCCAGAGCTGGCGCAATTTCGCAACGAGCTGAAGCTGCAAGATCGCTATATGTTCGATCGAGCGGCGCGGGGGGAATATGCCCAAACCATTGCCCAACTCGATCGCGGTCAACCCGTCAGCACCGATCTCGATCGCAAAAAAATCAATGTGGTTGGTACTTACAAAGTCGGAGCCTCTTTCGCCGCCGATGGCAGCCTAATCACCAGCGATCGCAACTTCTTGCGGGCCTTTCCCCGTCGCGACCCCGGCAGCGTCAGCATCGGTCTGATTTATCCGGAGCCGGGAGCCGACCCCGCCAGTATCCAAGCCCAAATTCGCGCCGCCCTGCCCAAGGATGTGCAAGTCCTCACCAATGCGGAGTTTGTGCAATTTGAAAAAGACTACTGGACGAAAAACACAGCGATCGGCTTCATCTTCAACTTCGGCGTGACCCTCGGCTTTGGCATCGGCGTGATCATCGTTTACCAAGTGCTCTCCACCGACGTGAACGACCACATTCGCGAATACGCCACCCTGAAAGCTATGGGCTACCGTCACCGCTATTTCATTGGCGTGATTCTCGAAGAAGCGGTGATTCTGGCGATCGTTGGTTTCATTCCCAGCTTGGCCGTGTCGGCGGGTCTGTACACGATGACGCGCAATGCGACGAACTTGCCGATGTTTATGACCCTGGGGCGCTGTGGGCTGGTGCTGGCGGCTACCTTTGCCATGTGCTGCATTTCTGGGGCGATCGCCTCCCGTCGTCTGCAAGCGGCCGACCCCGCCGACATGTTCTAGCACCAGTCCTCAACTCGCCCGTAACCCTGATTCCACCGTTAGCGGATCGTTAGGCAGCAAGGGGCCGACCCCGCCGACATGTTCTAGCACCAGTCCTCAACTCGCCCATAACCCTGATTCGCCCATAACCCTGATTCCACCGTTAGCGGATCGTTAGGCAGCAAGGGGCTTAAGCCCCTTGTTACGACAGTTGGGGCATGGAAAATCAACGGTTTCAGCCGAAGTTGGTACATCACGACCAGCCCCTTGCCCCCGTGATCAAGTCACTCCCTTGTACCGCCTTCACCGCTTTGTTCTAGGAGTTTCACGATGAGCATTGCCACCGATTTTGCCCCTACAGAGGGCCTCGATCGCCCCTCATCCCCCGCGATCGCGATTCACAATCTCAACCACTGGTTTGGTCATGGAGACCTGAAAAAACAGGTCTTATTTGACATTAACCTCGAGATTCATCGGGGTGAAATTGTGTTGGTAACGGGGCCGTCAGGCTCCGGTAAAACCACGCTTTTGACGTTGATTGGTGGCC
The DNA here is from genome assembly GCA_004292515.1 of Oscillatoriales cyanobacterium. GTDB lineage: Bacteria > Cyanobacteriota > Cyanobacteriia > CACIAM-69d > CACIAM-69d > CACIAM-69d. The sequence continues at coordinate 22,115 of RDXB01000080.1, forward strand.
TGCGATCGGTGCAAAACGGCAGCCTATCCGTTCTTGGGCGGGAGCTACATCACGCAAACACGGAAGCACTAGTCTTAGCGCGACGATACAATGGGTACATCTTCCAGGCGCACAACCTGCATCGCAGTCTCACCGCCGCGCAAAACGTGCAAATGGGGCTGGCGTTGCATCAGGCTCTGAGCGCCCAAGAGATCCGATCGCGCGCGATCGAAATGCTCGAACTCGTCGGTCTGGGTCATCGGATTGATTATTATCCCGACGACCTTTCTGGGGGGCAAAAACAACGGGTCGCGATCGCTCGCGCCCTTGCCAGCCACCCCCAAATCGTCCTCGCAGATGAACCCACCGCAGCCCTCGACAGCCAATCGGGCCGAGAAGTCGTTAATCTGATGCATGGTCTGGCGAAACAACAGGGCTGCACCATCCTGATGGTGACCCACGACAACCGCATTCTCGATATTGCCGATCGCGTTGTGTCCGTAGAAGACGGGCGGCTTGTTTCCAGTTCTCGATCGTCGTAACCTAGCGAAGCTCTAACCCGAGCGATCGCCGGGGATCGGGAAGCGTGTCGATTCGCCCTTGGGTTAGCCCCCTGCCACAGCTCTCCTGCCGCGCGCCCAATCCCAGCGATTGCGATCGAGACCCCTGTGATGCCGATCGAGCATGTTTTCCAATCAACGCCCGCCGAGACAGAATCAGCCGATCTCATGTCCTAAACGGTCTGCCTGCTGTTGCTGAGGGTACGCACGAACTAAGGATGTTGAGTCAAACATCGGGAATTTATCGGCTGAGGGCGCTGCTGGTCACGATCGAAGCCAAGCAATTGTCTGGTGTCTTGTCATTGACAGAACATCACAACACCTGGTTCCTACCCTTCTATCGCGGTCAACTGGGCTATCCCACCTGTGAAGTCCATCGCGTGCGGCGCTGGAGTCGGGCGATCAAGCGCAGTTGTCCGCAATTTCGCCCCAGCCGCATTCGGATTGAGCTAGCCTCTCCCGCTGAGGTGCGATTTTGGGAACAGCTCACCCTAGCCCGCGGCCTCAAGGACGAGGAAATTAACCTTGAGCAAGCCCGCGACACCGTGCGTACCGCCGTGAAGGAAATGCTATTTTCGGCAGCCAGCATGAGCGCAGCAGAGTTTAACTGGCAGCCGGTGGCCTTTCTCGATCGCGAGGTAGTGGAACAGCTCACCTTGCAGCAATGCGAAGTGCAGTCCCTGATGCAAGTGTCCGAGCAGTTATGGCAGCGCTGGCAACTCCTGGGGTTGGACTTGAGCTACAGCAATCGAGCGCCCATTTTGAAAGAGGTGGGGGCTGCCAATGCCGCCGTGCCCATTGATGAAACAACTTCGTTTCACAACTTGCAGCCGCTCTTTAACGGTCAGCGAACTTTTTGGGATATTGATGTCAAACTCCAGCAATCGTCAATGGTGGCGATTCGGATTTTGAAATATTTTATCCAACAAAACTCGGTTGATTTTCAGGTGTTGGCAGATTTGCCCAATCCCTTAGCAGGGTTGGTTACACCCACGGGGCCACTGATTGCTTGCATCGACGATAGTTTGGTGGTTTGTCGGGTGCTCGAAGAAATTGTGACCCAAGCGGGCTATCGATTTGTGGCAACCCAAGACCCGGTGGCATCCATTCCGCTGTTGCGTAAACATCGCCCAGATTTTGTCTTTTTAGATTTGAATATGCCGGTGGTGAATGGTTATGAAGTCTGCACCCAAATTCGCCGGCTTGAGGACTTTCGAGAAACGCCCGTAACCATTTTGACGGGGCAAGATGGCTTGGTCGATCGCGTGCGGGCCAAGCTGGCGGGTTCCACAGATTTCATGCCGAAACCACCGCGCGAAGACAAGATTGTGGCGATCCTAGAGAAATATTTGGGCGATCGGAAATCTTCCCCATTGAGTCCATCAGTTGCTACGCCACCCCTAGAATGATCATGCTCGTAGAATGATCGTGCTCGTAGAATGATCGTGCCCGTAGAATGATCGTGCCCAGTTCACAAGTATTGGGATTGAGATTATTGAGATTGAGGTTGGGGTTGGGGTTGAAATTGGAATTGACATTGGGATCGGTTAGGGTGAGCAATAAATCTGGCCAGTGCTGACCAAAGCTAACCGAAGCCGACCGAAGCTGACCAAAGCTAACCGAAGCTGACTACCATGGGTTAATCCGAGACAATTTTGATGAGTCGCACGAAGAGAACACCGAGCAAGGCATAGGTGATCATGGCGATGATTGTATTTAAATTCAATACATTAAATGTGCCAAATTTCCACACTGGAAACAAGGTGGAAAAAGGCGCAATGTAGGGTGTCGCTAGAAAGCCAATCCCCTGGGCGAAGGGGCTGCTAGGATTTGCGCCTGTGAGTTGCAGCACAAAGTGCATCCCCAACAAAATTTGGAGGGCAGCAATTAGGTAATAGGCCGCCTGCTGGACGCGGCGCAGGATTTCGTTGCGACGGGCGATCGCCATTTGCCGGGTTTCCTCGCGCAGGCGGCGTTCCTCGGCGCGCAGTTGCATTTCGTAGAGCTTGCGGGCGTAGTCTTCGGGGGGAAGGCGATCGCCCGGCAAGCTGTCTGCATCGGCGTTCGGGGGTCGATCGTGAAAGGGATTGCCGTTGGCGCTCATGGAGTTGGGTGGCGGCCCCAAAGAGGAGATCGCTTCCATGCAATCGCGTGATCAGCGCTTCCGTCAAGCGATCGCCCCATCTCATCCGTTGCTGAGGTTGGCCCTGCTGAACCCATGAGATGGAGCGATGCAGCCGCTGGTCTGGGGCAGGACTATGGATGCCTAATGTCCCTAGGCCAGGTCAAAGAGCAACAGTTCCGCATCGGATTGGGCGGTGATTTCTAGGCGATCGGCTTGGGTAATGGCGGCCGCATCGCCGGCTGCTAGCTCAATGCCGTTGAGGGCGATCGCCCCGCGCGTCACCTGCACCCAAGCGCCGCGATCGCGCGTGGCAAACTCATGCACCACCCGATCGCCCGGAGCCAACAAACTGGCAAAAATCAGGGCATCTTGGTGAATCGTCACGGAGGAATCGCGCCCATCGGCAGAGGCCACTAGGCGCAGTTTGCCTTGCTTTTCGGTGGGTGCAAAATAGCGTTGTTCGTAGCTAGGGCTGAGATTTTGGCGATCGGGCAAAATCCAAATTTGCAACAAATGGACTGGTTCCGATTCTGAGGCATTGAACTCGCTGTGCAAAATGCCCGTCCCGGCGCTCATCCGCTGCACATCCCCCGGCCGAATCAGCGAGCCATTGCCAATGTTGTCGCGGTGTTCTAGCAAGCCATCCAAAACATACGTGACGATTTCCATGTCTCGGTGGCCGTGAGTCCCAAAGCCCTGTTTGGGATCAATGAAGTCTTCATTAATCACGCGCAAACTACGGAATCCCATGTGGTTGGGATCTTGGTAGTTACTAAAGGAAAAGGTGTGGTAGCTATCGAGCCAGCCATGGTTGGCATGGCCGCGATCGCCCGATCGGCGAATCAAAATAGAGCTGGTTGGGGGCGTGGCAATGGACTGCATAGAATTGCCGGGTGCTAGGAATGACAGATTAACTCATCTCAGTTCATCCTAGAGCAGTTAATTTCAGTTGTGCTGATTACAGAAACTGCTGACTCGAGCGATCGCGCCCAGCCTATGTATGGGGGAATGAATGGCGGGGTGGCGGCCCCTGTCTAGCGAGTTACAAGGGCAAGAGCGATCGCTGGCAAGAGGGACAAATAGCATGGATTGTCAACTGGCAATCGAGCAGATGATAGCCCTCTTTGTCCGATTGCTTGATACCCATCTTCAAGACTGAATCATTCTTGAATTCGATCGTCTTGTTGCATTTGACGCAAATCAAATGATGGTGGTGATGGGGATAGGGTTGATTCAGTTCGTAATGCTTATGTCCCTCAGCAAGTTCTAGCTCGCGCAGAATACCCATTCGCGACATTAACTTGAGGGTGCGGTAGATCGTGGAGAGGCTAATTCCTCGATCCTGTTCTTCGAGCAAGTGATACAAATCTTCGGCGCTGAGGTGGCGACCTTCAGGCAAATCCTTGAAGACATCTAGAATCACTTCGCGTTGGGGAGTCATTCGCCAACCGCGCTCGTTGAGTTCTGCTTTTAGGGACTGCGATGTATAGGAAAACATAGGGGTTTGACGAGGATTTACCTGAAGCGTTTCCCTCGCCCAAATGGTAACAGGTCTAAATGGGCGTTTGCAAGAAGCTTTGCTTATTGAGAATAAATCTTAAATTGCTCCCAGGCGGCCCAGCCAGAGCTGCGCGCGAGCCGATCGCCCAAGGCTCGAATGCGTGGGGATCACGGCGGGATAACCCGGCTGTGGATCAGTCCAAAATGGGCGGGGATCGCTGCCATTGCAAAAGTTAACGATCGCACATTCAGGGCGATCACCTGGGTCAATCCCTAAGAATTCGAGGCGATCGCCCCGAATTACGTCAGCAGCCTCAGCCAGATCCGGCACAATAGGGACAAGTTGCCCCCGTGGCAGCCTAAGTTTTCATTCACCCGGCAGTTTTCGCGCCCCCCTCAGCGCTGTTTAAACTCGCTCTTTAAACCGCCCCTGAATTTTTGACCATGACTCATCCCTTCTTGGAACGGCTGCATCATCCTTCCCGCCCGGTCATCGTGTTTGACGGCGGGATGGGTACACTTCTGCAAGGCCAGAATTTGACGGCCGAAGATTTTGGCGGCCCGCAGTATGAGGGTTGCAATGAGTATTTGGTGCAAAGCAAGCCGGAAGCCGTGGCCTATGTGCACCGGGAATACCTAAAGGCGGGCGCAGATGTGATCGAAACGGACACCTTTGGGGGCACTTCGATCGTCCTGGCAGAATACGATTTAGCCGACCAAGCCTATGAGCTGAACCGCAAGGCTGTGGAGCTGGCCAAGGAGCTGACCCGCGAGTTTTCGACCCCCGAGAAACCCCGGTTTGTGGCTGGGTCAATGGGGCCGGGAACCAAGCTACCGACCCTCGGCCACATTGATTACGACACGATGAAAGCGGCTTATGCCGAACAGGCCCAAGCTTTAATCGATGGTGGGGCTGATTTGTTGATTGTGGAAACCTGCCAGGATGTGTTGCAAATTAAGTCGGCACTGAATGCGATCGAAGAGGTTTTTACCCAAACAGGATCGCGGATTCCGTTGATGGTTTCGGTGACCATGGAAACCACCGGCACAATGTTGGTCGGGACGGATATTAACGCCGTCGTAGCGATTTTGGAACCCTACCCGATCGATATTTTGGGGTTGAATTGTGCCACCGGCCCCGATCGAATGGCGGAACACATTCGCTATCTTTGCGAGCGATCGCCCTTTGTGGTCTCCTGCATTCCCAACGCGGGTTTGCCCGAGAACGTCGGCGGCCATGCCCATTACCGCCTGACCCCGATGGAACTGCGGATGGCCCTGCACAAATTTGTAGAAGATTGGGGCGTGCAAGTGGTGGGCGGCTGCTGTGGCACGCGCCCCGATCACATCAAAGAATTGGTCGGAATTTCCGAATCCTTGCAACCCAAAGCCCGTGAAATTCGCATTCCCGAAAACCTGGAACCGGGCCGGTTCGATCGCAACCCATTGCATTACGAACCCGCCGCCGCTTCGATCTATGGAACACAGCTTTATCAGCAAGACAATTCCTTCCTGATTGTGGGCGAACGCCTGAATGCTAGCGGTTCCAAAAAATGTCGAGAACTGCTGAATGCCGAAGATTGGGATGGGCTGGTTTCCCTGGCCAAGGCCCAAGTGCGGGAAGGCGCTCATGTGCTCGATGTGAACGTCGATTATGTGGGCCGCGATGGCGAGCGAGATATGCGAGAGTTGGTGTCACGACTGGTGAATAATGTCACCTTGCCGTTGATGTTAGACTCCACAGAATGGCAAAAAATGGAAGCCGGTTTGAAAGTGGCCGGCGGCAAATGTTTGCTGAATTCCACCAACTATGAAGATGGTGAAGAGCGCTTTTTGAAAGTGTTGGAGCTGGCCAAAACCTATGGCGCTGGGGTGGTGGTCGGCACGATCGATGAAGACGGCATGGCCCGCACCGCCGAACAGAAATTTGCGATCGCCCAGCGGGCCTATCGACAAGCGGTGGAATTTGGGATTCCTGCCCATGAAATCTTCTTCGACACCCTGGCCCTGCCAATCTCCACCGGCATTGAAGAAGACCGCAAAAACGGAGCCGCCACGATCGAATCGATTCGACTGATTCGGGAAAACCTACCCGGCTGCCACATCTTGCTCGGGGTTTCCAACATCTCCTTTGGCTTAAATCCAGCGGCCCGACAGGTGTTGAACTCCATGTTCCTGCACGAATGTATGCAAGTGGGCATGGACTCCTCGATCGTCAGTGCCGCCAAAATTCTGCCCCTGGCCAAAATTGAGCCAGAACATCAGCAAGTTTGCCGCGATCTAATCTTTGATCAGCGCCGGTTTGAGGGAGATATTTGTGTTTATGATCCCCTGACCAAGCTAACCCAACTCTTTGAAGGAGCCACCACCAAAAAAGCGGCTGGTGTGGATGAAAATCTCTCCCTCGAAGAGAAACTAAAGCGCCATATTATCGATGGCGAACGGTTGGGACTCGAAGCAATCTTGCAACAAGCGATGACCCAATATCCACCACTGGAAATCATCAACACCTATCTGTTGGATGGGATGAAGGTGGTGGGGGAATTTTTCGCCTCGGGGCAAATGCAACTGCCCTTTGTGTTGCAGTCGGCGGAAACCATGAAAGCAGCGGTAGCCTTTTTGGAACCGCACATGGAGAAATCCGAAACCAGCAATAATGCCAAGGGCACTTTCGTGATTGCCACGGTCAAGGGCGATGTGCATGACATTGGCAAAAACCTGGTGGATATTATCCTCACCAACAATGGCTATCGGGTGATTAATTTGGGCATTAAACAGCCCGTGGAAAACATCATTGATGCCTATGAGCAACACAAGCCCGATTGCATTGCTATGAGCGGCTTGTTGGTGAAATCCACAGCGTTCATGAAGGATAATCTAGCAACCTTTAACGATCGCGGGATCACCGTGCCCGTGATTTTGGGTGGCGCGGCCCTCACGCCCAAATTCGTCTATGAGGATTGCCAAAAGACCTATCACGGTCGAGTGGTTTACGGCAAAGATGCCTTCTCGGATCTCAGCTTTATGGATAAGTTGATGCCCGCGAAAGCCGCAGAGAAATGGGACGATTTCCAGGGTTTCTTAGGGGAATTTGCTGACGATCCGGCGGCGTTGGGTCGCTATGGCCAAGCTAAAACAGACGGTGATGATGGGGCTGAACAACCTGCCAAGGTCGAGAAACCGAAGGTGATTGATACGCGGCGATCGGAAGCGGTTGACCCGCATATTGATCGCCCCCAACCGCCGTTCTGGGGAACCCGCTTGCTGAACCCGGCGGACATTGCGATCGAGGAAATTTTCAACTATCTCGACTTGCAAGCGCTGTTTGTGGGGCAATGGCAATTCCGCAAACCGAAGGAGCAATCGCGCGCCGATTACGATACCTTTATTGATGAAAAGGTGCGGCCGATTTTGGTGGAATGGAAGGCGAAAGTGATCGCCGAAAACCTGCTACACCCACAAGTGATCTATGGCTATTTCCCCTGCAATGCGGCGGGGAACACGCTCTATATCTACGACCCAGAAGCGGTCAGTGCGGGGCAAACCAACCTGGAGCCGATCGCCCAATTTGAGTTTCCGCGCCAAGGATCGTTGCGCCGCCTTTGCATTGCCGATTTCTTTGCACCGAAGGAGTTGGGCATCTTTGATGTGTTCCCGATGCAGGCGGTGACGGTGGGCGAAGTTGCCACGGAATATGCCCAAAAACTGTTTGGGGCGAATCAATATTCCGATTATTTGTACTTCCACGGGATGGCGGTGCAAACGGCGGAAGGGCTGGCGGAATGGACGCACGCGCGTATCCGGCGGGAGCTGGGGTTTGGCGCGCAGGAGCCGGACAATTTGCGGGACATTTTGGCGCAACGCTATCAGGGGTCGCGCTACAGCTTTGGCTATCCGGCTTGTCCGAATATTCAGGATCAGTTGATTCAGTTGCAGTTGTTGCAAACCGATCGAATCAACATGTACATGGATGAGAGCGAGCAGCTTTACCCGGAGCAGTCCACTACGGCGATCGTTGCTTACCACCCGATCGCGAAGTACTTCACAGCGTAGGCACAATTCCGACCTGAATGACAAGGGGCTGAGATTTCCCTCAGCCCCTTGTTATTGAGTAATAAGTAGATCAGACTTCTGGAATCAAGTGATGGGTAACGAACCTGTATCCAGTAGGGTGGGCATTGCCTACCCTACTGTCATCTTGTAGTCAACAGTTGTCAGGATCTTTGCCTGTCACCCAGACAACTTCAGTTAACCCGTAGTCAATCCAATACATTTGTAGAGCTAGATGTACGGCTTGAACACGAACCTTCATCAGGAAGCTGGGCTTTTACGATGATCTCTTTGCCCTTCAAAACTTGGCTGAGTAGATGTTCGACGGTTTTCTGAACACGCTCACCAGCCGTTTTCATTAACCAATTCCGGCAAGAAGCTTCCTCGACTTTCCTAAGCGCTTCACGTTGAGCTTGGGTCTGCAAATTCACGACATCTGGACCACTACCTAGAAAACCTCTACTGTAGGAGTAGACGCTAGAGTGTTCCAGATCGAGGGTACTTCCGAGGATTTTAAGCGGAGGCAAAGTTACAGTAATTTTCTCGCCATCAACCTGTACATCGTTGGATTGCAATTGACTCAAATCAATTCCCACACGAACATTGCCGTGGGCGATGTAGAGTAACTTGCTTTCAGCAATAACACCCTTGTCGCTGACCGGTACTACAGCATCCATTTCAAACGTAGCGGTGGTTAACTCGCTGACATCTCTAATCTGGCGGACGATCAGTGAACCCGGATCAGCTAATGAGGTTGAAGCGTTGGCAGCGCTCAGTTCATGAATAAGAAACAGCACAGTGATAATCAGGGCTATAAACGCCCCTACTACTAACTTAGTAGTCAGGGTTATCTCTTTAATGAAATTGCTGACTATGTCCATATCCTATTGCCACTTAGAGCGTGTGTTAGAAACTGAGAGATCTTCGATCCACCTATGAATTGATGACGTTAGATAGAGAATTACTCACTATGCAAGACTTTCATCAATTGCTCCTTACTGAATTGCTACACTATCTCCAAAGATGCTAATCCTTTGTCAAGGTAGGAGCAATCCAGCTTGCCATGAGCCTTTCAACTCTTTATGCAGCTCTTATGGTTACTGCTGTTGGTCAGAGGCTTTAGGGGTAAAGGGTTTAAGCTGCTACTCTGAAGCGATCAGCTGTAGTGACCGTGACTGAGAATTTTGTCAGAGATTTTGGTGATTTCTCGTCAGATACAACCCCGGTGAGATCATAAACCAGATGATACCCGGCCGCAACTTCAAACTAGTTGAGGCATTACCCACCACTATCCAGACAAAACAGCATCTATCCTCAAAATCACGATCGCCTCTTTCCGCAGTTCGATCAGATTACTTTAGCGATGAGTCATAGGTTTAGGTGGGCAATGCCCACCCTACTGTTGCCTGAATCTAAAGATAATCAGGGGTGGCAGGATTCCCTCAAAGCCATGCATGAGAATCTTGTCAACCGTCAACTCACTGCAAAACCATTATATTGGCGCATCAGAGGCGAGTGATACGCCAGCACAATCTCCTCTTTGGGAATTCCCCGATCGACCAGCTCATTCGCAACACCCACCTCCGTCCCGTCATACTGAATCCAGACCTTACCTTGCTCTAGATCGATGTGAATCAATGCGCCATAGACCCGGCGTTCCTCAAGCCAGCCCGTGCGCAGCAATTGATAGCGATCGCGCTCCAGATCAAACATCAACTTGATCTGAGTTGCGCCATAGGCAGGCTTGATTCAGCTACGTTCCGTCAGCATTTCTTGAATGATGCGCCAATATTGCGCTAACTGAACCACTAGCTATCTCTAGGTTCCAGGAGGGTTGGGAATTGGCTCCCACTCCACTCGATCGCGCCCATTGTGCTTGGCACGATAAAGGGCAGCATCGGCGCGGGCGATCGCATCGACGATCGCCGAGTCATATTCTGCGATCAATGTATAGCCAATACTGGTGGTGAATCGAATCAGATTCCCATCCTGCGATCGCACTTCTAAATTGCGGCAAGTTTGACCAATATCCAACGCAACCGCCTGGGCTTCTGCTGAGTTCGCCGCCACGATCGCAATCAAAAACTCTTCGCCTCCCAACCGGCCAAACAATGCCCGATCGCCCAGGGTTTGATGCAACCGATCTTGGGTCGCTTGGGCAAAAGCCTGTAGCACTTGATCGCCAGCCTCGTGCCCATAGGTATCGTTGATTAGTTTGAAGCGATCGAGATCTGACAAGAGTAATGCCGGAGGATCACCACCATCTAAACGATATTCTTCGACCCAAGGAACCAAACGTTGCAGCAACCGCCGACGATTCATCACACCCGTCAATTCATCGGTGAAAGCCATTCTCTCTAGCTCATCACGATTATGTTGCTCGGCTTCTTTTGCTAATTGGGCCTCACGCCAGCGCGATCGTAAATAGATCCAGCCTAGCCCTAACCCATTCACACCAATCATCAAAGCGACTTGCCGAGCTTGTACCTCCACAGGGGCATCCAGCCACAGAATTTTGATTGCTAAAAGATTGATCAATGACCAGCACACAGCCCAAAAACCAACAACAAAACTCGCCCCCGGAGCTAGCCCATACCAAAGAATCACTTGCACCATATCCACCTCGATCGCGAGGGCATGGTGAGCAGCTTCACCGGTTAGCAGCGAGTTGGCATAGAAGATTCCCACTAGGGCAATTGCCATCATGGTACTGATACGAAAATGCAATTCTGAGTGGTTATGAACTCGCCTTAGGTTCCAAATTGTCCAAAGGGCATAGCTAATGATCGCGTACTTAAAGGTGGTAGAGACCTGTAGCGATCGACTTTCTGACCAAATTTCAATCAGTGCAGCGTAAACCTGAATCGCAATGCAAATTAGGGCGATCGCCACTCGGGCATTGCGAACATCATTCGTCAAGAATCGCTGGCAATAGGCCGCAGAAGGAACCTGAACCAACCCTGCCTGGCAATATTGCCGAAGCTGAGAGAGAAGCAGAGTAAAAATCTTGAGAAGTTGACTTAGAGCATGTAAGTCATCGCGGAAGCGTCGTCTGTGAGGTGTCCTAAACATCCATCATGCTCTTTAGCTTCTCAATTGTTGATTTAAACAGTTATCCCAGGTATCGCTGTTGTATCACGGTATCCTAAGAAGCCATTCCAGAATTAAGAAACTCGCCAGCCCCTATGGGGTCAATTTCTGAGTACATTTTCCAGTGAGACTATAAGCCAGATGTTATTTGACTGCAACTACAATCGAATTCCATGATCTAATTGAATTGGCTGCATGAAATGCCTAGGATGAATCTCACTCTACAATCATCCCGTGCTCAAACCCATCCAGCAATCATGCCCAATCGGCGATCGCTCCCAGGAAGGGCGCTCCTAGGAAGGGCACTCCCAGGAAGGGCTAAATCTGGGCGACTGCTGTGGGGTGAGGTTATGGTGGGGCTGTCACTGTTCTCACATTTGCCGTCATGACCGATGGTTCCCGTGCGTCACCGGGATGGACGATCGCACGAGGAAGGGCTGAAACTATTGCGTCAGATGGTGCTGTTGCGCGCTGATTCTGCGTTTGATCCGGCCAGTGATTCCGCCCAGTGGGAGGCAGCGATCGCCGCCGTTGTGGATCAACCGGAAACGCTCGATCGCCTCTGTGCAGCCAGCGGAGGTCATGTGCGGGATTTGCTGCGATTACTAAATAGTTGAATTCAGGAAGAAATGAGCTTGCCCCTAACCCGATTGACCCTGGAACAAGTGATTCGATCGGGCCGCAACGAAATGAAATTATCCCTCAGTGATGCGGAATGGAAATTGACCAACCAACTACTGGCTTGACTGGACTAGAGCATGGATTTGATTTTGAGAAACCCGTTGCGATCGACAAGGAGCTTGAGCATCTCACTGCCTAACGAACCAATGGTGTAACTAATCAAAATAGGTTGGGCGCGCTACTGCACCCAAAATATGAGCGATGAAGATTTTCTAGAAGATTTCAAAATTCAAGATGCAACCATCCGCACTTTAGAAATTCCAGGAGAAGCCACTAAAAGATGTATGAAAGCCACTGCGATCGATTCAAGGCTCCCTGGGGTTGGGTTTTCTATTTGAATCGAACCGACAGCCACAGCAGGCTTAAAATGGTGGGCAGAAATCGAAGTGATTAGCGTTCCATGACCCATCCGACAAAATACATTGTGACCCTCAGTGAAACTGAGCGCGAACGACTCATCAACATCAGTCGCAACGGTCGAGCCCCAGCTAAGAAGATTCTCCATGCCCGCATCTTGCTGCTGGCGGATCAAGGTCATGCGGAGGGAGGCTGGACAGACGAGCGAATTGCCGAAGCCCTGGGACTCCATCCCTACAGCATTGCGCGCATTCGCAAACGGTTTGTGACCCAAGGCGAAGAGCCTGCGCTGAACCGCAAAGTCCGACTCACCCCACCCAATCCACGCAAAATGGACGAGGAGGTAGAAACGCAATTAATGCAGATCTGCTATTCACCTGTGCCGGAGGGGCACGTGCGTTGGACGCTTGCCCTACTGGTGGACGCGCTGAAAACGCGCGGCATCATCACAGATATCAGCCGGGAAACTGTTCGCCAGGCCTTGAAGAGAAGAAGTTACGACCTCGTCAAAAGCAACGCATCTGCATCCCGCAAAAAGACGCGACCCTGAGGGCCTGTCGTCATTGACCGGGTATGACAACACTGAAACGGTTAATTTTTTATGCCCCAGCCGTTGTCATGAGGGACTGAAGCCCTTGGCTACCTCACGATTTCGTCAGGGTGGAATCAGGGGCTTGCGTATAGTAGCGTCAATCAAAAATGAGACAAATCATGACCTGAAACCTTTATTGGCAAAGGCTTTTACGATCTCATTGCTGATCGGAACTACTATAGTTTGCCGACTAGCCCTCAGACCTGTGCGACCTGACGATGGTGCAAACATTAGGTCAGGGTTGCAGGCAATTGGATAATCGGTCTCATGACTAGACCTGGAGCATAGGAAAGATGATGAGTCAGTGAAACCCAATCAATTGGAATTCTCATGGTTGGAATTCCCATGGTCAGATTCATCTTTGCTATTTCCAAGAATATTTTCAGGGATATTTCCAGGGATATTTTCAGGGATATTTCCAGGTGAATGATCTGAAGAATTGACTAGCCGATCCACAACATCCTCTGGGGAATGCATCATCGGATGGAGGATCACTTTGTTGATGTAGTCATTCACCAGTTGATAGGCTTCGGCGTTGACCACCGGGTGCAAGACAATATCCTGGCCATTGTCGGGCAACCAAAAGGTAAGCCGTCCGCTGGCTTGACGGGCAAAGGCGCGGACGGCACTGAGGTTAATGAAATAGTCGCGGCGATCGTAAATCAGCTTCACCCAATAGGCGTTGGGATAGACATCTAGACGATGATCGATGAATGTCAGCACTTGCCGATAGGTATCGGGGTGATCGTGCGGCATCAAAACGATCGGCATGGCAGAGTCCGGGAGCCAGAACGAAATGCGCTGACTAGCATCCCGGGCAAAAAACCGAATACTCGTCAAATCGACGAGATAGTCTTGCCGTTCGTAGGAAAATTGAATCCAATGGCTCACTGACCGATCCATGGCCGCGCGATCGAACGACGCTGCTCCCTACTCTACAAGTTTGCGAGTTCTGCTTCCGCATTGCTAGCAAAAGCTGACAGCGGATCTTCATCGGTGGGCAGTCCCACGGGCGACACGGCTAGGGCTTCGTCGGCTGGGAACTCCAGGGCGATCGACTCCGGGGACTGGTTAGGCGATCGCCCGGCGATCGCCGCTTGCATGAACCCCAAAAACAAGGGGTGGGGGCGATTGGGCCGCGACAAAAATTCCGGGTGGAACTGCGTGGCCAAAAAGAACGGATGCTCGGGATACTCCACGATTTCCGCCAGCCGCCCATCCAGGGACGTGCCACTAATCCGGTAGCCTGTTTCCACCAGTTGCGTCCGATAGGAGTTGTTGAACTCGTAGCGGTGGCGGTGGCGTTCATAGACCACTTCCTTGCCGTAGAGCTGGTAGGCCAGGCTGTCGGGTTGGATTTGGCAGGGATAGAGACCTAGGCGCATGGTGCCGCCGAGATCCACCACGTCTTCTTGCTCCGGCAGCAGACCGATCACGGGGTTAGCGCATTGGGGGTCGAATTCGGCGCTGTTGGCTCCTGGCAGGCCGGCCACGTGGCGGGCCCATTCGATCACGGAGCATTGCATACCCAAACAGAGGCCCAGGAAGGGGATTTTGCGCTCGCGGGCATATTGAACGGCGGCGATTTTGCCGTCGATGCCGCGAATGCCGAAGCCGCCGGGGACGACGATGCCGTCTACGTCGTGTAGGTAGCGATCGGGCCCGTGGTTTTCGAGATCTTCGGAGCTAATCCAGCGGATGTTCAGGTCGCTTTGGGTGCCGATCGCGCTGTGCCGCAGGGCTTCCACCACCGACAGATAGGCATCGCTGAGGCTGACGTATTTCCCGACGATCGCCACTTCCAGTTTGCGCACCGGATTGTGCAGGCGATCGACCAGGCCATGCCACTCGCTTAAGTCCGGTTGGCGTTGTTCCATGCCCAGCAGTTCCAAGGCTTGGTGGGCTAGCCCCTCTTGCTCCAACATCAGCGGCACATCGTAGATGCTCTTGGCATCCATGGCCGGAATCACGGAGCTTTCGGGCACATCGCAGAATTCCGACAGCTTGGCCCGCTGGTTGGCCGGCAAGGGCTGGGAGCAGCGACAGACCAAAATATCGGGCTGAATCCCGATCGATCGCAGCTCCTTGACCGAATGTTGGGTGGGCTTGGTTTTGGTTTCGCCCGCCGCTGGAATCCAAGGAATCAGGGTCACATGGACGTAGAGGACGTTGTTGCGGCCGGCATCCTTGCGGAATTGGCGCACGGCTTCTAGGTAGGGCAGCGATTCGATGTCGCCGACAGTGCCGCCAATTTCGGAAATCACCACGTCGGAGTTGGTATTGCGGGCGACCCGGTGGATTCGATCGCGAATTTCACCGGTAATGTGCGGGATAACTTGCACCGTGCCGCCGTTGTAGTCGCCCCGGCGCTCTTTGTTAAGCACCGATTGGTAGATCTGACCGGTGGTGATGCTGTTGAGCCGCGACATATCGGTGTCGGTGAAGCGTTCGTAATGGCCCAAGTCCAGGTCGGTTTCGGCTCCGTCGCCCGTAACGAACACTTCGCCGTGTTGAAACGGACTCATCGTACCGGGGTCAACGTTGATGTAGGGATCGAGCTTGAGAATGGAAACCGAATAGTTACGAGACTTGAGCAGCCGACCGAGACTAGCGGCGACGATTCCTTTACCAATGCTGGAAACGACACCGCCGGTAACGAAGATAAATTTGGTCATGGCTGGCAAATTTTTGAGTGCTGGTGCTGAGTTGCGAGTAGTTGGGTTGCGCGGACGGAACGATCGCGGCTGTCGGTTGGAACGCCCTCAATTTTGCCACAGGGTCTTGATGCGATCGCCCGAGGTTGGCGAGGTTCGATCGCGGTCTAGGACATCGGCAAAGCAGAAATGGCTAATCAGGCATGGGGCCACTGGGGCAGGGCTGGAGCGCTGTCATCAAGCGCCACCACCCGATTGCGCCCTTGCTGCTTGGCTTTGTAGAGGGCGCGATCGGCTTGATCCACAAAGTCGGCAGCGCTCTTGGGAGGGCGGGGGATGCCCACGGCCACCCCAATGCTGAGGGTGACCCGATCGCTCACCAACGAGCCTTCGTGGGGAATGGCCCGCGCCCGGATGCGATCGCGAATCGCATTAGCCACCAATAACGCTTGGTGGAGCGAGGCACTCGGCAACAACACCGCAAATTCCTCACCACCATAACGCGCCGCCAAATCCGTCGGGTGTCGCAGGGTTTCTCGCAGTACCTCTGCAATTTGAACCAGACAACGATCGCCCATTGGGTGACCGTAGGTGTCGTTATAGCGCTTGAAATGATCCGCATCACACAGCACCAACGCCATGCTTTGTTGGCTATAGATACATTGTCGCCAAGCACGGTCTAGGGCTTCATCAAAGTGTCGTCGGTTAGCAATTTGGGTTAAGCCATCGATGCGAGCTTGTTGCTCTAGTTGGTGTTCCAATCGTTTGCGATCGGTAATATCCATCACCACAAACCCAACGCGAAAGAGCTGGCGATCGCGATCAAAAATTGGAAAGTAAGACGACAACCAAGTGCGAATCACACCAGAATGCTGCGGAATTTCGCGGCTAGTTTCCTTACTCAGTTGCGGCAAGCCACTGCTAAAAACAGCCTGGAAATAGGGAATTAATTCCGATGCCAGCTCTGGGATTACATCTTGCACCCGCTTCCCTAAGTGATCCTGCACAGGTAGACAGTTGATATCAGCTAAAACCTGATTGATCCGCAAGTAGCACATCTCATCATCAACAATACCCATCCCAATCGAAGAAGAAGAGAAAAAGCCACTGAGTTGGGCTTCCGTTTGGGCGAGCTCGGCCGTGCGCTCCGCAATCCGCACTTCCAAGGTTTGGAGCGTTGCTTCCAGGGAATGTTGAGCGGCTTTGCGTTCTTGAACAGTGGCAGATAAAACTAATCCGGCAATAGACAAAATACCCATAAAGGATTGCAACAAAATAATCGATTCATTCATTGATCGGTCTGCAAATGATCCATTGCCCGTGACCGTTGCAATAATCGCTCCCACTGAAACTATGGCGACCAGACAACTCGATGGCCAATTGCCCAAGCGAAAGACACTCCAAATTAGACTGGCAAACAAAATATAAGCAACTGGATATCCGTGAACAAAATCGGTTAAGGTAACAACGATTGTAGCCAAGCCAATTCCTATCAAATCCCATCCGTATTGCTGTATATAGCGCCGTCGATTAGACCAGTAATATTTCTTGAATAGGAGCATGGGCGGCGAAAAAATTAAATGAGCCAGCGCACTAGCCAACCACCAAGACACCCAACAAATCCAATATTGTGGCCAAGGAATAGTCCCAATCCAGCAGGCAAAGGTAATGCCTAAGGTGGCCGAGAGAGTGGGTGAGATCCAGGCAGCTAAGATGAAAATTAATGATGAACGGAGATCAATAAAGGGTTGTCGCACATTGCCATAGCGACTTACAAACCAATGGGCGGCCCAGGGCTGGACACAATTGCCAAGGGTGCAGATCAGGTTAAACAAAATGAAATTGCCAAAGCCATGTTCCCAGTCAGTCCATAAGCGGATGAGGCCAAACATAGACCCAATTACAATCCCGGGCCAACTCCGCGATCGCCAGCGAAAAAACAGGGCTAAGGTCAAACCCGAGGGCAACCAAACCGATGCAATTTTTCCCGGTAATGAAATAAATTCCAGGCTGATGGTGGCGCACAACGAATAGACCAGGGCGATCGCCAAGCTCAAGAGCACCAATTGCCAACTTTGCTGGGGAGAGAGCCATTCCGGTGGGCGGCTGGGTGGCTGGGGGCGATCGCGCTTTGATCGGTTGAACAGGGCAGGAAAGATCTTGAGCATGGTCGCCATGGGAATGAATCGGGTGACCCGCAACGCCTAAACACAACGCCTAAACACAAGGTGCTGAATATGCTGAATGTGCTGGATATGCTTGTGAGATTCATGCTACTGAAATTAGCCAATAACACGATGCTTGCCGAGCTTGCTTCGCTAACCCGATGATGACCCTACCCACCCCTACAGAACAGCCCTGATCCAGACTGGGTGCGGTGATTGGGAGTCTCGGCCCTCTGCAATGACAAAGGGCGATGACATGACTGCCACCGCCCTCTGTACCCTTTGACAAAACCCTTTGACAAAATTTAACCGAGTTGCGATCGAAGGGGTTCAGCCCAAGGTTGCACCCCAACTCGATCGCCTCAGCACCAGCGACTACAGGCCGTTGGCAAAGGTTTGGAACACACCCGATTGCACGACGGCATAGACCGCGTAAGCAAAGGCAGCACCACCCATGCCCCCGATCGTGAAGCCGCCCGCAAACTCGCTCCAGCCTTCCTTAGTGCCCAACTCAGCGGGCACTTCCGGCACAGCCACCGAGGTCAAAGGAGCCTTGGTGGTGACGTTGCCATAGACCGACAGGCACAGGGACAGAATCGTCACCAGAATGATCGCTTCGATCAAGCCCACCAGCGCGCCATAGCTGGTGCTGCGGAATTGACTCGTGAAGGCAAAGGGGCCAAACAGCAAGTAGCCATGGGCCATGCCCACTTCCAAGCCGCGACGAATCGGCGAAAGACCCGTGCGATAGGCCGGCAGATTTTGCAGCAGCGCCTTCGTAAAGCCCGAGCCAGAGATCGGGGTAACCAGGTCGCTGACTTGGGGATCGCCGTTATGAGAAACCACGTCCAAAGCCATAGTTTTCCCTCTAGAGGTTAAGCGTGCAATTAACGGGACAAAGCATTTTCAAAACTGTGGTTTGGCCCTTGGGTGAGTGTTGCTTGGCCCTGAAGATGCAACGGTGAATTGCAAGTTCAGCGCCACAACAATCAACCTCAGCCCAGCGCCAAAGCCATGGTCAGCACCTTAGAAAGGCGGTACCAAGTAATCGGGGTGAAACCGGTTGAATTCAATCAACAGGCCAGCGGTGAAGGTGACCCAAACGGCTGCCAACACGGGAGCCGAGGACAAATAACGCTGCAAGTCTTTCATGGATGGTCTCCGAATCCAGATCTCTAAAAACAGGGGAGTGGGGGTTGAGCAGAGATGGCCCAGGTGGGAACGGAAACGGTACGATCGCTGATAACAGGGAAGCGATCACCGGGCTGGTTGGTTGTGCCTCCCAGCCCCAGGCGATCGCCCACAGAATCAGTTGTTTGCCAGCAACCTTTGCTGACCGATCGGGTTTGTCATCCGGTTTGTCACCATCAACCTGTGCCCCTACCGCACCCCGGTCAACCAACCGGGTTTAGCGAGGCGAAACCGTGATTTCGCTGTCCTTCGCCAACAGTTTGCCGCTGCTGAATTCAGCCAGGGCTGCTGCGGGCCAAGCTGCGCCACCCAAGGAGCACTTCACAGCCAACGGAACGTTGATGATGATTTCGCCTTCTTCGGGGTTATCGCTTTTCTTAACGGCTTGCAGGTACGAACGACCAGCCCAGCCGATCCAGCCAGCGATGTACAGGAATGCCAAGCTGGGGATCGTAAATTCGGCCAAGTGAGCCATGTTGCCGTCGGTGATCAAGTGGGGCAGACCCTCTTCACCGCACAGCAGACTGGAATAGTTTTCAAAACGGGCTTTTGCTTGGGGCGTGGTCGCGGCTTTAGCACGCTTCACGAAAGCAGCATTCTGGCCACAGGGGGTCAGGTTGGCGTAGTAGTCCGCTTTAGCCGGGGCAGCAAACCCAAACCAGAGACAAACTGCTAGCGCAATTGCAAACAACTGACGCATAGATTGTTTCCTTTCTTTATGAAACAATACGTTTCTGTTACAAATCGCGGCTATTGATCGCGAGTACTTTGCCCGATCGCCTCAGCAGTCTTTTCCCAAGTTCGGGAATAATCAAGAACTGCCCGAGACAAGACAGAGGGCGCGTTTGAAGTCTTTGGTCGAAACCAGTTAGACTTCCACAAATAGCCAATACTGCCACTCACCATATCAGCCAAATTCCAAACGATGGCAACTGCTTTAGCAATTGAAACAAGTTGTGATGAGACGGCGGTGGCGATCGTAAAGAATCGTCAAGTCTTAGCCAATGTGGTCTCGTCTCAGATTGCATTACATCAACCCTATGGCGGCATTGTGCCGGAGGTGGCATCGCGGGGCCATGTGGAAACTATTAATGAAACGATCGCCCAAGCGCTGATTGAGTCGAACCTGGGCTGGTCAGAAATCGATGCGATCGCTGCCACGGCCGCGCCGGGTTTGGTGGGGGCGCTGCTGGTGGGGTTGACGGCGGGCAAAACCCTGGCCATGTTGCGCCAGAAGCCTTTTTTAGGGATTCATCACCTGGAAGGCCATATCTGTGCGTCCTATCTAACGGAACCCACTTTGCAACCACCATTCCTCTGTCTCTTGGTGTCCGGTGGCCACACGAGTTTGATCGCGGTGCGCGAGGCGGGGCGCTACGAAACGATCGGGCAAACGCGGGATGACGCGGCCGGGGAGGCGTTTGATAAGGTGGCGCGGTTGATGGGGCTGGGCTATCCGGGCGGCCCCGCGATCGATCGCCTGGCCGCCGAGGGCAACCCCCAGGCCTTTAAGCTGCCGGAGGGACGGGTTTCTTTGCCGGAAGGGGGGTTTCATCCCTACGATTGCAGCTTTAGCGGCCTGAAAACGGCGGTTTCGCGGCTGATTCAAACCCTGCGGTCTGAGTCGGCTGAGTTGCCCTTGGCGGATTTGGCGGCTAGTTTTCAGGGGGCGGTCGTGAAGGCGCTGACGAAACGAGCGATCGCGGCGGCCCAGGATTTTGGCTTTTCGACGATCGCGGTGGGCGGGGGTGTGGCGGCCAATCGGGGGTTGCGATCGACCCTGGCAGCGGCGGCGGAACCCCTGGGCATTCGGGTGCTGTTTCCACCTATGAAGTTCTGCACCGATAATGCGGCGATGATTGCCTGTGCGGCGGTGGAGCATTTCGAGCGCGATCGCCAGTCTCCCCTCAGCGTGGCCGCCCAATCGCGGATGGGCCTGGAGCAAGTGTTAGATCTCTATCCCGAGGTCAAGCCGCGCCCCGTGACTCCTTGGGTAGCTAGTGATTGGCGACCTCCCTGTTGAGTCGCCCTGTTGAGTCGAGAGGCGTGGAAATAGGCAGACGGATTAGGGGGCGATCGCCGTTCCTTGCAACACTGCCCCATACTGGCGGGCTGCCTGATCCCAACTAAAGTCACGCTCCACATAACTGCGCGCGGCTTGGGACAGTGCCGCCCGCAGCGCTGCCGAATCCCAAAGCTGACCGATCGCGGCGATGTATTCCGCCGGATCGTTGGCGCGCAGGGCCCGGCGGGGCTGCTCGATCGCCAATCCCTCCAACCCCCGATCGCTCCCCACCACCGGCACACCCGCCGCCATCGCTTCCAGGGTTTTGTTTTTAATCCCCAAGCCCGTCCGCAGGGGCACAACGCAAATCGAAGCCCGGTGCAGTTCCGCCGCCATCGAGTCCACCGGCCCCGTCACCACCACGCCGGGTCGATCGCCCAGGGCCAACACCGCCGCACTGGGTCGCGCCCCCGCAATCCGAAAGGTGGCCTCGGGATAGCGCGATCGCAGCTCTGGCAACACGGCTGTGGCAAAAAACTTGACCGCATCGATGTTGTGGGTCGCATCCATCGCGCCGACGAACACCAGCCCATAGCCACCGGGATCGCGATCGCGCATCGGAAACAGCGCCAAATCCACCCCATTGGGAATCACAACCCCCGGCACCTGGGGGGCAAATTGGGCCATGCAGTCGCGATCGTCGGGCGTGGTGGTGACGATCGCGCTGAACTTGTTGGCATAGCGGCGCTCGTAGGTGGCCAGCAGCGGCAAGTAGAGCCGATCGCGCGTCGGGTGCGGCGAGGCTCCCAAGTCCAAATGGCCCTTCGCCCACCCGTAGACGGAACTGTGGACATCGACGATCGTCCGTAATTTGGGGAACTGCCGCCGCCACTCGGGCCGCACGTAGATTTCATTCACACTGTGTTCGCAGGTGATCACATCAAATCGATCGGCGGCGAGCTGCTGATCAATCCAGGCCTGCATCGGCGCGGAATAGCGGTGC
>RDXB01000081.1:0-27865 GCA_004292515.1 Oscillatoriales cyanobacterium
ATGGAACCGTTGGCAATGGGCGCAGGGGCGATCGGGGTGTTGATGATCAAAACAATCGAAACTTGTTAGGGCATCAACGTCAAAGGCGGTCAGCACACAGTTTCCGGGAATAACTTCCAATTTTGAATCGGCGAGGGCGATGGACATGGGCGATCGAGCCATTACCTACGACAGCGATTTCTATGGCTGGGTGCAACAACAAACGGCGCTGATTCGCCAAGGCCAGTGGAGCGAACTGGACGCGCAGAACCTGTTGGAGGAGCTGGAAAGCTTGGGGCGATCGGAAAAGCGGGCGTTGATTAGCCAAGTGGCGCGGCTCTGTGCCCATCTGCTGAAGTGGCGCTATCAACCGGCCAAGCGCAGTCGATCGTGGGTGTTGAGCATTCGCAGCGCCCGTCAGGAAATTGCGGCGATTTTGCGCGATAACCCCAGTTTGCGCGCCAAGCTGCCAGAGGTGTTTGCGGATGGCTACGATCGCGGTCGGTTGATGGCCCTCGAAGAAACGGGCCTGGCCGATCGCGAGATTCCTGAGGTTGCGCCCTTTGATTGGCAAACGGCGATCGAACAGCCGATCGACTTGTCTGAGAACCCGGCCGGGTCGTGAGCGATCGCCTGCCAATGATCTGACCGAATCTGACCGAATCTGACCGAAGTTGTAGAACAGACATAGATCTGATTAACTCAACCCCACGGGAGGTTAAGTGATGGAACCGTTGGCAATGGGCGTAGTGGCGATCGGGGTGTTGATGATCAAAAAATCGGCGGAAACCACCAGCGAACTGTTAACCAAGGAAGTGCTGGAGCCAATGTTGCCAACAATCCGCACGGCGGTGGGCGCGTTGACGGCTCCGGTGCGCGATCGGGTGGCGGCGTTGGGCGATCGGGTGGCGGCGCGGCTCCCGGTGGCCAATCTGGAAAATCCGTTTGACGATTTGGTGCTGTTGGCGGCGATCGTGGTGGAAGAGGCGGCCGATCCGGCGATGGCGGCCACAGTTGATCAGGTGGCAGCTAGCTTACCGGCGATCGAAATCAAAATTGATCAGCGCAAGGCTGGAATGATGTTTAACGACCAATCAGCTCCTGTCTTTAACGCACCAATTACGCAAAATTTCAGCTTGTAGATTCTAAGCCGGTAGGTTGGGTTGAGCTTTGCGAAACCCAACGCGATCAATGTAATGCTGCGAATGTTGGGTTTCGTGCCTCAACCCAACCTACAAAAC
The DNA here is from genome assembly GCA_004292515.1 of Oscillatoriales cyanobacterium. Taxonomy (GTDB): domain Bacteria; phylum Cyanobacteriota; class Cyanobacteriia; order CACIAM-69d; family CACIAM-69d; genus CACIAM-69d. Next base: position 1,221 of record RDXB01000081.1, read on the forward strand.
CACAAAATCATGACGGACTATCGCCAAATTATTACGATCGAGCCGGATAAACGGGGTGGCAAGCCCTGCATTCGGCACATGCGAATTACGGTCTATGACGTATTGGGTTGGTTGGCGGCGGAGATGTCCTTTGAGGAAATTCTGGATGATTTCCCAGAGCTGACAACGCAGGATATTTTGGCTTGCTTGGCCTTTGCAGCCGATCGCAACCATCGTTTAGTGGCGATCGCAGCATGAGGCTGTTATTCGATCAAAATCTGAGCCGAAAACTGTTGGAGCGACTGGCGGATCTGTTGCCGGACGCGAGCCATGTGCAGTTGGAAGGGTTGGCGGAAGCCCCCGACAGTGCGATTTGGGAATTTGCGCACGATCGCGGATTTTGCATCGTTACCCAGGATGCGGATTTTGCGGAACGCAGTCGGCTCTATGGGTCGCCGCCCAAGGTGCTGTGGCTGCGTTGTGGCAATGCTCCGACGGCTAAGGTGGAATCGATGCTGCGATCGGGGATCGAGGCGATTCGGGAACTGCTCACGAATCCCGAAATTGATTGTTTGGAATTACATGAACCATGAGCGATCGTTCCAAAATCCAGCAAGGCAATGTCTTCGATGGCCAGTCGCAAGGGCATTTCTATGGCCCGGTGAATCAATATTTTGTGCCGCCGCCGCTGGAGCCGACGATCGATGGGCCGCCCAACAATCTGACGACCTATGGTTTGTCGCCCGATCGCTTTGTGGGGCGCGATCGGGATTTGGCGCGGTTGCATGGGCTGTTGCAGACCCAAACCCAAGTGGCGGTGGCGCAAGCCTTGCGGAGCAATATCGCGGGGGTGAGCGGCCTGGGTGGCGGGGGCAAGAGCGAGCTGGCGTTGCAATATGCGCGGGCGCACCTCAGCGACTATCCCGGCGGGGTGGTGTGGTTGCGGGCGGCGGCGGCCTGTAGGGAGTTGGTGTCCTTTGCCCAGCCCCGTTGGTTTGCCCAGGTGGATTTTACGCCGCTGGATACGCTGGAAAAACAGGCGGCGTTTTGCCAAGCCCATTGGCCCAACACGACCACGAATCCGCCGGGTCGGGTGTTGTTGATTTTGGATGATGTGACGGATTTTGTGGGTCAGGTGCAGCGCGGGTTTCCGGTGGTGGGCGATCGGTTTCGGGTGCTGATCACCAGTCGGGAAAAATATCTAAAGCCCGAGTCGCGGTTGGATTTGGAGGTGTTGGAACCGGCGGCGGCCTTGGCGTTGTTGAGCAATTTGGTGGGGGAAGCTCGGATCGCGGCGGAACAGGCGACGGCGGAGAAGCTGTGCGAGTGGCTGGGCTATTTACCCTTGGGGTTGGAATTGGTGGGCAGCTATTTGGCGGCCGATCCAGAGTTGTCGCTGGCCAAAATGCAGCAGCGGTTGGAGCAGAAACGGTTGGCGGCCAAGGCGCTGACCCAAGTACCCGCCACCACGACGGACGATCGGGGGGTGGCGGCGGCCTTTGAGTTGAGTTGGCAAGCCTTGAGCCAGGAAGCGCAACGGCTGGCGGTGTTGTTGGGGTGTTTTGGGCCGGCTCCGGTGTTGTGGGCTTGGGTGGAGGGCTGTTTGCCCAACGATGACGAGGAGGATCTGGAGGCGGCGCGGGCGGAGTTGGTGCGGTTGAGTTTGTTGGAGCGGCTGGGCGATCGGCAATATGGCTTGCATCCACTGATTCGGGAGTTCTTTGCGGCCAAGCTGATGGATCGGGCGGATTACCTTGACCTCAAAATCACTGTGGCTGGGGAATTGCTGCGGGCAACGGAATCGATCAGCCACACCATGACCCTCGACCAAGTGCAGGATCTCGGAGCAGTGATTTCCCGTGCCAGGGCCGTGGCCGAGTGGCCGGATCGGGCAGAAGCGATCGGTAGTTTCCTTGCTCTGCTGAATAATCAATTGTCCTTGCTCTACTATGCCCAAGGGCTATTTGGTTTGGCGGAGGTTTGGGCCAAGCGATCGCTGGAAATCCGTGAGCGAGTGATGGGAGCCGACCATCCCGACACCGCCACCAGCTTCAACAACTTGGCTGAACTCTATCGATCCCAGGGACGGTACGAGGCCGCGGAACCCCTCTACCGGCGTTGCGTGGAAATTGCACTAGAAAAACTCGGTCAAGACCATCCCAACACCCAGACTTTTTTGGGAAATTTCATCACCTTCGTGCAAACCGTCCTCAAAGCAGGCCGCGCCGCCGACCTCTCCGACCACCCCCTCACCCAATCGATCCTGCAACAACTCACCCCCCATCCGCGTAGGGGCGCATCGCCATGCGCCCTCCAATCCGCGAGATCTGCGATCACCCATTCGTGGCAACCGATCGACCCGGTTGGAGGGCGTACGGCGGTACGCCCCTAGCCGATCGCCTTTCCCGCCAAAAACCCGATCGGGATCTCGAAAGGCGATCGCCCCATTTCCTCGCCCATGAACCACACAAAACCCGTGGGGTCGTCCGCGCGGGCCGCCGTCGGGGTTTCGCTTAAAATTCAAAGGTTCGATCGCCCCTGCCAGCAACCACCATGCCTTCGCCCACCGCCACCCTGCTGATTAGTTGCCCCGACCAGCGCGGTTTAGTCGCCAAAATTGCCAGTTTCATTGATGCCAACGGCGGCAACATTGTGCACGCCGACCAACACCAAGACCCCACCGCCAACCTGTTTCTGAGTCGCGTGGAATGGCAGCTTGATGGCTTTAATTTGCCCCGCGATTTGATTAGCCCAGCCTTCGGAGCGATCGCCAAACCCCTCGGCGCAACCTGGCAACTACACTTTTCCGATGACGTGCCCCGCATGGCCATTTGGGTCAGCCGTCAGGATCACTGCCTGCTCGATTTGTTGTGGCGCAACAAAGCCGGTGAAATCCCCGCCAACATCGTCCTAATTATTAGCAATCACCCAGATTTGGCCCTGATCGCCCACCAATTTGGCATTGATTATCACCACGTCCCGATCGGCAAAGACACCAAAGCCGAAGCCGAAGCCACCCAACTAGAACTGCTCGATCGCTACCAAATCGATCTAGTTGTGTTGGCTAAATATATGCAAATTCTCACACCGGGATTTGTTGCTGCCTTTGCCAATGCGATTAATATTCATCATTCCTTTTTGCCCGCTTTTCCGGGTGCAAATCCCTATCAACGCGCCCACGATCGCGGTGTAAAAGTAATTGGTGCAACGGCCCACTATGTCACCCAAGATCTTGACGAAGGACCAATCATTGAGCAAGATGTTGCACAAGTCAGCCACCGCGATACGGTCGAAGATTTGATCCGCAAAGGCAAGGATCTTGAGCGCGTCGTCTTGGCACGCGCCGTGCGTCTACATTTGCAACACCGCGTTCTGGTTTATGGCAACCGCACCGTGGTTTTTGAGTAATGTGATTTTTGAGTAATTTTGAAGGCTTCCAAGTCATCTCGATGATTCGAGAATGGAGCCGGGGTTAAACTTAAACATCCTGCAAGTCCCTTCCCGAGTTTTACCTCATTCGTTGCTAGCTTGAGAACCAGGTGACTTATATCAGAGAGGGTGTTTGGCAATGAATCACTCGGATACTTGGCTGAGACCTTTGCAACGATATTTGCGGCCGTTGCACAGGTTCCGGCTGTTTTGGCGGCCCGGTCACCAACCAAAACTCGACCCCCCAATGCGTCAAGTAGCCACCTCTGCGCCAGTCCCTGCGCCAACCGCGACGATGGATTTCAGCAGCAATCCACCCACCACGGATGCTTCCGGTTGTCCCGTGCCACGTCATGAAGCCGATCGCCTAAAAGCGCTGAATGACTACGAAATTCTCGACACGCTGCCCGAGAAAAACTACGACGACCTTGCCGCGATCGCTGCCTATATTTGTGGCACACCGATTTCGCTCATTAGTTTGATTGACAGCGATCGACAGTGGTTTAAAGCGCGTCATGGGATTGATGCGACTGCAACCCCTCGAGAACAAGCATTTTGCGCCTATGCGATTTGTCAGCCCGAAGAAGTGCTGATGGTGCCGAATGCCCTAGAGGATCCACGATTTGCCCAAAATCCCCTCGTCACAGGCGATCCTGAGATTCGCTTCTATGCGGGTGCGCCGTTGGTCACCTCTGAGGGGCTGGCGGTCGGCACTCTCTGTGTGATCGATCGTCAGCCGCGCCAACTGACCCAGCAACAAATTGATGCCCTCCAGGCCCTGAGTCGGCAAGTCATTTCCCAATTGGAATTGCGCCGACAAGCAAAACAGTTGCAGCAAGAAGTTCAATTACGGTCACAAATGGCCCAAATTGCAGCGGATAAGAGTGCCGAACTGGCTCAAGCACTGGCTCAATTACAAAAAACCCAAGTCAGCCTCGTGCAGTCTGAAAAAATGTCTGCCTTGGGACGACTAGTGGCGGGCGTTGCCCATGAAATTAATAATCCAATTAGCTTTATTGAAGGCAACTTGCACTATTGCAAGAGTTATTTCAACCATCTGGTTGGCTTAATTCGGCTTTACCAAACGGCCTATCCTAAGGGATCGCCAGAAATCAATTGTGCTGCTGAAGATTGTGATTTAAACTATCTGAGCCACGACTTGCCTCGACTGCTCAATTCGATGCAGATTGGCTCCCATCGAATTCAGAGCATTGTGCAACTGTTGCGGGTTTTTTCGCGGCTGGATGAATCAGAAACCAAGGTGGTGGATTTACACCATAATTTGGATGCAACTTTGACATTGATGGAGTATCAGTTAGCCGCCAATCAGCACCGACCAGCTATTCAAGTAACTCGGTGCTATGGCGATGTGCCGCAGGTTCACTGTGCCATCAGCCAACTCAATCAGGTCTTTATGCAACTGTTGAGTAATGCTATTGATGCATTGGATTGTGGGGTGGGCTGTAAGCATCTGAACGAGCCGCAGCCTACCATTTGCATTCAGACTGAAACCCTGGGGAACGATCGCCTCCGAATTCAAATTTCGGATAACGGGGTTGGTATTTCAGAAATGGGTCAGCAGCGCATGTTTGATCCGTTTTATACGACCAAGCCAGTGGGCAAAGGAACCGGTATGGGGTTGGCGATCGCCTACCAAATTATTGTGGATTTGCATGGTGGACAACTGCACTGTGAATCTGAACCGGGCTTGGGTACAACCCTGACGATCGAAATCGTCCATGCCCCCAACTTGTTTCGGTTCAAGCCGGTCAATCCACTGGGTTCATAGTCAGGACTTACGCAGCAGCCTGTAGGGCGGGCAACGTCCACCAACTAACAGCTTCATAGCATCTGCGATCTGATGTATCAATCGTTTGAGATGAAGGCTGTAAAGCTTAATAGTGTTCAGTGGTCGCGTAACCCAGAGCCGAATATTGAGCAACTGACGATTTTCGCGGGCCGACCTCAGCTCTAGACTCGACTCGCAAACTCCAAGCAGGGTTTTCCAGCCGCTGTGGTACGGTTTCCCGGTGTGGATGCTGGCTGGGGCGATCGCGCTAGGGTGGAGGGGGCGATGAACCATCGCACAGCCGCCGAATGGAGGGGCGATCGTCGTGAATCAACATGGCTGGGGATCAAGGCTTTTTGCGATCAACGGGGGATGGGCCGACTGGAAACCATGGAGCGCGATCGGGCTACTCTTGGCGGCTGGGGGATGCGGCTTCAACTTCAAAGCGGATATTGAGGGTGGCAACTTGGTTGTCAATAGCGACTATGAAATTTCAGAAACACTCCTGAACCAACATCCCTGGAATTTTCAAGGCGATCCAGCGTCCTTTGTCAGCATGATCGATCGCTTTGAAATTCAAGAGGGCAAAATTCGCGCTTTTGGGCAGTTTGTTTGTCCCGATAAGCGAGTCGAGGCGGGCATATTGGACTTTGCATTGCGGCCCAATCGTGCCAGCTTGCTAGAAGCCAAAATTGCCAATATTGAGTCGCCTTGTGTAGCGCTCAGTGACCCACGAATCATCACGGTCAATCAGCTTTTGGCGGATACATTTGCTCGGCTAGCCCCCAAGAATCAATCTGACCAAATGCTGCAAGTAACGAATGTCAAAGTTGGCAACAAAAAAGTGCTGATGGAGTTTCGATTTGTTGCCCCGATCGAATCCCCTCAGCCCGCACTGAGTCCTTCCCCTGCCCTGCCAAGCAATTCGGGAACGCAGATCTAACCCAAGCTCACCCGCCATGCTCACTGCAATAGGGCAAGGGTAATTATGCAGCGGCCGATCATTTTGTTGGGTCAACTATTGCATGACATTAATGCAGCATGACATGGGTGCAGCTCCATGCTTTAACGGAATAGGAGGCGGACTTTGTTGGTGAATTGAACTCGTCACAATTTCTTAGCCAATGCTGGTTGGGAAACCACAGACGAAGTTAGTGCCTAATTCATGACTCGAATTTGAGAATCAATTCAAGTATTAACCCTTCCATGAATCCACTCATGAATCCTTGGCTTAATTCACGCCTAAGCTAGACACATTACCTGTTAGTTACCTCATCTATCAAAAACCATGACTGATTTAACGCGCGACTATATTTTGGCGGTTGATGCATCCAGTTCTATGGGGATGCAGTTACCCAATGGACAAACGCGCTGGGCTGCTGTTGCCGAAGCCGCTTTTGGATTAGCCCAGGCGATCGAACAATTTGATCCCGATGGCATTCAGGTCTACACCTTTGCCAGCAAAATTCAAGAATTTGGCAATGCTACAGCCCAGACGGTTGCTGATATTTTCGGCAAAGCTAAACCCTTTGGATCAACCAACTTGGCGGGGTTACTGAACACAGTTCTGCTCCAAAAATGGGTGTCTGAAGTGCCCACTACATTGATTGTGATTACAGATGGTCAACCGGATGATAAAGCTGCTGCGGCTCAAGCCCTAGTGGCGGCAACCAAAAAAATGCAGCGTGATGATCAATTGGCGATCGCCTTTGTGCAAGTGGGTGATGATCCAGGCGCAAGTAGCTTCCTCAGGTTTTTGGATGATGAATTGATGGGAATGGGTGCCAACTTCGATATTGTAGACACTTTTACCTCCAGCCAGTTTGGCAATAAAACTATCGAAGAAATCTTGATTGCCGCCATCCAAGATTAATCCTGAAGCACCAGAGTCAAAACTGTAAGCTCCATCAAGCTTATAGTTTTTTCTCCGATTTCCCCTTTCTTTTTCCCTCTCCGTTTCTATCATCTACTGTCCCTCAGTGCTCCTTCTAAGTGCTCCTTCTAGAGGAACTTAAGCCCTATGGTGAACCTTAAACGCGACTATGTTTTGGCGGTTGACGCTTCTAGCTCAATGGGTATGCCATTACCCAGTGGTCAAACGCGCTGGGCCGCAGTGGCTGAGGCTGCTTTTGGCTTGGCCGGTGCTGTCGAAAAACTCGATCCTGATGGCATTGAGGTCTACACCTTTGCTAGCAAGGTTAAGGAATTTGGCAGTGCCAATGCCGTGACGGTAGCTGAAATTTTTAATACCCATGATCCCTTTGGATCAACAAATTTGGCTGGGCTGCTGAATGTGGTTTTGCTGCAAAAATGGCAACCGGAAGCACCCATGACCTTATTGGTGATTACAGATGGGCAGCCGGATGACAAAGCGGCGGTGGCTCAGGCGATCGTGACAGCCACCAAAAAAATGTCCCATGATGAACAACTGGCGATCGCCTTTGTGCAAATTGGTAATGATGCAGGGGCAACCAATTTCTTGAAGTTTTTGGATGATGAACTAATGGGAATGGGTGCAAAGTTCGATGTGGTGGATACGTTTCCTGCCAATAGCTTTGGCGATCGCTCCATTACCGAAATTCTGACAGCAGCCATTCAAGATTAGCGATCGCCCCGCCCGATCGCCCCGCCCGATCGCCCCGCCCGATCGCCCCACTCGATCGCCCCATTAACTGTGATCAGATTCCTGTTAGTTGGGCCGGCAGTTCTAGCCTAATTTTCAATCACACAAAACCCATTTTTCTAATCCTAGGGAGTACGGTATGGTCAGTCTCAAGCGCGACTACATTTTGGCGGTGGATGCTTCTAGCTCAATGGGCATGAAGTTGAAGTCGGGACTGACCCGTTGGGAATCGGTGGCTGAAGCAGCATTTGGGCTGGCGATGGCGGTTGAAAAGCTCGATCCGGATGGGATTGAGGTCTATACCTTTGCCAGCAAGGTAAAAGAATTTGGTAATGCAACGGCCCAGACGATCGCTGATATTTTTCGGGATCAAGAACCCTTTGGTTCCACGAATTTAACGGCGCTGTTGGATCTGTTGCTGCTGAAGAAATGGCAGGCGGAAGTACCTATGACCCTGCTGGTGATTACCGATGGGCAGCCCGATGATAAGGCTTCGGTGGCTCAAACCTTGATCAAAGCCACACAGCGGATGAGTGCTGATGAGCAATTGGCTATTAGTTTTGTGCAGGTAGGTGATGACCCAGGAGCTACCAGTTTCCTCACCTTTTTAGATGATGAATTGGTGCAGATGGGTGCGAAGTTCGACATTGTGGATACGTTCCCGGCTAGTCAGTTTGGCGATCGCCCGATCTCTGAGTTGCTGTTAGCTGCTATTCAGGACTAGTAGCGTGGCTGCTTTAATTTACTGGGTCAAAGTTGTAAAGTTAGTCGTCGTAACAAGGGGCTTAAGCCCCTTGCTGCTTAACGATCTGGGGATAGCAACAGTCATTTGATTTGACCTATCAAGATAAGCTTGACGCGCTACTAGGCCCGATCGCCGACTGCATCCATTGCTCAATCAACCACTAGACCAACGCTGCCCAAAGGGCCTGCAGCTTCAGTTGAATTTCCGCTAGCTCCCGCTCAGGATCAGATCCCGCCACAATCCCCGCGCCCGCAAACAACCGTGCCCGATCGCCTTGAATCAGCGCTGATCGAATCCCCACCGCAAATTCCGCATTGCCCGTGGCATCCAGCCAGCCGATCGCCCCGGCGTAGAGCGATCGCTCAAAGGGTTCGTAGCGGTCGATCGCCGCGATCGCCGCCGATCGCGACAGCCCGGCCACTGCTGGGGTGGGGTGCAGCGCTGCCACCACATCCAGGGGATCAATACCGCGCGGCAACCGTCCGCAAATAGCCGTTTGGAGGTGTTGAATGTTGCTGAGTTTGCGCAGGCTGGGCTGCACGGCCACCTTGGGGTGGGCCCCGAGCTGGGCCAAGCGATCGGCGATAAATTCCGCCACTAGCCGATGTTCATGCAGTTCCTTGGGGCTATTCAGTAGACGATCGCCCCAAACCCGATCTAGCTCGGGCGTGGTGCCGCGCGGAGCCGACCCCGCCAGCGCTTCCGTGGCAATCCGCCCCCGATCGATCGCCACCAAACATTCAGGACTCGCCCCCAAAAAGGTTTGACCCTGGGGGTTGCCCACCGCGAAGGTGTAGCAGCCCGGATGGCGGTGGCGCAAATTTTGCAGCAACAACGACGGATCGAGGCGAACCGGCGATTGCCAGTCGATCGCCCGAGCCAGCACCACTTTGCAAAATCGGCGATCGGCAATGTCCTGCAACGCCGACTTGGCTGCCGCCAAAAACGCCGGATCATCAGGAGCCGATAGCTCCCAGCCCAGCTCCCGACCGCCCAGCGATCGGCTCAGGCGCGACGACCCGCCTACGCGCCCCTGCAACAGGCGCTCCAGGGGCTGCCACAGTTCCGCACAGAGGCGATCGAGATCGGCGCAACTGTCCAACCGGCAATTGGCCGTCAGGGTCGCCAGGGAGCCTTGGGATGTGGCCCGGCGCACCACCTGCCACTGGGGCAAAAACACCAGGGATTCGCCAAAGGGGCTGGTCGGATCGCGCGGCTCATCCAAAAACGGAAAGGCGCAAAACAGGGTTGGCTCGCCACTGTTGTCGAGTCGGCCAAGCTGACCGTAGCCCTTGCCCTTGTCGCGGCCCGCGAGCGATCGCAGGTTTTCGTTGACCACCCGGGCAAACACCTTGCTCTGTTGGAAGCGATCGGGCCCCGCCACCGATGCGACCATGGCCCGATCGAAGGCAGCAATTGCCAACCGGCGATCGGGTTTTTCAAAGTAAAAGCTCAATCGATCGGGACGCGAAAACTCAGCAAAAACTTCCAGGGGATCGACATCGGGAAGTTCAAAAGTTAACCGCACAATTTGCGATCGCAACGATCGTAAAGACTCGTCCCGAGCTGCCTCAAGTGCGCGATAGAGGCGCGTTGGCGAGAGCAAATCTGTTTGCCGACCCAGTGCGCTTAACATTAGAATTCAGATCTGATTAAAGGCTGTAAAAAAAATTAATTATTGTCCGAATCGTCGCCAAGCTTCGACTATTGGTTATCTTAGTCGAGTTTTCTCGATCCGCTCTTTCCTGGGCTTAATCTTTTTGTTGGATCGATCGAATGGCCCTAGGCACGACGGGCTGGCTTCGATCGCTAGTCTGAGATTGCTTCTTTGACTGCATAAAGCACTAGAAATCGCAAGCTAATTGCAATAATTTGCAAAACTCCGAAGCCGATCAGTCCTGAAGGGGAATCTGCTAGATTGAGCACGATCGCCCATCACCCTGATCCCATTGTTGAAATCCGTGGCTCGATGCCCAGAATCTGGTGAGTCACCCCCGCGATCGTCACCCCGAGCACGCCCATGATGGGCCGTCCTTGCAGTCATTGCCTATTGTTGCGATCGCCCCGATGATTGGGTAGCGTTTTCAAGCTTGTTACAGGTTGGTTTAAAACCGTTCCAAGAGATAGTTTGAATCTTAAAAAAAAGCTAGTTTTGCTTCCCAAACCCATTCTTTAATAAACCCAATTTTGATTCGATCAAACCATGACTGTCCAAGCCTATTCCGAACCCAGTACACCGCATCAGCCTTCCCGAAAACAGCTTTGGAAAGCCGCCATTAAGCTGCCCATGTATACCGTGGCCATCATGCCGATTCTGTTGGGATCAGCGATCGCCACATTCACCACCGGGCAGCTCCATGCCGGTATCCTGACCCTGTTTTTGGTGGGCGCGATCGCGATCATTGCTTGGCTAAACCTCACCAATGACGTGTTTGACGCGGATACCGGCATTGATGTGAATAAAGCTCATTCTGTGGTCAATCTGACGGGCAATCGATCGCTTGTATTTTGGATTGCCAATGGCTTTTTAGCGTTGGGGGTGGGCAGCATTTTGGCGATCGCCCTGCTACAGCAAGATTGGACGGTTTTAGGCATTATTTTGGCCTGCTGTTTTTTGGGCTACACCTATCAGGGCCCGCCCTTTCGCTTTGGCTATTTGGGACTGGGCGAACCCATTTGCTTTGTCACCTTTGGGCCGATGGCTGTCGTAGCGGCTTACTACAGCCAAACCCAAGCCTGGCCAGCGATCGACTCCCCGACCCTGTGGGCGGGATCGATCTTTATGGGCATCACCACCAGCTTGATTTTGCTCTGCTCCCACTTTCACCAGGTGGCAGACGACTTGCGGGCCGGCAAGCGATCGCCCGTGGCCCGACTGGGGACAGGCCGATCGGCTCAGTTACTGCCTTGGCTCTGTGGTGTGGCCCTGGGGCCGATCGCCTGGGGAATTGCGATCCAAGAATTACCCCTGTGGAGTTTGCTTGTGGGCTTGAGTTTGCCGATCGCGGTGAAATTGTGCCGCCATGTGTTAGCAGATCATGACCAGCCCGATCGGGTCAGCAACTGCAAATTTATTGCTGTGAAGTGGCACTTCTGGAGTGGTTTGTTGCTGTCGATTAGTTGTTTCTTGGGGGCTTGGTGGCCCGTGGTTTTGCCCTAGGGATTGCGGTGCTAAGTTTGCGGCCAACTCTAGCGATCAGCACCCTATCAGTGAGCATTGATCAGAGACTTAGGACTGTTTTATCAAATGGTCTTTATCAAATGGTCTGAAACCTCGCTGCTGTCGTGGGCAAGTTGCGGGGCACCAAGGAGCTTAAGCTCTGCCATCAAATTGCCTGAAACCCCGATTCTGCCGTTACGATATCGCGGGGCAGCAAGGGACAAGTCGTGGGGTAAGTCGTGGGGCAGTAAAGGGCTTCAACCCCCTGTTATGACGATCAAGTGATCGAATGAATCAATGGAATAAAGCGATCGAATTTCAAGAGTCCTGATCGTGTCTGAATTGCCTGTGCTACGGTCTATAAAAATTCGCTGACTTGTTGCTGAGAATGCCCGTTTTTACTGATCGGTTAAAGGTGCAATTCAAGCCCTATTCGCGCCCATTTTTGCGCCCCCTACACACCAGCTATGGGCGCTGGGAAATCCGCGAAGGCTTGATGCTTCGCCTGCGCGATCGCACCGGGCGATTGGGTTGGGGCGAGGTGGCTCCCTTGCCTTGGTTTGGCACCGAAACCTTGCAGGGAGCGATCGACTTCATGCGCTCCCTAGATGGCGAAATTGCCCTCGAACAACTGTGGCAAATTCCCGACCACCTGCCCTGCTGCCAATTTGCCTTTGAGTCGGCCCTGCGCGGCTTGTCGGAGCGATCGGAACCCCCGAGAATTTCCCTAGAACCGGCCAGGGTGGCGGCCTTGCTGCCGGCGGGCGATCGGGCTGTGGCGGCTTGGCCGGCGGCCTGGCAGCGCGGCCACCGCACCTTCAAGTGGAAAATCGGCGTGTTCGACAGCAATTTGGAATGGCAGTGGCTGGAGCAACTGCTGCAACATTTGCCCGCTAATGGTCGGTTGCGGTTGGATGCCAATGGAGCCTTGACCCCCGACAGTTGCCGGGGCTGGCTGGAGCGGTGCGATCGGGCGGGCGGGCGTGTGGAGTTTTTGGAACAACCCCTCAACTCCTTGGCTGAAATGCAGGCGATCGCTCCGAAATTTCGCACCCTGATCGCCCTGGATGAATCGGTGACCCAGTTCAAGCAATTGCAAGCCTGTTTAAATGCTGGGTGGCGCGGCCCTGTGGTGTTGAAGCCCGCGATCGCCGGGTTTCCCAGTCGCCTGCAAGCCACGATCCAAGCCAAAAAGCTCGATTGTGTGTTTTCGTCGGTGTTTGAAACCTTTGTGGGCCAAGGGGCGGCCCTGGCCTTGGCTGCGGGTGCAGCGCCCCCAGCGCAACGGGCCCTCGGGTTTGGGGTGGATGCTTGGTTGGAGCCGCTGTCGAACGACTGGTTAGAACGCCTATGGCAGCAACGATTTTAGAGCTGGCCCAGCCCGATCGCTGGCTCAGTCATCTGCGTGATCGCCTGGCCACCCCTTTGCTGTGGGGGATCGATGGAGGCCAATGGTTGGCCGAGGCCGAGGCCCGATCGGCTGACTTGGCCAGTCTGCGCCGATCGGGCGATCGGCCCTTGCTGTTGAGCCTGGAATCGGAACCGGTGCCGCTCTTGGCTAGCTTGGTGGCGGCCCTGTCCCAGCATTGCTCGATCGTGCTGGGCAATCCAACCTGGAGCCTAGCGGAAAAACGCCGCGTTTGTGACTGGTTGCGGCCCGATCGGATTTGGGGCGATCGCACCCTAGATTACGCCCCGGAGCCAGCCCAGCGCGATCGCCTCCCTTGGCCAGCGGGTGGCCCCTGGATTGGGCTGCCCACGGGCGGCACCTCGGGTCAAATTCGATTTGCGTTGCACAGTCCCGCCTCTTTGGCCGCATCAGTGGCCGGGTTTTGCGAGTATTTCGCAGCGGACTGGCCGGGCGATCGCCCCTACAGCACCCTGTGCAGTTTGCCGCTTTATCATGCCAGCGGCCTGATGCAGGTGTTGCGCTGTTTTTGGGGGGGCGGTCGGTTGGCGATCGGCCCCTTGGCAGTGGGGCGATCGATGGGGGGAACCAGCTTTTTGTCGTTGGTGCCCACCCAACTGGCCCGACTAATCGAGCGCGAGACCGACTGGCTGCGATCGATCCCAACCATTTTGCTGGGGGGTGCGCCGGCCTGGCCGGACTTGCTCGATCGGGCCCAGCAGTTGGGGTTGCGGCTGGCTCCCACCTACGGCTCCACAGAAACCGCCTCCCAGGTAGCCACCCTGCGCCCCGCCGATTTTTTGGCAGGTGTACGGGCGGTGGGGGCGGTGTTGCCCCATGCCCAAATTGCGATCGCCGCTGCAACCTTGGGTGAGCCGGGCCTGGTGACAATTCGGGGGCGATCGCTGGCGGCCGGCTATGCCACAGCAACCGGCTTTGTGCCCTTGCCGACCGATGGGAGTGGCGCTTTTTGCACCGATGATTTGGGCTACTTTGACACGGCTGGCCATCTGCAAATCGTCGGGCGCGCCAGCCACAAAATCATCACCGGGGGCGAGAATGTGTTCCCCTCAGAAGTCGAAGCAGCCCTCTGGGCAACGGGGTTGGTGCGGGATGTGGTGGTGTTGGGGCTGCCCGACCGCGAATGGGGGCAAGTAGTCGCGGCGGCCTATGTTCCCCGAGATTTCGACACCGGGGCCGATTGCCTGCGATCGGCCCTACTTGATCGACTCAGTCGCTACAAAATCCCCAAGCGCTGGCTGCTGCTCGATCGCCTGCCCTACAACGCCCAAGGCAAGGTCGATCGTTCCCAATTAGCGACCCAGTTTCCCACCGATTTCCTACCCTCAGGGGTGTCCTCAAATCGCCTAAAACCCTGATTCCATCGTGAGCGGATCGTGGGGCAGCAAGGGGCTTAAGCCCCTTGTTACGACGATTGGGGCAGGGAAAATCAACCGGTTCAGCTTCCCTGGTGGAAGTCATGACAATAGGCCCTAATTCCTAGCGCGGCGACACCACCAAGTCTTCCGTCAGCTTCAGGGTCACGTTGGTTTCCGGCTGCACCACCAACACATCAATGCTGTTGCGACCCAAGAACCGCTCGATCAAACTGAGGATGCCGCCGGCCCCGGCCCCAATCAGCAATTCTTCGGTGGCGATCGCCCGATCGCCCGTCACCGCCGAGATCGCCGCCGCCGCCGCCGTCCCGATCGCCGTGTTCTTCAGCAACCGGCCCACATCAGCACCTTTGCGGATGGTTTCGGTGGTCGTAATTGCATTGGAAACCGCCTTCAGCGCCTGCTTCGAGCCATCGGGCAACAGCAGCTCTTGGGCCACAAATTGGGTGGCCTTGTCACCAGAAGGTTGCAGCGTGCCCTTCACTTGGCTGTTGGCCGGAATCAACACCCGACCGTCTGTGGTGGTGATCGCATTGCGAACGGTCAGGGTCAGGGGCAGGGTTTCATCGGGCATCAGCACGATTTTGTCCTTCAAATAGCTGACGGGCAACGTCGTGCCAGCCGCTAACCGATAGCTCGTGGGTGCTGCTTGCAAGCTGACCACATAGGGCGATCCAATGGCAGCAACGCGCCCTTCACTGACCAAGGCTTGATAGAGAAATGCAGCCACTTCGGCGCGGGTCGCGTTGCGATCGGGATTCAAATAATTCAGGCTGGGATAGTTGACCACCATCCGTTTTTCGGTGGCAGCGGCAATGGGCGATCGCGCAAAATTGGAAATGCGATTGGTGTCAACATAGTTGCCCAACACCGAGTCGATCGGTTGGCTTGCTTGGTAGCCCAATCCATTGGCTAACGACACCAAAACTTGTTCGCGAGGAATGTTTTGCTCCGGCAAAAATACCCCTTCGGGATAGCCCGACAAAAAGCCCATTTCATAGGAACGACGAATCGCATTAGTCGCCCAATAATCACTCGGCACATCTACAAAATTAATAGCACTGCGAATCGCATTTTTCCGATAAACTGCGCTCAACATAGACGAGAACTGAGCACGAGTAACGGGTGCATCGGGCTTAAACGTGCCATCTGGAAAGCCGGCCAACACATTTTGTGACACCAAGGCGCGAATATAATCGCTTGCCCAATGGCTGGTGGGCACATCCGAAAATGTCACGGTCTGAGCCACGGCCGGAGCCGGATTTGCTAAGGGAGCCATCACGATCGGGGCGATCATGCTGGCATTCATCCCCAAGGTGATCATCAGGGCAGTAGTGGCTCGCAGGCGCTTGCAGGGTTGCATAAAACCAGGACTCCAAGATTGAGGAATGATAATTGAGAAACAAGTGGTGCGATCGCAATCAATTTTCGGTGTTTGGAGGTCGATGCATCTCCCATTCAGTGGCTTTGACTGAGGGAGTTCCCATCAAGTTTCCGGGTATAGTCCAGTTCAGAAGCTGGCAGAATCTAGAAGGGAAGACTGGAGAAATTCGATAGCGCATGCTTGCATAATTCCTGATATGGACAATTTAGAAATTGGCAGAATTAATATTAAGAAATCCCAGAAAAACCGGACGAAAACCGGACGAAAACTGCGTACCAAAAAGCACCTGATCGCCCTAGATACTTGGCACATTTACCGATCGAGCAGCGATCGATTAGACTTTGCTGGCGATCAAACGGGTCAGATCGCCCAGCCCCTCCCAACCCCCAGCACGCGATGCATCAACAATCCTGGCGATCGTTAATGGTGGGCAACTCCCGCTGGCATTGGGGCGAGTGGGTGGGCGATCGGCTCGATCGCACCTGGGATGATCCACAGCCGCCGATCGCTTGGCCCGAGCAGGTTTGGGCCGCGTCTGTGGTTCCCGCCGCCCTCGATCCCTGGCGCGATCGGGCCGACTTCCATGAAATTCACCTGGCTGATATGCCGATCGCGGGTCTCTACCCCACCCTGGGAATCGATCGGGCCCTGGCCGTGTGGGGAGCGGGGCAACGCTATGGGTTCCCGGCGATCGCGATCGATGGGGGCACGGCCTTGACCCTAACGGCGGTGGACGAGCAGGCCCGCTTACTGGGTGGGGCGATCGCGCCGGGCCTGGGGTTGCAATTGCGGAGCTTGACTGAAAAAACCGCCGCATTACCGCCCGTCTTGCCGCCCGATCGCCTGCCGGACTTGTGGGCTTGCGACTCAGAGGGGGCGATCGCCAGTGGTGTGGCCCACGGGGTGGCGGCCTTGGTGCAGCGATGGTTGCGGGCCTGGCGCGATCGCTATCCGACGGGTGCGGCGGTGTTGACCGGGGGCGATGGCCCGGCGATCGCCCAATATCTCCAGGCGATCAATCCCGAGTTGGCGATGGGTCTCCATTGCGACCCCACCGTGGTTTTTGCGGGCATCGCAGCCGTGCGATCGGGGCAGCGCAGAACCCCGATCGGTTGATGGCGACTTTGCTGATGGCGACTTTGCGGGCGTTGGGTTTTGGGTCGCAATCCCACCCATTGAAGTGGGGCTAGGGCCGATCATGTCAACGCCCATGTCAACGCCCATGTCAACGCCGCTGCGGGACGTAACAAAATGTTAAGAATCGGTTTAAGATGAGGAAATTGAGTCGAACATTTTCGCGCAAATTGGGTTGCGATCGCCCAGGATTTTTCACCCTTTCTTTTCCTCAGTCATGACCCAAGTTCAAGGTACGGCACTGGTTACGGGTTCTGCAATTCGGCTGGGCAAAGCGATCGCCCAGGGGCTAGCCAAAGCGGGTTACAACATTGCCCTGCACTACGGATCTTCCCAGGATGCTGCCGAGCAAACGGCCGCCGAATTTCGAGCATTGGGGGTGCAATGCGAACTGTTTCCCTTTGATTTGCTCAACGAGCCAGATATGCAACCGCTGATCGATCGGGTGCGATCGCGCTTCGATGATTTGTCGGTGTTGGTGAACAGCGCTTCGGTTTATGACGCAGCCCCGATCGCGGAAACCACACCGGAGTTGTTGGCCAAGCAATTTAAGGTCAACTTTGAAGCCCCCTATTTCTTGACCCAAGCCTTTGCAAAAAACGGCGGCAGCGGCTGCGTGATCAACATCATCGATAACAAAATTTGCTTTAACCAATATCAATATTCGGCCTACTTGCTCTCCAAAAAAGCCCTCGCAGAGTTCACCAAGCTGGCGGCGATCGAACTGGCTCCAGCCGTGCGGGTCAATGGTATTGGCCCCGGTGTGATTTTGCCCGCTGGCAGCCGCACCAGCGACTATATCCATTGGCGGGTGCAAGGGATTCCGGTGCAGCAGCAAGGCTCCACGGAGAATATTTGCCAAGCGGTCAACTACATTCTCAGCAATCCATTTGTGAATGGACAAATTCTGTTTGTGGATGGTGGTGAAGGCTTAACCAATGTGGGGCAAAACGCCGTCACCTACGAGCAAACAACTCAAGTTAAGCAATAGCCAACTGAGGGGCGATCGCACAGTGCGATCGCCCCTTTTTACTGGCGCGATCGCTGCTGTATTCCTTTGGTTATTACGAACCTCTACCCCTCATGTATCAAGCCATTTTGTCTGTCGGATCAAACATTCAACCGGCAGAAAACTGCCGCCAAGCTGAAAAGATTTTGGCCGCAGAACATCGCCTCTTAGATGTGTCGAGCTACATTGTGACAGCGCCCGTAGGCTATCAAGACCAAGACGATTTCTTGAATGGAGCCTACTGGGTAGAAACCCAACTTGGCTATGCGGAGTTCAATCAATATCTCAAGGACATTGAAAAGCGCTTAGGTCGTGTCAAAGGCCCAATCAAATCTGGCCCCCGGACGATCGATCTAGACATCATCATTTGGGATCGCCAGGTGGTTCATGACGATTTTTATGGCAAAGATTACACCACCATTCCGGTGTGCGAATTGCTCGATCGCCACGGGATTCAGCTCCAAAGCGCCGAGGCGATCGAACAGGCCTCTTAGAGAATGTCTGAACAGCCAAAATTGCTACTCTGTACGCCCCAGCGATCAAGGTAGACAGGGGGCTTAAGCCCCTTGCCCCCACAACTATTGATGCTTAGTTCGGGCCAAAAGATACTGTTCAGACATCCTCTGAGCCAACTGTTTTAGCCAGTTGGTCTGGTTCATCGCCCTAGCGCCGCCGAGGCGAAATCATGGCCGGCTTGGGTCGATCGCCCTCAAACACCGGAATTGTGAAGTGAAATTGGCTGCCGCAATCTTTCCCGTCTGACTCGGCCCAAATCATGCCGCCCAGCCCCAAAATAATTTGCCGACAAATCGCCAAGCCCAGTCCTGTGCCGCCGACCGTGCGCCGCAGGGAGCCTTCTTCTTGGTAGAAGCGATCGAACACGGTTTCTAGGCGGTTTGGCTCAATGCCCCGGCCCGTATCGGCAATCACCACCTCGATCGCCCCGTCTGGGTTGGGAGTCGCTTCGATCGTCACCGATCCTTCCGGCTGGGTGAACTTGCAAGCGTTATCCAACAGCTTCGACAACACCTCCACCAGCCATTCCCCATCGGCCCGCACAGGCGGCAAGTCGTCCGACACCCGGGAAGCAATTTGGGGCAGCCGCTCGCCCGGCACCTTGGCCCGCACACTACTCAACGCCAAATCAACACATTCTGTCAGGGGCAAGGCTTCCAGGTTCCAATTCACCCGGCCGCTTTCCAGGTGCGAGAGGGTCAAGAAGTCCTGCACCAAAATACGCATCCGCTCCGCATCCCCCAAGGCCGTGTCCAACATTACTTGGCGCAGCTCTAGGGGCATATCCGGCTCGGAAGCCAGACTTTCTAGGCACACTTGGATCGTGGACAGGGGCGTGCGCAGTTCGTGGCCCGTAATGGCGATCAGGTTGCTGCGGGTGCGATCGAGCGCTTCCAACTGTTGGTTTAGATCTTCCAAGTCCGCGTAGGTTTGGGCCTGCATCAGGGCCGCGCCCAGTTGGGTGGCCACCGCTTCCATCAGACCCAGCTCATCGCTCGACCACAGCCGAGGCAGACTGCCGCAATGGTGCAGCTCGATCGCCCCGAGCAGTTTGTCACGGTAGCGCACCGGCACGATCGCCCAGGAAGAAATCGAAAACTGCTCCGCCAAGGCCTGCACCAAGGCGGGCTGCTGCTCTTCCCGGGTGTCGGCGATGCAAACAATACTTTGGCCTTGGGCTGCTGCTTTCAAGGCCTCGGCATCTAGCAGGGGCCAATCTTGCTTCAACAGAGACGGAATCGCTGAAGCGATCGCCTCATGCTGAACGCGGGCCGTGGCATCACCATCCTTGCAGCGGTAGGCAATGCACCGACAAACCCGCAGGGCCTGGGCCAATTGCTGCACGGCCACACCCATCACCTCCGCTGGATCGAGGGATTGCCGAATCGCCGACGTGATCAGGTTGGTCAGCCGTTCCTTGCGTTCCTGGGTGGAAATAGAGCGGTAGGCCTTGAGCAGCTTATATTGACCCGCTTGCAGGTAGGTCACCAGCCGATGGGCAAAGGGTTCCGGGTCGATTTCGGTCAAGCTGGGGCCAACCGGGCAGGGCAGTTCCGTCAGGGTGCGATCGAGCTTCTCAGCCAGCTCCGGCCGGTAGTGCCGAATTCGCTCCAACAACAGTCTCGCCGCCGCGCAGGTGGTTTGGCGATCGAATGTCCAAATCCCCTCAAACCGGCGCACCCGATCGTCTGCCCCCAGGGGTGAAGCCGTCGGACTGTGAAGATCTATAACCTTGCGCTCGGCACAGATTAAGCAAGCGGCATAGCGCTCGCCCAAGACAACCAAATGCCACTCGTTGGCCAGCGGATCGGTGGGTTCAAAGGCCACCGTTTCATACTCGCCCGATGCGCTGCGGAATTCCGTTTCCGGCGCGGCCAACACATACACGCGATCGCTCTGTTGGGCAATGCGTTGGTAGCGGCGCGATTCTTGGCGATAAAACCGTTCCCGTTGAAAACTGGCGATCACCAATGGGCGATCGCCGGGCCCCGACAGCACCAAATCTTCCATGGCGTGGGACAGGGCCGTCAGCGAGGCTTTGAAGTAATTTTGCGTGCGCTGTTTCGGTAGCTGTGCTAAGAGCAGCTCCAAAATGGATTCACTCGGCACGGTGGCCGAGGACTGAGGATGTTCAGCCCCTCGGCCGGTTTTGGAACGGCGAGTGCGATTTGTAGAGCCCACGCGAGGAGCGCCTCCCATGCGATCCGTTTCAAGCACGTCTGCAACTAGAGCGGGACAAGAATTGGAGAACTGGCAATTCGTGAAATGGGAATCGGTGAAAACCTGGAGGGCTAGCGAACCAGCCGATGGGGGTTGCTTGGCCTTGACGGTTCTCTACTGCCCCAGCGCGATCGCCCGATCCCTAGCTGGGAAGCTGGATCGCCGCACGACTGCTCCACCATTCTGCCATTGCCCGCGCGCGCCTTTGGAGGAATTTTGCAATCCGTCGCGATCGGGCGCAGGCGATCGAACCCGATCACCCGGATTTTGGCTGGATTTTGGCTGGATCTAACGCTTGGCAGCACGGGGGATCGATCGCGAATTCGTTGTGCCGTGTCGCAGCTCCCAGGCCTTCAGCACAATCAAATATTCATAAAACGCCTGCAAGGTACACCACGCCAGGCCCGCGCGCCCATCCAAAATGCCACCCAGAAACAAATACATATAGACAAACCGCACCAGCGGCCGAAACGGCAACCGCAGCGACAGGTTTTTTAGGGCCCGGCGGCGATCAACCTCCGTCTTACCCCAGAGCAAATCCCGCCAATTCACCCGACCGCGCGCCAGTTGCTCGATCGTTTCGCGGGCCTCATCGCTGGAATAGCGATTGTGCTTTTCGATCCAGCGTTCAAGCCCCTTGCTACAGGTGAAATGGGGATAGGCTTCGCGCAAAAACCCCGTGGAGCCGCGCACGATTTCCCGCTCCGTGTGGCCATAGTCACCAAACCGCACCGCATCCTTATGAAACAACCGCAACTGATAGCGGGGATATTGGGTGCTGCGGCGAATCCATTGCCCCATAAACATCACCCGCTCCGCCACGTAGTAGGCCGGATGTTGGTTGCGCCGAATGACTTCGCAGCATTCCGCAAACAGGGCTGGAGTGATCCGCTCGTCGGCTTCCAAAATGTAGACCCACTCGTGGCGCGTGGGCACGTTGTCCAGCATCCAGGTGCGCTGTTTGCCGTGGCTTTCAAAGGCGTGTTGCACCAAGCGCACGGGGTGCTGTTCGGCGTAAGCTCGAGTGATTTCGACGGTGCGATCGCTGCTGTAAGAATCGACCACAATCACGTCGTCAGACAGCAAGGCCGACTCGATGCAATCGGCAATATCGATTTCTTCGTTGTGCGTGAGGATGTAGATCGAAAACATGATGATGTGGGTCGGCTGACGATCGAGTTGAAATGGGTCGATCGAGTCGATGCACCCCGGCGATCGGCGATCGAGCCAGATTGCGATCGCCCCTGCTGAACCGTCTTAAGCCCGTTGATTGCGCTGGCGCGCTTGAGCTTGCATTTTGAGCATCCGTGTTGGCTCTGGTAGCGCAACTAGACCCATTAGTTGGGCTAGTTGCCGGTCAGTTCGGTCGTGCTTGTGAAACCCAACGCGATCGATGCAAACTTTGCTGACGTTGGGTTTCGTGCCTCAGCTCAACCGACTAATGGGGCTGTTGACGCTAGGGCCTGTCTTTACGCCCGAAACCCTGATTCCACCGTGACGCGATCGTGAGGCAGCAAGGGGCTTAAGCCCCTTGTTACGACCATTGGGGCACGGAAAATCAACCGTTTCAACTTGCCCCCAGGACATGACGACACCCCCTAACCCCTAGTCCGCACGACCGGGAATCCGAGCCTTTGCGCCCCGCTTCGTGTAGCCCAGCCAAGCCATAAACAAATAGCCCACCCCCAACACTAAGCTGCTCAGACCCGTGCGCAGGGTTGTTTTGGTTGCGCCTGTGCGTGTCCGTTGAACCAACTCGTCTTTGCGTTTGTCAATTTGGGCTTGGCGCTCTTGCTTGAACTGGTTGAACTGCGCGTCCAAAACTGCCGGGTTGTTGCGGGCTTGTGCCAGTTGTTGGGCCACTTGGGGCGGAATTTGACCGCTTTTCAACAGGCGATCGAGTTCTTGGGGATTTTTCAGCAGGGTTTTGAGCCGATCGCGAAATTGCTCTGCCGGCTGACCGAGCTGATCGGCGGCTGCCTTGGCCTGGCTTTCAATGTTGGCAATTTCTGTGGCGCTGGCCTTGCTCACCCCGTTGATATAGAGCGGCGACAGAATCAAAAACACCACGCCCAAGAACACCGACAGGGCCAACACCCACAGGCGCGGATTGGCCAAAGAGGTTTTGCGGGCTTGGGGCAAGCCCGATCGCACATTCATCCAAAACCCAGCAAACAGGAAACAAACCCCCACCATCGGCACAATGCCGCGCCCCACCACTTCTGAAATGGTGTTGAGCAGCCATTGGCTGTTTTGGATATCGGGCGGAAAAACCAAAATCAGGTAATCCAGCAGTGAAGAGATCACCAAGACCAGCCCCACAACGATCGCAATCATGGCGGCCAGGGGAGAACTCGGACGGTTGTAAGTAGCCTTCGTCATGTCTAAAAACTCACAATTCAGTCAATATTCGGGCAATATTCGGGCAATGCTGTGCAGGGTTGAAATTCAAACGTCATCCAACATCAAAATCCAACATCAGATATCCAACAGCAAAGTCTGAGGACATGGCATCCGTTGCCCTCAGTGGCCACGATGGGCGCTGCCATGGCTGATGGGCAATGCTCCAAGCGTCGTCATCAGGGGCTGCGTGATTAGGGGCTGCGTGATTAGGGGCTGCGTGATTAGGGGCTGCGTGATTGGGGGCTGAACCCCGTGGCGATCGAGCATCTGCATCACAACGACCACAACGACATCCGGGCTGTAGCACAGCGCCTAGGCTGCCCGCCGCCGTCGTCGAGGTTGTGGCGGCTTCATGCCCAGGCCTAACCAGGCGATCGCGACATAGGCCACCCCCAGAGCAATGCCGCTCGTACCCGTTTGGATTCCCAGGCGGAGCGCCGTAGTCCGGGCCCGAGTTTCTAGCTCTTGCCTGCGGGTACGGATCCGGCCCAGCAGTTGGAGGGGAAAGTCCGTCGCACGCTGTCGAATCACCGTATCCAAATCGTTGGGATTAGCCTTCAGTCGCCGCATAAATTCCTTTTGGCGTTCCTCAAACTGATTGCTGTTGATGAATTCGTTGAAGCGTGCGTCGTCTCTCAGCAGTTCTTCCATTTGGGCGCGAAAGGTTGCTTGTTGACGCTGCAAATTGTTTTTGAATTCGGGTGAATCGAGCTGCTGCTCGGCCGCGCGGGCTTCCCGGGTAATGCGCGCCAGGGTGTCTTGGGCTTCGGCGCGCACCGTCAACAGGTGGGTTGGAGCCAAAATCAGAAACATCAAGCCCAGGACGGCTGATAGGGTCAGGGTGGCAATGCCAACCCCCCGCCGCCACGAGCGATTTACGCCCGTGCGAGTTTCCATCCAAAACCCCCAAAAGAGGAGGGCAATGCCCATGGCGGGAACGATGCCGCGATCGATTAACTGCCGCGTGGTGTCGATCACCCAAGGGCGACTGCTGAGGTCTCCGATCGGGAAGGCCACGGACGAAAAATCGATCAGACCGACGGCGATGGCCACTGCTCCGCCGACTTGCAGCACGAGGGCCGCGATGGGGTCGGATGCGTTTGAGGGATGTGTACTACTCGTCATGGAACGTCCTATGGTCGTTGCGGCTGAATCCGTTAGGTGACTGCCGATGGCCCTATTGTTTCAGCAAGCTGCGGCGATCGCCCGCTCAGTTCGATGAAATTTTACACTCATGGCTCATCTGGCCCGGGACAGAGTCCTCAATGCGATCGCTACGATTGGATGAGGCTATCACCTCACTTGTTAGTTTTCCCCAAGCACGCCGATCGCGGTCTAGCGATTTTCTTTCCTGTGGTTCCGTATCTTGCTTTCCCCCTTATTTCCGCCTTGCGTTTCTCGGGCTTTTCTGGGGCTTCTCTCGGGTTTTTCTGGGGTTAATCAACGGCTTTTCTATAGATTGAGCAATGAATTTGCCGATCGCCCTTGACCTTGGGCTAAAGTCAGCAATCGACCTTGCAGCGGGATTTGGAGAGGATGTTGCCATGGAGCCAATCGTTGAAATCTGGCCCGATCGCCGGGAACTAATCGAACGCGCCCAGGAAGTGGTGATTGATCGAATCGATCGAGCCATTCGCCACTCGGGCCATTGCACCATTGCCCTAGCCGGCGGCAGCACCCCCCAGCCCCTCTACGAAGCATTAGCCACCGCCGACTTGGATTGGTCGAAGCTGTTTGTGCTGTGGGGGGATGAGCGCTACGTGCCGCCCACAGATCCCGCCAGCAATCAGCGAATGGCCCGGCTGGCTTGGCTCGATCGCATCCCGATTCCGGCGGCCAACTGCTGCCCCATACCCACCGACAGTAATGATCCGGCGGTCGATGCGGCGCACTATGAACAGGCCTTGCGATCGCTGTTTCAATCCCTCGGGACTGGTGATGGAGCCGCTAGCAACTCGGAATTCCCGGCGATCGATCTTGTGTTGCTGGGCCTGGGCGATGATGGCCACACGGCTTCCCTGTTTCCCCAGACCGCAGCCTTGGAGGTGCGCGATCGCTGGGTGACGGTGGGCAACCGGGGCGACGAACCGAGACTAACCTTGACCGTGCCGCTACTGAATCAGGCCCGCTGCGCTATGTTTTTGGTGGCTGGCGAAAGTAAACAACCAGCGATCGCCCAGGTCTTTGCCCCTTGTGATGATCCAACCCTGGGGGCCATGCTCGATCGCACCTATCCGGCTCGACTGATTCGGCCGGTGGAAGGCGAATTGTGGTGGCTTTTTGACCAAGCGGCAGGTGAGCGACTGGAGTTTTGAGCTAGCCCCAGCTTGTGGGTCTGATGGGCCGCTCGTCATCCTGTCAGCCACCCGGCAACTGGCAAGCCACTAGCCCCGCTCATGTCTCTAGCCCCGTTCATGTCTGTGGTCTAGTGATTTGGCAAGGTGATTTGGCAAGGTGATTCGGTAATGGTGATTTGGTAATGGTGGTGCATTCCAGGGAAATCGTTAGATTGTTGAGTGATTGGGAGCGATCGAACCCATGGTGAATTGTTCAACCTGCAACCACGCAAATCCCGATGGTGCAGTGACCTGCGAAGCTTGTTTTGCACCGCTGCCCACCCTGCAACGCTGTCCCCAGTGTGGTGCGCCGGTCATGAGCGATGCCAACTTTTGCGGTCAATGTGGCTATAACTTGCAAACCCGGCCCCCAATTGTGCCCGCCTTGGAGTTGGCTCACCATGCCGCCACCCCAGGGCCCACCAGTTCGATCGCAGCGCCGGACGGGGCCCGCCTGCCCACCACATCACCTGCGGCTTCATCATCTGCGGCTTCATCATCTGCGGCTTCCATGGCTCAACTGTGGCATCCCGCCCCATCGATCGCCCCCGATCCCGCTCCCATTCCCGGATTGGACGTTCAGCAGCCCCTAGAAGCCAGTGAGCTGACAACTAACCTGGTGGTTGCCGGTAGTTCTAAGGCTGACCTAGCCAGTGATGCATCATCCGTGCTGGCCGCCACGGGCCCAGTGACACAGCTCCAACGGGCGATCGCGCGGTTTGTCCACATCAGCACCAACGCGGTGATTACCCTGCCCGAACACCTGAACCCAATTCACATCGGCAAACCCAACGACTTGGTGCCGCCCGATTTGGATCTGTCGGGCTTGCCCAATGCGGAGGTAGTATCGCGCATTCACGCCGATATTCGGATTGAAGGGGATGCCTACTACCTCGAAGACGTGGGCAGCGCCAACGGCACTTACGTTAATGGGTTGCCACTGGTTCCGGGAAACCGCCATCGACTGCGGCCGGGCGATCGCTTGGCCTTTGGTAAGCATGATCTGGTGTCCTTTTGGTTCCAGTTGGGGAGCTGAGTCGATCGCCACTGTCGATCGTTGGGCTGGATAGCATCTTGGTTATTGATCTTGGGTGGTTGGGAATTGGCGATCGC
>RDXB01000081.1:27875-46704 GCA_004292515.1 Oscillatoriales cyanobacterium
GATCAAATGGCAGTCTTGCAATGACGGTCTCGGTTGAGCCTGAGCGGTCTTGGGCAGCCATGAACCGCTGTGAGTCCTTGAATTTAGCCCGTTAGACGATTGCGATTCAGATTCAATTCAGAGTTGATTCAGATCCAGTCAAACCCTTCAACTACCACAGATCACGACCGGGGCGATCGCATGAGCATTAACGTAGTCAATTTGGTGGGGCGTGTGGGGAGCGATCCCGACGTGCGCTATTTCGAGTCGGGCAGTGTCAAATGTCGATTGACCTTGGCGGTCGATCGCGTCTCCCGCAACAAGGACGAACCCGACTGGTTTAACCTCGAAATTTGGGGCAAAACCGCCGAAATCGCCGCTAACTATGTCCGCAAAGGCACGCAAATTGCCGTTCAGGGCAGCCTGAAAATCGACAGTTGGAGCGATCGCCAGTCGGGGGCCCAACGGACTAGCCCCGTGGTAGTGGTGCGGGATTTGCGATTGCTGGGATCTAAACGGGATAACGCCGATCCTGGTGGTGGCGGCGGTGGCGGTGGCGGTGGCGGTGGCGGTGGTTACGCGGACTACGACGAGTTCTAGGGCCGCGCGCTCGGGACTGGGGCGATCGCCTTGGGTAAATTCCGCACCTTGTCGGTGATTAGGGCTAGTGCAACACTTGAGGGCAACTCCCGTCGGGGTCTTGCAGCAGTCTCCAAGGGCGGCTAAACCGTCCTGTGTTTGGGGCTGTCCGGCCCAGATGTGCAAGCGAGGCTCTAGAATGGCGAATCTCTAGCGCGATCAAACGTTAGGGGTCTCAGCGCCTTGCCCCCACGAGATGACTTGCCTAGTCGCTCGCCCCTGGCTCGATCGCCCCCTCCTCACCCGCAGTCCCCCTCCTCCAAACCCCATGCAAGCTCGCCGAATTGCCCGTGAACTGGCCCTCCTCAGTATTAGCCAGCTCCCCAGTAAACCCGAAAAACTCCAAGACCGCGATCTTCAAAATTTGCTGCAAGCGGCTGTGCGTACCCTATCGACGGAGGTGCGCGAGTCCCTCGAAATGGCCACCGCCGAACTCCAGCGCGGCAATGAGCGCATCCTCAAAACCGAACTGTTGCGCGAAGAAATCCGGGCCAGCGATGCCCAGCGATCGGTGGGGATGGTGAAGGAAGCGATCGGCTTTACCCAGGCGGCGATTAACCGATTGGGCATGGCGGTGGAGTTGCCGGAAATGTTGCAGGCGGCGGGTCAAAAGAACGTGCAAGACTACACGATCGATATCATCTTGCAGGTGGCCCAAAACCACGAAGAGATCGATCGCCTACTAAACGAAAGCATGGTGGATTGGCAACTGAGCCGACTGGCCCGCATCGATCGCGACATTTTGCGGATGGCGATCGCCGAAATTCGCTACCTGCACACGCCGCCCCAAGTGGTGATTAATGAAGCGGTGGAACTGGCAAAGCGCTACAGTGAAGCCGACAGCTACCGCTTCATCAACGGTGTGCTGCGGCGAGCCACTGAACAGGCCAAGGCCGGTCGTTCCTAGGAACGATTTCGCGATGCCGGCGATCGTTCACCACGACCTCGGACAACCATTGCTGACTCCAGCCGGGCCGCGATCGACAACCTGATCTGTTTACCAATTCGTTTGCCGATCTGTTGATGGTCTGGTTGCGGTTTGGTCAATGGGTTGGCCGTTGCTCGATCGCTTATCAAATCGGTTTTTCAAATCGCCCGTCACCTCGTTTTTTCCCTGCCTCAACGTCACTGCTTAAGGTTGCGATCGATGGTTTTCAACTGGTTCCAGCGTCAGTTCTCCCAAGACAAGTTCTACACGGAGTTTGACTCGGATCGGCCACCCGAGGCCGAAGCCGAGACCCCGCCATCGTCGGAAGAACCAGAGGCGGAGGAAGCGGAGGCCGTTGAAGCTGCATCGGATGAGGTTGACGAAGCTGTGGCGGCAGAAACAGCGGTTACTGAACCGGTGGTTACTGAATCTGAGCCAGCACCAGAACCCGAGCCGATCGCAGAATCAGAACCTGTTGCTTTAGCACCCGAGCCGATCGCAGAACCAGCACCAGCACCAACACCTGCGCCCGCCCCAATCGCAGAACCAGAACCAGAACCCGAGCCGATCGCAGAACCAGCACCAACACCTGCGCCCGCCCCGATCGCCACTGCCCCCAGCAATGCCGATGAGTTGCTGCAATGGGCCAAGGCGGCTTACCAAAATCTGCAACAAGCTCCGGCCGCCCCCGTGGAACTGGAACCCGAGCCGGAACCGGAACCCGCCGCCGAACCCGCGCCCTTGCCCACCTCATTGCTGGAACGTGCCGAGGCAGAACGGGCCGATCGCCTAGAACGGGTGAAGGCTGAGGCGATCGTGGAGCCGGAACCAGAGCCGGAACCCGAACCGGAGCCGGAACCCCTGCCGCCGGGCGCGATCGTCTTTGATGAGAATTTCCTCTGGTCGGCGGAAATCTTGGCGGCCCAGGGTCGTCGGCCCGAGGACATTTCCGCCGAAGAAATTGAGTGGCTGGCCCGTTTGCGCCAAGGTCTCGACAAAACCCGGCGCGGTTTGGTCAACCAAATCAAATCCCTGGTGGGTCAGGGGCCGCTGAATGCCGATGCAGTTGAGGAAATCGAAGCCCTCTTGCTGCAAGCCGATGCGGGCGTGGAAGCCACCGACGCGATCATCAGTGCCCTGCAAGCGAAGGTGCGCGATGAGGCCTTGCCCCCCGAAGCGGCGATCGCCTACCTGAAAAAAATCCTGCGAGAATTGCTCGATCGCCCAATCCTAGAAGCAGCCGGTGACGCGCCGCCCCTGCTGGCCCCCGAAAAGGATGTGCTGAATATTTGGTTGATTGTGGGCGTGAACGGCGCGGGCAAAACCACCACAATCGGTAAGCTGGCCCGCCTGGGCAGCAAATCCGGCTACCGCTGTCTGATTGCGGCGGGTGACACCTTCCGGGCCGCCGCCGTCGAACAGGTCAGGGTGTGGGGCGATCGGGCTGGGGTGGAAACGATCGCCAACCCCGGCAAAAACACCGACCCCGCCGCCGTGGTGTTTGATGCGATTACCGCCGCCACGGCCCGCAACACGGAGCTGCTGTTGGTGGACACCGCCGGCCGCCTGCAAAACAAAAAGAACCTGATGGACGAGCTATCCAAGATCCGCCGGATTATCGATCGCCAGGCCCCCGGCGCACGGGTTGAGTCCCTGTTGGTGTTGGATGCCACCCAAGGCCAAAACGGCTTGCAACAGGCCAAAGTCTTTGCGGAAGCCGCCAAACTGAGCGGCGTGGTCTTGACCAAGCTGGACAGCACCGCCAAGGGGGGGATTGCCCTAGCGATCGCCCAACAGTTGAACTTGCCGATTCGGTTTATCGGTGCTGGGGAAAGCATCGAAGCCCTGCGCCCCTTCTCCAGCTACGAATTTGTGGAGGCTCTGCTGGATGGCTAGCCCGCGCGGGCGATCGCTCAACTGCTGGCCCGTTGGGTCGCTGATCGCCCCGCTGTCTGGCCCCAAATTGCCGCCAAAACCATCCATTCATTGGCAGTCCAGTTTTTTGGCGCTACCATAGCCAACTTAAGACTGGGCAGTCCTGCACGATTGTCCATCGTTCTTCTGCAATGTCCGCTGCCCCCCTTCCCCAAGCTTCCTCCCAGCCCCCTGATGCCACCGATTTACTGGCAGCGGGCGACAACACGCCTGTCTTTGCCCTCAAGGAGTTGGTAGCTCGGCTGAATCGCGAACAATACAAGGTGCAAGACCTGTTGAGTTCCTTGAGCTTTGCCCTGCGCAGCTTCAAGAATCTCAATCAATTTTTGGAACTAATTCCAATGATTGCCACGCGGGTGGCCGATGCAGATGGGGGCGCGCTGGTGCTGTTTCGCCCCAACGGTCAGGTACGCCTAGAGCAATTGTTTTGTCAGGAAATGGGCGATCGCCAATGCCAAGCCCGGCCCGTGCGCCAAGCCCTGGAGCTGGCCACGCGCAAAGTGACCGGCGCGCTCACCTCCGGCCTGGTCAAGGACTATCGTGTGGCCTTTGATGCAACGGCGATCGAGCTGCTCGACAAAACCGTGCGCGAGTCTCTGGGGGCGGCGGTGCAGGTGTTTGGCGCATCGATCGTCGTGAACGAAACGGAGCGCGGCCGACTCTATGCCTTTGGTTGCGAGCCGGGGTTTTCATGGACACCCAAGCGCCAAAAGCTGGTGCGGCTGGTGGCCGACCAAACGGCCGTGGCGGTGGACAACGCTGATATGGCCGTGGAACTGCGCAAAAAAGAACGACTCGATCGCGAACTAGAAATCGGCGCAGAAATTCAACTGCGGCTTTTGCCCCGACAGTTTCCCCGGATTCAGGGGGTGGATTTGGCGGCCCGCTGCGAAACGGCCGATCGCGTGGGCGGCGACTATTACGACTTCATTCCCGTTTGTCGCAACCCGAGCCTGGGCCGCAACAGCCAAACCAAGCTCGGCGGCACGGAAACCACCCCCTGGAGCATTGCGATCGGGGATGTGATGGGCAAAGGCGTGCCCGCCGGGTTAATCATGACCATGACCCGTGGCATGTTGCGCGCTGAAGTGTTGAACGGCCACTCGCCGGCCCGCATTTTGCACCATCTAAACCGGGTGATGTATGCGGATTTGGAAAACTCCCACCGGTTTGTCACGCTGTTCTATTCGGAATACGACCCGAAAACGCGGATTTTGTCCTACAGCAACGCGGCCCACAACCCGCCGCTGTTGTGGCAAGCGCGCTTTGACAACATCATCCCGTTGGATACGGAGGGAATGTTGATTGGGCTGGATGCCAACAGTGAGTTCAACGACGCGCAAATTCAGCTTTATCCGGGCGATGCGATCGTCTTTTTCACTGATGGGTTTACCGATGCGGCCGACCCTCGGGGACAGCGGTTTGAGGAAGATCGGCTGCGGGACGGGTTCTACTGGGCTTGCCACAACTGCGATAGCGCCCAGGAAATCTTGACCCATTTGTTCGATCGCGTCCAAGAATTTGTGGGGCCCGATAACCGCAATGCTGATGACATGACGGCGGTGGTGCTGCGAATTACCCAGGAGCCGCAGTTGCCGGAGCTACCCCGCTTGGTGCGACCCCAGGGTGCTTAATGGTTGACGCAGCCTTTACCCAAAACAACAGCCTTTACCCAAAACAAGCAGTACAACATATTGCCGATGCCATAAAGCTGTTAGTCGGTGGGTAGTGACCGCCCTACCAGGTGGGGAGGATATCGATTTGATTTGATCGATTTGATTTGATTTGATTTGATCGATCGAATCGATCAGATCAGATCAATTTTGATCGGATTGATTAGAGGGCAATTTGGGTAATGCCGAGCTGACCTTTGACTGGGTGCGATGACTGGGTGCGATTGACTTGGGTGCGATCGTTCTGCGCGAGATGAGGGCCTATGCTAATCTATTCATAATCGGTATGAGTTTAGATAAAGCATCCATGACCAGCGCCGCTTCTGCACCCAACGCCGTTGAGAACGTGATCATCATCGGCTCCGGCCCCGCCGGTTACACTGCCGCGATCTACGCTGCCCGCGCCAACCTGAAACCCTTCATGTTTGCGGGGTTTGAGGCCGGTGGCCTGCCCGGTGGCCAACTGATGACCACCACCGAGGTCGAAAACTTTCCCGGCTTTCCCGAAGGAATCACCGGCCCGCAACTGATGGATCGGATGCGATCGCAGGCCGAGCGCTGGGGCACTGAAGTCGTGATGGAAGATGTGACCTGGGTGGACTTGAGCCAACGGCCCTTTGTGGTGCGATCGACCGATCGCGACCTGCGTGCCCACAGCCTGATCATCGCCACCGGAGCCACCGCCAAGCGCCTGGGTCTGCCCAGCGAAACGGAGTTTTGGAATCGGGGCATTTCTGCCTGCGCGATTTGTGATGGGGCCATGCCGATGTTCCAAAATGCCGAGCTGATCGTGATTGGGGGCGGCGACTCGGCCGCCGAAGAAGCGGTGTACTTGACCAAATATGGCTCGCAGGTGCATTTGCTGGTGCGAACCGACAAAATGCGCGCCAGCAAAGCGATGCAAGACCGGGTGCTGGCCAACCCCAAAATTACGGTGCATTGGCACACCACGGCGATCGATGTGGTGGGCGACGAAACGGGCATGACCGGCCTGCGGGTGCAAAACCACCAAACCAACACCGAATCGACGATCGCCGCCCGTGGCCTGTTCTATGCGATCGGTCACAAGCCCAATACGGATTTGTTTGTGGGGCAGCTTGACCTCGACGAAGTGGGCTACATCAAAACCCACCCCGGCTCCGTGGCCACCAATGTGGACGGTGTGTTTGCGGCTGGTGATGTGCAGGATCACGAATATCGCCAGGCGATTACGGCGGCGGGCACGGGTTGTGCGGCGGCCCTGCTCGCAGAACGCTGGCTGTCGGCCAACAACTTGGCCCAAGAGGTGAAGCGCGAGGGCACAGAACCCACGGCGGCCAAGGTGGCAGAAGACAAGCCGATCGTGGCGGATACCGAGGAGACCTTTAGCCCCACGGCGACGCGGCACTTTGGCGGATTTGCGGTGCGGAAGCTCTACCACGAGACCGATCGCCCCTTGGTGGTCAAGTTTGTTGCACCTGACTGCGGCCCCTGCCACATCCTGAAGCCGATGTTGGATAAGGTGGTGGATGAGTTTGACGGGCAAATTCACTTTGTGGAAGTGGATGTGAAGGATGAGCCGCAAATCGCTGAGGGTGCGGGCGTGACCGGCACACCCACGGTGATGATTTTCCATCAAAAGGAAAAGGTGTCGGAGTTTCGCGGCGTGAAACAAAAGAGTGAATATCGCAATGCGATCGCCCAGTTGCTGACTTAAATCCCTGGAAAAACCAGCGGTTGCCAACAGGATTTGACCAGGCTGGTTAGGGCGATCGCCCCTTGGGAATGTTGGTGGGTCAATTGTTAAGCTAGCAGCAGCGCTCGACCGAGTCAGGATGCTTTCGGTTGAGCGCTCTTGCTATGGGTCAATAGCTTAACAATTCTCTACCTTCATACCGTTCCCAATGATTATGTCTTCAGGCCGTTCTGTGGCGACTGTCACCCACAATGCCACCAGCGATGCGGCGGGTCAGGGATTTCAAAAAGTGGCGATCGCAGTGGTGCATGGCATTGGTGGTGGTGATGCTGCCTATGAAAGTCGCCGGGAATCGCAACCGGAATTCGTGCGATCGTTACAAAAAAGCTTGATTGAGCGCCTTAGTCAGCTAGGTGTTTCGCGTGCAGACTATCATCAGCGATTTGTGATGGAGCCGGTCTATTGGTCGCCGATTTTGGAAGATCGGCAGCAAGGGTTGTTGACTCGAATGCAGCAACAAAGCCCCATGAACTGGGATACGCTCCGCAAGTTTATGGTGTCGTTTATTTCCGATGCGATCGCCTATCAGATCAGTCCGCATCATGCAGATGCTCGGGGACAAAACTCCTATCAAGCCATCCATCGATTTTGTGCCCAAACCTTGAGCCGGTTGGCCACCGCAGCGGGCCCGCGTGCACCCCTTTGCATGATTGGCCATAGCCTAGGCTCCATTGTTTCCTACAATTACTTGTTGGATTTGCAAGCCCAATTTAGTGGCAACACGAATACTGAATCCTTTTTGCGACCATCCACCCAGCACAAGATTAGTGAAGCTCCGATCGAGCGCGGTGAAACCCTCAGCCTCTACTACACCCTGGGCAGTCCGCTGGCCCTGTGGACCCTGCGCGATCGCGATGGTGGTCAGCCCATCCAGTTTCCCGTGGCCCAATTGGCCAATCACTACCCCGCTTTGGCCAATGTGGCTGAATGGGTCAATATCTACGATGCCGATGATGTGATTGGCTATCCGCTGAGGCAGGTGAACGCAAACTTTGCGCGGGCGGTGAAGGCGGATTTGGCGGTGAATGCTGGCAGCATTTTGGACAATTGGACACCGCTGTCGCACAACGGCTACTGGAGCAATCCCGAAACGGTCGATCGCATTGCCCGATCGCTGCTGAAAGTGTCCCAAACCATCAATGGTCGCTAGGGTCTGGGGAAGCGCATCTGAGCGATCCGGACGAGGGTAATGGCTTCTGTACGAGGGAAATAGGAGGCGGTGACGATCGCTACGAGGTGCGATCGAAATACGGACGGGATGCGATCGCTGGCCGCTTCCATGCTGATCTCGATCGGCCCAACCCAGCGATCGCCGTCGCCACCCCTACGATCGAAACGAGCCACACTGAAAGTAACAAGAGCGTTATGGGCGATCGAGCAATGATGAGCGCATATTACTCAAAACCCGGACAGCGCCCAGAAGATAATGTACGGGCGATCGCCGATGCCTTGGCTGTTTACCTAGCTTGGTCATTTCGCAACAGCGCGGCTCGGGTAAAAAAAACTACCACAAGCCCTGTAAACTCGCCCAGGGCTGCCAGCACCCCGGTCAGTTGGGCTAATGCTAGTGCAACCGATCGCACCCCAATTGCCCATCAGGAACCCCCGAAACCCCCAACCCCGCCGCGGCCTGTGACACAATCGGAAGCCGATCGGCGCGCCGACATTGCCGCCTTTTTGGGGCTGATGCCCTACGAGCTGCTCTAGGCTCGAACCGATCCGCATCGCAGCAACGAGCGGTTCCATAACTCCATCTCTGCCAGCATCCCGATCAGACCGAGGCGCGATCGCGCTAGCCTAAGATGTCGTAACCCTTTTGCGCCGCGTTCCTCAAGGGTCGTTAACCGATGACTGATGCTGCTCGATCGCCCCGATCCAATCCTCCCGCCACCACCAGCCAACCGCCCGCCCGCGACACCTACGATCGCGATGCGGTGCAAGAAATTTTGCAACTGGCGATCGCTCGTCGCAATGACGTGGAATCCTACTCTCGCGGTCAATTGTTAGAGTTAGCCGACGAAATTGGGATCGATCGCGCCGATCTTTATGCCGCCGAACAGCGCTGGCTAGAGCAGCATGGCGATCGCTCCGAGCGCCAACAATTCATTGCTGCCCAGCGCCAACGCCTCAAACTTAGCCTCGGTAAGTTTGGCATTATCAATGGTTTTTTGTTGTTGATTGATCTGGTGTCGTCGGGTCGCCCGGACTGGTCAATTACCCTGGCCTTAGGTTGGGGGATGTTTATTGCGCTGGATGCTTGGAAGTCACTGCAACCAGGTACGGATGATTTTGAAAAACGCTTTCAAAAATGGCGATTTGAAAAAACCACCATTGATGACTGGAACTAAGAAGATATCTGAAAAGTATCTTTCGGCATCAACCAAGCACCAATAGTCACAAACCAAGCGCCAATAGTCACAAACCAAGCGCCAATAGCCACAAACCAAGCGCCAATAGTCGTAGCAGCAAGGGGCTTAGAGCGTGTCGTCATTTCTCCTGAAATCCTGATTTCACCGTTAGGAGATCGTGGGGAGCAAGGGGCTTAAGCCCCTTGTTACGACTAAGCCCCTTGTTTTCATCGATCGATGGGGCATCCAAAGTATTAACTTTGGCTCTTCAGACATCCTCTTAGAAGCTGGGTTCGCCGAAGGGATTGTCTTCGCCGGGGGGCAGGGCTTCGCGGGCTTCGAGGCCGCCGCGCACCCCTTCGACCACCACGTTAAAGGCGGCGGCGGCGATCGCTCCGGGTAAACCAGCGCTGGCCAGGGCGATCGACACGGCGCTTTTGGCGAGTTCGGGGCCGGCGTTTTTGAAGGCGGCCCAGAGGGTTTGCTGCCAGGCCTCATCCTGAATCATCACCTGATTTTTTAGCTTGGCTTCGGTGGTTTGGGCGTTGACTTTCAGTTGTTTCAGTAGGTCTTCGATCGCTTGTTTGGCGGCTTCGGGGGTTTGGGGGGCTTTGTGGACGGTGTTGTTGCCGGAGAGGGTGTTGTTGTTAGCGGTTTCGGCGGCGATTTGGTGGCCGCTGCCGGAATGATTTTGGGTGATGTTGGTAGTCACGGGTTCGTTTTTGTTTTGGATGGTGATGTTGATGGGTTGCGGGCTGAAGGGGGAGGCGGCAGCACCGGGGGTTCTAGGGTCGAACCTTTCCATTTTGTCGAGGTCGTTGCGGGGTTGGGGTTCGGCGATGTCGTCGATTAGGCGGCGGACGTTGACATCTTCATAGCTGATATCGCATTGAACGGTGGCAATGCCGTTTGCTTGGCGGCGGTTGAGGTTTGCCCAAGTGTAGGTGTGGGGTGTTTGGCTGCCTTTGCATTGGCTGCAATTGCAGGGGATTAGGACTTCGGTGGTGAGGCGATCGTAGTTGCGATTAATTTTGTCGAGTTCATAGCGAACAATGGTTAGGAGTTCGCGTTTGTTGAAGCCAAAAACACGGATTTTGATTGCGGCTTCGTAGTAGCGATCGTCTTCAATGATTTCGGCGCGGGCGGGGCCGTTGGTAATCACCATGCCATGTTTCCAGACGCAGCTATTTTGCTCAATTTGTTCAATTTGTTCATGGAGCGCCACGATCAGTTTCGGAAAAATGGCTTTGGGCTTGAATTGGTAGCGATAGCTGAGGATCAGGTTATCGGTGTTATCCCAATCGTATTCAGGGCGTTCTTTTTCGAGCAGTTGGGGGGCAATGTAGCGACCTTTGCAGCCAGGAATTTCGTAGCAAAGGGCGAACTCTTTCATCAGTTGTAGGAGTTCATCGCGCATTTCGGATTCATCACCCTGATCCCAAAGCTGTGTGAGAGTGTCATCATTAAAGCGGCCGAAGTCAGCCTTTACATCTTCATTCTTGAAGATTTTGTATAGCGTGCTGGTGGCCCATTCAGGATTGAGGATCAGGATTCTTTTGAGAAAGCGGATATTTTGGAAATGGAGGCAAATGCCCAGATCATGCAGAAATCGGCTAGCGGCTAGCATATCTTCCTCGGTGCTGAAGCCGTTTTGCCGACAAAGAGCAAAATAGTCCCTGAGTTCTAGAACGTTGCAGCTTTGGGAGTAATTTTCAAGAACAGCGCGGATGTTTGCCCAATGGGTAGAAATATTCTGTGTGACGTGATCGAGGCTGCTGAGATATTTTCTGATTTCACGACGAATAGTGTCTAAGCCATGATTGGTTTTCAGATTGGCGCTGAAGGAAGCTTTGAAGTTTGCAAATTCACTGCGTAGAGCACGCTCATCGATATTGAATGGGTCACCGCGCTTGTCATTTTTGATAATCAGCAAAGGACTATTTTTGCCGAAGGTTTCGACGACTTTCAGCCAGTAATAGAAATCAGTATGCTCTTTGCGATCTTCAGTAACCAGTAGATATAGAGACCGCTTGGTCAAGAAAAATTGGTGTGTCGCATGATAGATTTCTTGTCCCCCAAAGTCCCAAATATTGATGCGTATCGGTGTTCCATCTGGGTGAAAAATTTCCCAGGGCAACACATCAATTCCTTCGGTAGATTTTTCCCTAGGCTGGAGTTCATAGGTTTCGTCTTTTAACTTTTTGGCAAGACTAGTTTTACCCGCCTCGCCTTCACCAATGATCAACAGCTTGGCTTCGTAGAGAGGTTTAGGGTCATATTGACTATTGAAATAAAAATCAAGAATTGTTTGCAGATCACCAACTCCATACCATCCTTTCTCTCCTAAGATCTCGGGAGGGATGGAGATCGGATTACCGCGCAAATCGAGCTTTTTGAGTTGGGGTAAGTCTCGAATAAATTCTGGGATTTGACTCAAATGGTTGTCACTAAGATCAAGATTGGTCAGATTTTCCAGTTGAGCGATCACCGCTGGTAGCTCACCCAGTTGGTTACCACCAAGGTGAAGCTCTGTCAGATTTTTCAGTTGAATGATCGTCGTCGGTAGCGCACTCAGTTGGTTATCGCTGGGGTAAAGCGTAGTCAGATTTTGCAGTTGTCCGATTTCCGCTGGTAGCTCACTCAGTTGGTTATGGAGAAGGTAAAGCTCTGTTAGGCTCTGCAGTCGCCCGATTTCTGCTGGCAACTCAGTCAGTTGGTTGCTGCCGAGGTCAAGTGATGTCAGGTTTTGCAGCTGACCGATCTCCCCCGGTAGCTTCCTCAGTTGGTTGCCGCTGAGGTCAAGCGATGTCAGATTTTGCAGTCGCCCGATTT
The DNA here is from genome assembly GCA_004292515.1 of Oscillatoriales cyanobacterium. Taxonomy (GTDB): domain Bacteria; phylum Cyanobacteriota; class Cyanobacteriia; order CACIAM-69d; family CACIAM-69d; genus CACIAM-69d. The sequence goes on from RDXB01000081.1 coordinate 39,945, forward strand.
CCGCTGGCAACTCAGTCAGTTGGTTGCTGCCGAGGTCAAGTGATGTCAGATTTTGCAGTTGACCGATCTGCCTCGGTAGCTCCCTCAGTTGATTGCTGAAAAGGGAAAGCGATGTCAGATTTTGCAGTTGACCGATCTGCCTCGGTAGCTCCCTCAGTTGATTGCTGAAGAGGGAAAGCGATGTCAGATTTTGCAGTTGACCGATTTCTGCTGGTAATTCTTGCAGTTCATTCCTTGAAAGATCCAGCTCTGTCCAGCATTCCGCCTTCGCCCGCTCCAACAGCGCCAACAACTCCGCCCGTTCCATGCCACCGCCTCCTCACATCACTGCCCCAATTGTAGAAGCCTATCCCCCACATCCCGTAGGGTGCGTAGGGCAACGCTTGGCATTTTACGGAGATGGATTTTGTGCCCTACGCACCGCTGCAATGGCGCGACCCAACCGATCGGGGATGGTCGTGCATGGCGAAAGGGAGGCGGTGCGTGGGAGGATTACCGGGCGATCGTCGTTAACCATCGAGATTGCTCCCACTCACCCTACGGTTTTCGCGATCAGCGCCGATCGCCCTCGGGGAGATTCAACGAACGCCTTACGGAGAATAACGATAGATTTCGCGACGGTGGAGAACACGCACCAAAACAATCTGATTCTCTTCGACCCGAAACCCAATCCGATAGTTGCCCACCCGCAGTCGATAGGTGTTGGGATGTCCCTCGATCGCCTTAATTTGACTCAGTTCGCTTAGACTCTCAGCGTTTTCTAGGGAGAGTAACGCAGCTTTGATGGCTTGCAAAACTTGGCGATCGCGAATGGCTTGTAGGTCTTTGCCAAAGCGCTTAAGAAATTGCACCTGCATGGCTCAACGACCGGATCAACCTAACGATCCAAAAGGGCAAAGATCTCAGCCCGATCAATCGGTTCTGCGTCATCGCTGTCTAGGTCATTCATCGCCCGACCAAGTGCTAAATCTTCCAAAATTTCGAGCAAGAGTTCGCGCAACAAATCGCGGCGATCGCGCAGTAATTCCACCAACAGCGGCCGGATCAGATCCCGTAGGCGATCGTCAGTCAGGGTGAGTTCGTTCATGGTGATGGCGGCTGGTTTTGGCTGGTTGGCGAAGCGGTCGCATCGTCTCAATGTTAGCGTGCCGCTCCCAACGCCCTGGTCTGCGTCGATCGCCGTGACAAGCAGTGGTGGTGGGTGGGCAATGACCCTACGACTTTTCTAATAGTTGCGGGCTTGGGGTTCAAATAGGCCCAACGTCACCGGCATGTAGCGAATATCAATGCCCGTGGGTGACCAGTAGGCCAGGGTATGTTGCAAATAGCGATCGTCGTCGCGATCGGGATAGTCCTCCCGACAATGGGCCCCGCGACTTTCCTGGCGTTGGAGCGCCGAAGACAGAATCGTTTGCCCCACAATAAACAGCGATCGCAACTCCAACGCTTCAATCAATTCCGTATTCCAACAGGTGCCCCGATCGCCCAAATAGGTCTGCTCCACCCGCTGGGCGATCGCCTGCAGTTGTTCCAGCCCCGTTTGCATCAGCTCCTGGGTACGGAACACCCCGCAATATTGGGTCATCGTGTCTTGGAAATCCTGGCGCACCTGGGCGATCCGCTCGGTGCCGGGGCGATCGATCAGCGCCGCCAACTCCGCATTGGCCTCGCTCAGGTAGCGATCGCTGTCGCAGTCTGGCAGGACGCGCCCCTTATCTAAATACTCCGCGATCGCCCGGCCCGTGCGCCGCCCAAACACAATGCATTCCAACAGCGAATTGCTGCCCAACCGGTTGGCCCCATGCACCGACACACAGGCCGCCTCGCCCGCCGCAAAGCAGCCCTCCACAAACCCGTCGGGGCCGCTGCGGACTCGCCCGCTGGTGTCCGTGGGAATCCCGCCCATCGAATAGTGAATCGTCGGCCGCACGGGAATCGGCTCATGCACCGCATCCACCCCCAGCAACCGGTGGGCTTCTTCCCAGCAAAAGGGCACGCGGCTCATGATCATCTCTTCGCCCATGTGCCGCAAGTCCAAATGCACATAGGGGCCGCCCGCGCTGCCGTCGGCATGAATGCCCCGCCCGGCCAGCAGCTCCTTGACGATCGCCCGGGACGTAATATCCCGAGGCGCTAATTCCATGCGGCTGGGCGCGTAGGTGGCCATGAAGCGATCGCCCGCGGCATTCCGCAGGTAAGCCCCCTCGCCCCGCACCGCCTCCGACACCAGCACCCCCACCGGATAAAGCCCCGTGGGGTGAAACTGCACAAATTCCATGTCTTCGAGGGGAATGCCCGATCGCGCCGCCATCGCCAGCCCGTCGCCCGTCGAAGCAAAATCATTGGAGGTGGTGTTAAAGGCCCGGCCATAGCCGCCCGTGGCCAACATCACCGCCCGCGATCGCACCACCACGGGCCGCGAATCGCGCAAATTAAACATCACCAGGCCTTTGGCCTCGCCCGCCTCGATGATCGGGCGCATCACATACCACTCGTCGTAGAGCGTCACGCCCATCCGCCGCAGGTTCGCCACCAGCTCATGCAAAATCGCATGGCCCGTTTTGTCGGCGGCATAGCAAGTGCGGCGGTGCGAGTGGCCCCCAAAGGCCCGCTGGGCCACCCGCCCGTCCGGCAACCGCGAAAACAACACCCCCAACCGCTCCAGCTCGACGACCACTTCTGGCGCGTCCTGGGTCAGAATCGCCACCGCATCTTGATCGGCCAAATAGTCCGATCCCTTGACCGTGTCGAAGGCGTGGGCCTGCCAGGTGTCTTCGGGATCGACATTGTTCAGCACGGCGGCCATGCCCCCCTGGGCCGCCACCGAGTGCGATCGAATCGGGTGGGTTTTGGCCACCAACCCAATGCTGAGGCGGGGGTTTTGTCGGGCAATTTCGAGGGCTGCCCGACAACCGGCCAGCCCGCCCCCAACGATCAAAACGTCGTGGATCAGGTCGTGAGATGCAGTCATGCGTTGTGCAAAGTCGGACGGAATCCATCGATCGAAACCCAGCGGGCATGGCCCAGCCGGGGGCGATCGCGGCTAGAGCGCTCGAACTAGAGTGCTTGGATCGGTTGGCTGGGCTCAAAGTCAGCCGCCGATGATTCGCGCGTCGCATCGACCGCCGCAAACTCAATATGATTGAGCAGCGTTGTCACGAATGCAAACAGCAAGAAGGGTAGGGATAGCACCAAAATCAGCCCCACCATGGCCAAGGCATAGAGCGGTTTGCTGGCTCCCATGAGTGCAAGGGCCGACGCTAGGCTCAAGAAAATGACAATCAACCAAGCCATAATCTGGCCGTAGATGTCGCCAAAGGTCAGCGTGCAGCGGAACTGATAGCGTTGTAGATTCATGGGTAGATTCAATGGCCTTATGGATTGCCAGGCTGAAACTATCCTTCCAGCCTACGAGTGGCCGAATCGCAGCGTCCACGATTGTCGACGTTTCTCAACATTTTTTTTGAAATCATTGAAAAAGTTGAGGGAGTTGTTAGCAAGAACTCCGGCGATCGGGCCATGACCCTCTCTGCGATCAACGCATTGACCCAGAGTTGACCCGCAGTGGACTCGATCGCGAATCGATCGCGAATTGAAATGTGATCAAATTGCGATCGAACTGTCGATTCGCTGGGTTGTGGTTGATCAAGATGCCACTTAGTGCCAAATTGAGCCGAACTGAGCCAAATTAAACGGACAATCGGATTCAATTCTTTTAGAAATCTAAAGGTTTTAGTAGGATTTACAACTCTCATGGGGCGCGTTCTGATTTCAGCCGGGCACGGGGGCTATGAAAACGGGGTGATCGATCCGGGCATCGTGGCCGCCGGAACCACCGAAGCTCGGGAGATGATTTGGTTGCGGGAAGCCACTGCCCAAGTTCTCCAAAAACGGGGAATTGAGGTGCTGATGGTGCCAGACGATTTGAGTTTGCAACAGTCGATCGCCTGGATCAATGCACGCGGCAAAGCAGGAGATGTGGCCCTCGAAATTCATCTAGATGGGTCGAGTAATCCCAGCGTTCGGGGCACGACGGTTTACTTTATTGCCAATAATCAAACCCGCCAAGCCCAGGCCGAATTGCTGTTGCAATCGTTGCTCGCTCAAGTACCGCAGTTACAATCGCGCGGAGCCTTGCCCGACACGGCCGCAGGGTTAGGCCAACGGGCATTTTGTCGGCAACTAACAGTGCCTTCTCTGCTGTCGGAGGTGGGATTTTTAACCAATCCGACGGACTTTGCCTTACTGAAAAACCAAGGCTGGGCGATCGCCAACGGATTAGCCAATGGTTTGGCCCAAATCTTGATCAACTTTCCGGCAGTGCCCTACACCAGCATCGGCATTATTGTGAACAATCAGCTCTACCCTGAGCGCGGTGTTTTGATTTCGGGCAATGCCTATATCCCGATTAATTTAGTCGATCGCCTGGGGATTAACGTAGCCCAAAACACCCAGATTGTCCGAGTGCGCTATCAAAATGTTGTCCATATCAAAGCGGCTGACCTGCGACCTTTTAATGTGGCGATCGGTTGGGATAATACGCGCCGTGCAGTCACCTTGCGCACTGCTTTGATGGTGTCCAATACCCTAAAAGGGGAAATCATGGGACTCGGTAGCACCTCTGATACCCAGATGTTATTGTTTTTGAAAACATTTAATTTAAGTGCTATCAACTTATTTCCTGACCTGCCTACACTCTATCGCGAAGAAGGCATAAGAGAAGGCGTGAATTTTGATGTAGCTTTTGCCCAAATGTGTGTTGAAACCGATTTCTTGAGGTTTTCTGGAATCGTGAAGCCCAGCCAAAATAACTTTGGGGGCTTGGGGGCTTTGGGTGGCAACCCGGAAGGAGCATCATTCAGCAGTGCACGGCTGGGGGTGCGCGCCCACATTCAACACCTCAAGGCCTATGCCAGCACCAATGCGTTGGTGAATCCGGTGGTTGATCCGCGCTTTAGTTTTGTGCCGCGTGGGATTGCGCCAACGGTTTCGTTGCTGAGTGGCCGTTGGGATGCTGATCTCAACTATGGTGACAAGATCCTGTCTCGGATTAAACAACTCTATGAAGTGTCGGGTTTATTGTCTGCATAGGCGTTAGGGGTGATGAATTAATGCTCGCTGATCCATGCGGCTGGTCATGCTGCTAGCTGGCAAAATGCCCCGCGATCGTACTGGGTGATTCAGTCAAAATATCCTGACCAATTACCTCAATTACATAAGTGTTTCTGCCCTTTTCTTTGGCTCGATAGAGCAAGCGATCGACTGACTCTAAAATATCGTTAACTGTCATATTTGGCGCAGGGAATGCCACAATCGCCCCCAGACTAATCGTAATGTAATCGCATGTGGGTGAAGCCATATGGGGAATTTGGAGTTGATGAACACTATGCAGAATTTCCCGAACTAAGTGTTCAGCACCCTCCGCTGTGGTTTCGGGCAGCACGATCGCAAACTCCTCACCCCCATAGCGAGCCACTAAATCGGGGGCACGGTTCGCTACTTTCCAGAGTGTTTGAGCGACCTTGAACAAACAGCGATCGCCCGCCAGATGTCCATATTGATCGTTATAGAGCTTGAAATGATCAACATCACACAAAATCACTGCGAGAGGGCGGCGATAACGTTTGAGCCTTGTCCATTCTTGACTTAAATATTGATTAAGATGGCGACGATTAAAAACCTGGGTTAATTCATCAATGATGGCCAACTTAGATAGCTCAACATTGGCCACTTGTAACTGTTGATTGAGCTGTTGTAGATCACTCGTTTGACGGTCAATCACCCCCTGCAAAAGCTGCACAACATGATGCACTTCCGCAGGATTCAGTAAGCGCAACATCTGGGTTTGGGTAATGAGTCCGACCAACTCACCCTGTTCATTGGTAACCACCAAGCGCCGCACCAGCGCTTTTGTCATATTTTGATGGGTTGACCAGAGGGAATCCTGGGGGGAAGTGCTAATCAGTGGATGACTCATTACTGTCTTTGCAGAGACTCGATCCAACGGCAACTCTAGCAAATGAAACTGCACGATATCGCGCTCGGTAATAATCCCAGCCGCCACCTTGGAACCCGGCTCAGAAATGACAATGCAACTTACGCGGTGCAGTGCCATTTTTTGGGTAATTTCCAATAAGGAATCACTGGTTAAGCCCTGAATAACACGATTGGTCATGACCTCACCCACCCGAATATAGCGTAATAGATATTCAGGCTTCATTTCTCGGCGCAGGGTGTGGGGTGTAATAACCCCAATGGGATAGTTGTAATCATCAACGACGGGAATATGGCGAATATGATGTTTAATAAGCAGGCCCGCAATATCAAAAATATTGTCAATTTCTGACTTTCTGAGTGTAAATACATCTTGAATCATCAAGTCAGACAATGTGATTTTGTCGATTGGCATTTGGTAGGATGCCACACGCACCACATCCCGCTCGGTGAAAATTCCCACGAGTTGATTCTTTTCAATCACTAAGACACAGCTTGCGTGCAATTCATGCATCGCCAAGATGGCTTCCGAGACGGGTGTGATTGCAGGAAGCTGCAAGGGATTTTCGTTAATGATGTTTTTTTCGTTTTCGTCCATGCTGATCATTGAATGCTTAGAGGATGTTTGAAAAGTATCTTTTGATCTGGGCCAAGCACCAATAGTCGTGGGGCAAGGGGCTTAGGGGCTGTCGTCATTGCCAGTAGGGATGCTGAAACGGTTGATTTTCTGTACCCCAATGGTCGTAACAAGGGGCTTAAGCCCCTT
>RDXB01000005.1 GCA_004292515.1 Oscillatoriales cyanobacterium
CGGATGTAGGGGCAATCCCCCCGTGGTTGCCCTAGCGATCGGATGTAGGGGCAATCCCCCCGTGGTTGCCCTAGCGATCGGATGTAGGGGCAATCCCCCGTGGTTGCCCTAGCGATCGGATGTAGGGGCAATCCCCCGTGGTTGCCCCAGCGATCGGATGTAGGGGCAATCCCCCCGTGGTTGCCCACAGCCTGGGCGGGCACGCACCATCCACCGCCCCTACATATCGGGTTGGGGATGGTATTTTTCTAAATGCAAAGGTTCGTCTTCCCAAGCGATTGGATTGTTGAGGATATATTCACGAATTTTTTCGCAAGATTCCTCATCCCGGATAATATGTTCGTGATAATTTCGCTGCCAAAATTTTTTGGGAAAAGGTGTCCAACCTAAGTTGGCAACACCATGTCGGTATTTAGCAGTTGTCAGTGATTTGAAGCGCTGAACAACATCTGGCAATGTCATGGGTTTCTTAGGAATAGCGCCAGAAATATTGTCTGGCATCAAAACAATAATTCCGTGAAAATGATCTGGCATTACCACAAAAGCATCGACTTCTACACCTGGATAATTCAACGGCAATTCATCCCAAATAGTTTGCACCATCAGCCCTGGTTCGCTCAAATATATTTGGTTATTGCGGATTTCTCCTAATGTATGTAAACCATCTTTAATACAGATAGTGACAAAATAAGCTCCGGCTTGAGAATAATCATATCCCTTGAGGCGAATAGAACGCCGATGATGTTTAGCAGCGTCGTACTTCATGATAATTCGATTGTGATGTCTATTCGATTGTACCGTAGGGGCGGTGGATGGTGCGTGCCCGCCCAATCCAATGCGTAGGGGCGGTGGATGGTGCGTGCCCGCCCAATCCGATGCGTAGGGGCGGTGGATGGTGCGTGCCCGCCCAATCCAATGCGTAGGGGCGGTGGATGGTGCGTGCCCGCCCTGGCCTGGGGCAACCACGGGGGGATTGCCCCTACAGGTATATTTAGCATGATTGTAGGGGCGGTGGATGGTGCGTGCCCGCCCAATCCAATGCGTAGGGGCGGTGGATGGTGCGTGCCCGCCTGGCCTGGGGCAACCACGGGGGGATTGCCCCTACAGGTATATTTAGCATGATTGTAGGGGCGGTGGATGG
>RDXB01000017.1 GCA_004292515.1 Oscillatoriales cyanobacterium
GCAGCATCTGTTCAGTGTATGACAGCCCCTAGGATGGATTCGCGTTTTTCAGAGAATGTGAGGAAATGACAGGAAATCAATCACTGTTGATTAACCCCTGATTGATCTAGCGGGGGTGTAGGTCGATTGCCATCACTCCTCGTCCCAGTCGGCTTGGGCGGTGGGTTAATCCCAGTCGCTGCGGGGTTTGGCCGGTGGGGGGGCGGTTTCAGGGGCCGGCGGAATCAACACGCGATATTCCGCATCGGTGATTGCGCGCGATCGCGTTTCGGGGGGCGGCAAGTCCGGCTCGGGGCGATCGGCTGGGCGGGCTGCTGCCCGAGGGGTCTCGGCCGGCTCGGGATCTCGGGTCTCGGCGGCCCGTTGGTAGCGAATTGAGTAGACCGTGCCTTGCTGTTGGTTTTCGGCGGGGCGGGTCGGTGCTTCGATCGGTTTGGCGATCGGTTTAGCGATCGGTTTGGTAATTGGTTTAGCAGCCGGTGGGGCTGGTGGATTGGCTCGATCGGCTCGCGCAGGTGGGTTCGATCGCTCAGGTCGCTCAACCCGATCGCCCAGGGGATCAGCCGATCGATCAAAGGGGCGATCGACTCGATTAGCGGGTCGTTCGGGGCGTTCTGGCCGCTCGGGGCGATTGACCGGGGGCGATCGGCGCGGTGCGGCTGCCCTGGCTGGGTTGGCGCTGGGGTCTTCCCATTCGTCCCACTCGGGGTCGTGGTTCCAGCCTTTTTGGGAGCGATCGGGGGCGCTCCAGTCGGCTAATTCCTGTTCGAGGTCGGCGGCCACCGCTGAGGGGCGCGGCTCGGCCTCCAGGGAAAAAAGGCGCGATCGCCAGGATTTTTTGCCCGATGCGTCCCGCTGGTTGTCGGGGCCGTCCGCGTCGCTCCACTCGTCGGCAGCTTCGTGCAGGCTGTTGTCGAGGACGCGCTGGCGGGGCGAGCTGGGCGGTTCGGTGCTGGGTTTGGCCCGGCGATCGATCACAGGCGTTGGCCAGGTGGAGCGGCGACCCACTTGGGCCAGCAGCTCAATACAACCCATCGTCACCGCACCGGAGCCGATCGCCCCGGCCAGCCACCAGCCCAGGGGCAAGGCCAACATCGGCTGACCCAGCACCACCAACGGCACGATCGGCTGGGGGTTTTGCACCGCCACCAGCACCAAACTCACCGCCAACAACAACAAGCCCACCAACCGAGGCATCGGGTTTTCCTCAATCCAGCCCAATCATCAATCCAGCCCAATCATCAATCCAGCCCAATCATCCAGCGGCCCAATCCCCTTGCAGAGGATGCCTGAAAAGTCCAAGTTGATCCTCTGTCTGCCCCAATAGCCAACACAGACAAGGAGCTGAGGGGCGATCGTCATGTCCTGGGAACAAACTGAGACGGTTGATTGTTCTCGCCCCAACCGTCGTGACAAGGGGCTTAGGGGCTGTCGTCATTGCCAGTAGGGATGCTGAAACGGTTGATTTTCTGTACCCCAATGGTCGTAATAAGGGGCTTAAGCCCCTTGCTCCCCACGATCTCCTAACGGTGAAATCAGGATTTCAGGAGAAATGACGACACGCTCTAGGCCCCTTGCCCCCCACGATCCGCTAACGGCAGCATCAGGGTTTCAGGGGTTTGACGACAGCCCCTAAGCCCCTTGCCCCACGACTATTGGTGCTTGGCTCGGGCCAACAGATGCTTTTCAGACATTCCCTCATGAATCGGGTCGCGCTTGATCCTCAACTTAGCTCGGATTGGTTCAAATCAGTGTGGTTGGGGACTAATCGGCCTCACCCGGCTCGGCTGGCTCGATCGGGCCTTCCCAGCGGCGCAACGGCACACAGTCCACATCGAGGCGATCGAGCGCCCGGGCCACCACAAAGTCCACCAAGTCCTCGATCGATTGGGGCCGGTGATACCAGGCGGGAATGGCCGGGACGATCGCCGCGCCCGCTTCGGCTAAGGTAGTCAAATTTCGCAGGTGAATCAAACTTAGGGGCGTTTCACGGGGCACGATCACCAGGGGTCGCCCCTCCTTCAGTTGCACATCGGCGGCCCGCTCCAGTAGATCGCCACTCAGGCCCGCTGCCAGTTTGCCCACGGTGCTCATGCTGCAAGGCATCACCACCATGCCCCGTGCCCGATAAGATCCACTGGCGATCGCGGCGGCCACATCGCCCGATCGATAGCAAGTGAGCTGGCCCGCCGTGGGTACTCCGGCCCGATCGCGCCAAAACTGCGCCTGGGCTGCTGGTTCCGTGGGCATTTTCGAGTTTTCTTCGGCTTGCCAAACCATATGTGAGGCTTTGGAGGCCACCAGGGCGATCGAATAGTTCGCCGTCAAGAGCCACTTCAGGGCGCGCACCGCATAGATCAATCCCGATGCACCAGACACCCCCAAAATTAACGGGCGATCGGGGGGGGGAGTTGTTGCGGAAGTCATGCTCGACCGGGCCGCCACTTCACCGTGCAGCCCACCGCGTCCGTGTAGGGTGTGGCGATCGGTTGGCCCGCGAGGAGGCTGGCGATCGCATCATGCAAATAGGCTTGGGTAACGGCAGCCGGATTTTGGGGATTGTCATCGATCGCCCCGATGTAGCGCAACACGCTGTTGGCATCCACCAAAAAGACTTGGGGGGTTTTTTCAGCGCCAAAACAATCCGCCACATCTTGGGTGGAGTCCCAGAGGTAGGGGAAATTTAGCCCCCGCTCCCGGGCGAAAACCTTCATGTTGTCAAAACTATCATCGGGAAACTGGGTGACATCATTGGCGTTCATACCAATCAACGTCACACCCTGTGGCTCAAACTCCGCTTGCAGGGCCTTGAGGCGATCGATATACAGACCCACGTAGGGACAGTGATTGCACATAAACACCACCACTGCCGCTCTGTACTGACCCAAATAGGTCGCGAAGTGGTGAACATTGCCGTCAGCCCCGGGAATTTCGAAATCGGGGGCGTATTTACCGATACGTTCCATGACCATGAGTTTGAGCCAGTTACGCCGCGTTCGGACGGCTGATTTGCTGAGGATCTCGAGAGCCGTTGCCGCTAGAGAGAGCCGTCTGTGGGGAAGCACACTTCCATTGATTCTACGGGGATCGGGGCGATCGATGATCGGGATATCACACCAGATACTGAGGCGATCGCGTTGCGGTTCAACTCCTGTTACGGGTCGTGAGCCAACCTGTCCGGTACTTTAAAATGCTTCCAGACTCAGTTCTTCTCTCAATTCCCCTTGGCGGCTGCGGCCCATGACCATTGCGATCGACTTTGGCACCAGCAACACTGTTGTCACCTATCTCAACCCAGCGACGGGCCAGCCCGAAACCTTGGCTCTGGGTGAGCTGTCCGTGCAACAGGCTCCCAATCCGCCCGTGATTCCCAGCCTCTGGTATGCCACCGACGCGGCTAAAGGGGAAGGCATTGCGGGTCAGGCGGTGCGCGATCGCGGTTTGGATGGGCTGGGCGATGGGCGGCTGTTCCGCAGTTTCAAGCGGGGGATCGGGATGCCGGTGCGCGGGTTTGTGCCAGAGCTAGACGGGCGATCGGTGGACTTTGAGCAGGTGGGCCAGTGGTTTTTGGCGGCGATCGCCCAGGAGCTGTCAGCCCGAGACTATTGGGCCAGCGGTGGCCCCTCGCAATTGATCCTGACCGTGCCGGTGGATAGCTTTGAGTCCTATCGCAACTGGCTGACCGGGGCGATCGCCCAGTCGGCCTTGGCCCAAATCGACCAAATTCGGCTGCTGGATGAACCGACGGCGGCGGCCCTGGGCTATGGCGCGGGCGATCGGGAATTGGTGTTGGTGGTGGACTTTGGCGGCGGCACGTTAGATCTGTCATTGGTGCGGCTCGATCGCCCCAGTGCGATCAGTGCTGGTCGGGCCCTGGGCTTTTTGTTGAAGTTTCGCGGCGGGGCGATCGAGCAATCGAGCCAGCAGGTGAAGACGGCCCGCGTGTTGGCCAAGGCGGGCTTAAACCTGGGTGGCGCGGACTTGGATAACTGGATTGTGGACTATTGGGCTACCCAACAGCCGCTCGCCAAAACGCCGATTATTTTGCGGCTGGCGGAACGGGTAAAAATTGCCCTATCCCATCAGGAAACTGCGCGTGAAGTTTACTTTGATGATGAAACCTTTAACAGTGTGGAATTGAGCCTGTCGCGCTCAGAATTAGAAACGATTTTGCGCGATCGCGGTCTGTTTGCCCAACTGGATGGGGCGATGGACAAGGTGTTGCAGCAAGCCAAGCGCCAAGGGCTGGAATCGGAGGCGATCGAGGCAGTGCTATTAGTCGGCGGCACCAGCCAAATTCCGGCGATTCAAAGCTGGATTCTGAATTATTTCCCCACCGAAAAAGTCGCCACCGATCGCCCCTTTGAAGCGATCGCCCAAGGTGCGTTACAACTGGCTGCAGGTTTGGAAGTCAAAGATTTCCTCTATCACGGCTACGGTATTCGTTACTGGAACCAGCGGGAAAATCGCCATAGCTGGCATCCCATTATCCCCAAAGGCCAGCCCTATCCCACAGCCCAGCCGGTGGAGTTAGTGTTGGGTGCATCCACCGAAAATCAGCCGCAAATTGAGCTAATTATTGGCGAATTGGGTGAAGACAATCAGCGCACCGAAATCTTTTTTGATGGTGATCGGCTCGTCAC
>RDXB01000031.1 GCA_004292515.1 Oscillatoriales cyanobacterium
AGCGGATGAAGCCGACTTCGCCGCGATGAAGCAGGAAGTTTCCTGATTGCTGCATTTGCTAGTCAATTGCAGCAATTGTTAGTGAATTAGTGACGGCTGTCGATTAACCCTTGGTCTGAAACCGAAGGTCTGAGCGATCCCTTAGGATCTGAGTGATCCTTTAGTAATAGTCGGCTAGTAATAGTCGGCATTGGCAGTACTGCTGGGGGGGATCGATCGTGGGTCGGGGGCGATCGCTAACCACAAGGGGAATTGCAGAATTGAGAGGCTAATGCGCCCATCAGACTCATCGATCGCAATGAAGGGTACGCCGCCGTTGCGCTGGATGCGATCGGCGCGCTGGGCCAAGGGTTCGGGCGACTCAAACAACATCACCCCTTGCTCGGCTCCAAAGTCCGCGCGGGAAATGCCCAAGGAGTCTTGCAAGCCGCGTCGCCAGTCGCCCAGGCGCTCGGGACTGTCGATCAAAATCAATACCCGCAGCCGATCGCCATGCATCGCCCGCAACACGGAGACGATCGCCGACACGATCAAAATGTTTTGCAGACGGCTGCCCAAGGTGCGCACGGCTCCTCGACCACCCAGCTCAAAAAACCACTGGCCCACGCGATCGGCATGGACTTGCTCGAAGGTGCGCCGCAACCGCCAAGGGGGGCCGTAGTAGTCGGGGCGGGTGCGATAGCGATCGAGGAGTTGCTCAATTTTGCGGCGATCGGTTTGGAAGCGGCCCTCGATCGCGGGTGGGGCCTCGGTCGGAGCCGGGGCGGGCGCGGGGCGATCGGGCGGGGCCGCGGGGGCAGGGGGGCGCAGGGGCAATTCTTCGGCCGCCGCCACCAACTCCTGCAAACTCCCCACCAAATAGTCCTTGAAGCCCTGAACGCGAGCAGCCACATTTTGGGAGGCTCCCGCGAAGGTGCTCTTCATTTCTTGGCGGATGCGCTCTTGGCGGCGCTCCAGTTGTTCAATGCTGGCCAGCAGGGTTTGGCGGCGCTGTTCCAGTTCCGTTGTGCCCATGACGATCGTTTGGGCCAAAGCTCGGCGGGCCTGTTCAACTTCGGCCAGCAGCCGATCGCGCTCGGCGACCAAATCAGCTCTCTCGGCATCGGAGAAGTCGCCCGTGGTTGAGTGAGTGGATGGGGCGATCGGGTTGGGGGTTGCGGCTGAGGATGGGGCGGGCGATGGCTCGTTGGGGGCGATCGCGGCGGTTTTGATGTCTTGTGGGTTGTCCTGAGTTTCCTGGTTTTCCTGGGCTACCTGAGTTTCCTGAGTTTCCTGGGCTGTCTGAGGTTCTTGGGCCACGGGAGCCTGGGCAAGGTCGGCAGCAAGCGGGGTCTCGCTGGTAGGGGCTGCTGTTGCTTCCGGCGATCGCGGCGTTGCCTCCTCCATTGCGGAAACACTTACCCTCTCAGGCACTGCCGCTGGCTCCGATGTTTGGGGAGCAGCGGTGGGCGCTTCGGGGGCGATCGGGGTGGCGGCGGGCAAGGTTGCACCGGGCAGGGGCAACTCGTCATCCCAGTTACTTTCGGAAGACGGGGCGATCGACTCAGGAAAATCAGCAGACTCAGAAATCTCAGAAATCATGGAGATGGCGTTCACAAATGAGCATGAATAGTTGGGGCAAATTGCCCAATCGCTACTGCCACGATCGACGGGTGGGCAAATTTCTGGCTTCTAGGCAAGCCCGTAATAGTTTGGGGTCAAATAAAATGGGCAAAAAGTGAATGCTTTTAACTTCTTTAAAGTAAAAAAGAGTCGGGAGATAGTACCAAAAAATATCCCAGTTTTCCCACTCTGCATAGGGGAAGCGGCGAATTAGGCTGTCGCCTCGATAAATATCCAAGGCCGTGGCCGTAAACCGCAGACGGAGGGTGGCTGCTTGCAGGGTCAAAAAGGCTGCAAAAATTGCCAACAATAACCCCGCCCACAGACTCCAGCCCAACAGGGGAATGGCGAGGGCAGATAGGCCCGTGGGTAAGACAAAATTGGGCGGTAATTCGATGTCGGCTGTGGGGTCGGCGATCGCGGCTGACGATGCGATCGCGGGGTCAACATTCGGCGGGATAGAGTCCGGCATAAACGAGGGAAAACAGAACCAACGAAGGGGCGATCGACGGCCAGCGAGTCGGCAGCGAGTCGGTGCTGCCCGATCGCTGTCCCATTTTAAGGGGCGGAATGGAGAATCGGATGGGTTCGGCTCTTTCCTGGCTGCCCTGCTAGGCTGGGACGGTGGGTGGCCAGAGGAAGCAGCCATGACAACAGCCGTGACAACAGCCGTGACAACAGCCATGACAACAGCAACGGAAACGACGATCACAACGATCGCGCCCCCTACGGAGATTGCGGAGATTGCGGAACCCGTCGCGAGCCGATCGGCAGGAATCGATCGCGGCTGGTTGCGTCGAGTCCACCACATTGCCCTCAATGTGCGGGATCTGAACGGATCGCGCCGGTTCTATGGCGATTTGTTGGGCTTGGAGGAACTGACGGGCGATCGCGTGCCCAGTACCCTGCGCCAACTGGTGGCCGATGGCAAGGTGGCTAATTTCTTGCTGCCCGATGGGTTGATTTTGGATTTGTTCTGGGAGCCAGAATTGTTGCCGCCCGATCCTGACCCCGATCGGCAATTTACCCGCGCCAATCACTTAGCCTTTGACACCTTGCCTCAGCAGTTCGATGCTATTTGTCAGATTTTGCAGGATCAATCCATTGCGATCGCCTTGGGGCCCGTCGCTCGGCCAACGGGTCGTGGCATTTATTTCTACGATCCCGATGGATTCATGATCGAAATTCGCTGCGATCCGCTGCCATAGCCAGGGACTGCGGGCCGATTGTTCAATCCCCCAAAACCCCGATTCCACCGTGACGCGATCATGGGAGAGCAGGGGGCTTACGTGATCGTGGGGGCAAGGGGCTTAGGGACTGTCATCAAATCGCCCAAAACCCTGATTCCGCCGTTACGGGATCGTTGGGAGCAAGGGGCTTAAGCCCCTTGTTACGACGGTTGGGGCACGACCTTGTCTACGACGATTGGGGCATAGAAAATCAGCCTCTTAGCTTCAATTGATTGAAATTGAAATTGAAATTGATTGAATTTGATAACAAGCCCTCACCCTTTTTAATCAGTCCTTTCATTCGTAACCCGATTAACCGATGACTTTGACCCCCACCAGCACCCCGATCGCCACCGAGTTTTATGACTGGCGCGGCCATCGTTGCACCTACGATCGCTGGGAACCGGCCACAGAACCAGCCGGGAACGATCGCCCCGTGTTGTTGTTAATTCACCCGATCGGGGTGGGCCTGTCGCGCCGGTTTTGGGATCGATTTATCGGAGCTTGGCAGCGATCGGGCGGCCCCGTGGCGATCTACAACCCCGACCTGTTGGGCTGTGGCGAAGCAGCCAAACCACGATACGCCCTCTACCCGGAAGATTGGGCCGATCAACTGTTGGACTTTGTGCAAGCGATCGTGCGGCGGCCGGTGATTGTGGTGGTGCAGGGGGCGCTGTTTCCGGTGGCGATCGAAATGGTGCAACGGGCGGGCGATCGGGCTGAGATTCGCGGTTTGGTCTTGTCGGGGCCGCCCGCTTGGCAGGTGATGGCGGAAGTAGCCCCCCGCTGGCAACAAAAACTGCTTTGGAATGGGCTGTTTGACTCCCCGATCGGCGCGGCCTTTTTTCAATATGCCAAGCGACGCGGGTTCCTCAAATCCTTTTCGATTAAGCAACTGTTCGATCGCGCCGAGGACGTAGACGACGAGTGGCTAACCACGCTCGATCGCGGAGCCGCCGACCCCGCCAGTCGCCATGCGGTCTTTGCCTTTTTGGCCCGCTTCTGGCAGCAGGGCTATGCCGACGCGATCCGCGCCATTCCGCAACCAACCCTCGCCCTGTTTGGTGCAACAGCCTCCAGCATCAGCAACAGCGGCAAAACCGAAACCCCCGACGAGCGCTTGCAGTTGTATGTGCAAAACCTGCCCAAGGGGCGCGGCCAAAAACTGCCCGGCCGCAATGTGCTGCCCTACGAATCGACAGAAGCCTTTACCCAAGCAACGATCGCCTTCGTCCGCTCCCTGGACACTTAGAGAATGTCTGAAAAGCCTGCAGGGCGGGCAATGCCCACTGACTAACCGCTTCATCGCCTCTGCGATCGGATGTACCAACCGTTTGAGGTCAAGGCTGCATGTTGTCTTTACGTCGGTTGGCGGGCATTGCCCACCCTACTCCCTGCAAATAGCCCCAAGACTCGCCCAAAAAACTTGCCCAAAAACTTGCCCAAAAACTTTGCACAAACGTCGCGATCGCCCTTGATAAAAGAGTGATCGCGGCCCAGTTGCCGACATTCAACAGGTTTCGATTTGCCGTGGCCGGATATACCTTTCAACCTCCACCTCCCCAGCGACCTGACCCCGATCGCGATCAGGCGATTGATGCCACGCTCAAGGCACTCGTTTTGCAAGCGCAGTCCCTCCCGATCGATAGCCCAGATCATCAGATCCTAATCGGTGAAATTATTGCCACGCTTTATGAGTCGGGTCGGTTATTACGCAACCTCAAAACTAGCAAGGTATACCCCGACCACTATCGCTATCGGGAATTTTATGACCAAGCCATTTTCCTCCTATTTAGTTGGCTCGCCCAGTCGATTCGACAGCGGCAGTATGATCCCCAAAAAGGGGAAGTCTTAGCTTGGGTCAACAAAAAGCTGCAATTCCTATTTATTGATGCAGTGACGGATTTGACAGGTATCAAAACACCCTACGCCACTGGAGTTGATATCGAAAATATCGATGATTATAAACTGGGTAGCCAAGCAGATCCGATGGATCAGTTAATAGACCTAGAGATGCTGAATTGGTCAGCACTTTGGCAAGCCTATCAAGAGGCTGATCCAGATGGAATTCTAAACAAGCGCGTCACTGGATCGATCACATTTCAACAACTCCTAAATGCCAAGATTGAGCGCAAAAGTATGCGAGAACTCGGTGAAGAGCTAGGCGAAAACTGTCACACCCTAGGTTCAGTCTTTGGTCGATATAAACCTAAATTCATGGCATCTTTCCGACGATTCTGCCAAGAACAAGGGCAAGACATTAGTGAAATTAGCAACTAAGTTATTTGTGGCTCAACCAATCATGACATCGACTGATCACCAAACCCGGAATTTGAACATATTCAATCGCCCACCCAAGATTGCCTTGCGTGCTACCCACATTAAGCTGGCCCAACACTTTGCAGAGAGTGCTCAAAATAATCAGCAACGGGATTCGATCTACCACAACACCTTGGCCATCTTGGCGATCAGTGATTGGCTGACCTGGTTGGATATTCCGCATACACATCATGGTTGTGATAGCTGGGATTCCACGGCTCGGTGGTTTGATGATGTGGCAGATCTCACCCTCTACGGGTTGGGGCGCATTGAATGCCGACCGATCTTGCCAGGGGATTCGGTGATGAAAATTCCCGTTGAATCCCAGGGCGCTCGCACGGGCTATTGGGCGATCGGGTTGGATTTGGCAGGTGATTGTGCAATGTTATTGGGGTTTTTGCCCGCTGAATGGGTGGGCGATCGCGACCAAGTTTCCCTAGATGAGTTGGAAGACGTAGGAGCCTTTCTGCATTGGTGTCGCGATCAGCAATTGCGAGTTGATGTGAACCTGGCAGATGCAATTCAACTCGGTGATTGGTTAGTCGAAAAGTTTGATCATGGGTGGCAAAAACTCAGCACCCTACTCAATGAATTGGTAGACCCTACAGAACTTTCCCTCAACTATCGCCGTAACACCGGTATGACTGGGGCGCGTGTGGTTGAAATGGGGGGCGATCGGATTCAGGCGATCCTGAGTGTTGCGATGAATTTGGCAGAAAGCGAAGAAATCGAAAGTGAAGAAACCGAAAGCGAAGAAACCGAAAGCGAAGAATATGAATGGGACATCACGATTCGCCTGCAACATCGCAATCCTGATTTGATGTTGCCTAATGATCTCAAATTAGCCGTTTTTGATGTTGTGGGGCGAGAAACAATTGTGGTTTATCCCACGGATCATACGAATTTGCAAGTCAGTTTTACGGCCGAACCTGGAGAAGGATTTCAAGTGCAATTAAGTTGGGAGGGCCAAACCCTTGCCGAAACCTTAGTAGCACCCATTGCGTAGTTATGTAGTGTTGTGAGTAGGGTTATGAAGGCGGAGTCATCATCTACTAAAATGCCTTTGGCATCCGTCAGGGGAACGCATCTTGGGGTCTTTTCCGCAACAGTGGTACGCTAGCCAGCCCAGCACAATCACTCACCCAATGACCTGGTCGATCCTGGCGATCGCATTGGCGACGCCCGTTGGCCCGGCGATCGCGAATCCGGTGTCTGATGGTTCCCTGTCCACAGAGGTGGCGCAACCGGCGGTGAATCGCTGGACGATCGAAGGGGGCGATCGGGCCGGGAGCAACTTATTCCACAGTTTTCAGCAGTTTTCGATTCCCACGGGGGGCAGCGTCCACTTCAACAACGCTGCGGATGTGGCCAATATTTTTTCGCGAGTGACGGGTGGGCAACGATCGACCATTGACGGCGAACTCAGCGCCAATGGTGGGGCGAATCTGTTTTTGTTGAACCCGGCGGGGATTTTGTTTGGGCCGAATGCGCGGCTGAATTTGGGTGGGTCGTTTTTTGCGAGCACGGCTGATCGCCTGGTGTTTGCGGATGGGCTGAGTTTTGGGGTCAACGATGCGGCGGGTCGGCCGTTGCTGTCGATGACTGTGCCGGTGGGGTTGCAGTATGGGGCCGCGCCGGGGCCAATTCGGGTGGAGGCGCGATCGACCGATCCAACTGCGACCGTTCCCACTGGGCTGGAGGTGAAACCGGGTCAGGCGATCGGCTTGTTTGGTGGGTCTTTGGCGTTTGACCAGGGTTGGGCGATCGCGCCGGAGGGTCGGATTTGGGCGGTGGCGGCGGGGCCGGGAACGGTGGTGAATTTCAACCGCTTGCTGGATACGCCGATCGCGCTGGGTGCGAACCTGACGTTCCAAGGGGGCGGGCTAGCGGTCAGCGGCAATGGTGGCGGGGAGTTGGTGGCGATCGGCGATCGGGTGCAACTGAGTCAGGGGGCGCTGTTGGCGGCGAACACCTTGGACACGGGGGACGGTCGGGGGCTGTGGGTGCGATCGGGGGAGTTTGGGCTAACGGATCGATCGGCGGTTTCTACGATTACGTTGGGCAGTGGTCGGAGTGGCGATTTAAGTCTCACGGCCGAGCGATCGATCAGTTTATCCAGTGGGCAAGACTTTGCTGCTGTTATCAACCAATTACTGAATAACCAATTTACGGAAAATAGTATTGAAGGGGGCTTGTTTTCCGTCAGCTTAGGGACTGGAAATGCTGGACAAATTAATTTAATTTCAGAGGATCTGATCCTGAGCAATGGTTCAGTGATTGTTTCATCAACTTTTAACTCCGGTCGCGGCGGTGATGTCGTGATCAATGCGACCAGAACCGTTCGGCTGAGTCGCGCTGGTCTTTTTTCAGGAACAGCCGGATCGGGGCGATCAGGTGATCTGATCAGTCGATCCAGATATTTTGAACTAGTCAATACGGGAGCTGTGTCCTCGCTAACGCTGTCTAATGGCCCAGCAGGCAATATTGACATTGAAGCATCGGACTCAATAACCCTGATTGGTGGTGATCTTATCCCATTAAATATTGGAAATTTTCGATCTGATACTAAAGGTGGTATTGAAGCCTCTGCATTTTTAGGTGGAAGTGCCGCAGGAGGAATTCAGTTAACCAGTCCTTCAATATCATTAGATGATGTTACGGTAGTCTCTACTTCAGTTGATTTTCCTGGCAGAAATTCTAGTATTGGCACGCCTGGTGATATCAATCTCAATTCTGCTCAAATTTTGATTAGAAATGGAGCAGCGATCTCAGCTGGACGTCTTGTCCAATCTTCCTCGACTGAAATTAATGACCCTATGAGTTCTACGCAAAACGGAAGAGTAGTCATTAATTCCACAGAATTAGTTGAGGTAGATGGAGATTATCGCGATAGGCCTAGCCAGGTAAGTTCTAGTATTGAAGTTAGTTATTTCTCTGATGGCATCGATGGTTCAGATAGCAATTCTAATGCTTCCTTTAATGCTGGAACAATTGAAATTTTTACAAGAGTCATGAGAGTGATTAGAGGTGGACAAATTCAAAGCACTACATCCACAGTTGTTGATCCTAAAATTGAGCAATTTTCAATACTAGGCAATGGTGGAAATATTCTAATTTCTGCTAGTGAAAGAATCGAATTAGATCACTTGCGATCCTATCAGCTCAATGAACCACTCGGGCCAGCTGGTTTGTTCACAAGCACTAATTTTACTACGGTCGATGGGCAAGGAATTGATCCGGTATCTCTGTTCCCTTCGGGTCGAGCAGGGAATATTCAGGTCATAACACCTGAATTGCTCTTGCGAAATGGAGCACGAATCACTGCTAGTAGCTTTGGCACAGGTGGCGCAGGTAATATCGATATTCAAGCGAATCGGATTCGGATCATTGGCGAAAATAGCGCGATTCGATCGCTCTCTGGGGCGGGCGACGCGGGCAACATTCGGATTCAAGCCAATGAAATTGAACTGCGCGATGGCGGCACAATCACCACCGATGCATTCTTCACCGCAACCGGCGGCAACATTGAAATTGATACTGACACCCTGGCAGCCCTCGGCAATAGCGACATTTCCGCCAATGCCGTCACCAACTTTGGCGGGCGGGTGAATTTGCGCGCTCAAGGCGTATTTGGCACAGCGTTTCGGAATGCGCCGACCGATCGCAGTGATATCACCGTCAGCTCGGCGCGGGGGCCCGAGTTTAGCGGCACGGTGCAACTGGAAGTGCTGAACCCCAACCCAGCCCAAGGGGCGATCGCCCTGCCCAGTAACGTAGGTGTGCCGCCGGAGCCGGCCCAAACCTGTGGCCCCGTCGATCGCCCCGAGCAAATTGGCTTTTTCCCGTTGGGGCGCGCCGGTCGGCAACCCACACCCCTGGAACCAGCGGCGATCGAGAATGGCAATTTTTGGGCCGACTTGCGACCGATCGCCCCCAGCACCACCGCAACCACACCGCTACCCGCGATCGCCGCCGCCCCCGTGGAAGCCACCGGCTGGCAAACCGGGGAAGACGGCCGGCTAGAACTGGTGGCCGTTGGGGCGGCTCCCGTGACAGTGGGGCAACCGATCGAAGGGCGCATCTGTCGGCCGGGGAGTGCAAGATGAATGCTCGTGGGTCGCGGCGGTGGTTTTTGGGGCTGTTGGGTTGGGGCGGCGCGATCGCCCTGGCCGGTTGGGGTGAGCACACGGGGGCGATCGAAACCGTGGCGATCGAAGCTGACCCGGCGATCGAGCAGGGCCGCCAAGCCTATCGGGCCGGTCGCTATGCCGAGGCGATCGCCCTTTGGCAACCGGCGGCGGCCCGGGCCGAACAACGGGCTGATCGATCGCTGATCATTTTGTTGGCGGCCTATTTGGCTTGGGCGCAGTTGCAGGCGGGTGATCCAAACCAAGCGGCGGCGGCGGTGGCCCGTGGCCAGGCCCAACGGACGGGGACGATCGGCCCGGCCTTGGAAGCGCGGCTCTGGGGGGCGATCGGGGCAGTGGCGGCGGCCCAGGGCGACTGGTCGGCGGCGGCGGCGGCCTACGATCGCGCGGCCGATCGCTACCGATTGGCCAACGACCCGGTGGGGGAACTAGCCAGCCAGCTCGACCAGGCCAGCGTTTGGCAAGGGGCCGGCAGCACTCGCCGGGCCTTGGAACGGCTTCAGGCCTTGGCGGCCACTTGGCTGGAGCCGCCCCAAGAGCTGGCCGAAGCGGAAGTTCGGGCTTTGGGGTTGCATCGGTTGGCGATCACGCTGGCTTGGGCGGGCGATCGCGATCGGGCCTTGGCGGTGGTTCAGGAAGCGGCTTCGGAGTTACCCGCGGCCCGCTTGACCCTGGCGCGGTTGGTGGCCGAAATGGCGATCGCCGCGCCATCCCCCGAACAGCAGGCCGAGTTGGCCGAGCAGGCGATCGTCTACTACGACAGCTTGGCCCAAGCACCGGATCAGTCCCTTCAGCGATCAGCCTTGGTCAGTTGGTTGGCCCTGGCGATCGCGCGGCCCAATTCAGAAACGGCGGCCCTGATCGATCGCACCTTGGCCGCCGCCCGCCACTGGACAGGCGGCCGATCGGCGATCGCCCAGCAATTGGCCGTTACCCAATCACTTTTGAGTCATGCCTCCTGGCCCGATGCGGGGCGATCGCTGATTGAACAGGCCCGGGAACAGGCGCGACAACTGGGCGATCGGCCCCTGCTGGCCCTCGCGGAACAACAGTGGGGGGCAGCGGTCGCCCGCCAAGGTCGCTGGGAGGCAGCAGCCCAGGCCACCAACCAAGCGATCCTGATTCTGGAGCCAATGCAGCGGCCCGAATGGAGCTATCAAGCCCTTTGGCAACTGGGGCAGATCGAAACCCGGCGAGCCAACGGGGCCGGGGCGATCGCCGCCTACGGAGCCGCCGCCCTGGCCGCCGACCAAGCTCGCCAGGGATTGACGGGCCTGACGTTGCGGTTGCCGGAGTTGCCGATTACGGGGCCGCGCGACTGGCTCGATCGCACGGAACCGCTCTACCGGCAGCAGATGGGGGCGTTGCTGGCTTCGGCGAATTTCGACCATTGGCAATTGGCGGGTCAGCAGTTGCAAGGGTTGCAACTCCAGCGGATTGAAAATGTGCTGCAATGTCGGCTCGATCGGCCCACGCCGCAAGAATTGCAAGATTTGGCGCGATCGACCGTGGGGGAACGGGTGGCCACGGTGGTGATGGCGGTGACGGAATCCGTAAACGACCCAGGGCAATGGTCGATCGATACGGTGGTGCGCTGGCCCGAGGCCGGCAGCGCGGGGGGCGAGGCCGTGCGGCAACATCGCCAGCCGGTGGCGCGGGCGGAGTTGCGGGCCTTGCTCGATCGACTGGTGGCCAACCTGGCCGATGTGAGCGAGGAGCAACTGGTGCGCCGCGACGGGAAACAACTCTACCGCTGGACGATCGCCCCCTATCGATCGGTGCTGGCGGCGGCGGGGGTGACGTTGTTGGCCCTGGTGCTCGATCCGAACTTGCGGAACATTCCGATCGATGCGCTGTTTGATGGTCAGCGCTATTTAGTGGAGTCCTTTGCGGTGGCGATCGCGCCGGATGTGAAGTTGGCGGCAGCTTCGGACAGGGCGCGATCGGGGCCAGTGTTGTTGGCGGGGTTGGCCCAGGGGCGATCGAACTTGCCAGCCTTGCCGCTCGTGCCCCAACAGTTGACCAAGCTGCAACAACTGCTGGGCGGTGTGGTGCTCCTAGACGATCGCTTCACCCAACGGGCGCTGGAGTCGAAGTTGGTGAATGAGCCGATTTCGATTTTGCATTTGGCAACCCACGGGCAGTTCAGTTCCGATCGCCGAGACACATTTTTGCAAACTTGGGATCAGCGGTTGGATGCCGATCGGTTGGATCAAGTCTTGAGCCAACGCCAAGCTCGGCGACCGGAGCCGTTGGATTTGTTGGCGATGTCGGCCTGTCAAACGGCCAAGGGCGATCGCTACGGGGCGTTGGGGATGGCGGGGATGGCCGTGCGGGCGGGGGCGCGCAGTCTGATTTCGGCGCTCTGGAAAATCCCGGCAGACAACACGCCCGACCAGCTTTTTGAGGCGTTTTATCGGGCTTGGTTGGGGGGTGCTTCCAAGGCACGAGCACTGCAACAGGCGAAAGTGGCGATGTTGCGCGATCGGGCGGCGGGGCGATCGGGCCCGCACTTTTGGGGTGGGTTTGTCTTGATCGGCGATTGGCGCTAATCACCAAAGCCGTAGGGTGCATGGGAGCACGATTGGGAATAAACGACCATCATCATTCCGCTCCCATGCACCGCAACCCGTCACGCATTCAACAACCCATTCAACAAGCATTTATTGAGCATTCCCACATTCAACGTGGGAACGATAAGGGAGTAGGGCAGGGCGTGTCATCAAATGAGCTTGATTGGGGCTGGAACGACCCATTTTCCTAGCCCAACTGCCCTAGACAATGCGTAGGGAACAATGACAAAATCGCGCGACTTCTGCAATGATCGGCGCGATTAATAATTCACGTTTTGCGGCCTCGGAAGAGGGGAGCGTTAGGCGCAAAATCTCTTCGATTTCTTGGGCAATGGCTGGTAGGCGTGGGGGCAATTCTGCGCTGTGGGGCAAGGCGAGCCGATCGGTTCTGAGTTCATAGCCAAATTCGGCTAGGACTTCATCGGTTTCATAGGGCAATTCAAAATAAGACCGAAAGGTGTAGTGGCGATCGGGATCGAGAATGGGGCGTTTCAGCATGATTTGAGACTCCAATCGCGATCGGGCGGCGGGGCAATCAGTCTGGCATTTTTGGGGTGGATTTGTCGTGAATTGAACTGAGATTTTGGGCAGGGTAGAGGTCTATCTATCCTGCCCATAGTTTAGCAATTTAGCAATTACGATCCGGCGCGGAGTTTGTCGAGTACCGATCGATCTTCTAGGGTCGAAGTATCACCCGC
Source organism: Oscillatoriales cyanobacterium (assembly GCA_004292515.1). GTDB lineage: Bacteria > Cyanobacteriota > Cyanobacteriia > CACIAM-69d > CACIAM-69d > CACIAM-69d. Next base: position 12,570 of record RDXB01000031.1, read on the forward strand.
GATCTCTTGGCCCGAAGCGAGCGATCGCAACAGACGGCGCATGATTTTGCCCGATCGCGTCTTCGGCAGCGCATCCGTGAAGCGAATTTCACCGGGCCGGGCGATCGCCCCGATTTCCTTCACCACGTGCTGTTTCAGCTCCTTAATCAGCGCCTCACTGGCCGCCGCCGTCCCTTCCAAAGTCACAAACGCCACAATATCTTCGCCCTTCAGATCGTCCGGCTTGCCCACCACGGCCGCCTCCGCCACCGCCGGGTGCGACACCAGCGCCGACTCCACCTCCATCGTCCCCAGTCGGTGGCCCGACACGTTCACCACGTCATCCACGCGGCCCATGATCCAGTAATAACCATCGGCATCCCGGCGCGCCCCATCCCCCGCAAAGTAGAAATACTGCCCATCTTTGGGGGCGATATGTTCCCAGTAGGTGCGGCGGAAGCGATCATCGTCGCCAAACACCGTCCGCATCATGCTCGGCCAGGGGTGCTTGACAACTAGGTAGCCGCCTTCGCCTTCGCCGACCGGGTTGCCATCGAGATCCACCACGTCGGCCAAGATGCCGGGGAAGGGCTTGCAGGCGGAACCGGGCTTGGTGGGGATCGCCCCCGGCAGCGGCGTGATCATGAAGCCGCCGGTTTCCGTTTGCCACCAGGTATCGACGATCGGGCAGCGCTCGCCGCCAATCACCCGGTAGTACCACATCCAAGCTTCCGGGTTAATCGGTTCGCCGACGGTTCCCAAGAGGCGCAGGGAGGTGAGATTACGAGCCTTGGGCAGATGTTCGCCCATTTTGATGAAGGCGCGGATCGCGGTGGGGGCGGTGTAGAAAATCGTCACGCCGTATTTTTCAATCACATCCCAGAAGCAGCCGGGATTGGACGATCGGGGCGCGCCTTCATACATCAGCGTTGTTGCGCCGTTCGAGAGCGGCCCATACACGATGTAGCTGTGGCCCGTAATCCAGCCCACATCGGCAGTGCACCAATAGACATCAGTTTCTTTGATGTCGAACGTCCATTTGAACGTCATGTGGGTGTAGAGGTTGTAGCCCGCCGTGGTGTGGACAACACCCTTGGGTTTGCCGGTGCTGCCGGAGGTGTAGAGCACAAATAGCCGGTCTTCGCTGTCCATCGGCTCGGCGGGGCAGTCGGCGCTGGCGTTCTGTTGCAGCTCGTGCCACCAATGGTCGCGGCCCGGCTCCATGTGCACGTCCTGGCCCGTGCGCTTCACGACCAGCACGTTTTCGACGCTGGGGGCGGCGTTGTTTTCGAGGGCGCGATCGACCTGGATTTTGAGGGGCACGGCGGTATCTTTGCGGAAGCCCCCATCGGCGGTGATCACCAGTTTGGCCTTGGGGCGCTGAACCCACCAAACACGACGCTATGGGCCGCGCCAATCCGAGCACAGGCCAACATGGCGATCGCCGCTTCCGGGATCATCGGCATATAGATGCCAATGATGTCGCCCTTTTGCGCGCCGAGGGATTTGAGGACGTTGGCAAACTGGCAAACTTCCCGATGCAGTTGGGCATAGGTGAGGGTGCGCGAGTCGCCGGGTTCTCCTTCCCAAATCAGAGCAGCTTTGTTTTTACGCCAGGTGGTTAAGTGGCGATCGAGGCAGTTATGGGAAATGTTGATTTTTCCGCCGCCAAACCATTGAGCAAAGGGTGGTTGCCAATCGAGGGTGGTGTCCCATTTTTGGAACCAGTCGAGTTCTTTGGCGGCCAGTTCTGCCCAAAAAGCGGTGGGGTCGGCGGCGGCGCGATCGTACAGGGCTTGATAGTCATCGAGGCTTTTAATTTCGGCATTGACCGCCAAATCCGCAGGCGGCGCAAAGGTGCGATTTTCTTGAAGGATCGATTCGATCGTCGGTTGTGACATGACAGTTCAACTGATCAGCGTTTGCTCTCAGTCGAATGTAGTACGAGCCGGGGCTACGGGCGATCGTCATGCCCGATTCGTTAATGCGTTGTAAACCTTTGAGATAAATTCACTTTTGGTAGATATTATTAAAAGATGATATGCATGATATTTGAGTCATGTATGAATAGCTGATGTACTGATCAATCTCCGAAGGTGGTTATATGTTTCATAAGCTGCTCTCTCTAGGATTCATTTTCTTCACTACTACAGGGCTGGTAGTTCATGTTCCTCAATCTCATGCTGCTGAACCTCCAAGCGACACCATCTTGCCAGCAGAAAACACCTACTTGGCTGAAGCGAATGCGGTGGTGTATTGCTTGGTTGTCAATATTCAGCGCGGTCAACTGGCTGTTCGCTCTGCCCCTGGCGGTCGGTCAGTGGCTGGTCTGAACAACGATAATGCTGTGCGATTTATCAGACAGCAAGATAAGTGGTACTACGTGGAAGTTGTTAATGGCCCTAATTCTCGTGTGAATGGTATTCGAGGATGGGTTAATTCAGATTATCTAGAGTGTGCATGGGATTAGGAGTCCATAGGGTAGCGATCGTTCACTACTACTTAACCAAGGCAGCACTCATTTTCAAAGAAATTAACTGTTCCCATAACATGATCAAATAGCTGTGGTACGGGAGGTAGGTAAGCATTACCCACCCTACTAATCTGGTCAACCCATTTGCATGAATTCATCCTAATGACCTAGGAGATACACTTCTCGGGATTGCTAAACTTTATCAATTAGCTCCAAGGAAATCTGCAGGAAAATCATATGGTTTATAAACTGTTTCGCCTATGTCTTATTTGCTGTGCTATCACATTTCTGACTAATACTAATCAATCATGGGCTGTTGAGCTGGATGAAGCCAACAATACGGGTTGTCCTGTCTTACTGGTTGATATCCAGAGTGGTCAACTTGCTGTTCGGATGACTCCTGGTGGTCGAATGATTGCTGGACTGAGTAACTACAATGTTGTTCAATTCATTAGGCAACAGGGTGCTTGGTACTATGTAGAAATTACCAATGCCTCTAACCCTCGTCTCAATGGAACTCGAGGTTGGGTTCATTCAAAATATCTAGAATGTGGATGGGATTAGTAGGGTGGGCACTGCCCACCTCACAGGCTATTGAGAAATATCCTGGAGATTGATGGATTCGCAAGCTCGATCGGCAGCTTCAGTGTTATGGAGGAAATTTTGACGTTACATTAGCTGTTGCTTGCTGGCAATGTCGCTGGTGCGTTGGCAATTGTTGAGGAACTCGAAGAGATGGGGCGTAGCGCAATTACGGATCAGATCTATAGCTATGCAATGATTCTTCTGATTCATCTCATCAAACAAAAAGCAGAACAGCGATCGACTCGTTCTTGGGAAGTTGCTATTCGGAATGCAGTCCACTACATTCAGCGAAAAAACAAACGCCGAAAATCTGGTGGCTATTATTTATCGGTTGATGAGTTACAAGAAATCCTAAATAAAGCCTATATCAGTGCGCTTGATTATGCCGCGTTGAAAGCCTGTGAAGGGCGACATGAGGCTGAAGAATTGGCGGCAATGGTCGATCGCTCAGAACTTTTCAACCAGGCGCTCACCTTGATTGAAGCGATCGAAGAAACTGTGGGGTGATTGTCCAGATAGTCGCAACCTATCGGGCGGACAATGCTCACTACAACTGAAGAGTCTATTGATATCAGGAAAGATTTGACATCAGGAAAGATTGATCGCTGTATCGCCCAAAACCTAGTAGGCTCATTACCCAAGAACTGTTTAGTAGCCATATTATGATTTGGGCGATCGCACTGGCTCAAGCCACATTTCTGCAATGGCATGAGGTCAGCAAAATTACCAGCGATCGAATTTCAGAATCCAGTAATTGAGCAATCGCAGCCGACTCACAAACTCTAGTGCCAAAGTCTGAAAGAGTGCTGATGGCTCAAACTGTTTTAACTCCGCTCCAAGCTGGCGAAGACAATCATAGGTTGGCAAAGTTTCGCCGGTAATATCACGTTCAAGTGCCAGACAAAATCCGGTTTTTTGAGCTAGATCTCGATAGGAATTGATGGTGCAGCTAATATCAAATCCTCCATAGAAACTGTAGTCGGCAAGACTGGTTTTTAGTAGCGGAATATTGGCAAGGATATCAGAGGGCAAGAAGTCGGAAATAGCCAGTTGACCACCCGGTTTGAGTACCCGACGCACTTCCTTCAAAAACTGCTGGCGATCGGGGAAGTGAAAAATACATTCAACAGCCAAGACAATATCGACCGATGCATCATCAAAGGGTAGATCGATCGCATTGGCTTCGACCCAATTAATAACATTGTTGTTTTGGGGAGTCACCCATTCCTTGGCGCGATCGAGCTGGCGTGGATCGATATTGACACCCGTGAGCTTCAGGTCTGCAAAATGCTCATTGAGACTGGCGATCGTGCCGCCAAAACCACAACCCACGTCCACAATGGTTTGACCATTAGCGATCGCAGCTGCACCATACACTTCCCGGCTGAGTCGTTCTGCGGCGATCGCGAAATCTTCAGCCGTGAACCTTGCCTGTTGGGGGTTGGGCCAATATCCCCAATGCACATGGCGGTTAAACGCAGTTTTGATGGTGGGTGATTGATCAATAAAATCCAGTAAAAGGTCAAAATACGGCAAGTTAACAGTCGATTGAGCCATGGTGAATTAAATACTTGTGAATGGCTCTCATGTTCTAACACAGTCACTTCCGCGATCGCAGACTGTGTTCATAAATAACAGTCAATAAATAAATGATCCTGATGGAGTTAACGATAGTACAGCAGCCTGCGGAGTGGGCCATACCCACTGACTAACAGCTTCATAGCATCTGCAATCTGGTGTGCCAATGGTTTGAGGTAAAAGCTGTAAATGATCTTGATGGAATTTAACGATAGGAGCCTGAAACTCCTATCTCAAGCATCAAGATTTCAGGGGATATGGTTTCTTGAACTTTTCTGCTCTAAAACCATCTGGATAGAGTCTGTCTTGATAGCGTTTGCAACGGATAGTTTCAAGGAGAAGATTAATTACCTGAAAAAACTTTCATCTCATCAGTCATGATTCATTGACGACAATGTTAGAAATTGGTCAACGAGATTTTTTGCTTGTTTCAGCAATTGTGGATCATCAGCATCGAGCCACTGAATCGTGGGATCAGCGCGGAACCAAGTACGCTGCCGTTTAGCAAATTGCCTGGTATGTAAGGCTGTCAGTCGCTCGGCTTCCGCAATGGTGATTTTACCTTGCAGCGCATCTGAAACTTCCCGATAACCTAAAGTTTGAAACAAAGGAAGTTCTGACCCATAGGTTTGCAGCAGTGAGGATACTTCATCCACAAAGCCATTCATAAACATACTAGAGGTTCGTTGTTGAATTCGACAAGATAGGCGATCGCTTAAAGAGGCTTGTCTAACTTTAAAGTCCGTATGATTTTGTACTTGCTGTTGAGCTGATTGTTTCATATTAATCGGTGCTTGATCTAAACAATCAATGCCAATTTGGAGAACTGGATAAGGCGGTGGCAATTCACCCTGGAGGGTCGAAATGCCTTGTCCCGTAGCGTAGAACACTTCTAGGGCGCGGGTTATGCGAGTGTCATCATTGGGGTGAATAATGCCTGCTGATTTCGGGTCAACTTGTTGCAGTAGTTGGTAACGATAATCGCGATCGAGATTAAACAATTGTTGACGCAATTCTGTTTGGGCTGGCACTTGTGGAATTTTGAGACCCCGCACAATAGATTTGATATAGAGGCCTGTACCACCCACTAACAAAGGAATCGTGCATTGAGTATGCCAATACTGAATTCGATTAAACGCCTGGGCTTGAAATTCTGAAACCGTAAAATTTTCGGTTGGTTCACAAATATCAATAAGTTCATGGACTGCAGCCGCACGATCGACCAGCGAAGGCTTGGCAGTACCAATCGTAAAGTGCTTATAGATTTGTCGCGAGTCGGCCCCTAGGATCACGGATTGCAAATATTGAGCAAGGGCGATCGCTAGTGATGATTTACCCGCAGCCGTGGGGCCAACAATGGTAATAAGTCTAGGGCTAAAGAAGGTTAAAGAGTTGTTGTTGAGATCAACCATAGCTGAAATGGTAAGTCACTGTGGTCAAAGTCACTGTGGTGATTACAGCCCATGAGCGAAAGTCTTTAGTATCATTCATGACTATCCCAGAAATATTCCATCTGAAGATTATCTCATCTCGAAATTGGCTCTGATCTGTCCTAGTTAGATGGTTTTAATCTTCGTTTTGATACTTGTTGCGATACTTATTTTGATACCCCTAGTTAGCCCATAAGGTGGACAACACTCACCCATTCATAGCCTTACAATGGCGGCTTCGTGGTATGTTCGATCGGGCGCACCCATTGTTTTAGGTCAAGGCTGCGTTGTAAGCAGCAGAGGTAGTTGCTAGCTCTGGTAGACGTGGTAGCGCAATATAGAATGTGCTGCCTTTCCCTAGCTCGCTTGTTACCCAAATTCGACCTTGATGCTGCTCAATAATTCGTCGGCACAGAGTTAGCCCCACTCCTAGCCCACCCTGATTTCGGGAGTCAGAAGAATTAACTTGATAAAATGGCTCAAACACCTGCTCTAGATCCGTTGAGGGAATCCCGCAGCCTTTATCTTGAATTTGCAAAACAATTTCCTCTGCATAAAAGGCTGAGTGAATTGTGATTGCTGAGTTAGGCTGAGAAAACTGAATTGCATTATCTAAGAGGCGATCAAACACTTCTGCCATTGCCTCTGAATTGAGGAGCAATACTAAATCCTGGGGCACATCTAGACTAATTGTGATGCCTTGTCCCTGTACTTTTGATTCAAGTCGTTTGATCGCCTGTTCAAGCAGTTCACGCAATTGGCAATGCTGCTGAATCAGTGATTCTGTTGAGGCCAGATCGGCTAGTTTTAATACGACATTAATGGCTTGACCCAAGCGCTCTGAACTGCGCAGTGCCATGGTAATTAGCTGTTGCCCCTGCACGGATTGCAAATCACAACGTCCAGTCGCAAGCAGTTTTACCGCCCCTTGCAACGAGCTAAAGGGCGTACGCAATTCATGGCTGACAATAGAGACAAACTCGTCCTTCATCCGCTCGATCGCCTTATATTGTGTGATGTTTCGGCACATCAACCGTACCCCATCCCCCAACCTACAAGCATCAACTCGAAACCAACTATTGAACCGGCGATCGAACACTTCTCGCGATCGGGTTAAATCCTGGGCAACTACTGGCAGCAACCAGGCAAATAGCTCATGGCTGGCCTGTTCCGCCAAACCAGCTACGGATTCGAGGGAAGTAGCTGACACCCCCGTAAACGGCAACGCTGCTTGGGCTCCCGGCATGGATCCTATCGACAGCAAGTATGCTTCCGATAGCACTGATGCTGCATGACCGATCGAGCGTTCCGCAGCCGGATTGATTAGTCGCCATTGAAAATCAATAATCCGATTGCAGGGATCTCGAATGGCTTGTAAAACAGCGATCGCATCGGGCGATAAATTCAAAATATCTGTTAAAAAAGCCTGAGAATCTGCCAATCTCAACTCAGATTGTTTCCGCTCAATGGCATAGCGAATTGAACGGACTAACAATGTGGGCGAAATTTCACCCTTAATTAGATAGTCCTGTGCGCCCAGCCGCAGGGCCGCCACACCTGCCTGTTCATCGCCCGTGGCAGTCAGTACAACAATTGGTACCGTTGGTTGTGCATCCTGAATCGCACTGAGAGTGTCCAACCCCGTAGAATCGGGTAAGGACAGATCCAAAAGTGTCACATCAAATGTTTGATACCCGATGCAAGTGATGGCCTCTGCCAAGGTTCCAGCCACTGTCAGCTCAACCTGTGCGATCAAGGCTTCCGCCTTGCGCAACATCAATTGCACTAGGCGCACGTCAATCGGGCTGTCTTCTACCAACAGCACCTTTGGCGTAAATCCAGTCGCCGATTGACCCAGTAACGAATCGCTCTGAGGAGCGGAATCAGACAACGTCATATGCCCAAACACGGGGGCTAAAAAAAGCACTGGTAAAGTTGCAGTCTTCCCGAAGAAAGATAAATCAGACTAAGAGTTAGAACAATCTTGTACAGTCACTATAACTGTCATTCGCACGATTAACGAATCCAGTCTAGTGTTTATCTATTGATTCTACGCCACAAACACTTAGGGGCCGATCAATACTCAGGAGTCGATCATTGAAAACACTCCAGGGTTTTGTGACTGAATATCTTTAATAGTTATTGCGAGCATTTTTCCGAAATTTCACAAACTTTTCTTCTTAGAGAGTATTATCAACCCAACCAAAAATTTACACTTCTTAAATCTGATTAATTTTTTGCAAATCATTTTTCCTCACGGCATTGATTGGATTTGATGGAACTGCATCTCAGGGGATGTCTGGGAAGTATTTTTTGGACCAGTCTAAGCACCAATAGTCGTGGGAGTAGGATACTCAAGCTCCTTGTTTGCGTCGATCGCTGAGGCATACAGAGTATCAATTTTGGCTTGTTAAACATCCTCTCAGGGATTGAGTTATCTGTGGTGGTTTCAACCGACGGCTAAGATCATCAGTAGCCCGTGGGGTGGGCAATGCCCACCGACTAACAGCTTCATAGCATTTGCGATCTGATATACCAATCGTTTGAGGTAAAGGCTGTATCTATGGTGGTTTCAACTGACGGTTAGATTATCAGGGAGATGGTTAAAGTCTCTGCCAGAAAGAATTTTAGGCCGTAGTGTATCTCATTTTGACCCAAACTGCTATAACAACTCTCAGTTAGTCTACGTTGGCACTAGAAGGGTCAAGAGCGGCACTTCAAATTAACCGCTTCCCTGTTGCTGAAATGGAACTCTAGTTGTAGGACTTGATCCATCACGAGGTAGTTCAAACTATCTTTGGGAACATAGGTTGGAGCTGGTTTACAACTATGATTATCCGTTCAGTTGTCCCTTCAGGCATAGGTTCAGGCATGGGTCAACTAACCTCATGATCAATGCCCAGACTGTGGATCTGGTGACAGTGGACACGATCGCCTGTTACCCTGGCTTCGGTTCCACAGGATCGTGATCTTGAGATGAGTCTTCCCTCGTTCAACCACGTCTTAATGGACATCGAATTTGAAGAGCATGGAGGCGGAGACCGCTGGCTAGCTCCCTCACCAATACCCTTAGCCTAAAACTTAGTCAATATAATGCTGATCCCCACCACAATTTTCTAGGTTTCTCATTGGGTCTAGCGGTCTTTGGAGAACCCACGATTCTCATTAATCTCACCTGATAAACCTAGAAAAACCCAAAAATGGGTACTGTATCTTCGCATTTCAAGCAGCGACTCTGGGATACTCCTCAATCATTAACTGCCTAAAGCTAGTGCCAGTTAGTTTTTTAGTTTTTTAGTTCTACCACCACCACCGCAGTCCCTGGCTTTTGAGGTGTTGACGGAGTTGAGGGATTGTTTGCTGAGTCACAATGTTGGCAGCAATGCTTGAGCGGGGTTGCTGTGTCAGCCAGCCTGCTGTTGATCCGGCCGCAGCCCCCGAACTCCACTCGCTGTAGTGAATGCGGGTGATGCCGTTCACAATGTGGGATACGGCGATCGATTTGCCGCCCACCAACAAATTATCAACCCCTCGGGGCACCAGGGCTTCTAGGGGAATCGCCACGGGCCGCACGTGGGCGATGTCGGCGCTGGCATTGGTGGCTTCGCCGGGATCTTCCCAATTGCGATAGGCACAGCCTTGGATGTCGATGTCGTAGTGCATCATGGCGATCGCCGTGGCCGAAAAGTCGCGCATGTTGGTGATCCCCTTATGCACGTCGTTTTCTCGCACCATAAAGGCATTTTGGCGATAGGCGCTGCGGCCGAGGATGCGGCGGCCTTCGCGAATGTAGGGCAGCAGGCTCAAGCCCGATCGCGTCCCCATCGGTGTGTTTGGCCCCGCCAAGTGCATCAGGGGAAATTCTTTGGTGGCGAGGGTTTTCAGCACCCATTCCGAGAAAATCAGCGCCCGTTCTTCGCCGTGGTGCAAGGCTTCCGTCGAGACACCGCCCATCCAGTTGCGGTACTGATCGGTATCCATCAGCCGATCGTTGGTCAGAATCAGGGGCGGATTCATCAGATTCCAGTTGTTGCCGTAGCCCCAATTGATCATGGCCATGTCGCCGGGGCTGGGCTTGCCGGTAATCCGGTTATCCAACCGCATACTGACGATCCGCCGATATTTAAAAAAGCTGCGATCGAGAAAGGCAGGAAAACCCCAGAGGGAGAAGGTGCGCTGGTGTTCGTGCTTGGGAAAAGTCGGCTTGATTTGCCCCAGTTGCTTCAGGCTGCGACCCTGATCATTGGCGATCGCCACCACAAAGGGGAAAGTAAACGCCTGGGTACATTGGGGATTATCCCAGGTGGCCGCATTCGGTTCGCCCAGGGTGCGGCGCGACTCCGACCCCACGCGATAGGGCACGCGGGCCCAGGCCACCAACTCCGCCGTATCCGTCGCATCAATCACCGTGAACCGCTTACCCGGCAATGGCTCTAGGCGAATCGGCGTTTTGCGAAAGGTGTCATCACTGTTCCAGGAATACCAGGCGGGCAACTCCTGCGACAGACGACCCGAGGGCACATAGTCTGCCCGAGGGGTGCGCCGCACAGCATAGATCGCCGTGATGTTGCGTCCCGTGGAGTCAAAGGCCGCGCCCTTGAAGGCGGTGGAACTGCTCCAGCGGCTGCCGGGGGCCAGTTGGGAAGCATCGGCCAAGGCTTCCCGGGCTGCCACATCGCCGGCCGACGCGGGAAAACAGAGCGACCCCACCCAGCAGCTATCCACATCCCGCACGGTTTTGACGGGTTGGGTGCGATCGGCCCAGCCGGGAATTTTGACGGGTTGGCGATAGATGCGCGCTTTAAAGGCCTTCCAACTTTCCGACAGGTTGCCCGCCAAGATCATGTCCGCAGACTCATCGATCGCCGACACCCCCTGGGCACTGATTTGGCCACCAATCCAGGGCGAAACCTCCACCAGGCAAGTACGCGCGCCCGACTGCATGGCATGGACTGCTGCCCCCACGCCTGCCAAGGAGCCACCCACCACTACCACTTCGCATTGCCAAACTTCCTGGGGTTTGGGCTGGGGCGACAAAATCGGCCGCCCATTGACCCCAAAGGAAGCCGTAATTCGCAACTCTTCGGCTAACTCATTGGCTGGGCCGATGGCGGCGATCGGGGGTGGGTTCGACTCTGTGGGGCCCAGACTGCTGCGCAAGGGGCGACCGTCAAAGGCCGCTAAGGTTGCACCAGCCACGGCCGCGCTCAAGCCGAGGGCCACTTGCCCAAACCGTTGCCACAGGCCGATCAATCGCTGCATGGTGCCTGATGATCCTTCGTTGAGAATGCGAGATTGCTGAAAATGCGGGGGTGTGGAGCCATGTGAGGTGGTAGCGCATTCGATGATCTGGCAGTTGATCTTGACCAGATTCATGCCAGATTTACGCCAGATCTATGCTGGATCGACGACGGAGCCAAGCACGCTACCCAATCACCAGCCCAAGGACTGAGCGATCGCATCCGTATTAGGCTAGCGCTGAAAGAGGACGATCCCACCGCGATCGAAGGCGATTTTGTAGGCGGGATTCGATCGCAATTGCTGATCTAATGATTGAGCAAACTCATGGGTGCTACCCCAGCCCGGATGCTTGAGGTTCAGCAACACCCAATCGTATTCGGCCCAGTTGGGCGGCGGCGCGGTGGCGATCGTTTGGCGCAACATGGTTCGGTGGCTGAGGTGGGGCCCCAAGTCGGCGGTGGTGAGGATGCCGCCCCGTTGGTTGGCGGGGATCGATCGCTCTTGGGTTTGAATCAGGGCGATCGCGGCGCGACTGTCGGCCCAGGTGTCTAGTTCAGTCAAATAAATTGAGCCAAAATAGCCAAATTTGGCCAGGGCCAAAAAGCCAATCAGCGACCAAACCCAAATGGCTCGGCCGCTAGCGATCCAGCCCCGCAGCTGATCGCCCATTGCGCCCAGGCGATCGAGCCAATCCCAGCGGCCATGGGCCAAGCTGTCGATCGCCGCCACCAACAAAAACGGCAAGATCGGCAGGGAATATTGATGAACCAAGTCCCGCTGCTCGGCCACCGTCGAGAGCGCGTTCAAGCCGATCGCCGGAGCCGCCGCCGCCCAGGCCCGCAACCGGCCGCCCCCAAACCAAGGCAGCAGCGGCCCCAAGATCAGCAGCAAGTAGATCAGCGTGTCCATTGAGAACAGCTTCCCCAACACCAATTGCGGCTTCAGCACCAAATTCAACGCCGCCTCGGACACGCTGGAACCCAAGTAGGCATAGCGCCCGATCGCATCGTGGCTCAGACCGTTGTTAAAAGCCGGGATCACCGCCTGGTTCGCCACCAAAAACCACCCGACCCCCATCCCCAGCGCCACCAGCCCAGGCCAGCGTTTGCGATCGAGCAGCAGCAACCAAGCGCCCATGGCCGCCACCGTAATCGACAGCACCGCCTTGCAGCCCATCACCCACACCAACACCAGCGCCAGGGCGATCAGTCGGTTGGCCCGCCCCAGCCAAATCGCCCCCAGCAGCCCCGCGATCGCCATTACTTCCGGGTGAAAGTCAAACAAATTGACGTTAAACACCACGGGATAGAGCAAATAGGCCCAGGCGATCGCCAGGGATTGGCCCGGATTCAGACCCGCCTGTTTGGCCAAGGCCCAAGCCGGGATCGCCCCCGCCGCCAGCCCGATCGCCTGCACCACAAACAGCCAATAGATGCTGGGAAAAATCGCGTAGAGCCACCCCACCGCAAAGAAGCTGTAGGCCGCATGGTTGCCCATGTGGTGCATATCCGACACGGTGGAAAACGGCGTTTCACCGCGCCCCATCAGGTAGGCCACTTGGTCATAAATCGCCAGGTCAAAGGCCGTCGATTGAAACAGCTCGTGGCGCACCACGCTGCAAATCAACAGGACGATCGCCCAAATCCCCACCGACCACCAGAGCGATCGGGGGATCGATCGAAACCAGCTTGCAATCGAACTTGCAGTTGAGCTGGCAATAGATGTCCAGATGGGCGATCGCATCTCGGGTTCCTGCGGCACAAATCGCCAACAGCCTACCACCGCCGAGCCGCATGGGGGCGAGTGGCTAGAATTGATCCAGCCGCCGCCCAATCGCGCCAGTTCCATCCATCCCTATGATTGCTGCGCCCCAATTCCTCAGCCCCGACGACTATTTAGATCTCGAAGCCCAAAGCGATATTCGTCATGAATATTGGGATGGGCAAGCCTACGCCATGGCCGGTGGTACAGATGCCCACAACACGATCGCAGGCAATCTGTTTGCTGAACTGCGATCGCACCTGCGGGGGACTGGTTGCCGCGTCTTCATGTCCGATATGAAGGTACGCATCAATCAAGGAACCAAGTTTTTCTATCCTGATCTGATGGTGACTTGCGACTCGGGCGATCGGAACCAAAAGCTGTATAAATCCGCGCCCTGTCTGATTGTGGAAGTGTTATCGGATTCCACAGAAGCGTTCGATCGGGGTCGCAAATTCGCCGCCTATCGCCAGCTCGATCGCTTGCAAGAATACGTTTTAATTTCTGCCCACCAGCCCCAAGTAGATCTTTTTCGGCGATCTGAAACGGGCCAATGGGTGCTGCAAAGTGATGAAGGGATCGACGCAGCATTGGTTTTGGAAACCGTGGGCTACCGAATTGGGTTCGATCGCCTCTATGAAGATGTGGTTTTTGATGAATTACCCACGGAATCTGGTGTGGAGCAAGGGGTTTAAACCCCTTGTCTGGAGCGGTGGGATTTAGAAAAATCGGTCATCCAGGCCTCAACGAATCGAATGGGCAACCCGCCCTAGGGCGATCGCAACCATCCCCCACCGTCGAACAGGGCGATCAAGTCGGCTTTCGACCAGCAACAGTTGTTGGTAAAGGGCGGCATTTCTCAGCGGGCCACGCGATCGGGGTAGGATATTGGACTTGCACCCCAGCGCATTCACGTTTCGTTACATCCCAGTCCCATTCTGAGTCACCATGCGTACCCACTCTTGCGGTCAACTGCGCGCCGAACAGGTTGGTAAAACCGTCACCCTTTGCGGTTGGGTCGATCGCCGCCGCGACCACGGGGGAGTCGTGTTTGTGGACTTGCGCGATCGCTCGGGGATCGTTCAGGTGGCCTCGAACCCGGACTTACCCGAATCGTTTCAAATTGCCGATTCCCTCCGCAATGAATATGTGGTGCGGATTACGGGAACCGTCACCCAGCGGCCGCCCGAGTCCGTAAACCCCAAGCTGGCTACGGGCGAAGTGGAAGTGTTGGCGGATCAAATCGAAATCCTCAGCGCCGTCAGCAAGCAACTGCCGTTCCAGGTTTCCACCTCCGAAAACGAAACCGTTCGCGAAGAATTGCGGCTGAAATATCGCTATCTGGATTTGCGCCGCCCCCGGATGCAGCAGAACTTGCAACTGCGCCATGCGGTGGTGAAGGCCATGCGCCGGTTCCTGGAAGATGCCCAGGGCTTCATGGAAATCGAAACGCCGATCTTGACCAAATCCACGCCGGAAGGGGCGCGTGATTATCTGGTGCCCTCGCGGGTGAATCCGAGCGAGTGGTTTGCCCTGCCCCAGTCGCCCCAGTTGTTTAAGCAATTGCTGATGGTGTCGGGGTTCGATCGCTACTACCAAATCGCCCGTTGCTTCCGCGATGAAGACCTGCGGGCCGATCGCCAGCCCGAGTTCACCCAGCTCGACATGGAAATGAGCTTCATGTCCATGGAAGAAATTTTGGAGCTGAATGAGCAACTGGTTTGCCACATCTTCAAAACCGTCAAGGGCATTGACCTGCCGCGCCCCTTCCCGCGCTTGACCTACGCGGAAGCCATGGATCGCTACGGCAGCGATCGCCCCGATACCCGCTTTGGCATGGAACTGGCGGACTGCTCGGATCTGTTCAAAGATTGCGGGTTCAAGGTGTTCTCGGGTTCGATCGCCGCTGGCGGAATCGTCAAAACCTTGCCCGTGCCTGGCGGTAACGATGCGGTGTCCAACGTGCGGATCAAGCCCGGTGGGGATTTGTTCGCGATCGCCTCGGAAGCCGGAGCCAAGGGGCTGGCCTTCATCCGCGCGCGCGACAACGGCGAAGTGGACACGATCGGGGCGCTGAAAGACAGCCTAACCCCGGAAATCACCGCCGAACTGCTGAAGCGTACCGGGGCCCAAGCGGGCGACCTGTTGCTGTTTGGCGCTGGCCCGGCGGAGATCGTGAACAAAACGCTCGATCGCCTGCGCTTGGCCCTGGGTAAAGAGCTGAACCAGATTGATCCCGACGCGCTCAAGCTGCTGTGGGTGGTGGACTTCCCGATGTTCGAGTACAACGCCGACGAACAGCGATTGGAAGCCCTGCACCACCCCTTCACGGCTCCCAACCCGGCAGATTTGGCAGACCTGAAGACCGCCCGCGCCTTGGCCTACGACATCGTGCTTAACGGCACAGAGATCGGCGGTGGCAGCTTGCGGATCTATCAACGGGATGTGCAAGAGCAGGTGTTCGCGGCGATCGGCCTGACCGACGACGAAGCCCGCGCCAAATTCGGCTTCCTGCTCGATGCCTTTGAATATGGCACGCCGCCCCACGGGGGGATTGCCTACGGTCTCGATCGGCTGGTGTCGATTTTGACCGGCGAAGACTCGATCCGCGACGCGATCGCCTTCCCCAAGACCCAACAGGCCCGCTGCTTGTTGACCGATGCGCCGTCCTCGGTAGAAGCCAAGCAATTGAAAGAATTGCAAGTGGCTTCCACCTACAAACCCAAAAAGCCGGAAGCCGAAGCCTAGGGGCTGTCATCAAATCCCTGAAACCCTGATGCTGCCGTTACTTGATCGTGAGGGGCAAGGGGCTTAGGGGGTGTCATCATTGCCTGTAATCAGTCTGGAATCATCGACTGTCCATGCCTCACTTCCATGCCTCAATCGTCGTCACAAGGGGCTGAAGCCCCTTGTCTATGTCGATCGCTGAGGCGTGCAGGGGGAGCAAGTTTGGCTGCTCAGATATCCCCTAAGGCTCACTGGTTGACAAGCTGGCGGCATCGGTAGGCTGCTCTGCCAGACCGTCTGCCAGCCGTGCAAATACCTGTGTGACAACAGTTTGTGCCTTAGCATCTAGCCGATGCCAATCCACATCGCCATCGTCACCAATCAGTTGCGTGTCGATCGTCACTTCCACTTCGTCGCCGCTGCTGAGGGTGCTGAGGGCTTGGTAATCCCGAAAGCAGATGTTGTAGCACAGCTCCCACACATCCACACGGGTCGATCGCCCGTCGCGCTGCAAGGTGAACCAATAGCCGGGGTAGGGTTGCGGCAGATCATCCAGGGCGGCAGCAATTTCCGCAGCCCGATCGCCCTCGGCCGTGGTCAGCTCCTGTTGCAGCAACATCACCCGGGCCTGGATTTCCTCAGATGTGCCATAGGGAAACATCGGAAATTCTTCGTAAGTGCCTTTCCAGCCCGAGCTTTCGAGCTGTTTGCGAATGTTATCGATCGCCCGCAACAGGGCAGGCTGCATCAACAGTTCAGCTAGATACCAATCATTCAAATCGGTTAATTTGGGACGCATTTGTCCAAAAATCCTGATAGATTCACACTTTTTCAAAGTCGATCGCCAGGGAGCAAGATCGCCCATGGGGTGAGGGATCGGCGATCGCCAGTTGGGAATCTGGCTGCGTCTCCCCCTGTGCAAGACCCGCGATCGCTCCCCAGTCCACAGCCGACAAAGCCCGCAAGCTGGTGGTTTCGCCCCCGCAGCTCACCGCCCGTCCCAAACCAGATCGATCGGTGGCACAGGTTAGCTGATCGCCCTCCACTCAGCCTCGCTGGGTTGAAGGAGCGTTAGGGAAATCTGCCCACCAGATCAGCGTTAGGGTCTCGCCATCGTTGACTTCTAGCTTATCCGCTCCCACTGTTGGGGTGCATCCATCCTTATCTTGGCGATTCTTGCTTATCCGCTCCCACTGTTGGGGTGCATCCATCCTTTCTTGGCGATTCTTGGCGATTCTTGGTGATTCTTGGCGATCGCGTTGGTTCTGAGCGGTTGGCATCAGCCACCAGTCATGATCACACCAGCCATTCACAATCGTCCAAGCGCCTAACCTACCAGGGGCGATCGCCCGGTCAGCCTAGCAATCGCCGGTTGCGGACTGACCCAACTACGCCAAATATCCCGTGATCGCCGACGGATCGCCGATGGGTCGCCGATGGATCGCCTGTGCCACTCTGTTGGAGCCTGCCGGAACCCGGACTAATCGCGTTAAGATTCTCAAAACTTCGCAAATCTTTTTGCAACCCCTTTTGCAAATCGCCAAAATTTGCAAATCGCCAAAAACCGTTGTTGCTAACCACCCGCCCGTAGGACGTGGCGAACCCCATGGCAAAACAACGGTTGCGCCCGTCGCCCGTTGGTGCCCACGCCATGCCCTCGATCGCCCGCAAAAATCTGTTTGAAGATATTCCCCGCTTGCTTGTGGCCCAGGCTGGCATCCTGTTTGCCGTCACCCTGGTTACGGTGCAAACAGGTGTGCTCAAGGGGTTCACGGATTCGGCATCATTGCTGGTCGATCGCTCCAAGGCTGACCTGTGGGTAACTTCTAAAGATCTCGTCCATCTCGAACTGACCTTGCCCCTAAACTTCGAGCAACTGGGGCGAGTCCAACGCCTGAAGGGGGTGGCCCGCGCAGAGCCGCTAGTGTTTGGCAAGGTGCTGTGGCGCACGCCCAACGATCGGATCGAGTCGGTGATTACCCTGGGGTTTGAACCCAACGGCCAACTCTTCCAACCCTGGAACCTGATCCAAGGCGATCGCCAACAGGTGAAACAGCCCTACGGAGCAATCACAGACATTACCAACCTCAAAAAACTCGGGCTAAAGGGTGTGGGCGATCGCGGCTCCGTTGGGTCCACACCGATACAGGTGGTGGCCGTGGGCGAGGGGATGCAGTCGATCGTCTTCAGCTCTTTCCTATTCATGTCCGTGGCTTCTGCCAATGGGTTGATCAGCGCTGGGCGGGAATCGCGGCTCACCTGCAATGTCTTGCCCGACGGTGGTTTGGATTGTGTCAACCGCGTTAGCCCACGCCCCGCACAGGACAACCAGCCCGCCCCACCGCGATCGCCCAACGCCTCCGACCCAGTGAACTACATTTTGGTGCGGGTGCAGCCCGGCACATCGATTCCCGATCTAAAGCGTCGGATCGTGGCCGCCGTGCCCGACAGTCGGGTGTTTACCCGAGCCGAGCTGGCTCGTCTGTCCCAAACCTATTGGCGCGATCGTACGGGGGTGGGCAGCATTTTGATCTTGGGGGCGATCGTCGGGACAATTGTCGGGATCGCCACCGTCGGGCAAATTCTCTACGCCTCCGCCAGCGAGCGAATTCGGGAGTTTGCCACCCTCAAGGCCATGGGGGCATCAAGCAACGTGCTGCGCGGCATCATTGTCGAGCAGTCTTTGTGGATGGCCCTGTTGGGCTATCTCCCCGGCATGGGCCTGTGCCTAGGCATTGCCCGCTTTGCCACCACCCTTGGAATCATGATTACGATTACGCCAACCAGTGCCGCCCTAACGTTTGGGATCACGGTGGCAATGTGTGTCAGCTCGGCGCTCTTTGCCATTCAGAAGGTCAATCGTATTGATCCTGCTGTTGTTTTTAAAGCCTAGGATGACCAATCCGCCATGATTTCCCCTGGTTTAAATGCTGAGTTGATGATTGTTCTGCCCCGTTCAATTTGCCCTGCCCAATTTGCCCTGCCCAGTTTGCCATGATGGAATTCCCCTAATTACGAATTCGCCAGCGATCGCTTAAGGTTAAATAAGATTAAAGCAGCTATGTCGTGAATCATGAATCGCCCTTATCCAGATCCCTACTCGGGGCTTCTCAACGGTTTCTATCTTCAGCAAATTTCAGCCGACTGCGCCTAATTTAACTGCCTTCCCTAACGTTCCCAACCGTCTTTTCCACTCATGACTGCGTCTACTAACTTTCCGACTTTACCGTCTCTGGCGGCTCCATTAGAGCCGGTGTCAGTGCGTCGTAGTCAGTGCAAAGACCAAATAATGGATTGTACTTGGGCGATCGATGCGCGTCACATCGAAATGAGCTATCGCACCAACAGCGAAACCATTCATATCCTCAAAGACATCAGCTTACGAATCAAGTGCGGAGACATTCGCTTGCTGATGGGGCCATCGGGATCAGGCAAAACAACCCTGCTGTCAATTTTGGCGGGTATTTTGACCCCAACCAGTGGTCAAGTGGATCTGCTGGGTCAAAACATTACGCAACTGTCGCCAAAGCAGCTAGCAAAGTTTCGGTTACACAATATTGGATTTGTGTTTCAAGGCTTTAATCTTTTTCCGGCCTTGTCGGCGGTGGAAAATGTGGAGGTTGCCTTAAATCTGAAGGGAATCTACGGCAAACAAGCCCGCCAAATGGCAATTAAGCTGCTCGATCGCGTGGGTCTCAGCCATCGAGTTCATCACCTGCCCAAACTGTTATCGGGTGGTGAAAAACAACGGGTGGCGATCGCCCGGGCCTTGGCTGGCAATCCCCCATTAATTTTGGCGGATGAACCGACGGCGGCCCTCGATTCCCACAGCGGCCATGAGGTGATGGAGCTAATTCGCAGCCTAGCCAAGGAAGACGGCAGCACGATCGCGATCGTTACCCACGATCCCCGAATTCAAGATATTGCCGATCACATTACCTATCTCGAAGATGGCGAGCTGCGAGATTAATGGCCAACATCCGCAGACCTAGCTGCTCGGCGGTGAGCAGTCCATGACCCCAATCGTCGTAATAAGGGGCTTAGAGGATCTCTGAAAAGTATCTTTCGGCCCGAACCAAGCATCAACCAAGCATCAATAGTCGTGGCAGCAAGATGCTCAAGCCCCTTGTTGCCGTCGATCAATGAGGCATACTCGATGAGGCATACCGAGTATCAACTTTGGCTGTTCAGACATCCTCTTAACTCCTTGTCTGCGTTGACTGCTCGGGCGTACGGGGCATCAACGCTTGGCTGCTCAGACACCCTTTTAGAGATCCTCTTAACCTGAATCGGCTGGCTTGACCGCTAGTATAGCGATCGGGCAATTTCAGGCCTCTTTTCGACTTCCTTACAGAATCCACAAACCGTTATGCCAAAACCTAAAGGACGCAAAATTGACCCCACCCCGATCGCTGCTGATATTGGCGTGGTGGATTTGATCGATCGCTATTTCACCGCCTACAACTCCGCGCGCCTCAAGGAAGCCTGCCAACTTCTGGCCCGGCGAGTTTTTCAGCCGGGTGTCACCGTTGGCATGAGCCTTTCGGGAGCCATGACCCCTGCTGGCTTTGGGATGTCTGTGCTGGCTCCCTTGATGCGGGCCGGCTTCATTGATTATTTGATTTCCACCGGGGCGAATCTCTACCACGATTTGCACTACGGATTGGGTATGAATTTGTTTTCAAGTACGCCCTTTTTGGATGATGTGGAGCTTCGCAAAACCGACACTATTCGGATCTATGACATCATTTTTGACTATGATGTTTTGCTCGACACTGATGCCTTTGTGCGGCAAGTGATCAAAACTGAACCCTTCCAAAAGCGGATGGGTACTGCTGAGTTTCATGCACTCCTCGGTCAGTCAATTCTAGAAGTCGAAAAACAGCGCGGCGCAACGGCCCATTGTTTGCTTTCGACGGCCTATGAATGTGGTGTGCCGGTGTTTACTTCGTCGCCGGGGGATAGTTCGATCGGGATGAACGTGGCAGCAGTGGCCCTCGAAGGGTCTGAGTTGGTGATTGACCCCTCGATCGATGTGAATGACACTGCCTCGATCGCCTACTTTGCCCGCGAAAACGGCATCGACAGCCAACCCGGCCAAAGTGCTGCGATCATGATTGGTGGCGGCAGTCCCAAGAATTTTCTGTTGCAAACCCAGCCGCAAATTCACGAAGTTTTGAAACTGGAAGAACGCGGCCACGACTACTTCGTGCAAATCACCGATGCGCGCCCCGACACAGGGGGCTTGTCTGGGGCAATTCCCAGCGAAGCCGTGAGCTGGGGCAAGGTCGATCCCGATGCTTTGGCGGATACGGTGGTTTGCTACACCGACAGTACGATCGCCCTGCCGCTGATTGGGGCTTATGTGTTGAACCAAACCCCAGCGCGATCGCTCAAGCGCCTGAACGACAGCCGGAAAGCGCGCCTGGCCGATTTACGCGAGCAATACCTCAAGGCCCAAGGTGACGCTTAGAGGATGTCTGAACAGCCAAAGTTGATACTCTGGATGTCCCTGGATGCCCCATGGCCTGGATGCCCCATTGATCGATGGAGACAAGGGACTTCAGCCCCTTGCTACCTTGGGGATCATCATCCACCAGCCAGACCTGATCGCCTTGGTTCGGATTGGCCCAATAGCCGTCGAGTAGGCTGTTAAGCAGGGCTAGCTCCTCCGTTTGGAACCCGATCGCCTGAGTCACGGCCAGCAGGGCCAGGCGATCGGTGGGCATGGGCGGACGGATGTGGGAATTCACCATCGGGTAGGGCCGTCATTCAGTAATGATGAGCGGGTGAAAGCCTTACGGTGTAAGCGATCTTTTTCCAAAAAGCATCACCTCACAGGCACTACCCACCATCGGACTTGGGGATACGGACAGTCGGATCGAAACAGGGGAGCGACACAGGAAACCTAGGAACGTACCAAGCTCAGGAAGGCAACGCACTCGACGTGAGGCGTTTGGGGGAAAAAGTCGGCGGGCTGCACCCGATCGATTTGATATAGCCCATCGGCACAGAGCAGCTTCAGATCCCGCGCCAGGGTGGCCGGTTTGCAGCTCATGTAAACAATGCGAGCTGGGGCGATCGCCCGGAGGGTATCAATCACGCCGGGTTCGCAACCCTTGCGCGGCGGGTCGAGCAACACCACATCGGGCTGCACACCCAGCTCGGGCAACAGATTGACAACTTTGCCCACCCGAAATTCCACGTTTTCCAGACCGTTGCGATCGGCATTGCGGCGACATTGTTCAACGGCTTCGGCCTGCACTTCTACTCCGATCGCCCGGCCGGCCCGCTTGGCCAGAGGCAGGGTCAGAGTGCCCACACCGCAATAGGCATCCACCAGCGTTTCAGTGCCAGTGAGGGCCAACTGATCGGCGATCGCCTTCAACATCACCTCCGTTTGTTCGGTGTTCACTTGGAAAAAGGTTTCCGCGCCGATCTCAAAGGCCAAGCCATCGAGCAGTTCCACAACGGTTGATCGCCCCTCAACGCAGCGGGTTTCGGGCCCAAAAATGGCATTGTTGCGCTGGGGTTGTTGATTGATGCAAACCCCCACCAACTCGGGGAAGCGATCGAGCCAATCCCGGGCCTGATTTGCCAAACCCGGCAGATCCCAATCGCGCACCACCAAGGTCAGCAGCATTTCGCCTGTGCGCCGCCCAACGCGCAAGGCCAAGTGACGCAGAGTGCCCGTGTGGGTGGTTTCGTCGTAGGGCTCCCAGCCGCTAACTGTCAGATCCTGTTTGACCTGGCGCAGTAGGGGATCGAGGCGCTCATCTTGCACAGGGCATTGATTGAGATTGACGATTTTGTGGCTGCCCTTTTGGTAGTAGCCGGCCCGGATCGTCTCGTCGGGGCCAGGGGCGATCGGGTAAGTGGACTTGTTGCGGTAGCCCAAGGGGTTCGCCACCGCAAAAATCGGCAGCACGGGCGGCTCATCAAACCCGCCCAACCGAGTGAGGGCCTGTTCGACTTGGCGCTGCTTGGCCAACAACTGAGCGCTGTAGTCCACGTGCTGCCACTGACAACCACCACACTTGTCGGCCACGATGCAGCCGGGACGGACGCGGTTGGGCGAGTCCTCCAAAATTGACAAAATCTTCCCCCGCGCAAAGGTGGGTTTCACTTGCAGCAGGCGCACCGCCACGAAATCCCCAGGCACGGTGTCTGGCACAAACACCACCCGATCGTCCCAACGGCCCACGCCATCGCCCGAATCGGCTAGGTCGGTGATTTCCAGCTCGATCGCCGCGCCCTGTTTCCATTCCGGTTGGCTAATGGAGTCATCAAAGGGGGTGGTCATGGTTCGATCGGCCTCCGATTCAATAGCGAGCAGTGACAGACAATGGCCCTTGAGACAGCCCATCCTACATCCTCAAGGGCGGTGGACATCCACCAGCTCGGCGGGAAACCACACCAACTTGGCGCAAAGATGCGGTGATACGATGGAATGGCGCGCCGCCGCCCGATCGCTCTGTCCATCAGGCGATCCAAATGGCGATCCAATCAGGCGATCGCCAACCGCCCATGGCTTCGGCCCCCATTATCCCGCCCTAAGTACGTCACCCGATCGCCTGCCATGTTGAAAGCTCTGCTGGGAGACCCCAACGCCCGCAAACTCAAGCGGTTCCAACCCGACGTGGTGGAAGTCAACCTCCTTGAGGATGAAATTTCCCGGTTGTCGGACGACGAATTGCGGGGCAAAACCGCAGAGTTTCGCCAAAAGCTCGATGGGGCCCGCACCGACAGCGATCGCAAAGAACTGCTCGATGAAATTTTGCCCGAAGCCTTCGCCGTGGTGCGCGAAGCCGGCAAGCGAGTGCTAGGCATGCGGCACTTTGATGTGCAACTGCTCGGCGGGATTGTGCTGCACAACGGGCAAATCGCCGAAATGAAAACCGGCGAAGGCAAAACCCTGGTGGCCACCCTGCCGTCCTATTTGAACGCCCTCACCGGCCGCGGGGTGCACGTGGTGACGGTGAACGACTACCTGGCTCGCCGGGACGCGGAATGGATGGGCCAAGTCCATCGCTTTTTGGGCCTGTCGGTGGGGCTGATTCAGCAGGGCATGAGTCCTGAAGAGCGCCGCCGCAACTACGCCTGCGATATCACCTACGCCACCAACAGCGAGCTAGGGTTTGACTACCTGCGCGACAACATGGCCGCCACAATCAATGAAGTGGTGCAGCGCCCCTTTAACTATTGCGTGATCGACGAAGTGGACTCGGTGCTAATCGATGAAGCCCGCACGCCGCTAATTATTTCGGGCCAAGTCGATCGCCCCACCGAAAAGTACATGGCCGCCGACGAATTGGTACGGCAATTGGTGCGGGATGAACATTACGAGGTTGATGAAAAAGCCCGCAATGTGATCATGAGCGATGATGGTTTCATCGCTGCTGAATATATCTTGGGAGTCACCGATCTATTTGATTCGGAAGATCCTTGGGCCCACTATGTGTTCAATGCCCTCAAAGCCAAGGAACTCTACCTGCGGGATGTGAACTACATCGTGCGGGCCGGCGAGGTGGTGATTGTGGATGAATTTACCGGGCGGGTCATGCCGGGTCGCCGCTGGAGTGATGGCCTACACCAGGCGATCGAAGCCAAGGAAGAGGTGGAAATTCAAAACGAAACCCAAACCCTCGCCTCAATTACCTATCAGAATTTCTTCCTGCTCTATCCCAAACTCGCAGGCATGACCGGCACGGCCAAAACCGAAGAAGCCGAGTTTGAAAAGATCTACAACCTGGAAGTGACGATCATTCCCACCAACCGGGTGAACTCGCGCAAAAACTACTCGGATGTGGTCTACAAAACCGAGATCGCCAAGTGGAAAGCGGTGGCCGAAGAATGCTTGGAAATGCATGAAATGGGTCGCCCCGTTCTGGTGGGAACCACTAGCGTCGAAAAGTCAGAGTTACTCTCGGACTTGCTGACTGAACGGCATATTCCCTATAACCTGCTGAACGCTAAACCAGAAAATGTGGAGCGGGAGTCGGAGATTGTGGCCCAAGCCGGTCGGCGCGGGGCCGTGACGATCGCCACCAACATGGCCGGTCGCGGAACGGACATCATTCTTGGTGGGAACGCCGACTACATGGCCCGGCTGAAGGTGCGTGAATACCTGATGCCCAAGATTGTCCAGCCCGAGGATGACGATGAGTTTGGCGCGCTGGCTGTGCCCGGTTTGGGTGGCCGGCAAAAGGCCCAGGGCTTTGGGGGCGATCGCAAAAAGCAAAAAACCTGGCAGGCCACGCCAGAAATTTTCCCCACCGCGATTTCGGCCGGCGCTGAAAAGATGCTGAAGGATGCGGTCAGTTTTGCAGTCAAGACCTATGGCGAGCGATCGCTCCCTGAGCTAGAGGCCGAAGAATTGCTGGCGATCGCCTCGGAAAAAGCTCCCACCGACAACGAAGTGGTGCAGGCCCTGCGGGAAGCCTATAACCAAATTCGTCGCGAGTATGAAGCCTTCACCGAAAGCGAACATGACGAGGTGATCCAACTGGGTGGCCTGCACGTAATCGGCACCGAGCGCCACGAATCCCGCCGGATTGACAATCAGTTGCGCGGACGGGCGGGCCGTCAGGGCGACCCCGGTTCCACCCGGTTTTTCCTGAGCTTGGAAGACAACTTGCTGCGGATCTTTGGGGGCGATCGAGTCGCCGGCCTGATGCAAATGTTCCGCGTCGAAGAAGATATGCCGATCGAGTCGGGGATGCTGACCCGATCGCTCGAAGGGGCCCAACGGAAGGTCGAAACCTATTACTACGACATCCGTAAACAGGTCTTTGAATACGACGAGGTGATGAACAACCAACGTCGGGCGATCTATGCCGAGCGCCGCCGCGTGCTGGAAGGCGAAGATCTGAAAGAACGGGTGATTGAATATGCCGAGCGGACGATGTACGACATCGTGGATGCCTACGTCAACGCCGACCTACCCGCCGAGGAATGGAACCTCGACAAGATGGTGGACAAGGTCAAGGAGTTTGTCAGCACGATCCAAGACATGACTCCTGACCAGATCGAAGACTTCGGCCCCACCGAAATCAAGACCTTCCTGGCCGAACAAGTGCGGATCGCCTACGACATCAAAGAAGGTCAGGTAGACAGCCTGCGCCCGGAACTGATGCGCGATGCTGAACGCTACTTCATCCTGCAGCAAATCGATACCCTCTGGCGTGAGCATTTGCAGCAAATGGATGCCCTGCGCGAAACCGTGGGTCTGCGCGGCTACGGTCAGAAAGATCCGCTGGTGGAATACAAGAGCGAAGGCTATGAGTTGTTCTTGGACATGATGACCAACATGCGCCGCAACGTGGTCTATTCCCTGTTCCAATTCCAACCGCGCGTGCAGGAACCGGAACCAGAAACGGAAACCGTTTAATCCCGACCTGATCCCCTGAATCGATAGGGGGTTGATTGTCCTGTGCCAATCGTCGTAACAAGGGGCTGAAGCCCCTTGCTGCTTCATGGTCTGGTTGCGGGTTCCTGCTTCACGATCCGATTGCAGTGGGATCGGGTTTGTTGGCCGTTCAACGTTGGCTGTGGCGCGATCGGGGTGGCCGTGACTTTCGTTCGGAGTTGGCAGTTAGGGCGCAACCTGCACGGTATAGTTACCCCAACTCGTTTTTCGCGCAACCATGTACGACAAGATTACGCCCCCCACCGTTGGTGAAAAAGTTCGCTTCGAGAACGGCCAGCCGATCGTCCCCGACAACCCGATCGTCCCCTTCATTCGCGGCGACGGGACGGGCATTGACCTGTGGCCGGCGAGCCAACGGGTGCTCGATGCGGCGATCGAACAAGCCTACGGCGGCCAGCGCAAAATTTCTTGGTTCAAAGTCTATGCGGGTGATGAAGCCTGTGAAGTCTACGGCACTTATCAATACTTGCCCGAAGACACCCTGACGGCTATTCGCGAGTATGGGATGGCGATCAAAGGCCCCCTGACCACGCCGGTTGGGGGTGGGATTCGATCGCTCAATGTGGCCCTGCGGCAAATCTTTGATCTGTATGCCTGCGTGCGCCCTTGTAAGTACTACAACGGCACACCTTCTCCCCACAAGAACCCCGAAAAACTCGATGTGATTATCTATCGGGAAAACACCGAAGATATCTACCTCGGCATTGAGTGGAAACAGGGCACTCCCGGCTGTGACAAACTGATCCAGTTTTTGAATGAAGATCTGATTCCTGAAACGCCTGAACTGAAGAAAAAGCAAATTCGTTTGGATTCGGGAATCAGCATTAAACCAATCAGTATCACCGGTTCCCAGCGCCTGGTGCGTCGCGCCATTCAAAATGCCCTGCGTTTGCCAAAAGCCCAGCAGGCCGTGACCTTGGTGCACAAGGGCAACATCATGAAATATACCGAAGGGGCATTTCGGGATTGGGGCTATGAAGTGGCCACGGGTGAGTTTCGGGCGGAATGCATCACCGAACGGGAATCTTGGATTTTGAGCAACAAAGAGAAGAATCCGGATCTATCCGTGGAGGCCAACGCCAAGCTGATTGACCCCGGTTATGACAGCTACCCGCCGGAAAAACGGGAAGACATTTGCCAAGAAGTGCGTGATGTACTTGAAGCGATTTGGGACAGCCACGGCAATGGCCAATGGCAAGAGAAAGTGATGGTGAACGATCGGATCGCCGACAACATTTTCCAACAGATTCAGATTCGCCCCGATGAATATTCGATCTTGGCGACGATGAACCTAAATGGGGATTATTTGTCCGATGCGGCCGCCGCGATCGCGGGCGGTTTGGGCATGGCTCCGGGGGCAAACATTGGCGACAATGCAGCTATTTTCGAAGCGACCCACGGCACGGCTCCCAAGTACGCTGGGTTGGATCAGGTCAATCCGGGTTCGGTGATCTTGTCGGGCGTGATGATGTTGGAATTCATGGGCTGGCAGGATGCGGCTGATCTGATTAAAAACGGCTTGGCCAAGTCGATCGAACAGCGGGAAGTCACCTACGATTTGGCCCGCCAAATGGAGCCGCCGGTTGAGCCACCGCTGAAGTGTTCGGAATTCGCCGAAGCGATCATCAAGAACTTCGGCTAACTCCCTTCTGACTGGTTGGAGAGAGGTGTTGTTGGGCGGTCTATATCTTCTGTACCCAAGTGGTTGACTTTCGATCCCCCAATTGTCGTAACAGGGGGCTTAAGCCCCTTGTTGCTCCACGGTCAGCTCACAATCGATCAGGAATTGGATCGATTGAACAACACTCCCTCAGTATCGATTCTTAGGCGGGTTTAATACCAATCAAAAGCGCCATTTCCAGCCATTTCCAATAGCAATCGACTTCCTGAAAGCCAATATCTCGGAACCATTGCAGTTGGGTTTCCACGTCCAATAATTGATTTGACGGGTCATCTTCTTCTAGCCGGTAGCCGATCGCTTGTAGAAACTTTTCATGCAAGCTGGCTGTGGGTGAAGCCACATGTTCTAAGTTGGCGAAGATGCCGCCGGGATTGAGCCGATCGAACAGGTCTTGATAGAGCGATCGCTTGCGGCTATGGCTCAGGTGGTGAATCGCAAAGCTAGAAACGATCGCATCAAACTGACCCAGATCCGGCAGTGGTTGATCCAAGTTGTGGGCCACGATTTCCACCCGATCGTCTCCCGCAAAGCGATCGCGCACAGCCGCCAACATCGTTTCGGAAAAATCGAGCGCAACCCCCGCCGCTTCCGGGCGATCGACCTTCAACAACCCCAACAGTCGCCCATCCCCCGTGCCCACATCCAGGATACGCCCCACTGTTTTAGGCACTTGTTCGAGCAAAGCTGACTCGCCCTCCGTGCGCCGGGGGATGCGATCGGCCCGCGCCAGATAACTCAGGGCATGGTCTGTGGAACTCCAGCGATTGGTCATAGGGCCTGTCCTTATGGTGGGTAGGAACGCTGAAACAGTAGGCGCTCTTGGTGACAATGATCGGTTTAGAACCATTAACCATCATGTCAACCATGCAGGTGGTTTGATGCTCGTTGCGAGCACCCATTTCGTCACTTGTTTCGATTAAATACAGCCGCTACCTCAAACGATGTACATCCGATCGCAGATGCTATGAGGCTGTCAGTCGGTAGGTATTGCCCACCCTACGGGCTGCTGTACCGTGAAGCTGTTGGTCGGTGGGTATTGCCCACTCTACAGGCTGCTGTTAGTCGGTGGGCATTGCCCACCCTACAGGCTCGTTTCGATCAGATATATCGAAGGCCATCGAGGCCGAAAGTCCCTGTGGCCCCGTCGCTGCAACGGATTTCGC
Organism: Oscillatoriales cyanobacterium; assembly: GCA_004292515.1. Lineage (GTDB taxonomy): Bacteria > Cyanobacteriota > Cyanobacteriia > CACIAM-69d > CACIAM-69d > CACIAM-69d. The sequence continues at coordinate 41,617 of RDXB01000031.1, forward strand.
CCAAAACGATCGCCAAATCATTAACTTGGGAACTCTGAAACCAACAGTCGCGTCTGGAAAGGTGGGATGTCCACCAACCCAGATGCGCGTATGAGCTACTCTCCGCCCGTGCCCTGGTCTAAGATCGAGGCTGCTTTGCCCCAAACGCCGCTGCCGCCTCAAAAGCTGTCGAGTACCGATTTGGTGCTGCGTTGCCAAGCTGGCTTGCAGCCCGACCGTGCGGCGTTTGCGGAATTATTGCGACGATATCAGCCCCATGTCGATCGGGTGCTGTATCACTTAGCCCCAGATTGGTCTGACCGGGCCGATCTTGCTCAGGAAGTGTGGTTGCGGGTTTACCGACACCTCAATCGCCTGAAAGAACCGGAAAAGTTTCGGGGCTGGCTGAGTCGAATTGCAACAAACTTGTTTTACGACGAACTGCGGAAACGCAAGCGCGATCGCGCGCCAATTTCCCTCGATGCGGCTCGCCAACTCGATGATGGTGAGATGGATTGGGAGTTGCCTTCCACTGATCCCGGGCCAGAAGAGCGCCTATCTTCGCAAGAGTTTTATGACAAACTCCGGGAAGCGATCGCCGACTTGCCCGAAGCATTTCGCACAACGATTGTGTTGCGTGAAATCGAAGATCTGCCCTACGAGCAAATTGCCGAAATGACTGGCGTATCGCTCGGTACGGTGAAGTCCCGCATTGCTCGGGCGCGATCGCGGTTGCAAGCGCAACTACAGGGCTACCTGAATCATTAAGGTTAATCTTGGATGAGGGTCTTAGTCCTCATCTCTTGACTAAAGCTAATTGATATCACTCAGGGTTGATCCCGTCTCGATCCCGTCTCGATCTTATCCAAATTCATCGCAATCAAGCGCGATCGCAGTCAGGATAGGCTAAGGCATAGGGTGTTGAAACGTGGAATATTGGTAGAGCTGGCTGCTAACACTGTTGGCTAATGGATAGTTGGCTAATGGATATTAGCTTTAGGGATTTAGCTTTAGGGATAGAGATACTGTTCGGCTATGATTTGGTTGATCGATCGCTAGGCTAGTTTAGTTGACTCGTTTGATTGACTTTGGTTTAGTTCACAGTTAGTTCACAGTTTGAGCGGGTTGTGCTGTTGTGAGTGGTTCGTTAAGGGCTGTGGTGCTGCTATGACTTCCGAAATGCGTCCCCATGGACAAGACCCGAGTTGGGCTGAAGCGTTCTGGTCGCGCGCTGCTGAATCGTCCGGTGCACCGGAATTGCCGTTTGATTCATTTGATTCATCTGAATGTGGACTTCCATCAGATGCGCTGAATGGGTGCGGTGCAATGCCTTCTGACCCAGATACCGTTGCAGGTGGCGATCACCGCGATCCCGTCTCGTCCCTCAGTTGCGAGCAGTTTGAGCTGCTGAGTGCTTATCTTGATGATGAAGTGACTGACCCAGAGCGCACCCTGGTTGAGGGTTGGTTGGCCACAGATCCGATGATTCGGCAGGCTTTTCAGAATTTGGGCGGCCTGAGCCGATCAATCTCGCAAGTGCCTGTTCCCCAAGCGGCCACGGTTGAGCAAACGGTGCGAGCTGTGATGGCGCGAATCGATCGCCGCCATCGCCGGATTCACTGGCTGGGTGGATCGGCGATCGCTGCCGCCGTGACCGCCGTGATCGCTTCCGTCAGCACCGGACAGCACGATCTAGGCTGGCAGTTGGCCAGCAATCGGCCTGCGCCTGAATCTTCAACGGCCCTCTCCAGTGAATCACCGGAAGCAGCCTCACCGAGCAGCGTGAAGGCTGCTAAGTCGGTTGCTGTGGAGCGATCGGTGGTGGAACGAGCGCTGATTGTGGAATAAGCTGCCCATCACGAGATCCGCAGGCGAGATTCACAGGCTCGTCAATTGGCACACCCAATCAGTACTTGACCCGACCGGTATTTGACTTGATCAGCACTTGACTTGATCAGTACTTGGTCGGCCATTGAGTAACTCGCCCAACAACTTGCTCAACAACTTGCTCAACAATCCCGATGGAGCTAGCCTGCGCAGACCAGATGCGCCGCTGTCCCATCGGGGTTTTGTTGTTAAGGGCGATCGGGAATGGTTGCATTTGCCTGATGGCGTGATGCCTGATGGCGTGATGCTTGATAGCACAAGCCAAGATCCCCAAATGCCCAGGGGTCAGATGGCTTGAAATGCTTGTTGTCCTTGGGTGATGATGAGGAGCGATCGCCTCAGCAAGCCGGCAGTATGGACGCAAATTGGTGCGCTGGCCGTCAGTTCCCCAGCCATAGCTCAGGATTTGTGTAGATTGTGCGATCGTGGGAGCTTTTTAGGCTAAACCGCGTCTGAGACCCTATCGACAGTCATCAAGGGTTCAGTAAACGATTGGGTGCGCGATAGTCTCCGCCTGTTTAGTCCCCAGCCCGTAAAGACTTCAGAGGATATTCAGCCCTTACGTTCCTGGCTCGGTGAAGCTGGCTAGGCGAATGCTGGGGGGTGATGTTGCCGAAGGATTGCCGCTGGGTTGGCCGGCCCGGGTCATCGCGCCACACCCTAGCCCAGCGATCGAGGCCCGCTGCCATTGCTGCTTTCGCGCTTGCCTTTCTTCTTATTTTCGTTTTGGTGTGTGAGTTTTTCTATGAAGTCTGTCGCAAAATGGGCGATCGCCGGATTGCTAGCCATCAACCTACCCTGGATGGCCACAGAATCGGCCCAGGCCGGATCAATCAAATCCCTGGCTTCCTTTCAGTGCCAGCAGGTGAATGGCTACTACGCCACCGTCGCTGTGCAGCGCAGCGGCCGATCGGCTCCTGTGATTGCTTGGACGAGCGAGGAATTTAGCGACGCGGGCTACACTCCCCAGCGGCGCTGCGGTGAAGTGACCAGTCGGCTAAACAGCGTGCTACGCGACAATGGCAACCGACTCAGTAATCTGTATCTCACGGTGGGCCGAGTCAATAGCCACACGGTTGTTTGCAGTGTCAACAACACGCAATCGGGCTGTAATCGCAGTAACGTCTTGTTTACGCTGAGTCAAACCAATCGGCGATCGAACGATCCCCGCGAAATTTTGGCCCGACTCTTTAATACGCGCGTACTGAGCAGTGGTAGCTCGGTGCAAGAGTCCGGCGGTCAACCCTACGTCAACCTAGAGCGCCTGGTGAATCAACTGTTTTGACGCGGTTGCTTTGAGGTTGTGCTGTGATCCCTTGGCACTGGGCAAGAGCAACCTGCATGCACTAGCCGGGATCTACCTCAGCTAGCGATCGCCTCAATTTGTAGGCTGAAGGTCATCGCTGCCGTTGCACCCCGGCCGCGAAAGGCCCCAGGCAACGGCGCTGTCTGTTGATGGAGGCTGCTGGCGGCTAGGGGAATGTGGCGATCGGCCGTCACGAGTCCCTGGGTGGGATCGTAGCCCCGCCAGCCTGCCCCGGGCAAAAACACCTCAACCCAAGCGTGGAGATGCTTTTCGAGACAGTCGGGATCACCCACTTCATAGCCACTGACAAACCTTGCCGCCAGGCCCACCACTCGGCAAGCTTCCATAAACAACACTGCCAAATCACGACAGGAGCCGCGTTTTTGTCGCCAAGTGATGCCTGGTGGCATGGGGTCGCCTGTTTCTCGCTGTTCGTAAGTGCATTCCTGGTGAATGCGTTGATTAAGCTCGCCGAGGAAACCGATCACGTTGCCATGGTGCTGATCAGCCAGGGTTTGGGCCAGCTCCCACAGGGTCGGATCAAGGCGATCGCTGCCAAAACGTCGATCGCTCAGGTAGGGCTGTAGTTGACCCAACATTGAACTGGGATAGTCGATCGGCAGGCTGACGGCCCAAGGCTCCAGCAAAAAGTTGAAGGGATTCGATCGCAGGGTTTCCACTTCGCTGGCCACCTTAACCACAAGGTGATCGACCAAGGCGGAGGCAAACCAGCACTGAATCGTGGCGTTCCCTTCGATGTCGTATAGGTCGGCAATCCCTAGGGGATCTGGTGTGACCTGCAAATGAAAATCGTGCATCAGCAACGATCCATCGCAGCGGGGCCGCAGCCGCAACACGTGGGGCAGCAGTTCCACGGGCTGGCTGTAGGTGTAGTGGATTTCGTGATGAATGCGATAGCGCATGGGGGAAGCTAGGGGCATGAGGAGCGGCCCGCTCGCTATTCTACGAGGATTGCATGGGGATGGCGGCGATCGCGCCTAACGCTCTGGGGATCGCCCTGGGGATCGCCCTGGGGATCGTCGTGGTGATTGCCCTGGGGATCGCCCGGTTGGTTTGCTCGGTTGGGTTGGCCTGCCCGGTTGGGTTGATTTGCCCGGTTGGGTGATCGCCCGCAACGTCGCCACCTCAGTGGGTTCCAAGTCGCGCCATTGACCCGGTTGCAGCCCCGCTAAGGTCAGGGAACCGATCGCCACCCGTACCAGCCGCAAGGTCGGAAAGCCCACGGCCGCCGTCATCCGTCGCACTTGCCGATTGCGCCCTTCCGTCAAAATCAGTTCGATCCAGGCGGTCGGTACAGATTTGCGAAACCGAACCGGCGGATCACGCGGCGGTAAATCTGGCTCCTCGGTTAACAACCGGACTTGAGCTGGGCGGGTGCGATAGTTTTGGATCTCCACGCCTTGACCTAATTGGGCGATCGCCTGCGGGTCGGGAACTCGCTCCACCTGGGCCCAATAGGTGCGCGGATGGCCCCATCGGGGATCGCTGAGACGATGTTGCAAAACCCCATCATCAGACAGCAGCATCAGCCCCTCGCTGTCCCAATCCAACCGCCCGATCGGGTAGATGTCTGGAACATCGATGAAGGCTTTCAGGGTGGTTTTGCCGTCATCCGTGGGGCTGAACTGGCTCATCACCTGAAAGGGTTTATAAAACAGGACGTGGCGGGCCATGGGCGATCCAAAACAATCGAGGCGATCGGTTCCTGTACTCTCGCGGGGCGCGGCCTAGTGGCGTGGTAAGCCCAAAGGGTGGGGTTAAAGTTGCAAAATCAGCCGTGGTAGAGCAGGATCAGCCGCAGCAGACAAGGGGCTTAAGCCCCTTGCCCCTTAACGAGTGGGTCATGCAACTGATCGAAGTTAGCGGGTGATGCTGCTAGTAGTGGCTGCCCGATCGACGGTGGTGCACAGCCGTGACCCCGCTGGAGTCGAGCACCTTACCGCTATCGGTGGTGGCATAGACCACCCAGTGATCGCCGCACTCCATTCGACTCCGCACGGTGCATTCCAAAAAGGCCAGGGAATCAGTCAGGATTGGACAACCGTTGCTGGCCGTTTCCACCGTCAGACCTTCAAAGCGATCGGCTCCGGGGGCAAAGTTTTTCATGAAGTGCCGCCGCAGTTGTTTCCCCTCGGCCAGGATATTCAGCACAAACACTGATCCCTCGTGCAGCAACGACTCGATCGCCCGTTCCTTGGCAACCGCCACAGTCAACCCCGGCGGTTTAAATGTGGCCTGCGAAACCCAAGAAGCCAGCATGGCCGTTTGCACGTCATCCTGGCTAGCCGTCACGATGCAAAGGGAACCCACAATGCGGCCCACCGCTTGGGCCGTGCGATCAGCCGTGCCCGCCGTCGGTTTGGGGGCGCGGCGTTTGCTGGCCCGCTGCAACGCCTGGGCAAAATCCGTGCCCGCCTCTTCGCATTGCTGCAACACCGCCTGGGTGGGGGCAAACTTGACCCGAATTGTGGGCATGGCGAACTGATAGCCGCCGTCTTGCAGTTTGGTTTCGAGCAGGTCGATCGCCTCGCCACTCCAGCCGAAGGAGCCAAACACCCCGGCCGGCTTGGTTTTATCCGCAGTCGAAAGCACAATCCCCAAGGCCGTTTGAATTTGGGTCGGTGCATGGCCGCCTAGGGTGGGCGAGCCGATGATGAAGCCGTCGCACTTTTCGATCGCGCCCTTCAGCTCATCTGCATTCAGATACTCACAGTTGATTGACTCAGCCGCTACACCGGCCTTGGCGATCCCGTGGGCAATGCTTTGGGCGACCGCCGCCGTGTTGCCGTAGGCCGAAGCGTAAATTAGCGCCACCGATAGTTCTTTGGCTGTTTGCTGTTGGGTCCAGTTGCGGTAGGCGTGGCGCAGTTCCGTGAACCCATAGCGAACGATCGGCCCATGACCCGGTGCGTAGGCAATCGCCGCAAACCCGTCGAGCTTGTCGAGGGCGGCGCTAACTTGCTTGGACTGGGCTGCATGGAGGCAGTCGTAATAAAACCGGCGATCATCCTCGTAGGTTTTCCAGCCCTCATCAAAAATTTGGTCGCCGCAAACATGTGCTCCGTAGAGCTTGTCCGTAAAGACGATTTCGCTAGCTGCATCATAAGTAACCATGCCATCGGGCCAGCGCGGCGTGGGCACAGTCACAAATTTCAGCAAGTGCCCTTGACCCAAATCGAGGGTTTCTTCGCCGCGCACAATCTCGATCGCCAAGTCGCGATCGGGAAAGAGCGATCGCAGGGTTTGGGCCGCCGGGTTCGAGCAAATGAAGCGTGGTGGTTGGCTGGCTTCGAGCAGCTTTTCGAGGGTAGCCCCACGATTGGCATTGACGTGATTCAACACGATGTAGTCGATGGCGCGGCCGTTGAGGCGTTGGGCCAAGGTGGCCAAAAAGCTGTCGCTGAAGGTGGTTCCCGGCGGGTCGAGCAAGGCCACGCGATCGCCTTGGATCAGATAGGCATTCGCCGTTGTGCCCTTTTTCAGGGAATATTCGATCTCAAACTTCAGTCGATCCCAAGTGCGCGATCGCAGCACCATCGTGCCGGGGCCGATCGGCATCACTTGCACGTCGCGAGGTTTGGTCGATTGGGGGTTGGCAGTGGCGATCGTCATCTCTGGCTCCGTGGGGGTTCACGCCCGATCCCGTCTGTTGCCATCCTAGCGGGATCGCGGGCCGAAACGACCGGCCAGCGGTTCAAGAATTGCAATCAATCCGTTAATTAAATGTAGGGGACAGCATTGACGGTCGGTTACGGCTCATCGGTGGGCTGTGCTGGGTTTGAAGGAAACGCGATCGCCTCGTAGAGATCCGCAAGAGCCAGCTCGATCGACACCGCATCCAGCATGACCCGATCGCTCAATTGGCAATATTCACTAAACAGCCATTGACGATCATCCTTGCGGGAATAGAATTCCACACGGGGCTGATATTGGTCAATTAATAAATAGTTTTGTAGCGTCGAAATTGTGCGATAGGCAGCAAATTTTTCGGTGCGATCGTAATCTTGAGTTGACTTGGAAAGCACCTCAGCAATCAGGATGGGATTCATCACCGTATCGTTGCGATCAGGCTTCCGTTCAATGGGTCGCCGCGCCACCATCACATCAGGATAGGTATATAAATTCGGCTCCGGAATCCATAGTCGTTGATCCGCCAAAGCGAGATCATAAGCTTGTCCTCGCAAGGCGAATTTCAGAATCGTAATCAAATTAATCGCAATAAAATTATGTTCCGGTGTGCCACCCGTCATGGGAACAACCACTCCATTGCGATATTCATTGCGCGTTTCGGATAGAAATTCTTGGGCTAAATAATCATCCGCAGTGATGATCTTAGGTTCCGGCGACAGGGCGATCGACATAACCAATTAGAACTCCAGAGCTTCATATAGATCAGACAGGGAAATTTCTACCCCGATTTGCTCGGTGATGATTTGATCACTCAGTTGGTTGTATTGACTTAATCGCCATTGCTGATCGCTAGTGCGGAAATAGAGTTCCGCATGGGGCTGATATTGGTCAATTAATAAATAGTTTTGTAGCGTCGAAATCGTGCGATAGGCAGCAAATTTTTCAGTGCGATCGTAATCTTGAGTTGACTTGGAAAGCACCTCAGCAATCAGGATGGGGTTCATCACCGTATCGTTGCGGTCGGGCTTCCGTTCAATCGGTCGCCGTGCAACCATCACATCAGGATAGGTATATAAATTCGGCTCTGGAATCCACAGCCGCTGATCGGCCACAAAGATGCTGTATCCCTGCCCTTTTAAAGCAGTTCTGAGCAGAGCATTCAAGACACTCGCAATTTCATTATGCTCCGGTGTGCCACCCGTCATGGGAACAACCACTCCATTGCGATATTCATTGCGCGTTTCGGATAGAAATTCTTGGGCTAAATAATCATCAGCGGTGACGATTTTAGGTTCCGGCGACAGGGCGATCGACATGGCAACACTCCCGAATGATCGCTAGGGACTTTGACCGAAGCCTTCTAACAGGTGGCCTGATCCCAATCCCAAAAGAGGGAGAGTTGATCTCCCCCTAGTTCATTTTATCGTGTGAATTTGGGTGAGCGATCGCCCTGAATGCTTACGAGTCGATCGCGCGAGATCCTGACGACTGCAACCGGCGCGATCGCTGACGAATGCCCCACAGCCCCAGCATCATCAACCCAGCCCCCGCCACTCCCGGTTCCGGCGTGCTGGCCACTCGTTCCATCGTCCAAGTACCGCGCAAATCATAGCGAGGGATGGGAGTTCCCCGAGTTGCCGGATTTGAGAACCAGTCACCCCAGCGATCAAACGGTACTTCCGAATAGGACATTGACCAAGTATTCATCTGGTCGGGCTGAGAGGAACTGTTCATATAGAGTGTTTTGTCCACCGGACGGCCGCGACCGTAGAAATTGGTGAACCACCAGGTGCCCAAGTTTACATAATCCGTCGGATAGCCAGTTCTGGAGACCTGGCCGAGTTGACCATCATCGACAACCCAGCGAGTCGCGTTCAAACCAGAGACTGGCTCCCCAGCCGACCAAGGCACTGCTCCTACTTGGAAGTTAAAATCCGTCACCACATTGGTGGTTGTGTAAGTGCCGCTGGCAAAAGGGTTTCCAGGTTGTCTTTCCAAAACACCAAAGGTCTGCGGTTCGGTGTCGGTGATGAAGTTGCCGCTACCAAAGGCTGCGCCCATTTCGTCAAAGAAGTTGACTTTCCAGGTGAGTTTGGCTGCTTCGGCCGGTTGGGTCGCCAAGGTGGTCAGCGTGGCTAGCCCGATCGCAGTGCCCAGAATGCGGGTCAGGGTTTTGTGCATAGGTCGTAGTTTTGCAAGGAGAGATATGGCAGACATAGTCCAGGCGATCGCAGAGATCGCCTGTAGGCATCATGATGAGTGACTCATAAGCCATCTATACTTAAACCAGAATTTGTGCACTAAAGGTGCGGTTTGCTCTGTAACTACCGGACAAGTTGAGACAGAGGATTAGGAGTCAATCGTCCGCGATGTTGATTGCAGCGATCGGCGCGATCGCTGACGAATTCCCCACAACCCCAACGCCATTAACCCAGCCCCCGCTATCCCCGGTTCTGGTGTGCTGGCTAGAGGCTCAACCCGCCAAGTCCCTCGCAGGTTGTAAGTTGGAATACTCTGTCCCTGATTTGCGGGATTCGAGTACCATTCACCCCACTGAGCAAAGGGAACTGCCAAATAGCTCATTGTCCAATCATTGATTTGACCGGGCGAAAATAGCCCATTGAGATAGAGCGTTTTATCAACAGGGCGACTCCGATCCAAACCTGAAATAAACCGCCATGATCCTAAGGATGGATAGGCCGTGGGATAGAAAAAACTTTGGGTAATAGTTCCCATCCGTCCATCATCCGCAATCCACCGATCATACCAAAACGGTCCATCTCCTTTAGCGTAAGGCCAAGTAACGGGGCCCACTTGAAATTGAAAGTTGGTGACTATATTACGGGTCGTGTAGGGGCCGGCTAATGTTGAAAGCGTCCCCGGCTCTGTTTCTACAGTCACGTTACCAGATCCAAAGGCTTGACCAGCTTCATCCCAAAATGAAATGTTCCAAGTCAGTTGAGCCGCCCTAGCAGGTAAGTCGTTCCAGCTAAACACCCCTATTACTAGGCCAATCGTGGCGGCTAGAGTATTTTTCATAGCAATTCAACAACCCCAGTTTCTGTGATGATGATCGTGACTATGGCTTGTTTGCTGGGTAGTGCCGTAATTCAGTAATGATGAACGGGTGAAAGCCTTGCAGTGTAAGCAGTCTTTTTCCAAAAAACATCACCTCACAGGCACTACCCTGATGCTGAACTTAGATCAGAGCCAGTTGGCAACCTATGGCAAGGCTAACTGAAAAATTCGATTCAATCTCGGCTTTAGGCAGTGACTTCACTGAATCTTTAATTTTGAATCATCAATTCCAAGCCAGAAACATTTGACCTGAGAGGGTATCTGAAAGGCATCTTTTGGCACGGACTAAGCACCATTCAGTTGTGGGAACAAGGGGCTTAAGCCCCTTGTCTAAGTCGATCACTGAGGCATCCAGAGCGTCGAGTTTGGTTTTTCAAATATCCTCTTACAGGCTTGCTCAACTTGGGAGTTTGAGAAGATGTCCAGCCAGAAGCTTGCGGCATGAGTCAGGCGCCAATCATCGTAGCCGCCAGGGTCTTAAGCTCGTCATTTCCATTGATTAATCGGGTATCCAGCGTATCAACCTTGATTGTGCGGCCATCCTCTGAATCGATAATTAGGATTTAGTCCTTTGAAAGGTTAAAAAATATCAAGTAGGTTTTAAACAAATTTATCGGGATTTTGAGAAATAAGACGGCAAATCACCCAGAACTTAGTTTTGGTCAATGACTGATTTGATGCAAACTAATAAGTGATTGGCTCGATGAGCTAATGGGCTAAAGCACCACGCCCAAAACTTGGGTCTGTGCGCCTCGGGCTTGGGTCACGCCAATCACCCGATCGGATGCTTCAATGGTGGGCCGGCGCAAACTAACCACGATGAACTGCGCTTCGGCGGCCTGTTGTTTCACCATTTTGGCTAGGCGCTCCACGTTGGAACCGTCAAGGAACATATCCACCTCGTCGAAGGCATAGAACGGCGAGGGGCGATAGCGCTGGAGGGCAAAAATGAAGCTGAGGGCCGTCAGGGATTTTTCGCCACCGGACATGGAAGCTAGCCGCTGCACCGGTTTGCCCTTGGGGTGAGCAACGAGGTTGAGTCCACTTTCTAGGGGCGTTTCGGGATCATCCAATTGCAAGCGGCCATCACCTTGGGATAGCTCGGCAAAAATGGTTTGAAAGTTGCGATCGACCGCATCAAAGGCCTCATAAAATGCCTGTTGGCGCAAGGTGGTGAAGTTTTCTACTCGCAACAATAATTCTGTGCGTTCTTGCTCGATCGTCGCTAGCTTTTCGCTCAGTTGATTCAGACGGCCTTGCACCTGATCATATTCTTCCAAGGCCAGCATATTCACCGGCTCTAGGCTTTCTAACCGCCGCTGCAAAGTGCGAATGGTTTGATCCAGTTGTTCGCGGTGGGCGGCTAGTTGGATGGGATCACTGGGCAAGGGTTCCGAGTCAGGCGGCAGCTCGGGACGATCGCCCTCGGCCCGGTTTTCCAACTCTTGCAACTCCGCTTGCTGTTGTTGTTGGGTTTCTTGGAGTCGATCGCCCTGAAATTCCAGGGTTTGCAGGGCTTGGCGTTGACGATTTAGCGCGGTTTCTTGGCGATCGCGCGCTTGTTTGGTTTCGCCTAGGGTGGTTTCTAGGGTGGCAATTTGAGTTTGCAGATCGGCAATTTGCTGATCAAGATTGGCTTGCTGCCTTTGCAGTTGTTGGAGCCGATCGCCCGCTGTGGTGATTTGATCCTGGGCTTGGGCAATCTGTTGTGAGAGTTGTTGGCGCTGTTGGCTGAGGCGATCGGCTTCGCGGGTTTGATCGGCCCGTTGCGCCTGGGCTGCCCGCAAGTTATCCGCCAATTGTGAGAGCACTGATTCCCGATCGCGAATTTCCGTTTGGGCCTCGCTCCATTGGCTGTGGGCGGGCGAGTCCTCCAGTTGGGCGATCGCCTGTCGCAGGTTGGCCAACTGGCGCTCGGCGGCCGGCAGGGCCCGATCGAGCGTGGCCAAGCGTTCCCGGCTGGTGGTCAATTCCTGGGTTAGCCGATCGCGCTGTTGGGCCAGGCGATCGCGCTGGCCCGTGGTGGCCGTCAGGGCCGCTTGCAGTTGCTCCAGTTGTCGTTGAGCATCGCGGCGGGACTGGCGCAACTCATTAATGGCTTGGGTGTGGCGCTGGCTGTCTACTTGAGCCTGGGCGATCGCCCCATCACAACGCCCCAGAACCCGATCAATATCCCGCAGTCGATCGCGCAGTTCCGCCGCCGCCTTGGCTTCTTCGGTTTGCTCGCCGCCACCAAACCGGAGGCTCCCCCGCGACTTTTGCAAGCTACCGCCGGTCATGGCCCCGCTGGTTTCCAGCAATTCCCCATCCAGCGTCACGATCCGATGGCGACCCAGGAGCGATCGCGCCTGATCCAACCGCTCAAACACCACCGTCCCGCCAAACACATACTCAAAAATGTGGCGGTAGCGATCGTCAAAATCCACCAGATTGACCGCGTAATCAATCCAGCCCGCCACCGCCGCCCGACCCCGGGCCATGGCCGCCGACTCGCCGCCGCCACCGCCGCGAATTTTGTTTAGGGGCAAGAAGGTGACCCGCCCGGCCCGCTCCCGTTTCAGGATTTCGATCGCCGCCGCCGCCACCGCATCATCTTCCACCACCAAATGGCCCAGCCGCGCCCCGGCCGCAATTTCCAACGCCACCTGATAGGCCGGTTCCACCTGACCCAAATTAGCCACCAATCCACAGATGCCCGGCAAATCACTTTGCAGCAACAATTGCACCCCAAACGTCCCCTGAGCTTCCCGTTGGGCCTGGGTTTGGGCTTCCAGTTTGTCCAGTTGCCGTTGCACCTGTCGTTGCTCATCTTGCAGGCGGCTGCGGGTTTTCTGTTGGAGCTGCAATTCCTGCTCGGCGGCGGCCAACTGCTCGGCGGCCGTTTGGACTTGGGGTTCCAGGCTGCGGGTTTGCCGATCGACCGTTTGAAATTCCTGGTCGTGCTCATTCAGGCGATCGCCCGCCCGCTCCCATTCCGTGGCGATTTCCGCCAACTGGGTTTCAATCTGCTTCAGCCGCTCCTGCAACGTTGCCCGCTCCGTGCGTTGGGGATCGATCGACTCTTGGATCGTCTCCAACTGATGGCGCAAGTCCGTTTGCTGTTGCACCCAAGCCTGGGACGCTTCCGCCAACTCCGCCGCCTCCGCCCGGGCCCGGTTCAGGTTGGCCGCCGCTCGATCGTGGGCCTGTTGCAACTCCTCTAGGCGCTCTTGCAATTCCGGCCCCGTGGCGGCCAAGGCGGCTTCGGCGCGATCGACCTCCGCCACCTCGGCCGTTAACCGGGCGATCGTCTTTTGTTGGGCCTGTTGCTGTTGGGTCAGTTCCGTTTGTTGGCGTTGGTTTTGATCCCGTTGGGCCCGGTGGGTGGCCAGCTCCGTTTGCAGGGCGATTTGTTCCGATTCCCCCAGGGATTTCACGGTTTGGTTCAGCCGCTCCAGTTCCGCCACCTGGGTAGCCACCGCCGCCCGTTCCGCCACCAGTCGATCGGCCAACTGTGCCAGATCCCGTTCCCGCTGGGCGATCGATTGGCGCAACTGCTCCACTTTCGATTGTTCCAGCAGCCAATCCACCACCGCCAAGCGCCCTTGCTGGCCCTGCATTTCCTGGCGAATTTGCTGATATTTCAACGCCTTGGTGCGGTCTTTGGCCAGGCGATCGCACTGAATTTGCAACTCCTGCTCCAGGATGCGGCAACGATCTTCCCGCTCCTTCACCTCTTCCAGGGTTTGCTTGGTTTGGGTAATTTTGCGATCGAAGTTGGCCACCCCCGCCAGCTCATCGACAATTTGCCGCCGCTCTCGGGGGTTCATGGAAATGATGCTGGTCACGTCCCCTTGCAGCACCACGTTGTAGCCCTCGGGATAGATCCGCAGCTTCGAGAGGGATTGGTGCAACTCGCTGAGGGTGCAGGGTTCGCCGCCAATGTAGTAGTTGGAGGTATAGGTTCCCTGCTGGGTGACGCGCAGTTTGCGGGTGACAGTCCATTCACTGAGGGGCTGGCCGTCGGCATCGCGCAAACCGGGCAGGTCTTCGGCGGCTTCGGCGGAAACGGTGGCCAGCAGAGCGGCTTCTTCGCTCAGATCAAAGGTGACGGCGACGGCGGCTTCTACGGTCGATCGCTTGCCTTTGCCTTGACCTTTGCCCATTTGGCTTTGGTTCACCAAGTCGGGCAGGCGATCGGCGCGCATCCCTTTGGAGGAGGACAGGCCAAGGGCAAACAGCAGCGCATCGAGAATGTTGGATTTGCCGGAGCCGTTGGGGCCGGAAACCACGGTGAATCCGGGCAGCAACGGAACGCGCGTTGTGCCGCCAAAGGATTTGAAGTTCGTGATTTCAACTTGCTTGATGTACAACGGGCCGGCGACCGCTCACGGGGCGGGTTACAAGGACGGGGCAGACGGAAACAGCGTTCCACCGCGCTATCTTACCCAAAACTCTCGCGAAACGGCGATCGGCTAGTAACCCCACCGAACTTCTGTGCGATGGAGCCTGTGCCTATCAGTATGGGTTGAGCATCGCAGTGCACACCTCGGGCTTAATCTTCAACTATCGTATTCCATGCCTACAGCGGAAGCCGTCAGGCTTGCTACTAATAGAAAATATGTCTATGATTTAGCGTAAGATTTGATGTAATTCCATAAGCTCTTTTTGTTTGTCATGACATTTTTACTAAATAACCGTTATCAAGTTGAGAAAAGAATTGGCTCTGGCGGCTTTGGTGAAACTTTCTTGGCTCGTGATATCAATCTTCCTTCGCAGCGTTACTGTATTATTAAGCAGCTTAAGCCTGTTGTAGCAGATCTGCAACTGTATCAATTGATTCAGGAGCGATTTAATCGAGAGGCTGTCACTCTAGAAAAAATAGGTAATTCCAATAGTAATATTCCAAGTCTATATGCTTATTTTGAAGAAAATGGTCAATTCTATTTAGTTCAAGAGTGGGTTGATGGCTTAACACTCACAGAGAAAGTTCAAAAAGAAGGAGTTCTCAAAAATGAAGTGGCTCAAGGCATTTTAATTCAATGCTTATCCGTATTAGATGTAGTTCACGCTCAAGGTATTATCCATCGAGATATTAAGCCGGACAATATCATTTTACGAGAATCAGACGGACAGCCTGTTTTAATTGATTTTGGGGCTGTAAAGGAGACTATGAATACAACAATATCTCCTGACAATTATCAGGCTTCCTCGATTGTGATCGGGACACAGGGCTTCATGCCTTCAGAGCAATTTGCTGGCAGACCAGTGTTTAGCAGTGATCTATATGCGCTAGCTTTGACTGTGATTTACTTGTTAACGGGTAAACTTCCTAAAGACTTAGGAACAGACCAAGTTCATGGATCAATTAGCTGGCAGCAGTACGCTCCTGAGTCCAATCTTCAGCTATTTCCAATCTTAGATAAGGCAATTCAGCCCCATTCACGTGATCGCTTCCTTTCCGCCAAGGAAATGATTAATGCATTGAAGAATAACAATCCTATGAAAACAGAAATGGCTACTCAAGTAATTCAGTATCCGGTTGCCACTGTTGTAGGTGAAAAGTCTGTAGCCGAAAAATCACCTTCAAAGCTGGATAATTGGCAGAAATATTTGGTTTTAGGAACTATTATTGGAAGCTTTACTTTAGTTGGTTTGGTAGCAGTAGCTTTTATATTAAGACAACCTATGGCAAATGTTATTGAGTCTCCTTCTCCTCGCGAGAAAGGGGAAGGTCTTAGTAGTGATGGCGATCAGTCTTCTCCTGCCCCTAGTCTAGAAACCTTGCCTCGGACAAATTCAGAGCTGACTCAACCTGAGAGAACTGCTCAGGCTGAGATTGCAGCGAAGCCTGGTAGACCTCCAGCACAGAAAGTAATTTCTGAATACTATGAACTGATCAATCGGGGGGATTTTCAGAGCGCCTGGACTATGCTTCCCCTCGAATTAAGAGGCAATCGTCAAGTTCATCCTAATGGGTATAACTCTTTCGCAGAGTGGGTTCAGAAAATCAGTCCGGTTAACGTCAATAATTTACAAACAATTCAAGAGTCACCTCAGTACTCAGTTGTTGATATAAGCTACAGTTGCTATCTAAACAACAAGCCTTTATTCATGAAACTTAGGTATCAGCTGAAATGGGATTCGTCTCAAAGTCAATGGATGATCCAGTCCGTCAAAAAAATCTGATATCTATGTTGCCAGATTAGTAAACTGAGTTAGCAGAGATTAATGTGATCCATGTGGTTTTCAGATCTGGACTATTGTATTAATGATTATTAGTAGTGAGTAGGGTGGGCACTGCCCACCATCCCCCCACAAGCAGAATCGACTTCAGGATCAGAGTTTATTACCTTGGGTGTAATCGCGTTGCTTTAGAGCAGCGATGATTGGTGGGCAATGCCTACAGCTCTCCTCCCCCACAAAAGCGGAACTAACTTTAAGCCCAGGGACTATGAGCTTGGGTGCAATTTCATTGCTTTAGAAAAGGTTATTGGTGGGCAATGCCCACCCTACGCTGTTTCTCTCCCACTTTAAGATTATGGTTCCTGATCTTGGGTGCAATTTCGTTGCTTTAGAAAAGGTTGTTGGTGGGCAATGCCCACCCTACGCTGTTGCGATTAGCGCTTAGGAATTGCCGTAAGGTATCTTGCAGATATCCTCCTCCTGATCGAGCCATGATCGTTGCCATGATGGATATTATGCCTGGGGAATTTGAAGCCCTCTCCCTCGTGGCCCCGGCGATCGCAGGGCTAGCAATTGGTGGAGTCCTCGCATTCAGCTTGCTGATGGTCTCGATCTTGGTGCGCCGCGACTCATCTCCAGGCATCTTAAAAGGCTGGGCGATCGCCGCCCCCATCATCTGCGACATCAAAATCAAAGAACCTCTCGACAAGCTTCCAGGAACAAGCGATCCTAAAGGTAGGCGGCGATCGAGCACTCCACAGATGGCTTGAGAACAGCTGATTTAAACCAGTTGTTGACAGTGCCTATGGGGTGATGCTTTTCGGCAAAAGATTGCTGATGTGGTAAGTCTTTGACCCGTTCATCATTACTGAATTACGGCCCTATTCAGTCACCAATCCGCTGATCGCGATTTATTCAGATTTATTCATCTGTGCTGTTTAAAGCCTTGATCTCAAACACTTGGCACATCAGACCGCAGATGCCGTGAAGCGGTTAGTTGGTGGGCATTGCTCAACCCCACAGGCTACTGTACTGATTCTGCGAGGTAAAAACTGTATCTATGCTGTTTGTTAGATCTCAAGGACTTACTCAAGGACTGAACTCGTTAGCAACAAGCAATTGATCGAGAAACTGGGAGCTTGGGTTATGTATTCAAAAATTCTAGTCGCGATCGAAGATCCAGCCGCCGATCGCCAGCCCTACCGTCAAGCCGTTGACTTGGCCGCCAAAACAGGTGGCTCGTTGATGCTGTTGCATGTGCTCTTTCCTGGTGAAGGAAACGCCCCGATACCTCCCGGCGAAGAGCTTTTTTTCGTGCCCACCTTGATGCCAGATGATGCAGCACTCGAGCGATATCAACAGGCTTGGAAAGACTATACAGAGGAAAACTTGCGCCGATTGGAAGTCCTTGGGCAAGTGGCCACCGAGCAGGGTATCCAAACGGAGTGGTCTCAAAACTATGGCTCCCCTGGCAAAACTATCTGTCAGGTTGCCCACGGTTGGGGCGCAAGTTTGATTGTGGTTGGTCGTCGTCAGCAGTCAGCTTTGAGCGAGTTGTTCATGGGCAGCGTTAGTAACTATGTATTGCACCATGCGCCTTGCTCAGTGCTCGTGGCCAAGGAACCCGGGGAGCTAGCGGCCACGCCCCACCAGCCTTCAACTACCTAGACACGCCAGGGGCGATCGCTAGCTCACATGCTGGCCGGTAGTCATGGGCCATGATGGTTAGCGAACCGTGGACTGCGATCGCCCGGCTGGTTGGAGCCTCTTGCTGCATTTTGTTGCCTCGATAGAGTTAGCAAAATTGGCAAAACCAACGCCTCCTGGCATCTGTGTGCATCTTCCTGAGCTGGGGAAGCGGCCAAGAAAACCTGACAACCTAGGGTTGGTCATCAATTTAACCGGAGCAGCTCTGCCATCGACTGGACAACCCAAACAGTTGTGGCACTGCCAGGCTTCGGGTTTAGATGGCTTCTATGGATGGGTCAGGACGGAATTGGGTTCGATTCCTAATCCCCTACTGCTCATCATCTTGGTCTATGCTAGGCTCAACTGGAGGTGCGTTGGGGATAGATCCCCACAGCATTGAAAGAGCCTCGTTGCAATATCCTGGCCCATCGGTCAACGCTCACAACGCAATACCGCACGACTAAAACATTTTGGCTAGAACGCTCTCAGTCGCTCAATTGGGGTAGCCATCTACGGTCTCCCCACTTAGAGAATTGCGATCAACTAGCTTGCCCAATCCGGATCTATCGGTTCCGGTCTTGTTTGATGTAGGCAATATGGAGATTGCGCTTTCACCCGATTTTCTAGTCCGCTTTTGGGGCGTGCGCGGCAGCATCCCTGCGCCGGGCAAGTCCACTGTCCGGTATGGCGGTAATACGTCCTGCATCGAACTTTGCATCGGTGGTCGGCGGTTGATCTTTGACGGCGGTACGGGGCTGCGATCGCTTGGTGATGCTATTGCACCGGGTGAGACCCTGGATGCATTCTTGTTTTTTACTCACTACCATTGGGATCACATCCAAGGTGTTCCCTTTTTCAAGCCTTTATTTGAGCCGGGACATCGACTGACCATTCATGGTTCTTGTACGAACACGGGTGAAGCCCTCAAGCACCATTTTTGCGAGCGCATCCTAAGCGCTCATTCGCCGATCCCGGTGGGTGTCATTCAAGCAGAACTTGACTTTTGCGACTTGTCCCCAGGCGATTCATTCGTGCTGGATGGGGACATTAAAATCGAAACGGGACAACTCAACCACCCTAATGGAGCCATGGGCTACCGGGTGAGCTGGAATGGCAAAACTGTCGTGTACGCGACTGATACCGAGCATTTGCCCGATCGCATGGATGAGCACGTGGTGAATCTGTCGCAGGGAGCCGATGTGCTGGTCTATGACGCGATGTATACGGATGAGGAATATAACAATCCGCGATCATCGAAGGTGGGCTGGGGCCACTCAACTTGGCAAGAGGGTGTAAAGGTTGCTGAGGTGGCTGGGGTCAAGCATTTGGCGGTGTTCCATCACGAACCTAACCACAGCGATGACTTTCTGGATGAGGTCGAGCGGCAGCTTAAGGAGCGATCGCCTGCGTCATTCCTGGCCCGTGAGGGAATGGAATTTAAAATCCCTTAGGGGATACCTGAAAAGCCCAACTTGCTAATCGGTGCGCCCTAGGGTATCCGTCCTAGGTGAGCAATGCCCACTGGCTAACAGCTTCATCGCATCTGCGATCAGATTTACCAATCCTTTGTACCAATCGTTTGAGGCAAAGGCTGTATCTTCTGACGGCTGACGGCTGACATCTGACAAACGTTCTCTGAACTGATATCCCAAACTGACGCTAACCCGAGTCAAACTTCTAGCCCAACCAATCACGGAGGCGATCGCGGAACGCCTCAACACCAAACAGACTCAGGGATTCCTGTCGCAACCAAGATCCATCCCGACGACGATCGCCCTTGGCCGTGAGGGCCGCGATCGCTGCTCGGGCCACCGCTTCGGGATTCCGATGGGGCACGCGCCAACCCAATCGCCCATCCTGTAAGGGATCGGCCGAGCCGTCATCGTCGCCAGAAATCACCGGAATGCCCGTTGCCATGGCTTCTAGATAGGCAATGCCAAAGCCTTCCTGGGATGGCATCACGTAGAGATCGGCCGTGCGGTATAAGTCCGGCAAATCCGCTGTGGGCACAAACCCTGCAAACACTACCCGATCGCCCACCCCAATTTCACAGGCCAGGGCTTCCAGGCGCGGGCGATCGTCCCCACGCCCAATCACCAGGTATTTCACGTTGGGCACGACTTGGGCAATGATCGGCAAAGCCCGAATGGTCACATCCACGCCCTTGTAGCGATCACCCGACCAGAGCCGCGCCACCGTCATCAGCACCTTAGCCCCAGTCAATTGGTAGCGATCTAGGACGGCCGGTGGCTTGATCCCCGGTCGAAACGTATCCCCATCCACGGGACAGGGCATCACATAGATCTGTTTGGGGTTAAGTTGGTTGGCTTGGCTGGCTCGATCGCGGGAATAGCGACTGACAATCCACAGATCGCGAGCCTGTTGCAATGCCCGGCGCGTCGGCATTGGCAGCGGATCCCATACCTCTTTGCCGTGGGTCAGCACCGTGTAGGGAATTTGGCGGAGCCGACAGATCCAGGCGATCGCCCTGACCAGGTTGATGTGGCCACAAAACACCTGGCGCGGCGGATCGCACCACAGGGCCCAAGCCAAACTCAGCAGCAGTTGCAACCGACCAGCCATGGGCGATCGCCGATCACCAAAGTAGGAAAACTGCAATCGTCCCTTGCCGATCGGGATGCCGTGGCAGGGGCGATCGCGCAGAATCCAAACCCGCCCCTGCATCGTTAGATCAGCAACGCGATCGTAGGATTCCAGCAGGTTTTGGTTATAGGTTTGGATGCCACCCTCGTGCTCAAACACTTCCAAAAAAACAAAGGCATCCCAACGGCGGCCGCGCAATGATGGCACCACTGCTGGTCTAGCCCGCATAGGTTTAGACGGAACTTTTTGCATGACCAGTCAACTTACCCAAAATGCTACTCACGATTGGGAATTGCCTTAGGCGACGCGATGGGTAGGTCCTCAGAAGGCGACTCTGAATCAGACCACTAGCGGCGAACTCCGCGAACTTCGCTGTGCTGCGGGCGATCGGTCTCTCAGAGGATGTCTGAAAAGCCAAAATTGAGCCTTTGCCCACTCCATCGATCGACACAGACAAGGGGCTGAAGCCTCTTGCCCCCACGACTATTGGTGCTGGGCCCGGGCCAAAAGATACGTTTCAGACATCCTCTCAAATCCTACGCGGTGGCCCTCGACAAAATCCGGCAGGTTTGATCGGTCTCTAGACTCAGCACCATGGGCAGGCAACCGCCTGTGATCTCATGGGTTTGTTTTAGCCTAGCAAGATCATGTAGCCGATTTAACGCGATTCAGGGTGATAGACCGGTTCTGGAGTGGATGCCAACTCAGTGGGGTTAGCCAGTTACCCGCCAGTTAACCCACTTGATTAGATGGGAAATCGCGCACCCGCTACGATCCCTAGAAGCGGAAGGTGGTGCGGATTGTTCCCACCACGATCGCCCCGCGTTGATCCTCATGTTCCGATTGAGTGACCACAAAAACCCCCGGTGTAATTGAAATTCGATCGCCCACCCTGAATCGATAGAAGGTTTCGAGATGCCAGCCCCGGCCCGAGTCGGCTGCCACCTCGCCAGTGCCCCGAGCCAGCCGCAGGGGTTGCCCCACCACAAAGGCCCACAGATCCCCTTCGCGGCCAAAGGGATCAGACCAGGCGATCGACCCCGCGTAGGTGGTGGACAGGGCCGCATCCTGGCGATCGAGGTAGTTAGTCCAGACCCAACCGCCCCAGGCCGAGAGGGTGATTTGTTCTGAAGCTCGCCATTGCACCGTGCCGCTGAGACCGTGAATCTGAGCGGCTTTGTCGAGCTTGCCAGACAGGTCGGCATTCAGGCTGCCGGTGAAGGTGTTGAGATAGCCGCGATCGTCGTAGGCATTGATGTAGGCGATGCCCGTCAGCACCGTGGCGGCGGGCTTGGTCAGCAGTTGCACCCCCCAAGCACTGCGATCGCTGCCCAGGATTCCTTGATTCGGGTTGGCGCTGTTGCCGGTTCCGTAGGCAAATTGCAGCCGTCCCTTGTCCCACAGCAGCCAGTCGGCCCCCACCCCCGCATCCAATGCGCCCAACTTAAACAACGGACTACCTTCGGCAAATCGGGAAATCGCCCCCCGCCCGGTGTCGAAAAAAGGCGAGTTGGCCGTCAGCACGCTGCTGAGGTCAAAGCCCACGGGCCGCAGAGTCAGCACCACCCGATCGCCCCAGGCTGCAAACCGATAGTCCAGCAGATCCAGTTGTAGGTTGTTGTCTAAGTCGGCTTGGTAGGACAGGCGGGCCATATCTGTGCCCAGGGATTGGCGACCCGCATAGCCGTTGTTGGCCAGGTTGCCGGTGGCCAGTTGCAGGCGCAGGCGATCCTTGCCTGTAAACGAAGTCACCAGTTGCAAGCGGGTTAAGTGGGAAAAGGTGGCGGCATTTTCGTTGTCGCCGGGGGGATTGTCGCCCGCTGCGGCTGCCAACCCCAAAATGGCCTCACCACCCAGCAGCATTGTGGGCGAAAAGCGTTGGCGCTCTAGTTGTTCCACCTGGGATTCGAGGGTGGTGACGCGCCCGGCCAGTTGACTCAGTTCGGCCCGAAAGTCGGTTTGCAGCCGCTCGATCGCCGCCAAATCAGCCCGCTTGACTGCCGAATCCGCGGCCTGGCCGATCGCCGCCTGTAAGCGATCGAGACAAGCAGCTAAACCCGCCGCAAATTCATGGCGACTCAGGGGCCGATCGCCCCGCAAGAATCCGTCGGGATAGCCAGCCAGACAGCCATAGCGCTCTGAGAGGGATTGCAGGGCCTGAAATGCCCAGTCCGAGGGCTGCACGTCCGTAAGCTGGGAAACGGGATTAATCGGCTCGACTGGATTGATCGGCTCGACGGGATCGACCGCCCAGGTGGGGTCAGCATCAGCAGCGAAATCTATAGCAGAATCCGTGCGATCGATGGGTTGTTCGATCAAGCGATCAAGGGGCTGACTCGGGGGGGCGATCGCCTCGCTGATCACCGGAGGATGCGGGGGCGCTGCCATCGCCATGCCACTGCTCAGGCCGATCGCCCCGAGACCTCCTAACAGCCAGTCCCAGCGCCGAAGTCGTTGGCCAATCGCCCGCATTGTTGCTCGTTTTGCCATGCCCACCACAGTCCCCATTCAAAACTCACCATCTGCCGGTTCGCTGGCCGGCGTGATCGCCCTAGCAAGCCATCCTTGTTTTGGTTCAAACGGCCCAGAGCAATCACCAGAACAATCACCAGAGCAATCACCAGCCCAGCAACCACCACGACCGGATCGAAACTACCATAGCCGGCCCGATCGCCCGCCCCGCTACTGGTTGAGAACGGGTGCTGGGTTAAAACGGGTGCTGGTTTAAAACGGGCGATCGCAGGGTTCCCCCAGCAGCACACTGCCACAGCCCCCGGACGGTTGATCGCGCAGCAGCGATCGCACATCAAAGGTAAACGCCGCGTAGATGTCCTCCACCGTGTCGGCCTTGGGCTTTTGGGCCAAGCCTCGGGCGATTAACTGCTCATCGACGGGCGGATCATCATAGGTCAGGGCAATTTTGGCTCCCTCCGCCGCACTCAGGAAATGCACCGTTTGCATCCCACAACTGGCTTGATTTGGGTCGATCGCCCGGCCGCTCGATCGGCCCAACTCCGCCGCCGCATCTTTAGCCAAGGCCGTCTCGGATGCACAGCCCCCGGCCCCGCCCTCTTCCCCCCGGCCGCGCCCGTGGATGCCAATCAGCTCACCATCGCCGTTCAAGACCGGCCCGCCACTCATGCCGCGCCGGGTGGGGTTGTCATAAAACACGCTGTAGCCGCCGTCCGTCTCCGGTTGACTGAGAATGGCGGCGATCGCCCCAGAGGTAGAAACCCGCTCCCGTCGGGCGCTGTCGTCGTTGGGATTCGGCCAGCCCGACACCACCACCCGATCGCCCGATCGCATCCGTAGGGAGTTGCCCATCACCGCCAAGGGATAGTCGCGATCGCTGGTGAAGCGCACCAGGGCCAAGTCCATCCCCTGAATCGCGGCCCCCAGGCGATCGGACTCATTGCCCAACGGGATGATGTTGGTCGGGTCGGTTTCATCGTCAATAAAATGCACCTCTCCATCGCTTGTCCGCACGCCGTAAACCGTGTTGCGCGTTCGCACCACATGCAAGGCCGTTAGGGCATAGTAGGTCTGCCCTTCGTGGGCCACCAGCACCCCAGAGCCGGGGTTCCATTCCTGGCGCGATTCGATGTCGCCCTTTTGCAACCCCTGGGCAATCACCACCGTCACTTGGGAGGCGATCGCGTCCACTTGGTCGAAGGTCAGCGCCAACACCGCCCAGGCCGGAATGATCGCCACGATCGCCGCCGCGATCGCCCAAGCCCACCACCGACAACGCCGCCAAAACCGCCACCCATGCCACTCAAGATCGCGTTCAGAGGTCGATGGCGATCGGTTCCGGGCCGCAGCCCAGGGCTGGCCAGTTGATGGGGAGCTGGTGGGTGGTGTGACAGGTCGATCCGAGTCCATCTGTATCCATGCGAGCCATCCGCTCGATCGCGCGCGTATCGATCGCTACCTTAGCCGTTCCATCCCTCCGCAAGTTGCAAGAGCCAAAAAACCCCGGAAAAGTTTCTGTCGAAACGGGTCTGGGTGCACTTGGGGGACTTGGGGACTGTCGTCGTTTCGCCTAGAACCCAGATTCCACGGTGGGCGGATCGTGGGGCAGCAAGGGGCTTAAGCCCCTTGTCTAACACGACTGATCTCGCACAGTTAACCCAGTGATTAGTCCAGTTGCGATTAGGCCGCAATCCATTGCTTGTTTCGCCCCTAGCCCAGAGCGATCGGGATCATCTGGCATCTTCGGCCCTAGGCGATCGGCTGGGGTTCCGCATAGTCGCCCGTTTGCAAGCGCCACAGCTCCGCATAGATCCCGTTGCGGGCCAACAGAGCGGCATGGCGACCGGCCTCCACTAGCTCCCCCTGCTCCATCACATAGATGCAATCGGCGTTGCGGATGGTGGAAAGTCGGTGGGCGATCGCGATCGTGGTGCGATTGCGGGTGATTTTGTCGAGCGATCGTTGAATGGCGGCTTCCGTTTCGTTGTCTACCGCCGAAGTCGCCTCATCCAAAATCAAAATCGGCGGGTTTTTCAAAATAGCCCGGGCGATCGCAATCCGTTGCCGCTGACCGCCTGAGAGTTTTTGACCCCGCTCACCCACAATCGTGTCGTAGCCCTGGGGTAACTGCCGAATAAATTGATCTGCCTCGGCAATTTCAGCCGCTTCCACAATCGATGCAAAGCTGGCATCAAACGTGCCGTAAGCGATGTTTTCAGCCACGCTTCCATGGAACAAAAACACATCTTGGCTCACCAACCCGATCGCCCCGCGCAAACTTTGTAAATCAATATCGCGCGTATCAATCCCATCTAGCAAAATCGCCCCATCATCAATTTCGTAGAGCCGCAACAACAGCTTCACCAATGTGCTTTTACCCGAGCCAGTGGCCCCGACAATCGCGATCGTTTGGCCCGCCGGAATCGACAGGGACAAATTTTTGACCACGGGCGATCGACCCCGATAGGCAAAGGTGACGCGATCGAGTTGCATCTCGCCCCGAACCTCACTCACAGCCAAGGTGCGAGTCCCCGAATGCGCCCCGATCGGTGTGTCTAACAGATTAAAGATCCGCCGAATCGAAGCCATCGCCCGTTGATAGTTATCTAGGGTTTGGCCCAAGGTGGTCAGCGGCCAGAGCAACCGTTGAATAATAAAAATCGACGTGCTATAAACCCCGATCGACATTCGGCCCGCCGCCGCTTCCAAACCACCCACTACCAACGTGGCCGTAAACCCACACAAAATCACAATCCGAATCAACGGCACAAAGGCCGCACTATAGGCGATCGCCCGGCGATTGCTTTGGCGATAGGCATCACTTTCGAGGGCAACGCGATCGTGTTCGTAGCGCTCGGCCGTGAAGCTTTTGATCGTCAGAATCCCGCCCAAATTATTGGACAATCGCGAATTCAAAAAACCAACCGCTTCCCGCATTTCGCTGTAACGCGGAGCCAGATTTTTTTGGAAGGCGATCGACCCCCACAAAATAAACGGCATCGGCAACATCGACATCCAAGCCACCTGCGGAGCCACCGCAAAGAAGCTGCCCCCAATCACCAGCACCGTCGTCAGCACCTGCAAAACGTCATTGGCACCCGTGTCCAAAAACCGCTCAAGCTGGTTCACATCATCATTCAAAATCGACAGCAATTCACCGCTGCTACGTTCCTCGAAATACGCCATTTCCAACGATTGCAAATGGTCGTAAACCTCCAGCCGCAAATCGTTTTGAATCGACTGGGCTAGGTTGCGCCAAATTCGCTTGTAGGCATATTCAAACACCGACTCCAAAATCCAAATCGCCCAGGTCAAAATCGCCAGGGCCACAAACTGCTCGGTAATGCCTAGAAAGCCCCAAGCCGCCAGCCAAGATTGTTGGCGCTGCACCAACGTATCGACCGCCAAACCCAACAGGGCCGGCGGGGCCAAATCAAAGATTTTGTTGAGAATAGAACAGGCGATCGCCTGCCACAATTGGCGATGATATTGCGGCAAATACAAGAAAACCCGACGCAGGGGATGCAAAACCCGATTCATAAGACCATGCACTCAAAACGATTGGGTTGGGCTAGTGTAGCGCTCGGCCTGCCCATGCCCCACCCAACCATCTATCCAGCCCAGCTTAACGGCTCGGGTCAGCGATGATTCACGGGCCGGGCCACAACCCGGCACGATCGCCTCCCATCCTCCCGATCGCCTTGATATCCTGAACCTAGCCCCGCTTTTGCAGCGACCATTGCTCAGTTCCTAGCACCACCATCTAATACCAACCAATACCAACTTTGTGAATTGACGCTACTCAAGATTCTCGTCTGACAAGGATTTCAACGCAGGATTTGTAGCATTAACAATCGAAATTGATATTACCTGCGGTTTCTATAAGATTAATTGGGCTTGGTTAATTCGATGCAGATCGGCGTGATCCCAGGCAAGAGGCTTCAGCCCCTTGCCTCCCCAAGTTCAACCGTCAGAATTAGGTGGTGTATTCGGCGTTGATCTTCACGTAGTCATAGCTTAGATCGCAGCCCCAAGCCTTTGCGTAGCCGGGCCCATCGCCGATGCTGACCCCGATCGCCACGGTGTCGGTTTTCAGATACTCACCCTCGGCGGCGGACTTCAGGTAGTTGTGCGCCGCCATTCGATCG
Source organism: Oscillatoriales cyanobacterium (assembly GCA_004292515.1). Taxonomy (GTDB): domain Bacteria; phylum Cyanobacteriota; class Cyanobacteriia; order CACIAM-69d; family CACIAM-69d; genus CACIAM-69d. Next base: position 68,596 of record RDXB01000031.1, read on the forward strand.
AACGCCAGTGGTTGCCCGTTTTCCATCAAAACAATGTCGCCGAGCTGGATTCGCAGGTTGCCTTGGTCGAACTTCACCCCGGCGCGACCGGCGGCCCCGGCAATCCGGCCCCAGTTGGGATCGCGACCGAAGATAGCGGATTTGGTGAGGGCGGAACCGGCGATCGTCTTGGCCACGGCGCGGGCGGCGGCTTCGTCGGGTGCACCACTAACGGCCACTTCAATTAAACAGGTGGCTCCTTCCCCATCGCGGGCGATCGCCTTGGCTAGGTGGGTGCAAACCTCTGTCAACATGGCTTCTAGCTTTTCGGCTTCTGGGCCCCACTGGGTGATTGCTGGGGTACGCGACTGACCGTTAGCTAAGGCAAACAGGGAATCGTTGGTGCTGGTGTCGCCATCGACGGTGATTTGGTTGAAGCTGCGATCGCCCGCTCGCGACAGCATTTCCTGCCAAAGCTGGGGCGACACGGCCGCATCGCAGGTGACAAAGGCCAACATCGTCGCCATGTTCGGGTGAATCATCCCCGATCCCTTCGACATCCCGCCAATCCGCACGGGGCGATCGCCGATCGTGGTTTCGAGGGCGATCGACTTAGCGACTAAATCTGTGGTGAGAATCGACTTTTCGGCGCTGGCTCCCCCCTCGTCAGACAGGGCCGCCACCACCTGCGGAATCCCCGATCGCATCGGTTCCATCTTGATCCGCTGCCCAATCACCCCCGTGGAAGCCAGCAACACCGTATTCGGGTCGATATCTAGTGCCTTAGCCAACAGTTGGGCGCATTCTTCCGCGTCGGCCACGCCAGCGGCTCCGGTGGCCGCGTTGGCCTGACCGGCATTCACCAAAATCGCCCGGGCGCTGGGCTTGGCTTGCAGGCGATCGCGGCAATAGTCCACGCAGGCGGCGCGCACTTGGCTGGTGGTGAAAATTCCGGCGGCGATCGCCTCCACTTCGGAATAAATCAGGGCCAAATCTGGCGCGCCCGAGGGTTTCAAACCCGCCGTAATGCCTGCTGCCTGGTATCCCTTGGGAGCCGTCACGCCGCCGGGAATCACTTGCCAATCTGCCATGAGTTGATCGCCCTTTTACAATTGCTAGTTGCCCGATGCGCGGGCAATTTGGGTGATTATAGCAAGGTCATTTCGGGCGATCGCGCTGCTTCTGTCACAGGATCACGATGCAAGTCTCGACCCGATTGGCAATCACGACCAGACCAGTTGCGGGCTTCCTTGGGCGGTCAGTGGGGCAATTGCGAGTTTGCTGCGCTATTTCGATCGACTGAAAATTTGCCACATGATGAACAGAGTGAACCCCACGTAGCCGATCACTGTGGCCCAATCCATCCAATGATCACCCAAGTAATCATTCATGATCGCTAGCGCTTTTTGCCATATTTATTCATCCATTCTTCCACGAAGTTGGTGTAGACTTCACCCGCAATAAATTCCGGTGATTCCATAATTTTTTGGTGGAAGCCGATCGTGGTGCTGACCCCCGTGATCGCACATTCCCGCAAGGCTCGTTTCATGCGAGCGATCGCACTGGAGCGATCGGGGCCCCACACAATTAATTTGCCAATCAACGAATCGTAATAGGCCGGAATTTCGTAATCGGGATAGACGTGGGAATCCATCCGCACCCCAGGGCCACCCGGCGGCAAATAGGCCCCAATCCGACCGGGACAAGGGCGGAAGTTTTGGTCAGGATCTTCAGCGTTGATCCGACATTCGATCGCATGGCCACGCAGATAGACCTGATCTTGGGTCAAGCGCAGTTTTTCGCCCTGGGCAATCCGAAGCTGCTCGGCAATCAAATCCAAGCCACAAATCATTTCCGTAACGGGATGTTCCACCTGAATTCGGGTGTTCATCTCCATAAAGTAGAAATTGCCCGATCGATCTACCAAAAACTCGACCGTGCCCGCGCCCACATAGTTAATCGACTTAGCCGCCGCCACCGCTGCCGCCCCCATTTTGTCCCGTAGCTCAGGATTCAAAACCGGGCTAGGCGCTTCTTCGAGCAACTTCTGGTGGCGACGCTGGATGGAGCAATCTCGCTCGCCCAGGTGAATCACGTTTCCGTGGCTATCGGCCAGGATTTGAAACTCGATGTGGCGAGGACGCTCGATAAATTTCTCGATGTAAAGACCGGGGTTACCAAAGGCCGCTTCCGCCTCCCCTTGGGCCGCCTGGAACAGCTTCGGCAGTTCCTCAGCGCCGCGCACCAGTCGCATACCGCGGCCACCCCCGCCCGCCGTCGCCTTGATCATCACGGGGTAGCCAATTTCGTTGGCCAACTCAAGGGCCATATCTTCGCTTTGCACCAGCCCTTCACTACCAGGCACGGTGGGCACACCCGCACGTTGCATGGTTTCCTTGGCGGTGGACTTGTCGCCCATGGCCCGAATGGCTTGGGGCGAGGGGCCAATGAAGGCAATTTGGTGATCGTTGCAGATTTCGACAAACTTTGCGTTTTCCGCCAAAAATCCATAGCCCGGATGAATGGCGGTGGCGTGGTGCGTCAAAGCGGCCGCAATAATGTTGGGAATGTTCAAATAACTTTTGCTGCTGGCTGCGTCGCCGATGCAAACGGCTTCGTCGGCAAGCTGTACGTGCAGGGCTTGCCGATCGGCGGTGGAGTGAACGGCCACAGTGGAAATTCCCAGTTCTTCGCAGGCTCGGATCACCCGAACGGCGATTTCTCCACGGTTGGCAATCAGGACTTTTGAAAAGCGCATTGTCGTACGATCGCAGGTGGGGCGCGGTAGCCAATCCTATCATCGTGGGTGGCCTGCGGGCGATCGGGCGGTGGGTTGCACAATCCCTCAAAAAAATCGCCAAATTGCCCGACATATTTGCCAAAAGGTGCTATGCTTCTACGGCTAGCCGGGTTGAACAAACATAACCGACAGATGTTGCCGTCTTGGGCTAGCGCAACTACAGTTTGATACCTGCGGATGTGGCGGAATTGGTATACGCGCACGTTTGAGGGGCGTGTGGCTTTGCCTTGCGGGTTCGAGTCCCGCCATCCGCATCAACTGTTGTAAGTGTTGCGAAGTTTGCCTCCAAAATCTGACTTGAGCATCCTCAGCTCATCACCCCCGTGACCGAATCGTTGATCATCAATGGTTCGGTCATTTTTATGCGTTATGCAATTCAACTCTCAACTAGCATCGCAGTGGAAATCGCACTGGCTGACGGCTGAATTCAGCGGTGAGTGCTAGGATCGATAAAAGTTAAGAATTGCAACGACTTTGACTGCTAGCGTTACCGATCGTCAGGCCGACTTCTCGACCGCCGACCCGCTGTTCGATCGCCCTTCGATCGAGATCCCTGGCGGTTGGCATCAGCTCGATCCCCTATGGCAAGGCGATGAAACCGCTGTGCAGCAAGGGTTGCCCCATCAGGTTTTGGCTCCTCCTTGGCAGATGTTGCTGTTGGGGGATGGGTCGCCCACGCGCCACCTACAACTGCTGACGGGCGAACCCACGGAAGTGGATGTGATTGATATGTCTGTGGTGGGCCCCGAGGGCGATGCGGCCCCGGAGTCGATCGCGATGGTTCCGGGGCCCCGGTTGCGGCGGCAGGTGTGGCTGCGGACGGCTTCGGGTCAGCGGTTGGCCTACGCCACTTCTTGGTGGGAAGCCAGCCAGGTGGATGAGTATTTGCAAAATCGATCGCTCCCCATCTGGGCTAGCTTGGCCCGGTTGCGAACGGAACTCTATCGCGATGTGCGGGGGGTTTGCTATGGGCGATCGGCTACCCTAGAAACCGCATTTGGCGAAACGGGGCCACTGTGGGGGCGGCACTATCTGTTTTGGCATCGCAACCAGCCCCTCACGCTAATTTACGAGGTGTTTTCGCCCTATCTCCAGCGCCATTTGGGACCGATCGCCCCGAGTGATTCGCCGTTGATCGAAACACCCTAGGTCAAGTCCTCAAAAACGCCTCGGCGATCGGCTCGGCGATCGGCTTGCTGTTAGACTCAGGGGCTAGCGGTGGATATCAAAGGTGAGGAGCCAAACGATCGATGCTGGCTCGAATCTGGAGTGCGGCCTTGGTAGGAATCGACCCGGTGAAAGTGGGGGTCGAGGTGGATGTGTCCAACGGGATGCCGGGGATTGCGATCGTCGGGCTGCCTGACACGGCGGTGCAGGAATCCCGCGAGCGGGTGAAGGCGGCGATCAAAAATGCCGGTCTGTCCTATCCGATGCGTAAAATCGTTGTGAATTTGGCTCCGGCGGATTTGCGGAAAGAGGGGCCGAGCTTTGATTTGGCGATCGGGGTGGGGATCTTAGCGGCTTCCGAGCAAGTGAGCGCTACCCTACTGGGGGATCATTTGTTTGTGGGGGAAGTGGCCCTGGATGGGGCCCTGCGGCCGGTGGCGGGTGTGTTGGCGATCGCGGCGGCGGCGGAACGGCTGGGCATTGTGGCGATGGTGGTTCCGGCGGCCAATGCCAACGAAGCATCGATCGTCAAGGGACTCAGGGTGTATGGCTTCGACCACTTATCGGAAGTCACCCGGTTCCTGAATCAACCTGAAGCGTTTGTGCCCCACCAGTCATTGCCAGCGGTGTCTTGGCATAACGCGATCGGGATGCTGGACTTGGCCGATGTGAAAGGGCAGGCCCAGGCCCGGCGGGCGCTGGAAATTGCTGCGGCCGGTGGTCACAACCTGATTTTTGTGGGGCCACCGGGCAGCGGGAAAACCATGCTGGCGAGGCGGTTGCCCAGCATTTTGCCGGAGCTGACCTTTGCGGAAGCCCTCGAAGTCACCCGCATTCATTCGGTGGCGGGCTTGCTGAAAGAGCGGGGAACCCTGGTGCGCGATCGCCCCTTTCGCAGTCCGCACCATTCCGCCTCGGGGCCGTCGCTGGTTGGGGGTGGCAGCTTCCCGCGTCCCGGCGAAATTTCCCTATCTCACCGGGGCATTTTGTTTCTCGATGAGCTGACGGAATTTAAGCGAGATGTGCTGGAGTTTTTGCGCCAACCGTTAGAGGAAGGCTGTGTCACCATTTCGCGGGCCCGACAAACGGTGCGGTTCCCGGCGCAATTTACCCTTGTAGCCAGCACCAATCCCTGTCCCTGTGGCTATTACGGCGATTCGGTACAGGCTTGCACCTGCTCGCCCATCCAACGGCAGCGCTACTGGGCCAAGCTGTCGGGGCCGTTGATGGATCGGATTGATTTGCAGGTGGTGGTGAGCCGGTTGCAGCCGGAGGAAGTGACCCGATCGAGCGGTGGGGAACCGTCGGCGGCCGTGCGCGATCGGGTCTTGGCGGCGCGGCAGGTGGCTCGATCGCGCTTTGCCGAGGAAGCAGCCCCAAACCAAGCCCCAAACCAAGCCCCGATTCAGTGCAATGCAGAAATGCAAAGCCGGCAAATTCGCCAATGGTGTGCCCTGACGGAGCAAACGCGATCGCTCTTAGAAACAGCCATTCGGCGGTTAGGATTGTCGGCAAGGGCGACCGATCGGATTTTGAAAGTGGCAAGAACGATCGCGGACTTAGAACAAAGCACGGCAATTGAGCCGGGCCATGTGGCCGAAGCCGTGCAATATCGAATTGTCGATCGAATGCAATAGCAGGTTAAGCAATGAAGCTGTTGATTTTGGCTTCCCATCCGGTGCAATATCACGCGCCGGTTTTTCGGGCTATGGCTCAAGAATTGGCCGCCAGCGGTGATGAATTACTGGTGGCTTATCTGTCAGATTTTTCAATTCAGGGCTATCAAGATCGGGAGTTTGGCCAAAGCATCGCTTGGGATGAACCCTTGCTAGAAGGCTATCGATCGGTCATTTTAAACACCAATCAAACGAAACAACCGAAAGGATTTTGGAGTTTGCGGGCGGCTGGATTTCCAGCGTTGTTGCGTCAGGAAAAACCCGATCGCCTCTTGATTCATACCCTGATTTATAAGGGTGCAGTCACGGCGGCAATCTCTGCCAAATTCCGCAAAATTCCTTGCACCTTACGGGTGGAAACTAATGACCTGGCAGTGCCGCGTCGGGGCTTCAAAACCGTGGGGCGATCGCTGGTTTATCGTTTGCTCTATCGACTATTTGACTCGGCCGTGGCGATCGGTACGCTCAACCGTGATCATCTGGTGCGGCATGGGATTCCTGCAAATCGAATTGGCATGGCTTACTATTGCGTGCCCGATCGCTTTGCTGATATTCCCCTCGATAAAAAACAAAGTATTCGCGCTAAAACCCGCGCCGCCCTCTGGATTGAACCGCACCGCACCGTGCTGTTGTTTAGCGGCAAATTAATTCCCAAGAAAAATCCAGGGCTGATCCTCCAGGCGATCGGCCAATTATCGCCAGAATTGCAATCGAAGCTGGCTGTTTTCTTCTTAGGCGCGGGGGAATTGGAACCCCAACTGACTGCCCAAGCGGAACCCCTAGAAAACCTAGCAGTGAAGTTTTTAGGATTTCGCAACCAACAGGAATTACCACCCTTTTATTTAGCAGCCGATGTGCTGGTATTGCCCTCAAATCGCGCGGGCGAAACCTGGGGCTTGGTGGTGAATGAAGGCCTACAAGCGGGCTTACCGTTTATTGCCACGGAAGCGGTGGGTTCGACCGTGGATTTGGGACATTTACCGGCGGTGCAAACGATCCCGATCGGGGATGCGGCGGCCCTGGCCCAGGCGATCGAGCGGGTGATGGGGATCGATCGCCAGTTCGATCGCTATGCCGAAGTGATGGAGCAGTTTTCGATCGCTGCGGCGGCTAAGGCGATCGTGCAGCATCTGCCGGGATACGGAAATGCTTAATCATTTCTGCCCCAACCGTTGTAACAAGGGGCTTAAGCCCCTTGTCCCCCCCCACGATCTGCTCACGGTGAGGCGCGTAGGCAATACCCACCACCATCTCGCCCTAAACGATCGCTGTGCAGTCAATTTCGACCAACACACTCTTGGGCAACCGAGCCACTTCCACGGTGGCGCGGGCCGGGGCTGTTGCCTCATCAAAATATTGGGCATAAACACCATTGACCGTGGCGAAATCATCCATATTTGCCAAGAAAATTGTGGTTTTCACCACATTCGCAAAACTGGTTCCCCCAGCTTCTAAAACCGCTTGCAGATTTTGCATTACCCGCTCGGTCTGGGCTGCCACATCGCCTTCATGAATAAGCTGATTGGTCGTTGGATCAATCGAGATTTGACCCGACGCAAACAGCATTCCATTGGCCACAATCGCCTGATTGTAGGGCCCAACGGGATTAGGTGCTTTGTCGGTTTGAATAACTTGCTTAGACATGATCGGTTTCAGAGTGATGTAAGTAACAAGAAGTTAGCAAAATCGTCAGAGGCAAAAGGCTAAATCATCCACCAGAGACAAGGGGCTTAAGCCCCTTGTCTGGGACGACTATCGGTGGCGAAAACTGACAGCATAGACAACGATTTAGGGTCGTGGTCGCTGTCCATAATAGCGGTAACGGAGGTAGTCTTCGAGGATGCGATCGTGATCGAAGCAAAGATTTTTGGGCAGTTCCCAAGGATTGAAAACCGCTAAATTTTGGGCATCATCAGCCGCTTGGGGTGTGCCCGTGGCCGTGGCAATAAACACCAGACTTATGGTGTGTTTGCGTGCATCCCGCTGCGGGTCGGAATAGAGATAAAATTGCTCGACTAATTTCACCGCCAGACAGGTTTCTTCGAGGGCTTCCCGCCGGGCCGCATCCTCCACCGATTCGCCATAGTCCACAAAGCCGCCGGGAATTGCCCAACCTAGCGGATCATATTTACGCTCAATCAAAACGATCGGGCGGTGGGGGCGATCGACCAGTTCAATGATCAAATCCACGGTGGGGGCAGGATTGCGATAGGTTGGCTCGGTCATGATTTGGGGGGGAAGGGATAGGAACCCGTGAGCGGATAAAGCCGATTGCGATCGCTGTCGAAGGCCCAGGCAGTAATTTTGGGCGATTGGAGAATTTCTAATTGTTTTTGAGGATCGGGAATCACTTTCTCAATCCGAAAATGCTTGCCCCAACGGCTATTGGGACAAACAAAATCACCCAAAATCTGCCCAAAATTGCGATAATTGCGACCCACCTTTGCTGTGGTGAAAGGAATCATTTTTCCCGCTTTTTCGTAGGCCAGCAGCACTGATCGCGGTGGTTGGCAACCATTCCCCAATGTCAGTTGACCCGCCACAGCATATTCCCACCGATCCCATTTGTCTTTCTTGACGATGAACTTTTGGAAGGTTCCGGCCACTGGCTGATTTTGAGCCAAGGTTGCCAAGTCTGTTTGTTCTGGAATGGGCGATGCGAGCGGTGGTTGAATAAATCCCAGTTGGTTCACATTCTGAATCGTTTTCAGCACATGATCATTCAGCTCGGGATAAATCCATTCAGTGAAGCAACGTTCGTCTTGAAAACTGTTGATAAAAGTTAGGCAAGCTTTGCCCTGGTGGCGATCGCGACTGAAGTTAGCTAAGTTGCGTGACCCGATCACAAAGCTGGTGTAGTGCAACACCAAAAACAGGCTTAACCCAAAGATCAATAAGCCTTTTCGCCAAGATTTTGATAAACGATTTTGGATGATCTTGGGTAACAGAATTGTGGACAGGTGAGTGATCGCGATCCACAGGTATAGCGAAAAGGTTTGGTAGCGGGAAGTCAGGGCAGAATCGGGCCCAAAACCGAACCGTCCGAGGGTGACGATCGCATCCGTCCCGATCGCATAGCACCCAAAAATTACCCACTCAAACGATCGCACCCGATCGCCCCGCCAAGCCAGCATGACTAAGCCCAAAAAGCCGAGCAAACCCAAGCCGCCCAGCAGTTGGCTCAAGCCCAAATTATCGAACCCTAGAATCGCCCCCATCAAGCCAAACCAATATTTCAACCCCTCGATCGGCTGTTGTAGCGGCCCGGCAAAACTCGGGTGGCTGGGTGGTTTGTAATAATCCCAAAAATAGAGCAGCAAATTCGCCGCCATCGCCGCGAGCCACACCCCCAAACCGATCCAGGATTGGCGAACCGTCACGCCCAAGGATTGAATCGATCGCCCCAAATTCCCAAAAACCCTGTAGGGGCGCACCGCCGTGCGCCCACCAGTATCGTCACTTTTTACCGATCCGCGCCCGTTATCATCACCTCGACCCAAGCCAACAATCCAATCCTTTAAAAACAAGGCCGGAAAGGACAGAAACCAGCAAAACATCCCGCTAGCGCTGGAATAGGTGCTGACCGTGGCTAACAGAATATTGATCGCAATTTTCTGCCAAAACTTCAGCGAAGATTGCGCCAACCACAAACTGGTGGTGATGCAAAAAATCGGCAGGAAAACCACAATTTGAATGCTATAAACCCAGTTTTCCCACTGCGAAGGACTAAAGAGCAAGCAACTAGCTAAGGCAAAGGCGATCGCCTGAAACCGACGATCCGCAACAGTCGATCGCCCCAAAGCGAAAATCGCCCCCGCCGCCCCGCAAACCAGGACAAAAATCACCGCCAACTCTGCTCGAATATCCCAGCCCGTCAGATAGGCTAATCCCAAAAAAATCAGCCGGGGAAACACTTTGCGGCTCTCATTATGTTGGGAAATAAAATCTGCGAAGGTCAGGGGTTGTTGCTCCGCCAGCTTCACGAACAACACCCCCGGCGTATCCCACTGGTCGTAGGTGGGCAGGTTTACGCCATACCGCACCATCAATGCCGCCAGCAGCAGCGCGGGCAGCACCCAAGCCACCAGCCACGGCCAGCCCTTCGATCGAACGGCATTCAACACAGACCACTCCTCGCCAGAACCTAACGCAAATAGGCGATCGTCACGCCCGTGCCGCCATCGGTGCGGGGGGCATCCTCAAACCGTTCGACCAGTCGATGGGTTTTGAGGTGGGCGCGCACGCCGTCTCGCAGTTTACCGGTTCCCTTGCCATGCAAGATCCAGAGGCAACCAAAGTCGGCGGAAATTGCCCGATCGATCGCCTGTTCCACTTCGATTTCCGCATCCGCCACCCGGGCCCCGCGAATGTCCAAAGTGTTGCTGCTGGTGCGCAGGATCGATCGCTCCTTCGCTTTCGGCGCGGGCGCGGGTTTTGGCTCTGGTTTTTGCACCTCGATTTTTTTGCCATCGAGGGATTCCACATCGGCAAAGCTGAGGGTCGCTTTGATTAGCCCCATCCGAATCGTGATTTCCTCGTCGGCCTCATCGATCGCCAGCACCTCCGCCGCGCCACCGAGCTTGGGCACGCGCACCCGTTCGCCCACCTGGGGTTTGTAGCCCTTGGGTTTTGGTTTCGGCTGCTGGGAGGGTAGGAATCGTTGGGCAATTTCGCCCACCTGGGCCGTGGCCTGCTGGGCTTGTTGGCCCGTGGGTGTGCCCCGTTGCAACTGCCGGATCACCTGGGCAATTTCGCCCCGGGCCCGTTCGATTTCCTTCTGGACGGCGGCTTCTTGGGTTTGCTTGAGCTGTTCTTCCCGCTCCTTCAGGGTTTGGGCCTTGCGATCGATCTGCTCGTGCAAAAACTCTGCCCGCTGCAACAGATGCGCCACCTCGTTGGCCTTGGCTTCTTGGCGGCGGCGCTCGGCTTCTAGACCCGCGATCGTCCGGTTGATATCTTCCGATTG